>CAZJHQ010000128.1:0-1502 GCA_964545915.1 uncultured Candidatus Kuenenia sp. | reverse complement strand
GTGCTCGGCGTCGATCCCGACTGGATCATCTGCGGCAACGGCAGCGACGATCTGCTCACGATCCTCGTCCGCACCTTCGTCGGGGCGGGGGAGCGGCTGCGGATGCCCTACCCGAGCTACATCCTCTATCGCACTCTCGCCGGCCTCCAAGGGGCGGGGTGCGACGAGTTCCACTACGCCCGCGACTGGTCGCTCGACGACGGCTTCGCCGCGGCCGCCGCCGACGTCCGGCTGGCGATCATCGCCAATCCCAACAGCCCGTCGGGCACCCTGCTGGCACCAGATCGCGTGCGTGATCTCGCCGCTCGGCTGCCCTGCGCCCTCGTCGTGGACGAGGCCTACGGCGACTTCGCCGACACGAACTGTCTCGATCTCGTCCGCGCGAGCGAGCGGGTGATCGTCACGCGGTCGTTCAGCAAGTCTTATGCGCTGGCCGGCCTGCGGTTCGGGTTCGCCGTCGCCCAGCCGGCGGTGATCGAGCAGCTGCTCAAGGTCAAGGACTCGTACAACTGCGACGCCCTGTCGATCGCCGCGGCCACCGCGGCCATCGACGATCAGGCCTGGCTGGCGGAGAATCGGGCGAAGATCATCGCCACCCGTCGCCGGCTGACCGACGAGTTGCGGCGGCTCGGATATGACGCCCTGGAAAGCCAGGCGAACTTCGTGTGGTGCACGCACCCCGAGCGGCCGCACCGGCCCATCTACGAGGCCCTCAAGGCCGCGGGCATCCTCATTCGCTACATGCACTACGCCGGCTGGGGCGACGGCCTCCGCGTGTCGGTCGGCACCGACGCGGAGATCGACGCCTTCCTCGCCCGCACGCGTTCCCTCTGACCAGATCCCATTCCTCGTTTCCCGCCGGTCCATCCCATGCCTCGTGCCGCCACCGTCTCCCGCAAGACCGCAGAAACCGACATCCGCCTCACGCTCGACCTCGACGGCATCGGCGCCGCCGAGATTCGCACCGGGCTCGGCTTCTTCGACCACATGCTCACGCTGCTCGCCGGGCACTCGCTCTGCGACCTGAAGGTGGCCTGCACGGGCGACCTGCACGTGGATGGTCACCACACGGTGGAGGACGTGGGCCGGGCCCTGGGCACCGCGCTGGTCGAGTGCCTCGGGGACCGGCGCGGCATCCGCCGCTATGGCCACGCGATCATTCCGATGGACGAGGCGTTGGCGACCGTGGCCGTCGACCTCGGCGGCCGCGCCGCGTGCGTGTTCGCCGTGGACTTCCCGGTGCCGACGATCGGCGCGTTCGACGCCCAGCTCGTGGAGGTGTTTTGGGAGAGCGTGGCCGCCACGGCGGGCATGAACTTCCACGCCGTGTTGCACCACGGCCGCAACGGCCATCACATCGCCGAGGCGGTCTTCAAGGCCGCGGCCCGCGCCCTCCGCGTCGCCGTCGAGCCCGACCCCCGCCAGCCCGGCATCCCGAGTACGAAGGGCACGCTCACGAGCAAGTGAGCGTGCCCGGCCGGTCCGGGCAACCCTTGGCGTTG
>CAZJHQ010000127.1:0-1608 GCA_964545915.1 uncultured Candidatus Kuenenia sp. | reverse complement strand
CCCGGGTGGCAACCCGGGGACTCCGGGCACGAAAACCACCCCGCCGTCCATGCCGGATGACGGCACGTGTTGACCCGGTTCAAGCCCGCATCGCAGGAGTGTGAGCGCCAGGCCGGGAGGGCCGGGTGGGCTGCGTGCGGGCGGCGGCCCGCCAAGCGAACTGCGACATGATGCCGCATCCATCATGCCGTCATGCTACGGTGTGTCACATCAGCCACGTTGAGGAGCCACACATGCAGTTCCGCACCCGGGCGATCCACGTCGGCCAGGACCGCGACCCCGCGACGGGCGCCGTCGTGCCGCCGATCCACGTCGCCAGCACGTTCGTCCAGCCCGACGCCTCGATGTCGACGGCCTACGACTACGCCCGCACCGGCAGCCCCACGCGGCACGCCTTCGAGCGGACGCTTGCCGACCTCGACGGCGGCGTGCGGGCGTTGGCCTTCGCCTCGGGCATGGCCGCCACGCACTGCGTCACGCAGTTGCTCGTCCCCGGTGACCGGATCGTCACCGGCACCGACATCTACGGCGGCACCTGGCGGCTGTTCAATCGCGTGCTCGCCGCGCAGGGCATCGTGGTCACCGCCGTCGACACGTCCGACACCGCGGCCGTCGCGGCGGCCGTCGTGCCCGGCACGAAGCTCGTGTGGATCGAGTCCCCGGGGAACCCGCTGCTCTCGATCACCGACATCGCCGCCTGCACGGACATCGCCCACGCCGCCGGAGCCTTGCTCGCCTGCGACGCCACGCTCGCCACGCCCGCCCTCACGCGGCCGCTCGAGCACGGGGCCGACATCGTGATGCACTCGGCCACGAAGTCGATCGGCGGCCACAGCGACCTCCTCGGCGGAGCGCTCGTCGTCCGCGATGCGGAGCTCGGCACCCGGCTCCATTGGCTGCAAAACGCCACCGGCGCCGTGATGGGGCCGCTGGAGTCCTTCCTCTGCTCACGAGGCCTGAAGACGCTCGAACTGCGGGTGCAGGCCCAGTCGGCCACCGCGTTGCAACTCGCCGAGTGGCTGGCGCTGCAGCCGCAGGTCCGCCGTGTCCTCTATCCCGGCCTCGCCCGTCACCCCGGCCACGCCCTGGCGGTGCGGCAGATGCGCGGCGGCTTCGGCACGATCGTCAGCTTCGAGATCGACGGCGGCGTGGAGCAGGCCCGCCGCGTCGTGGAATCGACCCGGCTCTTCCAGTTGGCGGTCAGCCTCGGCGCCGTGGAGAGCCTGATCGAGATCCCCGCGCTCATGTCGCACGGCTCCTACGACCCGGCGGCCCGCAAGGCGGTGGGCATCGCCGACGGCCTCATCCGGCTGGCCGTGGGCCTCGAAGCCTTCGCAGATCTCCGCGACGACCTGGCCGCCGCCTTTTGATGTTGCGCGTTCCCCAGTCTTGCGCTCCGCTTGACGCGCGCGAACGGCACAAAAAGCCCCCGGCGGAAGCCGGGGGACTCCGGGTCGCATGCCTTCCCCAGTGCCATGCGATGTGGGTTTGAACCGGGAAATTGCCTGCCGTCATCCGGCATGGACGGCAGGGTGGTTTTCATGCCCGGAGTCCCCGGGTTGCCACCCGGGGCTTCTTGTGTGCGTGCCAGGCCCGGAGGGCCGGGTT
>CAZJHQ010000126.1:0-1674 GCA_964545915.1 uncultured Candidatus Kuenenia sp. | reverse complement strand
GCAGGTAAGTTTCCGGTTCAAACCCACATCGCATGGCACCCGGGAAGCGATGCGAATGCGGGTGGTGGAGCGCGGTCGTCCATTCGCACGCCTGGAGGCGTGCGCCACGGGGGAGGCGGGGGCTACCGGGGGGAGGCGGGCGTCAGGGCCTTGCTCGCGGCGTCGGCGGCGGCCTGCGAAGGGCCGTGGCCGATCTCGGCCGCGGTGAGATGGCCCCAGTCGAGCGCCTGGTCCTGGCGGTAATCTTTGCCCAGCGTGAGCGCCGTGACGGCCTTGGCCATCTCGTAGCCGAGGTAGAAGGCGTGGCTCGGATCGACGTCGGTGCGGCCGGCGGCCCCGAGCTGCGCGAAGAGCGCGAACGGATCGCGGGATTGCAGGTGCAGCCCCGCGCCCACGAGGTGGATCTCGCCGCGCTCGGCGAAGATGCGGAAGTTGGGGTCGCGGATCGACTCGGCCAGGCGGGCGAGCGTTTCCGGGCCGTGCTCCTGGGGCTTGCCCGCGCGGAGGGTGATCAGCCGCGGCTCAACGTGCTTGGGAAGCGTGCGGTTGGTGACGGCGTGCCAGGCGAGCCGCCGGGCGAGGTCGCACTCGCGGACGCTGCTGGCCGCCCAGTGGATGACCTCGGTGGTGAGCACCGAGCGGATGCCGACCTCCTGGCAGAAGCCGATGAGCAGCGCGTTGACGCCGGCCGAGTCGACGTCGGTGAGCTCGGTGAGGTTGCCGATGCCCATCATCATCGCGGCGTCGGGATGGCGGCGGCGGACGTCGAGATAGCGGCCCAGGCTGGCCGCGAACCCGAAGCCGATGGGCTCGAGGACGGGATCGAGGCGGAAAGGCACGTCCGCCCGGGCGAGCGCCTCGATCGTGGCTTCGAAGCCCGCCAACGTCTCCGGCACGTCGGGCACGGCGACCACCTCGCAGCCCCAGTCGGCGGCTGCGGCCACATTCGTCGAGTTGACGGAGAGCACGAGGGTGGCCCCGGCGCGGGCGGCGGCCGCGATCTCCGCCGGCTCGAAGCTGTCGATCGACACCGCAAAACCCTCGGCCACGAGCATCCGCACCGCGTCCCCCACGCCCGCCCACGTGCTGCCGGGGTCGCAGCCCACGTCGATGCGGTCGGCGCCGGCGGCCTGCAGGCGGCGGGCCGCGGCGAGCAGCGCCGCGGCGTCGAGCCGCGGGGCATGATTGATCTCGGCGATGATCTCGATGTCGTGCCGGCCGTAGCCGGAGAGGTCGCGGGACTGCTGGCCGAAGAACTCGTCGAGCCGCCGCAGGTCTTCCGGGCCGCGCTCGACGGGAACGGCCGTGACCGCGGCGAAGGCCTCGAGCTCTCCGCGGCAGCCGCCGGGAATCAGCACCCGCGTGGCGGCTGCGGGCACCTCCAGCCGGCGGGCGATCCAGGCGGTGGTCATGAGCGCGGCGACGGTGATGTTCATCACCTGCACGCTGAAGTCGAACCCGACCTGCGGCGCGAGACGCTCCAGCACCTGCCGCAGCGAGTGCTCTGCGAGCCGACCGGTGACGAAGTGGATGTGGGGCCGCGCGGCGGCGTCGGGATCGGCTGCGGACATGATGGAAAGTGTATCAACGCTGCGGCACGCAGGCGGTTACACTGGCTTTCCGTGGACAAAGCCTTCCATGGCCTTTGTCCACTTGGCCGACCGGTGGCAACGC
>CAZJHQ010000125.1:0-1816 GCA_964545915.1 uncultured Candidatus Kuenenia sp. | reverse complement strand
AAGGCATGCCACCCGGAGTCCCCCGGCTTCCGCCGGGGGCTTTTTGTGGGAGCGGCGTGCTGAACCAAGAAGCCCCGGGTGGCAACCCGGGGACACCGGGCGTGAAAACCAGCCCGCCATCCATGCGGCACGACGGCCCGTGATTCCCAGGCTCGCGCTCGCACCGCATGGTAAGCGGGAAGGCATGCCACCCGGAGTCCCCCGGCTTCCGCCGGGGGCTTTTTGTGGGAGCGGCGTGCTGAACCAAGAAGCCCCGGGTGGCAACCCGGGGACACCGGGCGTGAAAACCAGCCCGCCATCCATGCGGCACGACGGCCCGTGATTCCCAGGCTCGCGCTCGCACCGCATGGTAAGCGGGAAGGCATGCCACCCGGAGTCCCCCGGCTTCCGCCGGGGGCTTTTTGTGGGAGCGGTGTGCTGAACCAAGAAGCCCCGGGTGGCAACCCGGGGACACCGGGCGTGAAAACCTCCTCGCCATCCACGCGGCACGACGGCAGGCGATTCCCTCGTTCGCGCCCGCCGCCTGTGAACCCGCGTCTGCGTCAGGCGCAGCCGGGCCACTTCCCCTGGACGTCGCGGCCGGCGTACACCGCCCCGTCACCGAGCGACTCCGCGATCCGCAGCAGCTGGTTGTACTTCGCGATCCGGTCGCTTCGCGACGCCGAGCCGGTCTTGATCTGGCCCGTCGACAGGCCGACGGCCAGGTCGGCGATCGTGGCGTCTTCGGTCTCGCCGCTGCGGTGGCTGGCGATCGAGGTGTAGCCGGAGCGATGGGCGAGAGTCACGGCGGCGATCGTCTCGGTGAGCGTGCCGATCTGGTTGACCTTCACGAGGATCGAGTTGGCCACGCCCTCGGCGATGCCGCGGGAGAGCCGCTCGGAATTGGTCACGAACAGGTCGTCGCCCACGAGCTGTACCTTTCCGCCGAGCTTCTCGCTGATCAGCTTCCAGCCCTTCCAGTCGTCCTCCGAGCAGCCGTCCTCGATCGACACGATCGGATACTTGCCCGCCAGGTCGGCGAAGAAGTTCACCATCCCGGCCGAGTCGAGCGTCTTGCCCTCGATCGTGTAGGTGCCGGCCTTGGCGTCGAACAATTCGGTCGCGGCGACGTCGAGGGCGATCGCGATCTGCTCGCCCGGCTTGTAGCCGGCGTTGCCGATCGCGGCCAGGATCACCTCCAGGGCCTCGGCGCAGGTGCCGATGTGCGGGGCGAAGCCCCCCTCGTCGCCGACGGCGGTGGCGAGCTTCTTGTCCTTGAGCACCTTCTTGAGCGCGTGGAAGGTCTCCACGCCGGCCCGCAGGGCGTCGTCGAACGTGTCGAACCCCAGGGGCATGACCATGAACTCCTGCACGTCGAGCGGATTGTCGGCGTGGGCGCCGCCGTTGATGATGTTCATCATCGGCGCCGGGAGAAGGCGGGCGGCGGCACCGCCCAGGTAGCGGTAGAGCGGCAGCCCGCAGTGCTCCGCGGCCGCGTGGGCCACGGCCATCGAGACGCCGAGGATCGCATTGGCGCCGAGTTCCTTCTTGTTCGGCGTGCCGTCGAGCTCCAGCATCAGCTCGTCGACGGCGGTCTGGTCGAGGGCGTCGATTCCCTCCAACTCCTCGGCGATCCGCGTGTTGACGTTCTCCACGGCTTCCAGCACGCCCTTGCCGAGATACACACCCTTGTCGCCGTCCCGTTTTTCCCAGGCCTCGTGAGCGCCGGTGCTGGCGCCCGAGGGCACCGCGGCGCGGCCGAAGGCTCCGTCGGCGAGGGTGACGTCGACCTCGATCGTGGGGTTGCCGCGGCTGTCGAGGATCTGGCGGGCGTGGA
>CAZJHQ010000124.1:0-1976 GCA_964545915.1 uncultured Candidatus Kuenenia sp. | reverse complement strand
TGAAAACCACCCCGCCATGGCGGCAACGGAGCCGCCTCCAAGGCCTTGGGCGCGGTGGCCGGAGTGCCCTTACTTCTTGATCAGGTCCTTGACGGTCATGCCGGACGGAATCATCGGCAGCACGTGCTCCTGGTAGGGCACCTGCACGTCGAGGATCGCCGGCCCGGGTGCTTCGATCATCCGCCGCAGGGCGGGCACGAGATCCTTCTTCTCCACGATCGTCTCCGCCTGCCAGCCGAAGCCCTTGGCGATGGCCACGAAGTCGGGGTAGCGGTCGCAGGGGGAGATGCCGTCACCCTGCCCGCAGGCCTCGGGATGGTCGATCGGGCCGAGGTAGGTGTGGGCCCGGTTGCCCTTGAAGAACCGGTCTTCCCACTGCACCACCATGCCGAGGTGCTGGTTGTTGAGCAGCAGCACCTTGACCGGAATGTTCTCCGTCTTGCAGGTGGCGAACTCCTGGATGTTCATGAGGATGCTGCCGTCGCCGTCGATGTCGACGACCAGCGCCTCGGGCCGGGCCACCTTCGCCCCCATCGCCGCCGGCAGGCCGAAGCCCATCGTCCCCAGGCCGCTGGAAGAGAGCCAGGTGCGGGGCCGGCGGAAGGTGTAGAACTGGGCGGCCCACATCTGGTGCTGGCCCACGCCCACGGTGATCACCGTGTCGCGGTCGGCCGTGAGCCTGGAGAGTTCGTGGATCGCCTCCTGGGCGAGGATGCCCGGGTAGCTCGTGTCGTAGGCGAACGGATCTTCCTTCTTCCACGCGGCGATCTGCTCGTGCCAGGGGGCGAGATCGGCGGTCGGCGGCTCGACGATGGCGTTGAGCTGGGCGAGGGCGGCCTTCACGTCGGCCACGATCGGCACGTGGACGAGCTTGTTCTTGTTGATCTCGGAGGGGTCGATATCGATGTGGACGATGAAGCCGTGCTGGGCGAAGGCCTCCACCTTGCCCGTCACGCGGTCGTCGAACCGCACGCCGACCGCGATCAGGAGGTCGGCCTCGTCCACGGCGTAGTTGGCGTACACGCTGCCGTGCATGCCGAGCATGTCGAGCGACAGCGGATCGTCGCCGGGAAACGCCCCCAGGCCCATGAGCGTCATCGTCACCGGGATGCCCGTCTTGCGGGCGAGCGTCCGCAGCTCCTCCGCTGCCTCGGCCGCGATCACGCCGCCGCCCGCATAGATCACCGGCCGCTTCGCCCGCTTGATGGCCGCCGCCACCTGGGCGATCTGCTCCGGATGGGCGGCCTTGCGGGGCTCGGGCCTATAGCCCGGCAGGTTCATAGGGGCGTCATAGTCGGGCACGATCTGCGCCAACTGGATGTTCTTCGGCAGGTCGACGAGCACCGGGCCGGGTCGGCCGGTGGTGGCGATGTGGAAGGCCTCGCGCATCACGCGGGCGATGTCGTTGGCATCGGTCACCAGGTAGTGGTGCTTGGTGATGCCGCGGCACACCTCCACCATCGGCGTCTCCTGGAAGGCGTCGGTGCCGATCACGCTCGTGCCCACCTGGCCGCTGAGCACGACCAGCGGGATGCTGTCGAGCTTCGCGTCGGCGATCGCCGTCACGAGGTTCAAGGCGCCGGGACCGCTGGTGCCCATGCACACGCCGGGCCGGCCGGTCGTGCGGGCATAGCCCTGGGCCGCGAAGGCACCCCCCTGCTCGTGCCGCGGCAGGATCGTGCGGATCTTGTCCTGGGCCCGGGTCAGGGCCTGATGGAGCGGCATGCTCGCTCCGCCCGGGTAGGCGAAGATCACGTCCACCCCGTGGCGGATCAGCGACTCGACGACCACGTCGGCCCCGGAGGCGAATGCTTCGGTGGCTTTCGGGCGCGAGACGGTGGCCATCGGGGATCTCCTTTTTTGGGGGGGCGGGACTGGTCCGGTGGGCTTGCCGGCCAGCCCTTAACCATACACGACGAAATCGGCCCGCCGAAACGCCCCGCCCCGTCACGTCAGGGCCGCCGTGCGGCATGGAT
>CAZJHQ010000123.1:0-2256 GCA_964545915.1 uncultured Candidatus Kuenenia sp. | reverse complement strand
GGCGGTACGCCCGCGCCGCGAAGTCGCCGACCGCCGCGAGCTGCCGCGGGATCGCGGCCTTCTCACGCTCCAGGAATGCGTCGGCGTCTCGCTGGAAGACCGGCTTGCGGTTGACGAAGAACTTCTGGAGAGTGATCGGGGCGTCCTGCGTCGTGAAGCCGATGAATTGCGGCAGGTAATCGTTCTCGGCCACCGGCTGGCGGCTGATGAGCGTCAGCTCGTCCCAGAGCCGGTCGAGTTCGCGGGCCTGCTCGGGCGTCGCGAACAGCCGCAGCAACGGCTCGTCCTCCCGGTGGAACATCTTCAGGCTGACGACCTCGTCCGACGGCACGACCGCCGGGAAGCAGAGAAAGAGCGGAAACAATTCGCGAAACTCTGCATTGGCGGCGAGCATCGCCTTGTAGCCCGGGCTGTCGGCCGTCGCGAGCACGGGGCCATCCCATCGCGTGGTCGCGTCTGGCTCCTTCGTGGCGGCGAGCACCCGCACGAACCGCGATGCCGATCCCTGGGGCAGCTTCGCATCGACCACGAACTCCCGGCCCGCGAGCAGGGCCGCCGGCAGGCGGATCACCACCTCCGCGTCGCTCGGCGGCATCAGGCTGTCGGCCGCCGGCGGGTCTTTGCCTTCGTTCGTTTTGCCGCCCGCGGAAACGAACCGCTCCTTGGGCAGGCCGTAGGGGGCCGTTTTCACGGTCGGCTTGGCGACCCGCGTCAGGTCGACGCCGGCGAACAACGGGCTCTCCGCCGAGACCATCCGGTCGTAGAGCAGGCGGTTCGGATCCTTGTCGTCGCCCGCGGGACGAGCGCCGCCGAGCAGGCGGGCCACGTCCTCGGCGAGCTTCGCCGCCTCCGCGCGCCGCGCCGAGTCGGCGGCGGCCGCACGCCATAGCCCGAGCACCGAGTTGCCGGGCACGATGGCGGCGACGGGATCCGCCGGCTTCGGCTTGCGGGCCGCACCGCGGACGAAACTCCACACGTCCGCGTTGCCAAGGCTGTCGGCATGCGGGTTGCCGGCCTGGATATCGGCGACGACATCCTTGCCCAGCTCCCACGACCGCCGGCCGTTGCCGTCCTCGGTGATCGTCAACGCGACCTCCGTCGAGTCATAGGAGTGGTCGCTATTCCGCGGGTCGACCGCGAGCACGAGCAGGTCGCCCTTTTCGACCGCGAACGACTGCGTCGCCCCCTTCCCCTCCTGGCCACGATCGAGAAGACTCTCGCCCAACAGCGTGGCTTTGTCGCCGCGACGGTGCTCGAGTTGCCACGCCACCCCGTTGCCACCAGCAGGATTCACATGCACGACGCGGCTGGCGATGGTGACGCCGCCCGCGATCGGGCTCTTCCAGACGACGGCGACGAACTCACCCGGCGTCGGATGCACGACGACCGACTTCGCGGGGAGGGTTGGAAGCGGCTTGTCGGACGAGTTCGCGATGACGACGGGTAGATCTGCGCCGCCCTTCTTCCAGCCGCTCACAGCACCGCCATGGTCGGGCTTCGTCTTCTGGTCGAGCGGCGTGATCGCGACGCCGACCGGCACCGAACTCTCGCCTGGATTGAGCGGCACGACGCCGAGGAACTTGACCCACTGCTTGAGGAACGCGACGTCGAGCGACTGCTTTTCGGCGACCGACTCGGGAGTGACGCCCGTGCCGTGCGTCAGATCCACGACCGCCGCCAGGTACGCCGCCGTCTTCGTGTACGCCGACGGAAGATCCGCCTCGAACGCCGGCCCATAGTCGGCGTAATCACGCAGCAAGAGAACCGGCTTCCCCTGCCCTTCGAACCGCGGGCGATGCCACACGATCGGCCCCGCCGAACCCGGCTCGCGGGCCGCCAGATGAATGGCCACCTCGGACTGCCCCGGCTCAGGCTTCACCGGCACCCGCAACGTCACCGAATCCGCGGCGGGCGAATCGACGGGAACCTGACGCGACAGGGCTTCGAGCACCGGATCCTTTTTCAAGTCGCTGTTGGCGTAACTGCCGATCTTTGTCGTTCCCCAGAGGGCTCCCCGCCAGGCGGCGACGCTCGCCACGAGTGCGGGCACGTCCGCCTCCTTCGCCTGCCGCCAGGCCGCGCGAATCGAGTCCAGCGGCTGGCTCGAATCGGCTGCCGAGAGCGCCTGCCAGAGCGTCCGCAGGTAGATGGCATTGAGCTTGTGCTTTGCCGCGACCTCCTCCAGCTTGCCGGCGGCAAGCAGCTCGCGATCCCGCACCGTCGCCAGAAGATAGGGCTGGAAGTCGAGCCCGCCGT
>CAZJHQ010000122.1:0-2339 GCA_964545915.1 uncultured Candidatus Kuenenia sp. | reverse complement strand
ACAGCGGCACGCCGCGGATGAACGACTTCGTGCCGTCGATCGGATCGACGATCCACTCAAAGCCACTCGTGCCCGGCGTGCCGCCGGTCTCCTCGCCGAGAAAGGCATCGTGCGGAAACCGGCCGAGCAGCTCGCGCCGCAGCACTGCCTCGGCCGCCCGGTCGGCCTGTGTCACCGGCGACGCGTCGGCCTTCAGGTCCACGACGAGGCCGGTGCGGCCGAACCAGCCGCGGGTCTCGGTGGCGGCGAGTCGCGTGGCAGCGACCGCGGCTTCCAGGCGGGCCGCGAGGGCCGGTTCCACGGTGTTCCCGGTCATGTCGCGGCGCCTCCGGAGGCTGCGGCGTCCGTCACCGGCGCCCGCAGCGACGTCAGCAGCAGCAGCGCCGCGCCGATCACGAGCCAGGAATCGGCGAGGTTGAAGATCGGCCAGTCGATGACGCCTGGCACGACGACGTGGATCCAGTCGCGGACGGCCCGCACGGGCGTCCCGACCCGCCCCAATGGGGCATGCCACGCGAGCCCCGGCAGCCCGAGGCGATCATACAGATTGCCGATGATGCCGCCGACGATCAGGCCAAGCGCCCAGACGAGCCACGGATCCCGTCGGGTGGCGGGACGGGACATCATTGCCAGGATGCCCGCGATCGCGGCCATCGAGACGGCGGAAAACACCATCCCCATCCCCTGCCCCATGCCGAACAAAGCGCCCTCGTTGAGGTTGGTTTCTAGCCACAACACGCCGTCGATGATCGTCACGGGGGGGCTCGTGCCCGGCATGCCCAGGGCGCGGAAGAGCGCGTCTTTGGTGAGCAGGTCGGTGGCCGCCGCCGCCACGGCGATGGCGGCGAAGGTCAGCCAGCTCCGGCTGGATGGCGACATGCGGAATCCTTTCCCCGGAGCCGGAACTCCCGCCGCGCGGTCACCGCGGCTGGCGGGGCCGCGGGCCGTCGCCCCCCTGCTCCTGCCGCTCGGCGCAGCGGATGCACAGCGACGCGAACGGAATCGCCTCCAGCCGCTTTTTCGAGATCACCCCCTCGCACTCCTCGCACACGCCGAAGGTTCGGCTCCGGATCCGCTCCAGGGCCTGCTCGACCATGTCGAGCGTGCCCTCCTCGGTGGCCATGAGGCTGAGGGTAAACTCCTGCTCGTAGGCGTCGGAGCCGATGTCGGCCATGTGGATCGGCATGCTGGAGAGATCCCCGCTCGACTCCGAACGCGTCTTCCGCAGAGCGGCGTCGGCCATCGTCGACACGTCGCCCCGGAGCCGGGCCCGCATGTTCTCCAGGGCCGCCTTGAAGACCTTCAGTTCCGCAGCTTTCATGGTGCTTTTGCCTGTGTGCCGATGCCCGCGATTCCGGACCGCCCCCGGACCGCCAAGCCTCGCAAGTCTAATAACAGTGTGGCATGGCTGTCAAACTGGCAGTCTCGAGTGGCCCCCGGCCGTCTTGGGGGGCGTTACCACCGGCGCGGTCGGCAAACTTGCTGGCCGTGGGAGCGTGACCTACCTTTGATCCCGTCGGGAATCCCTGCCCGACGGGGTCCCCCTCACCGGCCGGCCGTCGGCTGCCGATGGAAGGGGCATCGTCCGGAGACATGTCCGTGGCCGTCGCCGCCCGCACCGACCTCGCCTTTCAGCAGTGCATCGATCCGGCCTGCGCGGCGACGTTCTCGGTGGACGAGGTGCTCACCGCCTGCCCGGCCTGCGGCAACCTGCTGGACGTGGAGTATGACTGGGACCGGATCCGGCCGCCGAACGCATTCGAGTTCTTCGAGCGGAAGTGGATGCGGCGCAGCGATCCGCTTGCCTTCAGCGGCGTGTGGCGGTTCCACGAACTGCTCCCCTACGCCCCGCGGGAGAGCGTGGTCACCATCGGCGAGGGGCAGACGATGTGCGCCCCGTCCGACGGCGTCGCGGGCTACGTGGGCGTCAACCCCGGCCGCCTGTTCCTCCAGTACGAGGGTCTGAATCCGTCGGGCTCGTTCAAGGACAACGGGATGTCGGCCGCGTTCACGCATGCGCGGATGATCGGCGCCCGCCGGGCCGCCTGCGCCTCCACCGGCAACACCAGCGCCTCGCTGGCCGTCTACTGCGCGGTCACCCGGTTGATGCGCGGCATCATCTTCATCGGCTCCGGGAAGATCTCCTACGGGAAGCTCTCGCAGGCCCTCGACTACGGCGCCCTCACGATCCAGATCGCCGGCGACTTCGACGACGCCATGGCCCGGGTCAAGGAGGTGTCGGGCAAGCTGGGCATCTACCTCGTCAACAGCGTCAATCCCTTCCGGCTGGAGGGGCAGAAGACGATCATGTTCCGGGTGCTCGAGTCGCTCGGCTGGGA
>CAZJHQ010000121.1:0-2429 GCA_964545915.1 uncultured Candidatus Kuenenia sp. | reverse complement strand
CGACGCGGACGCCGGTCGCCTCCGCGAGTTCCCCGTGCCGTAGCGACTCGATCGTGTTGCGGCTCAGGCGGGAAAGGTCATCGATCAGGAACCATGTCACGCCAAACGCGTCACGCCGCTCGACGATCGTCTTGGCGAGCGTGTAGCCGGTGCGACAGGCGAGCGTGCCGCTGACGGCGGCATCGGCGAGAACGTAGTGCCAAGGCACGAACACGCCGTCTCGCCTGGCCCGATTCAAGACATTGAGGAGCTGCTGGTCCAGCGATCGCGGGTTGGAGTTGTCGTCGCTGAACCGCAGGTAGGCGACCGCCAGGGCGATCCAGGCGATCGGTGTGCCACCCGGTCGGAAGACCTTCGCGTGCTGCCGTCGGAACCGCCGCTCGAAGTCATCGGCCATCGCCGCGATCGTGGCTGGGGCAGCTGCCGGCACCGCATCCGTTCCGACGAGGTCAGGCCAGAGCCGGTCCTGGACTTCGAGGTAGGTGCAAGCCAGGTCGAGCAGCCCCTGCCGCTCGGGCATGCCGAAGTCGATACTTCGGACCCGCCCGCGGCGGCTGGGTGCGGGAGCGTCGTTGGCGGAACCGGAGAACTGGGGAGTAGGGGAGCAGGAAGAAACACTGCCGGCGGGGCCGGCGTCGTCATTGAAACGAAGCATGGGCAAAACCTCGGAGGCGATTGAATTGCCTCCGGGGTGGAGCAGGGGGGGCGGGCTCGGGCCCGCTCCCTTCAGCTACCTCCGCGTCTACGCCGAGATGCCGATCGCGCCCGCACCGCATCCCCGTCGAACCAGATCTGGAACGGGAAGGGGTACGGGCAGAGACCTACGGTGGCTTCGACCTCGAGACCTTCGACGCCAAGCGGGCTACGCTCAGAATGGTGAAGGGCCTCAGGGCATGAACTCAGCCCCAGCCAGGGAATACGAACCCCGGAGCAACCTCCACCTCGTCAGGAACGCCGAACGCCGGACATTCACCTGCTCTCGTTGCGGCGGCCAGAAGATGTCCAAGCTCGTGGCCCATCGGGTAGCGGAGCCGGCCAAGCCCCTCTGCAACGGCTGCTATGGCTTTTTGTTATCAAGGTCCCGGCACCCATGAACGCGAATCTCTTCACGGCGATCCCTGAGAATCTCCCCCAGGAACTCACCACGGTTCTTCAGGCTGGCGAGGGCGTCCGGATTGAGCGAATCGTCTCCGAGGGTCACAGCTCGCCGCCGGGCTTCTGGTACGACCAACAGGATCACGAGTGGGTTCTGGTCCTCAAGGGGGCCGCCAGGATCCAGTTCGAGGGCAGCACGGTTGAGATGGGCCCCGGCGACTCCCTGAATATCCCGGCCCGCACGAAGCACCGCGTAGCCTGGACGACGCCGGACGAGCCCACGATCTGGCTGGCGGTGCACTACGGCAAAAGCCCCGCGCCGCCTGCCTGATGCCCGCAAAAATGAGGCCCGCCCAAAACGATCATTTTTCGCAGGATTCGCTTATCCTGCCTGGGTGGAGCCGTCTGTACCCGGCTCGCCCCTTACCGGAGGATCGCAAGATGATGCGGCGAATCTTGGCTCTCGGGCTGATCGGTGGCTCGCTCATGTGTGCCCAACCAGCCAACGCCCAGGGCTTGTGGATTGGCGGGCCCGGCTTCGGTGGCATCGGCTTCGGCAGTCCAGGCTTCGGCGGCTTTGGCTATTCTCCTTACGGCTTCGGCAACGTGGGACTCTACGGCCGTGGCATTGGCAGCGGCTATTCCCCTTACGGGTTTGGGAGGGCGGCCTACTTGGGCTATGCACCTGCCACGTTTGCATATCCCGTGGCTGCGAGGCCGGTCTACGTCGCACGGCCGGTGATCTACAGGGACATCTCCCCGGCGTATGCCCCGAGGCCTGCTGTCCGTGTGCCGTTGAATCGCGCCTCCCGTCGTGTCTGGCGAAGGGGATGGTAAACGGCTTATCCGGCTGTCATGAACACACGCTGATGCCGGCGGGCCGGGCTCGCCGGAGGGTCGACGACTGGATCAGCCGCCAATTGCCTGTCGGTGTTGCCAGTACTTTCTCAGCCATGGTTCTTGTCGCCTCGTAATCGGCCGCTCCGTCGGGACGTTCGTTGGCGTGATGTCTCGCATTGTCCCGTCAACGTCGCGGCGGTCCTCGACCCACTCGCCCTCACGGGCGATGCGGTCGAACAGTTCATCGCGGCGGCGGATTGCCTCGTCGAGCGATCGGGTCTTCAGCGAGCGACGAATCCGGCGTTTCCGGTAGCCGAAGTGAAGGGTGTAGTGGACCCACCAAGTGCCGTTGTTGAGCCAAAGATGGTGACATGAACCTGAATTGGTGGATCGCGACGAAAGATATCCCAGCGGCATGGGCGTGGCTCCTCGGGGGCGTCGTGTTTCGCCGGGACCCGTTCCCGACGCGCATCCTGGTGAGCCGTTGCCGACCC
>CAZJHQ010000120.1:0-2480 GCA_964545915.1 uncultured Candidatus Kuenenia sp. | reverse complement strand
CGCTACACCTTAAACAGGGCCCACGACTGTCCAAAGATTGGGGTCCACCTCAGACCTCCGCCCCGATGCCGAGCGCCCGCGAGATCAGATCAACGCCCGACCCGGCCTCAGCCATCCCGGCGATCTGCGGCAGCATGACCTCGTATTTCGGGGGCTTTCGCAGCGGTACGGCGACCTCGGGCCCGCGAATTCCTCGCTCGCTGGGCATTGTCCAACGGTTACCATGTAGGAACTCCCACATGGTGACGGTTGGATCATGGTCGGCGGGGCTGGCGGCGGGGCCGCTGTAGGCGAACCGCACCGTTTTCCGCGTATAATCGGCAAGTTTTAGGAATAAATCCCATGACCACGGTCCAAATCACGATTTCTGACGCCCTCGCCAAGGAGGCCGCCGCAGAAGGCCTCCTTGAGCCCGGCTCGATCGAAGCGATTCTGCGTGAGCGGCTCGCGGCAGCCCGCATCGCGAAGATGCAAGCAACGCGGCAGAAGCTCGCTGTAGCCGGAACGCCTCCCATGACGGCTGAGGAGATCGAGGCCGAGATCCAGGCGTATCGTGCGGAGCGGCGCCGTGCGGCTGGTGCTTGATACGAACACCGCCGTATCCGGGCTCATCTGGGGCGGGGTGCCAGGGCGTCTGATTGACGCGGCTGCGGCCGGCACGGCGCAGATCATTTCAAGTGTGCCGCTCTTGGACGAGTTGCACGACGTTCTGTTTCGAAAGAAGTTCACCGCCAAACTGGCTGAGCAGGGGGCGGATGCGGCGGACCTGTTCGAGGGATATGCCGCCCTCGTGCAACTCGTCGTTCCTACTGTTGTCGGCCCGGTAATCCTCGCCGATCCCGATGACGACATCGTGCTTGCGACAGCCGTTGCCGGTGACGCAGGCGCGATCGTCTCAGGCGATGCCCATCTTCTCGGGATCGGCGAGTTCCGGGGGATTCCCATCGTCACGCCTGCGGCGGCTGTGCGTCGGATGGTGGTGTAATCGGTAGGGCCCGATGGCATTTGCGATTCAGGGGCACGACCACTTCTTCCGGTGTCGCCTTGCCAGCAAGGACGTCCGGCTTCTCGCTGCAGGCCGACGGCCATGAGGTTCCGTCAGTCTCGCCTGATCTGCCACGGTCGAGCACCGCCAAGGCCGGCACGGCGTTGATCGTGAACCGGGCGACCATCTGGGGCTTCGCCTTGCCCCCGACCTGTCGCGTCTCGAGGATGACATCGCCCACGAGCGCCTTGAGCACCTGCGCGGCGATGCCGACGTCGCCTTGCGGCAGGTCGCGGAGTTGTGTGAGTGCTGCGACCACGTCCTTCTCCTTGATGCTCTTCACCTTTGGCCGCCGGCCGGCCCGCTGGAGGTCCTTGAGCTGCTCCCGCTTGGCCGCCAGTTGCCGCCCCATCTCCTCGGCCTTGACGAGCACCGCGTCGAGATGTGTGTCGTCGAGCTTGGCGAGCCGGTCGGTCGGCCGCTTCAGCTGCCGATCCTCGTTCGCGATCTCCTGCTCCAGCTTCTTTGTCGACGGGATCGGCCGCCGAGCCAGTTCCGCGAGCCTCTTGTTCACGCCGGCTGTGAGGTCCGCCATGAAGCCATCGGTGAAGAGCGTTGTCATGACAACGCCGAGCACCGCCTCGTCGATGATCCGAGCCGACTTGTAGCCACGGTTCGTGCAGCCATGAATCCCGTGCAGCGCGTTGAAGCAGCAAAAGCTTTGGTACTTGCCGGGCGAACGGCCCAGGATCATCGGCGTCCCACAGCCGCCACAGACGGGGCGGATGAGCACCTTCGGGTACAGATCGATGCGATGCACCTTCTTGGTACGGTCCTTCGCCGTCTTGCCGAACGACTGAGCCGCGAGGTTGAGCTTCGCGCGAACCGCCGCCGCCAAATCGTCCGTCAGAATGCGTAGGTGCGGCGATTCCCGAACGAGCCACTGCTCCTGCGGCAACTTCACGTAGCGTACCTTGCCGGTGTGCCGGTTCTTTTCCTGTCGCGTCGTTCGAAACACCTCGCGTCCGACGAGCCGCTCGCGGGAATAGAGCTTGCGGATCATGTTGTCCGACCACGTCTGTCGGCCGCCGACCTTCTGCTCATGGAAAAGTCGGGCTATCTCTATCGGGCTTTTTCCCTCGCGGGCAATCATCTCTGCTCGGCGCACGATCCACGCGGCGGCTTCGGGTTCAATCTCGGCACGTTTCTCGATCGTGCCCTTATGTGTGATCACAAGGTTGCCATCGGCGTCCTTCACGTCCACGAGTCGATACCCGACGCCGGGTGGCTGGATGTTGTCACCGCGGCGGAAGGCGTCGTCCATTCCCCGCTTCACCTTGGACCTCAGCTGCGTGGTGAACGCCTCGTTCATCGAGCCGAGCACGGGAAGGAGCAGGGACGACTGCGGGTTGGCGCTGTCGAATCCGTCGCTGGCGTCGACGACGCGGACGCCGGTCGCCTCCGCGAGTTCCCCGTGCCGTAGCGACTCGATCGT
>CAZJHQ010000119.1:0-2549 GCA_964545915.1 uncultured Candidatus Kuenenia sp. | reverse complement strand
TAGACCTTGACCGTCGGGAAGGCCATCGCGAACAGCTGGCTGTGGCCGTCCTGGTGCTGCAGCCCCTCGCCGTTGAGCGTCGTCCGGCCGGCCGTGCCGCCGAGCAGGAAGCCGCGGGCACGGATGTCGCCGGCCGCCCAGATCAGATCACCGATCCGCTGGAAACCGAACATCGAGTAGTAGATGAACATCGGGATCATCGGCACGCCGTGGCTGGCGTAGGCCGTGCCCGCGGCGATGAAGCTCGACATGCTCCCCGCCTCGGTGATGCCCTCCTCGAGAATCTGGCCGTCCTTGGCCTCGCGGTAGTAGAGGAGCTGGTCGGAGTCGACCGGCTCGTAGAGCTGGCCCGTGTGGGCGTAGATGCCGCACTGCTTGAACAGCGGATCCATGCCGAACGTCCGCGACTCGTCGGGCACGATCGGCACGATGTACTTGCCGACCCGCTTGTCCTTGAGCAGCGACGCCATCAGGGTGACTACGCCGGTGGTCGTGGAGACCTCGCGGCCCGCGCTCTTCTCGATGAAGCCGATGTAGTCGGACAACGGCGGCGTCTGCAGCAGCGGCCCCTGCTTCGGCCGGCTCGGCACCTGCCCGCCGAGGGCGGCCCGCCGCTCCCGCAGGTAGCGCATCTCCTCCGAGTCTTCCGGCGGCCGGTAGAACGGCGCCTTCGCGACCTCGTCGTCGGAGATCGGGATCCCGAACCGCGAGCGGAAGGCCCGCAGCTCGTCCTCGTTGAGCTTCTTTTGCTGGTGGGTGACGTTGCGGCCCTCGCCCACCTCGCCGAGACCGTACCCCTTGATCGTCTTGGCGATGATCACCGTCGGCTTGCCGTGGCACTGCATGGCCGCGGCATAGGCGGCATACACCTTTTCCGGATCGTGGCCGCCGCGCTTGAGCTTCTTCAGCTTCTCGTCGGACAGGTGGGCCACCATCTCCTGGAGCTTGGGGTCAACGCCGAAGAAGTGCTCCCGGATGTACCCGCCGGGCATGACCACGTACTTCTGGTACTGGCCGTCCACGATCTCGTTCATCCGCTTGACGAGCAGCCCTTCCTCATCCTTGTCGAGGAGCGGATCCCAATCCTCGCCCCAGATCACCTTGATCACGTTCCAGCCGGCGCCGCGGAAGACCCCCTCGAGCTCCTGGATGATCTTGCCGTTGCCGCGCACCGGGCCGTCGAGCCGCTGGAGGTTGCAGTTGATGACGAACACGAGGTTGTCGAGCTGCTCGCGGGCGGCGAGCGAGATCGCCCCCAGCGTCTCCGGCTCGTCCGTCTCCCCGTCGCCGATGAAGCACCACACGTGCTGCCGGCTCGTGTCCTTGATGCCGCGATCCTGGAGATACTTGTTGAACCGCGCCTGGTAGATGGCCATGATTGGCCCCAGGCCCATCGAGACCGTGGGAAACTCCCAAAACTCCGGCATCAGCCAGGGGTGGGGATAGCTCGACAGGCCACCGCCGTCGGCCAATTCCCGCCGGAAGTTCTCCAGGTGCTTCTCGGTGAGCCGGCCCTCGAGGAAGGCCCGCGCGTAGATGCCGGGCGAGGCGTGGCCTTGAAAGTAGACCTGGTCGCCGGAGTAGTCGTCGCCCCGGCCGCGGATGAAGTGATTCATCGCCACCTCGACGAGCGTCGCCGACGAGGCGAAGGTCGAGATGTGGCCACCGATGCTCTTGTCCTCGCGATTGGCCCGCACGACCATCGCCATGGCGTTCCAGCGAATGATGCTCTTGATCCGCCGCTCGATCTCGCGATTGCCCGGGAAGGGGGGCTGGCGGTCGGCGGGGATCGTGTTGATGTAGGGCGTGGTGGCCGAGAACGGGATCGCCACCCCGAGCCGATACGCCTCCTGCTCGATCGCATGGAGGAGGTAGGCGGCACGGTCCCCCCCGCGGCTGTTGATCACGTAGCGAAGGGAATCGAGCCACTCCCGGGTCTCGGTGGGGTCGGCATCGACCTGGGACGTGCCGTCCATCCGCTCCGGCTGTCCCGAAGACCCGTCGCCTGCCTGACCGATCGACATCGGGGCGTGGGCTCCCCTGGGCAGCGGCGCGGCGGCGTCCTCCGCCGGTCCGGCAACCACGCTGTCGGACTGATCGATGTCGGTGCTGGCCATGGTCTACTCCGGGAAAATACGAAAACTTTTCGCATTATTCCGGGGATGCCGGGAGGCGTCTAGGGCGATTGCAGAGCCCGCAGCGGCAGGCCAAACCCCCGCTCACGTGCCTTCCGCCCGGGGCCGGTAGATCTCGGTGGCCAGGCCGAAGTAGTTCTCGGCCGAGAAGGCGACCGTCTCGCCGAGCGTCGGGTGGGGATGAATCGCCTCCATCAGATCGCGGGCCGAACAGCCCATCTCGATGGCGAGCACGCCCTCGGCGATCAGTTCGCCGGCCCCCGGCCCCACGATCCCCACGCCGAGCACGGTGTCGGTCTCCGGATCGACGAGGATCTTCGTCAGGCCGTCGGTCCGCCCCAGGGCATGGGCCCGGCCGCTCGCCGCCCACGGGTAGCGACTGATCTCGACCGTCCGCCCCTGGGCGGCGACATC
>CAZJHQ010000118.1:0-2577 GCA_964545915.1 uncultured Candidatus Kuenenia sp. | reverse complement strand
ACGTCGACCTCGATCGTGGGGTTGCCGCGGCTGTCGAGGATCTGGCGGGCGTGGACGTCGACGATCGTGGACATGGAAGTGGCCTCGGAGAATGCGGGTGGGGCGGAAACCGGCGGCAATTGTGCCAGTGTCGGCCGCGCACGCAAGGCCAGCGGCTGTCGCCGCCGCGGCCTCCGGGGTATCCTCCGGATGTCCGCCCTGCCAATCCCTGGGACCTACACCCCGCTCATGTTCACCGGCCTCGTCGAGTCGCTCGGCCGCATCGCCGCCGTCGTGCCCGAGCCGCCAGGCGTGCGGCTGGTCGTCGAGGCCCCGGAGATCGCCGCCGACGCGCGGCTCGGCGACAGCATCTGCACCAGCGGCTGCTGCCTGTCGGTCGTGCAGATCGAGAATGGCACGCTGCACTTTCAGCTTGGCCCGGAGACGCTCGCGCGGACGACGCTCGGCGGCCGCGCCGCCGGCGCGGCGGTGAACCTGGAGCGGTCGCTGCGGCTCTCCGACCGGCTCGGCGGCCACATCGTCACCGGCCACGTGGACGGCGTCGGCCGGCTCGCCTCGCGGGTGCAGGAGGGGGACTGGGTGACCTGCCGATTTTCGGCCCCCCCTGCCCTGCTCGGCCAGATGGCGGCGAAGGGCTCCGTGGCCGTGGATGGCGTGAGCCTGACCGTGGTCGAGGCCACAGCCGACTTCTTCAGCGTGGCGTTGATTCCTCACACGCTCGCTTCCACCACGCTTGGCGGTCTCGCGGTCGGTGACGCGGTGAATCTGGAGACCGATCTGCTTTTCAAGTACGTGGCCCGGCTCGTCGCGGCCCGCGACCAGGCGGACGGCCGATGACGCACGACATCCCGGTCGATCAGCCCGCCGCGCCGCCGCCCCGGCAGACCACGGCATATCTGAAAAAGCTCTTCGCCCAGGTCGGGTTCACGATCGACGCCCGCCGCGGCCAGAACTTCCTCGTCGACCTGAACCTCGTCGACCTGGCCGTCCGTGCCGCCGAGATCCGACCCCAGGACGTCGTGCTCGAGGTCGGCACGGGCACCGGCGTGCTCACCGAGCGGCTGTCCGCTGCCGCCGCGCGGGTGATCACCTGCGAGATCGACCCGCGGCTCGCCCAGCTCGCCCGTGACCGGCTCATCGAACGGGACAACGTGACACTCGTCGAGGGCGACGCGCTGGCCGGCAAGCATCGCTTCGCCCCTGCCGTGCTGGAGGCCGTGGCCGCTGCGGTCGTCGCCGCGCCGGGCAGCCGGCTCCTGCTCGTGGCCAACCTGCCGTATTGCGTGGCGACGCCCGTGATCTCGAACCTCCTCGCCCTGCCCCGCCCGTTCGACGTGGCCGTCGTCACGGTGCAGCGGGAGATGGCGGAGCGAATGACGGCCGCGGCGGGATCGCACGCCTACAACGGGCTCTCGGTGTGGGTCGGGGCCCAGTGCCGCGGAGAGATCGTCCGCGTCCTGCCGCCGAGCGTCTTCTGGCCGCGGCCCAAGGTGGAGTCGGCCATCGTCCGGCTCGACCTCGAGCCCGAGCGGCGGGCGCGAATCGCCGACCTGCATCGGTTCCACGACTTCGTCCGCGAGGTCTTCTGTCACCGCCGCAAGCTCCTCCGCGGCGTGCTCGCCCGGATGGCGGCGGGCCGCGACAAGGACGCGGGCCGACGGGTGGTGGAAGAGGTGTTCGCCGCCCTGTCGCTCTCCCCCGAAGTGAGGGCCGAGGACATTCCCCCCGACGACTTCGTGCGGCTCGAGCAGGCCTTCGCCCGGGCTGCGGCGGCGGCCGCAAACTCCCCCTGACCGACAGGGTCGAGACCGGTTGGAGCCCCCGAAACCGCATTCCAACCCGGGAAATTCGCGAAAAGAGCGGGGTCGTCCGAAACTTCCGGTTGTCCTGCGCCGCCGGGTAGACTGTGGCGGCACGACGGGGTTCCTGCCGAATCCCCTGGAGGTCTTGGGCAAGGAAAGTGAGGGCGGAGGCGTTTCCGGCAGTGATCCCGAATCCCACCAGCGAAGCCTCGTTCGCCCCGACGATCGTCGATCTCCTCCGGCAGCGGGCCGCCTATCGGCCCCACGACCGGGCCTTCACGTTCCTCGTCGATGGTGAGAACGAGGAACTCAACATCACCTACGCCGAGCTCGACCGGAAGGCCCGGGCTGTCGGTGCCTGGCTGATGGACCAGGGGATGGTGGGCAAGCGGGTGCTGCTCCTCTACCCCTCGGGCCTCGACTTCATCGCCGCCTTCATGGGCTGCCTGTACGGCGGGGCGATCGCCGTGCCCGCCTATCCGCCGCGCAAGAACCGGTCCGTGGAGCGGATCGAGGCCATCGCCGCCGACGCCGACGCCTCAGTGGCCCTCACCACCCGCGACGTGCTCGACCGCTTCGACGGTCTGCGGGCCACCGCCCCGAGCCTCGAGCACCTGATCTGGCAGGTCGATTCCGAGCTCGAGCCGCGGTGGGCCGATCGCTGGGACCGCCCGGACATCGACGGCGACACGCTCGCCTTTCTCCAATACACCAGCGGCTCGACCGGCACGCCCAAGGGCGTGATGCTCTCGCACGAGAACCTGCTCCACAACTC
>CAZJHQ010000117.1:0-2878 GCA_964545915.1 uncultured Candidatus Kuenenia sp. | reverse complement strand
CGACGGCAAGCGGGCCTGGAAGGGAGGCCGCTACGGGCAGGGGCAGGTGCTGCGGTTGGGCGAGGTGCTGCTCGTGCAGGCCGAGTCGGGGGAGGTGGTGGCGGTGGACTGCGGGCCGGCGAAGCATGTCGTCCGCGGCCGGCTGGCGGCGCTCTCGGGCCAGACCTGGAACAATCCCGCCGTGGCGGGCGATCGGCTGCTGATCCGCAACGCGGAGGAAGCCGCCTGCTACGAGCTGCCGCTGCGGGCCGCGCCCTGACAACGACGGATAGCCCGGTCAATGGCACCTCTGCAACGATCTTCCGGCTGATGAGCGACTCGTGCGCCTCGGGAGGAGCGGCCCGGGCGTCCGGAGTGGGTTTCTCGAAACGCCCGGCACCCCTTTGCGTGGCGGTGGGACGAGATCGGCGAGCCGGTCGAGGAACTCAAACGGCGGGAGTTCGACGACGCCGTTGGGCCCAGGCGGGGTGGACTTTCGGCCGCGGCCGGGCCCGACCCAGTTGGCGGCTTTGTGCCGTGGCAGCAGGTAACGGATGCGATTGATGCGGCCGTCTTCGCCGCGGATCACGGACAGTCGCTCCAGCGCGAAGGGGGGCCGGACGCAGTATCTCAGGAGATGTTCGAGACTCTGAAAATAGCTCGGCACGTCGCAGTCGAGGAGTGTGATCCGGACGCCGGCGTCTCCTGAAAACCCGCTGTTCTCCCAGGCGAGCATGTCGGCGGCGGCCGCGGCGTCGAGCAGGCGAGCGAGCCCCGCAGCCGCTTCGGCACGGAGATTGCCGGCACGGGCCGCTCGGCGGCTTCCCGCCACTCGAGACAGCTCTCGAGGTTCTCCGACACGATCTCGTGGAGCGGCGTCTTCTCGGGGCGACGTCGCTCGTAACGGCGGGACGCCGCGGGACGTCCGTGCGGGCGGCGTCGGCTTCGCGCGGGAAACCCTGTGATCGCGGCGACCATGGGCGGACCGGCAGGCGGACGGCGTGAGTAAACGGCAGTACACTATCCACGGGACAGAGCGGTTCGCCACCAGCCGATCGCAAGGCTCGGGCGGCAGGCAAACGAATCGGGGGCATGCCGAAGGAGCGGCCGGTCAGGCCGATGCCGCCGGCATGCCCCGAGCAGCGTGACCACGGCTCAGAACCCGGGCCTGCAACCCGTGGCGGGCGGATTCCGCGAGGCGGAGCCAGGCGGAACGACCACGAGAGCGATGTGTTTTTCGTAGCTAACGGTGCACAGAAGATCTCTGCAACGCCGTCGCCGAGATCGTACTCTTCGACGGCATCCTGGAGTGCGTCCGCTTGGCCGACGGCAAGCGGGCTTGGAAGGGAGGCCGCTACGGGCAGGGGCAGGTGCTGCGCCTGGGCGAGGTGCTGCTCGTGCAGGCCGAGTCGGGGGAGGTGGTCGCGGTGGACTACGGGCCGGCGAAGCACGTCGTCCGCGGCCGGCTGGCGGCGCTCTCGGGCCAGACCTGGAACAACCTCGCCGTGTCTGGCGACCGGCTGCTCGTTCGCAACGCGGAAGAGGCCGCCTGCTACGCGCTGCCGCTGCGGCCCGCACCCTGACAGGGGTCGATGACGCGAAGGAAGGCGTACTTCGCGAAATCCCGGTCGCGGGTGTAGAGCGTGCGGATGCCGTGGAGCTTGAGAATCGCCGCCACATGGGCATCGGGAACCATGTTGCCGCGGGCGGGCACGTCGCGGCAGAGCTGTCTGTACACGGGCCAGAAGCCGTCGCCCTCTGCTACGCAGCGGACATGAGGCAGCGAGAGGAGGCGGTCGATGTTGCCCTCGGCCTCCGCCGGCGAGAGCGGGGCTGCGAAGACCTGGGGATGCGTCGCGATGCGCAGGTAGCTCATCACGGTCGGCCATGCGAGATAGCAGATCTCGCCGCCTGCGATGACCGACTGCAAAAACGCCGCGGCCCGTTCATGGCACGTGGACGTCGAGTCCGACGCGTAGAGCAGGACGTTGACGTCGATCGCGAAGCTCACCGGAGCTGCGGCTCCATGGCATCGAACACCGCATCCCGGTCGGCCAGATCCACCCGCGCCTGCATGGGCTTGGCGACCCAGTGGATCGGCTTGGCGACGGGTTCACGGCCTTGCCTGCGGCCCGCCAGCGCTGCCGCCAGCAGGTCGGACACGAGTCGGCCGAGGGACTTTCCCTCGCGTTTGCCCAAGGCTTTGAGTTCGGTGAGGACCGGGCCGTCGATGTCGATCGTCGTACGCATGATGCGTGATGCTAATAAAAATGACATCTGATGTCAATTGATGGCGTCGCGGTATCGGGGGCCGCGGAACGGGTGGTAGGTGAGGCCAAGTCGCGTTTGAGGCCGGATACCATGGTCGGCGAGGATGACGTTGAGATGACGAGTGCAATGCACGAGCGGACGGTGCTGGTGACCGGATCGAGCCGCGGGATCGGCCGGGCCGTGGCCCTGGAGCTGGCGCGGGCGGGTTGGAACGTGGCCGTGCATGGCCGGTCGATGACGGGAGCCGCGGAGGTGGCCGGGCTCCTCGCGGCCGACGGCAAGCACGCGGGGACATTCCTGGCCGATCTCGCGGCCCGCGACGGTGCGGAGCGGCTGACGGCGGAGGTGATGCAGAAACTGCCGCGGCTCGACGCTGTGGCGCTGGTGGCCGGGGCCGACGTGCTCACGGGCGAGCCGGCGAAGTGGCCCTACGAGCGGAAACTCGACGAGCTGCTCCAGGTGGACGTACGGAGCACGATGCTGCTCGCGCGGGCCCTCGGGCGGTGGATGGCCGACCGCGACGGTGGGGCGATCGTGACGATCGGCTGGGACCAGGCGGCGACCGGCATGGAAGGGGACAGCGGCGAGCTGTTCGCGGCGGCGAAGGGGGCGGTGATGGCGTTTTCGC
>CAZJHQ010000116.1:0-2955 GCA_964545915.1 uncultured Candidatus Kuenenia sp. | reverse complement strand
CCCCGCGGTCGCCCGGGACGAGAACCCGCTTGATCTCCGCATCGCTGGGCGCATCGGCGCCGAGCCTGTCGCAATCGGCCACAAGGAGATTGACGAAGCGATCCGGGTAGGGGAGCCGTGTGCGGACCTGCCACGGAACGACCGTCACAATTCCGGCCCGCGCCGCCGTTGCGGTGCGTGCCTTGCCGAGAGCGGCATCATCGCGGGCGAGACCGTGGACGAGAAACGTCGCCCCCTGACCGAGACCGGCGGCAAGTTCGCCGGTCTCGACGCCCACATGCACGGCAATGCCGTTGGTGATCCCCGTGCCTCGCCGGACAGCCTCCAGGGCAGGTTCGTCAGCCTCCGCTGCCGTAGCAGCGGCCGTGAGGAACGCGAGGGCCAGAACTGCGGCAGAGAGTGGGGCGGAAAGTGTTGCCCTGCCCAGCCTCCGACGAATCACCTCTCGGCCGCCGGCGAACACCCGCCCGTTGCCGTTTGACTCACGAATCCAAATCTGTGGCGTCACCGTGCATGCGCTGCGGTCCATGGCAGTTCCTCGCAAACCGTGAAGCCGGAGCGAAAACGAAACAGTAACGTAAAGTCCGGTGACAGAGCAAAAGTCATCGGGAGGCCGGAGGGCCATGTTCGATCAAGATCGCCGCGACGGCTTCAAAGATGCCGCTTTCTCAGTCGGTCAAAGCCTCGATGACCCGCCTTTTCAAATCGGCGGCCGGTATGGGCCTGCCCTCGTCTCGGTGCGGTCGACTCGGGCAGGCCCATGCCGGTGAAATACAGAAGCGACGTTACACAAACCTTCCACATGTCGCTGGCCACGAACTGGATGCCCGGCAGCGATGCGTCGTGATCATCACTCCCCCTGCGTTTGGCAGTCCGGACCGAACGGCGTCGCCTGCCCGACCTTGTCATCGCTCCTGCAACGCCGTGGCCGCCCCGAAGGTGGCGAAGATGCGCAAGGTCTTCAAGGACCTGGTGAAGGAAGGGGAGTAGAAGGCGGCACACCACGCGATGCCGCCCGTCCCGTTGATGTGTCCCGGGATCGCATCGATGGCTGCGTGATGTTTGCGACCGGAGGCCGCGACTGGGGCGGCGTGGTACCGCCCCGGTCCCCTTCCGTTCGGCCCATGCGATTCCCGTGAACGCTGAAACACTGTGCCGCCGCCGCTCAGCGGCCGCGTCACCGATCAACTGCCCGTCTGTCTGCCGCGGGCAGAGGCATGGGTTCGCTCTCCACGGGTCTGGCGGGCTGGAAAGCCGGCGCTGGCTTTGCGGTTCGGACCTGTTCGATCCAGTAGACGCCATCGAAGCGACCACTGTTGCCCCGTGTGCCGACGAAGTCGACATGACCGTCCCCGTTCATGTCGCAAGGGATGAAGGCGTCGTACATGCCGCGCTTCGGGCGGTTGATATCTTGACGCCGCCACTGGCCCGCTGCGTCACCGCGTTTTTCGAACCATGCGATCCGGCCCAGGGGGTGTTCCGCGGTTACGTCCGGTCCGTCATGGTCGCGCGGGTCCCTGCTGTAACCACCCGTCATCACGTCCAGATCTCCGTCCCCATCGATATCCGCGACGGCGATCCCGGCCACGAAGTCGGGGCGCGTGGACCCGATTCGGTGCATCGCCCAGGGAAGATCCAGCCGGTCCGGTTGTTCCAGCCACATCACGGCATCGCGTTCGGATCCGGTGACGATGTCGAGCCGGCCGTCCCGGTTCATGTCCGCAAAGCACGTCATAAAGCCACGCGGGCCGGCAAAACCCTCAAGTTTTCCCGCGCAGACGACGGGCGCCTCGCTGAACCGTGGCGGTCTTTCCCCGTCATTGATCATCCAGATCAATCGCTCCTCGCCTTGGTCGCACGCCAGTATGTCCAGGTCTCCGTCGCCGTCGACGTCCGCGGGCTGCGAGTTGATGGGGCAGCGCAGACGAATCAACGCGTGTTCGGTCCAGGCACTGCCATTCAGTGGATCGGCGGGAGCGGCGAACCAGGACACGGCGAACAACGGCGGCGCCTGGCCAGCCTCCTGCCGATGCAAGAAACCCTTGTTCGCGGCGATCAACTCAGGCCGTCCATCACCGTCAAGGTCGGCCAGGAAGACTCGAATGTAAGACCCGCGGCCGCGGGTTGCGTTCAGGACGACTCGCGGCCAGCGGGATGTTCGAGCCTCTGCGCCGGGGTTCTGGAAGTAGATTACATGGGCGGATTCACAAGCGACCACGATGTCTGGAAACCCGTCGCCATTGACATCGCCGATGGCGGCGTCTTCCGCGGCGCCGGCCTCCTTCCCCTCCGCCAGTGTCGTCAAGAACCACCTGTCAGGATCGGCCGATCCAAACGCCAGCCGGACGTGATTACTGTCCTCGTGAACCGAGACAATATCGTTGAAGCCATCTTTGTCGAAATCGCCCATTTGCAGTCCATCAGCGCCGCGCACCGGGGTATTACCCGCGGCCTCGTCGTCGATAAGGTGTTCTTTCCAGGAGATGGAGCGGCCGTCGGCCGCGGTCGCGCGGGTGAGGGTTGCCGAGACCGGTTCCGCATCGGAGACGTTGGGCGCCACGAGGCTCAAGCACGTGGACAGGAGCGTGTAGATGAGCGCTGCTCTCATTTGCTTCATTCCGCGAAAGAACTAGGAGATCAGGAGTGTCCGGTTGACGGCAGGGGTCTCCGGTGGAGCGCCATGCCGCACGAGCACTGTCGATCACGGGGTAGTGTGCGCGATTTCGACGTGGCAGGAAACGCGGCGTCCGGAAGCGGATTTACCGCCGCCGGAAATGGCACGGTGGCTTTGTGTTTGGGCCGTCACCAGTCGGCATAAAGACGCCGTCGGTCGCGCACGCATGCAGATGCACGTGGTGATTGACCGCCGATCCGAAGCGGTGCAGAAAGGACACGGCACTGAGACGCGGATCGATCGGCGGTTCACTGCTGCTTGCGCAGGTCGTAGCAGTGGAT
>CAZJHQ010000115.1:0-2980 GCA_964545915.1 uncultured Candidatus Kuenenia sp. | reverse complement strand
GGACTCCGGGTCGCATCCCTTCCCGAGTGCCATGCGATGTGGGTTTGAACCGGGACATTGCGTGCCGTCATCCGGCATGGACGGCGGGGTGGTTTTCACACCCGGAGTCCCCGGGTTTCCACCCGGGGCTTCTTGGAACGCGCGTCACTTCCACAAAAAGCCCCCGGCGGAAGCCGGGGGACTCCGGGTCGCATCGCTTCCCGGGTGCCATGCGATGTGGGTTTGAACCGGAAACTTACCTGCCGTCATATGGCATGGATGCCGGGGTGGTTTTCGTGCCCGGAGTCCCCGGGTTGCCACCCGGGGCTTCTGGGGGACCGGTGATGGGACCGATTCCCTGTTCGCGGGAACTGCGGTGCGAGATTTGCCGGTTGCGCGCATTTCTTATCATGGGCTGCATGACATCGGCTCCACCCGCCCCGCACGCAACGTCCTCCCCGTGGATCGCCCGCCGCTGGTTCACCCCATCGGGCGCGCTGGTCGCCGAAGCGGCTGCCGGCCTGGCGGCCACCGACGTGTTCGCCCGCCTGGCCCGCTCGCCCCACGCGATCTTCCTCGACAGCGCGGCCACCGACGCCGTGGAGCCGACCGCCGACGGAGCCGAGCCGCCCCGCCTCGGCCGCTATTCGTTCGTCGCCGCCGATCCGATCCACACCGTCCACGTCGAACAGACGGGAGACCTGGCCACCGACGCTGCGAACCTCGCCGCCGCCTTCGCGCAACTCCGCCGCCTGCTCGCCGACCTGAAAAGTCCCACCATCCCCGGCCTGCCACCCTTCCAGGGAGGCGTCGCCGGATTCGCGGCCTATGAGTGCGGCCTGGTGCGGCTCGGCCTCCCCACGCCGTCTGCCCGCGACCCGCTCGTGCCGCTGCTTTCCCTGCACGTCTACGACGTCGTCTTCGCCTTTGACCACGACCTCGGTCGCGGCTGGTTCCTCTCGCAGGGCGTGCCCGCCACCGGGCCCGTGGCCCGACGCCACCGCGCGGCCGAGCGGCTTGACGCGGTGCTTGCAGCCGTGCCGGCACCGGCCGCGCATCCCGGCCGTGTCGCGACACTCACGGGGGGCGACCACCCCCTGCCCGGCCACCCGGGCGTCTGCTCCACGCACTCCCGGGCGAGTTATCTGGAGATGGTCCGCGCCGGGATCGAGTTCGTCCGCGCCGGCGACATCTTTCAGGCCAACCTCGCCCAGCGGTTCACGGTGCCGGCCGACGTCGATCCGCGCGCCGTCTATGACGCGGCCCGACGGGCAAACCCGGCCCCGTTCGCGGGCTTCTTCGCCGCCGGCGGCTGCACGATCGTCAGCATGTCGCCGGAGCGGTTTCTCCAGGTTCGCGGCGGAGTGGTGCGGATGCATCCGATCAAGGGCACGCGGCGAATGATCGCCAGCCCCGAGGCCGACCTCTACGCCGGTGCCGACCTCGAGGCCAGCGGCAAGGACCGGGCCGAGAACGTGATGATCGTCGATCTCGTGCGCAACGACCTGGCCCGCGTGTGCCTGCCCGCGAGCGTCCGCGTGGAGGCGCTGTGCCGGCTGGAGCGCTATCGCTACGTGCAGCATCTCGTCTCCATCGTGGCCGGTCGCCTGCGGCCGGGCCTCGGGCCGCTTGACGCCTTCGAGGCGGCGATCCCCGGCGGCAGCGTCACCGGCGCCCCCAAGCACCGGGCCTGCGAGATCATCTCGGCGCTCGAGGGCGTGGCCCGCGGCGTCTACTGCGGCTCGCTCGGCTACCTCGGACTCGACGGCACGGCCGACTTCAACCTCCTCATCCGCACGCTCGTCGTGGGCCCCGGCTCGCTGTCCTTCGCCGCCGGCGGCGGCATCACCGCGGCGAGCGACCCGGCCGCCGAGCACGCCGAGTCGCTGCACAAGGCCGAGGGCATGCTGCGGGTGATCGACGCGCTCGGTCTGGCGAAGCCGCCGGAGGCCGGCCGATGATCATCGTCATCGACAACCGCGACAGTTTCGTCTTCAACCTCGCCCGCCACTTCGAGCTTCTCGGCGTGCGGACGGTCGTGCTGCCGAGCCACACCACCACCGTGGCCGAGATCGCGGCGTTGGCCCCGCTGGCAATCGTGATCTCCCCCGGGCCCTGCGCGCCGGCCGAGGCGGGCTGCTCGATGGAGGTCGTGCGGGCGTTTCGCGGCCGCGTGCCGATCCTCGGCGTCTGCCTGGGGCACCAGGCCATCGCGGCGGCCCTCGGCGGCCGCATCGAGCGGGCCTCGGAGCCCGTGCATGGCCGCACCAGCGCCGTGCACCACGACGGCATCGACCTGTTCGCGGGCATCCCCAGCCCGATGACGGCCTGCCGCTACCACTCGCTCGTCGTCGCCGGGTCGCTGCCCGACGGCCTCGTGGTCACGGCCCGCACCGCCGAGGGCACGATCATGGCCATCGCTGACGAAGGCCACGCCGTGTATGGCGTGCAGTTCCATCCCGAATCGATCCTCACGCGTGGCGGCTTCCGGCTGCTGGCCAACTTCCTGGCCCGCGCCGGCGTGCCGCATCACGCCCATCTGCCCGCCTGGCTCGACGACGACGTCGCTCTCCAGGGTGGCGACCGCCCGGCAGCCGAAACCGCCCCGGCGCCCGGTCCGGTGGTCACGTTCTGACGCCGCTGCCTGCTCCATGGTCACCCGCTGCCCGGGAAGTGGGCGACGGAAGGCAAGAATCGCGGTACCGCTTGGGCGCGGCGGGAAGTCGGATCGCAGAAAACAGCGGTGATTTCGCGTCGTGCGATCGAGGCATCGGCGGCACAATTTTTTGGCACGCACTTTGCACCTCTCAGGTTGTGTCGGGAGCAACACCTGCGAATCGACCCGACACACGCGAACCAGAAGGGTGCTCCGCCGCTTGGGTGAGCGATCCGCCTTCGCTCACCCAAGCGCGGACATCTTTCTTGAGCGCCTCGGCGGCCATCCATGGCCCGCCGAGGCTTGGTCGATCGGAGTGAACGCCAAGGGTTCACTCGATCGACT
>CAZJHQ010000114.1:0-3088 GCA_964545915.1 uncultured Candidatus Kuenenia sp. | reverse complement strand
CCGCAGCACCTGCCCCTGCCCGTAGCGGCCTCCCTTCCAGGCCCGCTTGCCGTCGGCGAGCCGGACGCACTCCAGGATCCCGTCGGAGAGGCCGTAGGCATGGCCGTCGTGAATCACGACGTTGGTGAACTTCGTCTTCAGCAAGGCCGGCTGCGACCAGACCTGCTTGAATCGCAGTGGCTCGCTCCCCGCCTCCGGCACGAACACCGCCGCGCCGATGCCGTAGCCCTTCGAAATGAAGATGCTTCCATCAGCGAGGAGATACGGCTGCGAGCAGGAAGCGTCGGAATTGGAATGGCCCGGCCAGGGAAACGACCAGAGTTCGCGGCCATCGAGCGGGTCGTAGGCCGCCACGCTCCCTTCGTTCACCATGAGCACCACGTCGCGGCCACCGATCGCCACGATCGCGGGCGACACGTAACTGATCTGCTCGTCGCCCGCCCGCCAGACAGCCGCGCCCGTCGTGCGGTCGTAGGCCACGAGCGACACGGCACCGCCGCCGTCCTTCGCCAGCGGCCCACCTCCCGGCACGATCACGAGCGACTCGGTCACCAGCGGCGATCCCGACCGGCCCCAGGCCACGGCCGCGGCGTGGGCGGCGACATCGATGCCCAGGTCGTCGAGCACGTTCTTCCGCCACCGCACCTTGCCCGTCGGCCCGTCGATGGCGTGCAGCCAGCCCGTGGCGCCCGTCGCATACACGACGCCGTCGCGGATCGTGGGCGTGGACCGTGGCCCCACGCCGCCGAGCACCGTCTCGTGACGGCCGCGGACCGGCACCGACCATTCAGCCGCGCCGTCGGCCACTGCGTAGCAGGCCACGACCTCCTCGTCGCCCCGCTGCTCGAGCGTCACGGCATGGCCGTCGCAGACGGCGAAGCCGCTCCAGCCGGCGCCGATCGGCCGCCGCCAGATTTCCCGGGGCGGCTGCGCCTCCCAGTCGGCGGCGATCGCGGGCCCTTCGAGGGCCGCGTCACCAGCCGGCCCGAGGAAGCGGGGGAAGTCGCGTTCGCCGGCCGTCCAGGCCGCGGCGGCCGCGGTGCCCCCCTGCTGCGCCTTTGGCAGCAACTGATCGCGGGAGGCCGCCCACCGCCAATTGAACTCGGGCACGAGGTCCCCCGACACCCGCTCGATCCGCAGCGTGCCGGCCGCCACCACGACGGCCCCGAGCAGCCCGCCGAACACCATCTGCTTGAGCGGCTTCGCGTGGCCGCTCTCGCGCAGGAACCAGACGAGCAGCGACATCAGGCCCGAGAAGGCCAGGATCAGCGTGATGATGTTCCGCACCGCCTGATCGACGATGCTGCCGACGATCGGCTCGAGGAGCCCCGCCCGCACGAGCACCGCCGCGGTCGCCAGCGACGCGAGCGTGATCCAGATCCGCCGGGGGGGCCAGCGCGACGGTAGCGGGGCGGGTGAACGGCCGGGAGCGATCTGATTGCGCATGCCTGGAAGCCGCCAGGGACGGCCCGGAGAAGTGCGGCGTATGACACACGCCGCGACGTCACGGATTGTATCGATTGTCCGCGGCCTGCGCCCAACCCTGCGCGCGTCGCGTCTCCCGCGACGGCCGGCTTTCCTTGTCGCTCGCCGGCGCCGCGACTAGACTCGGCCACACCTTCTTTGATCTTGTTTTCCGGCCCCGCAGGGATTCGGCATGCCGACCACCAACGCTTCCGATCCCGCCGCGGTCCCACCTGCCGCCGCCACCGCGGCCCAGCCGGGCCCGTCCACCGTGGCCGTCCACGCCGGCGAGGCCCGCGACAAACCGGGCCACTCGATCACCGACCCGATCTTCGCGTCGAGCACTTACACCTTTCGCGACACGCAGTCGATCATCGACTTCATCGAGCAGGACCAGCCGCGCGAGGAGTACGGCCGCTACGGCAATCCCGGCGAGCGGGTCGTGGAACGGAAGCTCGCGGCCCTCGAGGGGGGCGAGATGGCGGTGCTCTTCGCCAGCGGCATGGGGGCGCTCGTGGGCCTGCTCATGGCCCATCTCAACGCCGGCGAGGAGATCGTCTTCTTCGACGAGTGCTACCACCGCAGCCGCGAGTTCTGCCGCAAGCACCTGACGCGGTTCGGCGTCGGCTTCCGCGAGGTGAAGAGCTGCGACTACGCCGCCATGGAGGCGGCGATCACGCCGCGGACGAAGTTCATCGTCAGCGAGTCGCCGACCAACCCGCACTTGAGCGTGGTGGACATCGCGAAGTTCGCGGAGATCGGCCGCCGCAAGGGCGTGCTCACGCTCATCGACGCCACGCTCTGCACCCCCTACAACCTCCGCCCCCTCGACGCGGGCGTCGATTTCGTGCTCCACTCGGCCACGAAGTATCTCGGCGGCCACAACGACCTGCTCGCCGGCGCCGTGATCGGCAGCCGCGAAAAGCTCGAGCCCGTGCGGAAGCTCCGCGGCATCATGGGGGGCGTGAACTCGCCCCACAACGCCTACCTGCTGGAGCGCGGCCTGAAGACGCTCGCCCTGCGGATGGAGCGGCACAACGCCAACGGCCTCGCCGTGGCCCGCTTCCTGGAGAACCACCCGCGGATCGAGCGGGTCTTCTACCCCGGACTCGAGAGCCATCCCTACCACGCCGTGGCGGCCCGCTCGATGCGCGGCTACGGCGGCCTGGTCACCTTCCTCGTCAAGGACGCCGACTGGCGGGCCACGGCCGACGTCGTCGATGCCGTGCGGATCCCGCGGATCGGGCCCAGCCTCGGGGGCGTGGAGTCGCTCATCGAGCAGCCGCTGGTGATGAGCTACTGGAACTATTCGCCCGCCGAGCGGGCCGCGTTCCGCATCCCCGACAACATGATCCGCATGGCCTGCGGCATCGAGGACTCGGCCGACCTGATCGCCGACCTCGCCCAGGCACTGGGCTGACCGCGGCACGAAGGCATGTGATTCCCCGCTTCAATCCCCGCCCGCATGGCACCCGGGAAGGCGGGCTACCCGGTGTCCCCCGGCTCCCGCCGGGGGCTTTTTGGGGGAGCGTCAGGCCCGGAGGGCCGGGTTGCCGGCGTGCGGGCGGCGGCCCGCCAAGCGAACTGCGGCACGATGCCGCAGGTTCGCGTGAACCATCCTCCC
>CAZJHQ010000113.1:0-3178 GCA_964545915.1 uncultured Candidatus Kuenenia sp. | reverse complement strand
CCGGGTGGAAACCCGGGGACTCCGGCCACGAATACCACCCCGCCATCCATGCCGCCCGACTGGCCCCGCAGGCGTGAAGTCAGTGCTCTATTTGCGGCCAGTAGTCGTCGAAGTCGAACTGCGGGCTGTTGTCGAGGTCGTGGCACTCGAGGCAGTTGTTCACCGCCTTCTGCTTCCCTTCCGGCGTGTCGAGCGAGAGCACCAGTTCCTGACGGAGCCGATCCCGCTCGACCTCGCTGGCGCGGACGTCCCCGCGCTCGACGGCCGTGTGGGCCGCGGCCGGCCCGTGGCAGTTCTCGCAGCCCTGGTGGGCGAGATGGGGCGTCGCCTTCATTCCCGCGAAGCCCCCCTCGAAGGGCTCGAACCGCTGCGGCGCCCAGCCCACAACGTGGCACGACAGGCACTCCGGGTCGCCGTCCCGCCGCGGCTTCTGCTCCTCGAGCGTGGTCAAGGCCTTGGCGTGCGCCGAATCCTTCCACACCTCGAAGGCCTTCTGGTGGCAGTCGGCGCAGGCCGCGCTGCCCGCGAACCGCCGGCCCGTTGGATGACGGATCGGCACGATGCCCAGGCCCGAGAGCCCCAGCGTCTCGAGCTTGTTTTGGTAGGCGCCCAGGAGCTTGATCATGTCCTCCGCCTCGCCCCAGCGGGCGTCGAGCGGCACCCGCTGCGACCGAACCGCCGGCTGCGCGTCGGGGTAGAAGCCGATGGCCACCGCGAACATGCCCTTGTGGCCGAGCTCCACGAGGCGGCCGCCCCCGGGCAGCACGGGCAACTCCAGGGGCGGTTCGTCGGCGCCCCCCGCCGTGACCACGATGTCGAACTGCGGATGCCTCGCCGCCAGGGCCTTCGTCTCCTCGGGCGTGGCCGACGAGAGCAGGATCTGGTGGGTGCACCGCTCCCGGGCGAGCTTCGCGGCCACCTCGGCCAGAGCCTGGCCCGCCGGGAGCACCTCGACGTTGTCGTTGCGAATCTGGGCGGCCGCCTTGTCGCCGACGACGCTGGTGATCCCGATCCGCATCCCGCCAGCCTCGACGACACGAAATCGCGGCGTGATGCCGGCATCGATGCCGAACAGACCCACGTTGGCCGTTACGAAGGGCGTCGGCACGTCGCCCACGGCCGCCACGGCCGCCACCACCTCCTCGGCCGGCAGCCGCAGGTCGCCGGCACCGAAACCGACGGCCGCGTAGTTCATGGCTCGCAGGCCGTCGGCGATCGACTGGAACTTCGCCTCCGACTGCCGGCCGAAGCGCCGCACCTGACCGCCGAGATCAACCGCCACGAGCGGCCACCCGGCCTGCCTGATCGCCTCGAGGAAGTTGCGTCGCCGGCTCAAGCCCCCCTTCTGATTCTCCTTGCCGGTGCAGCCGCAGGGCTCGATGTAGCCGTCGAGCTCGCCGGTGATCACGACCACGGCCGCGGGCTTCTCCCAGGCGGCAAAGACGGCGCCGTTGCGGCCACGGAAGGTATCGACCACGGCGGCGTCGACGCCGGCGCCACGGTCGGGCGCGGACGCCCGAACGACCCCCGCGGTGAGCAGCACCGCGACGAAACCGAGCAGGCAGGCGGCAGGGAAACGGTGGTGCATGGTTCGTTCAGGGGCCGATCGCGATGCAGACGCGGATCGTGAGGGTGGGAAAGTCGGGATGCCCGGTGTCGAGGACGATGCGGCCCGGCGGTGCCTGTTCGGAGCAGAGGTTGTTGGCCGGCTGGCTGCCGGGCGGCACGAAGATCGTGAGCGGCGTCCGCACGACGCCGCCCGTACCCACGGGCTTGCTCTCTCCAATGTCCACCTGCAGACTGTCGGGAACGACCTCGCGCACGACCGGCCGGACCGCGTCGCGGTGCGGCCCCTTGGCCGTCAGGAACAGTTGCGTGCGCAGCCCCGTCTTGCCGGAGACCGTCCCCAGCGACAGGACTTGAGAGGAGGAATCCCACGCCCTTCCGGCCAACGCAAGGTCACCGGCGACGACGCCCTCCAGCGGCAGCGTCACCGTCACGGGATCGGGCATCCGGAGCGAGACGCTGATCGTCTGCCGCAGCGGCCCCAACGGCAGGCCAGGCTTGATCTCGACCGCGAGGTTCAGCCCTCCGGTCGCCCCCGGCTCGGCGGCGAACTCGGCCGCCGCCATGGGCGCCGCGGCAAGCGAGAAAAACTGGGCAGCCTGCGGATGATCGATCGAAATCTCGGCCGCGGACGGGGGGGCAGCGCCGAACGTGTAGAGCCGCACCGTCGCCCGATCGCCCGTCGTGGCGGACAGCCGCGAGAACACGACCGCCTCGGGCACCGCCTTCCAGGTCGGCACCACCAGCCCCTCGACGACGAACACAATCTCGGGCCGCCGTGGGTCGTTGGTGAAGATCGTGGCCTGCTGCCGGAACGGGCCGCCGGCCCCCTTCCCCTTCCACTGCACCGTGACCTTGGTGACGCCGCCGGGCGGCACCATCTTGGCCCCCTCGGGATCGCCCCCTTCGGAACGATCGAAATCACTGATCGTGCAGGTGCAGCTCGTCGCGCCCTTGGTGAGCGCGAGCGGCTTCAGGCCGGCATTGCGGATCGTGAACTCGTGACTGCCGGTCGCGCCGGCGCCGATCGCCCCGAAGGCATGCACGGTCTCGGGCGTCTCGGCACGGGGGGCGGCGGCATCGTCCGCGGCGGATGCGGGGCGAAAATCGCCCACCTGCCACGGCGTGGCGGCGGAGCGGATCAGCGCCGTGCCCGCGCCCAGCCCCACACCGACGACGAGGGCGAAGGCGGCGACGGACCAGGGATTCGGGATTCGCAGCTGCATCGAAGTGGCTTTCCCGGACGCCCTGCAGATCGGCCGCCGCCTCTGACAGTGTAGCGGGCCGGTGCTTCGCCGCCGAACAGCCGGACCTCGGTCCAACGTGCTGTTCATCGTCTCCGAACCTCATGGGACGCTAACTGTCCGTGGACAAAGCCCTCCATGGCCTTTGTCCACTTGGCCGACCGGTGGAAACGCCGAGGGTTTCCACGGCCGGCACTCCTCGCATCCTGCTCGGGCAGACTTGTTCCACAGTCTGCTCGCTGTCCGTGGACAAAGCCCTCCATGGCCTTTGTCCACTTGGCCGACCGGTGGAAACGCCGAGGGTTTCCACGGCCGGCACTCCTCGCATCCTGCTCGGGCAGACTTGTTCCACAGTCTGCTCGCTGTCC
>CAZJHQ010000112.1:0-3188 GCA_964545915.1 uncultured Candidatus Kuenenia sp. | reverse complement strand
GCTGCGACCACGCCGGGCCAAGCCTGCGGGGGCCATGGATGGCCCCGCAGGCGCTATTCACTGAAACATCATGCTCACCGACTCGTTGCGGTGGATTCGCTTGATCGCCTGGCCCAGCAGGCTGGCGACCGAGAGAACGTTGATGTTCGCGAGCATCTTGCCCGGGGTGAGCGGAATGGAGTCGGTGATCACGATGCTCTTGAAGGGCGCCTGCTTGAGCCGCTCGATGGCCGGTCCGACGAGCAGGCCGTGCGTGGCGAAGGCGTAGATGTCCTTCGCGCCGTGCTTGTGGAGCACGTCGGCCGCCCCGCAGATCGATCCGGCCGTGCTGATCATGTCGTCGAAGAGGATCGCCGTCTTGCCCTCGACGCCGGCGCCGATGATGTTCGTGCTCTTGATGGTTTCGGCGGACAGCCGGCGCTTGTCGATGATCGCCAGCGGGGCGCCGATCCGATTGGCATGCCCGACGGCCCGTTTGATGCCCCCTTCGTCGGCGCTCACCACGACGAGCTCGTCTTTGGGAATACCGAGCGACTGGAGGTGGTGGTTGAGGACCGGAGCGGCGTAGAGGTGATCCACCGGCACGTCGAAGAATCCCTGAATCTGGGCGGCGTGGAGGTCCATCGCCAGCACCCGGTCGGCGCCGGCGCGGGTGATCAGGTTGGCCACCAGTTTGGCGGTGATCGGCACGCGGCCGGCGTCCTTGCGGTCCTGGCGGGCGTAGCCGAAGTAGGGGATGACGGCCGTGATCCGGAAGGAACTCGCCCGCTTGAAGCTGTCGATCATCACGAGCAGCTCCATCAGATGCTCGTTCACGGGCGGGCTGGTGGGCTGGACGATGAACACGTCGCGGCCGCGCACGTCTTCGTCGATCTTGCAGGAGATCTCGCCGTCGGGGAACCGCCCGAGCGAGATCTTGCCCATGGGGAGATTGAGGTACCGGCAGATGTCCTGCGACAGCGCCGGGTTCGCCGGGCCGCTGAAGATCTTGAGGTCGTTCATCGGATCGCTCGGGAGGCGACGGGGGGCTGCGGCGACCGCGGCCCGAGCCGGCCATTTGACCGTCTGTAGGGAACCGTTCAACCCATCCGCCTTGCGGCCCCTGGTACGATGCGGCCTCGGCCGGGATCGCCGGCCGCCCTTTCGGAGGACGCCCCATGGCATCGCAGACCTTGCAGCTGATCACCTCCCACCGCGCGGCCTCGTTCCCGGTCGCCGACCGCGTGGATGTGGCGCTCGGGCCGTTGGCCGTCCGCTCCCGACGGCTCTCCGGCGGCCGGCGGGACGGCGTGCTCCTCGTCGAACTCGTGGCGGGCAGCACCAAGGTGTTCGTGCTTCCCGATCGGGGGCTGGGCATCTGGAAGGTGATGGCGGGCGACTGCGAACTCGGCTGGCAATCCCCGGTGCATGGGCCGGTTCATCCGCGGTTCGTGCCAGTGGCCGAGCCGAATGGCCTCGGCTGGCTGGACGGCTTCGACGAGCTCGTCGCCCGGTGCGGCCTCGTGAGCAACGGTGCCCCAGACTTCGACGCCGCCGGCCGGCTACGGCACGGGCTGCACGGCCGAATCGCGAACCTGCCGGCCCATCATCTCGACGTCACGCTCGACGAGGCCGCCGGCACGATCACGCTCACCGGTGCCGTCGATGAGACGCGGTTCCTCTGCCATGCCCTGCAGATGACGACCTCACTGACCGTCGCGGCCGATCGGCAGCGGATCGCCTGGTCCGACACGGTGCGGAATCTCTCCGAGCGGCCGGCCACGATGCAGATGCTCTATCACGTCAATTTCGGGCCGCCGCTGCTCGGCCCGGGGTCGGAGCTCGTGGCGGCCGTCGAGGAGGCGGCCCCGCGCGACGCGGCGAGCACCGCCGACCTGCCGCACTGGAACCGCTACGACGCGCCGCGGGCGGGCCGCGGCGAAGAGGTGCACTTCATGCGGATGCGAACCCAGCCGGATGGCAAGGCGGCGGCCTTGCTGGTGGCGCCGGAGGGACGGCACGGCGCCTGCCTGGAGTGGCGGGCCGACACACTCCCTTGTTTCACGCTCTGGAAGAACCAGGGCGGCCTGGCCGACGGCTACGTGACGGGGCTGGAACCGGGCACGAACTATCCCAACGCACGGTCGTTCGAGGAGGCGCACGGCCGGGTCGTCGCCCTGGCGCCGAACCAGACGGTGCGGTTCGATCTGGCGATCGAACACCTCTCCGGGCCGGCGCTCACGGCCACCCGCGACCGCCTCGTCTCCGGCCCCGCCCCGCGGATCCACCCCCGCCCGCACCCCGACTGGTGCCACGCGTAGGCTGCCCCGACCGGGCGGCCGCCGGCCACGTTCGCGGAACGGTCAGATGGGTGTCTTGAACCCCATGGCCCGCACGGCGCACCAGCCGTTGACGCCCTCGAACACCATGAACGCTCCACCGAGCACCGCGGCGATGCCGGCGTAGAGCGTCCAGCCCGGCAGCCAGCCGAGGAAGTGGCCCGCGAGGAGGAGGATGCCGATGGCGTCTGTAATGATGCCGAGCGTCGTCCGCAGCATGCGGCCGCGCTTGTCGATGTTGCATTGCATGATATCGCGCTGGCGAATCCCTTCGGGCCTTCGCCAGCTTACGGCCGGCTCACCGCAGGTGATCCGGCCAGGGGGAGTGACGGGGGTAAGGGACGCTGCCGACCTTCGGGCCTTCGCCAGCTTACGGCCGGCTCACCACAGGTGATCCGGCCAGGGGGAGTGACGGGGTTAGGGACGCTGCTGACCTTCGGGCCTTCGCCAGCTTACGGCCGGCTCACCGCAGGTGATCCGGCCAGGGGAGTGACGGGGGTAAGGGACGCTGCCGACCTTCGGGCCTTCGCGCTCGTGGACTCATGAGAACTATAGGCTGCCAACCGCGTCAGGTCGCGTCGCGTGCCTGCTCGGGCTCGGCTCGGCTCGGCTCGACACCTCGTCGAGCCGCCGAGCGCCGCCGCTCCGCGGCGGCCACGGTCGCCCGGAGGTGCGACCGCCCGGCCGGCTGGTCGCACCTTGGCTGCGACCACGCCGGCCAAAGCCAGCCGGGGGCATGGATGCCCCGGCTGGCGTGAAGACGACCGCCCGCCTGGAGGGCGGGCCATCGATTCAGCCCGCCGGGGGCATGACCAACAACTGTCCGCCCGCCTGGAGGGCGGGCCATCGATTCAGCCCGCCGGGGGCATG
>CAZJHQ010000111.1:0-3327 GCA_964545915.1 uncultured Candidatus Kuenenia sp. | reverse complement strand
TCCGCGGCCCAGACGGCCGGATCGCCCGCATCCGCTACGTGCTGCCCAGACACAAGGCCGCCAACTGGGTCGGGCCCGGCCGCGGACGGAAGTCCAAGCGGCCGGGAGCTAATGGCGTCGTCGAACTCACGCCGTTTGAGTTTTTGGACCGGCTCGCCGATCTCGTCCCGCCGCCGCGGAAGCACCGGCATCGCTACCACGGGGTATTCGCGCCGAATCACAAGCTGAGGCGGGCCGTCGCGGCGCTCGCCATCGGGAACATCGGCAAGCAACGCGACGCCGGTGCCGGCGGGCATGCGGGCACCGGTCACGCCACGGGGGGCTGCTGCGACACTCAGGCGAAGCCCCGGTCGCACGACACCTCGCGGATTGCCTGGGCGAAACTCATGGCCCGGGTGGGAGAGGAGTTTCCGCTCGAGTGCCCGGGGTGCGGCGGCGACATCAGGCTGATTGCGTTCATCACGGAGCCGGGCCCGATCCGGAAAATCCTGACACACCTCGGCGAGCCACTCGAGCCACCACGGGTGTCGCCCGCTCGCGGCCCGCCCACCGACTGGGGCGAACTCATCCAGGCGCATGACGACCGCGAAGCGGTTCAGGTGTCGCCCGACGAGCTGCAGGTGATCGACATCCACAACAGGCTCTGAGCGGTGCCGGACGCGACCCGCGCATGTCGGGAAACTGCGAATTGGGACCCGGTCTGCGCAGACGGCAGAAAAACGCCACCGAAGCGGGCGAGGGGCGTTTCGAGAAAACCGCTCCGGACGCCCGGGACGCGCCTCCCGAGGCTCACGAGTCGCTCATCGGCCGTAAGACGGTTGAGGAAGTGCCATTGACCGGGCTATCCTTTACGACTTGTTCCCGAATCTAATGGGTGGTCCGCCCCGCGTGGTATTCGTGCGCGACGCCGAACTCGCCACCGGCCTCGTGCTCCCCGAACCGGTCAACGGCCGCCTGCAGCCGGGCCCTTCGGCATACGAGACGATGGCGTTTCTGGCACGGTCCGAGGCGATGCCGATCGGGACGATCGAAGTTGATTTCTTTGGCCGAGAGAACAACATCAACATCACGACCTTGGGGCTTTCCGCCACGTACGAAAGGGAGTGGCCCGGTCACTCGTTCCAGTTCAACTTCGACGCTGCGACCACCGACACGTTCTGGGCGCGGATCCGCTCCGAGACGAACTTCCGCTCCTCGCTGCCGCCGCCGACACCCTGACATGCGACGCCCGTTCCTCAAGTTGGTGCTCATCGTGCTGGCGATCTTCGGCACCGCCGCGATCGCCTATGCACCACTCGTGTGCCTGAACGCTTTCGCCGCGAACCTCTACAGAACGCGGGCCCTCGGCTGGAGTGATCCGGCTTACAGCGTGACGCCCCGGGAGCCCCATGACGTCCACTTCGATCGCATGCTCGCGATCCTGCCGTTCTGTCCGTGCGTCAAAGAAGTCCGGCTGGTCCCGGTGTCGGAGTTGCGCCGATGTCTGGCTCGGCTGGCAAAGAGCCCTTGGATCATCTCGCTCGACCTGAGTAACAGCGACATCAAGGACGACGACCTCGCAGTCCTGGCCAACATGACGCAACTGGAATACATCTACCTCGAAGGAAACCCAAAGCTCACTGACGCCGGCATCGCACACCTCGCCAAATGCACCAAACTCCGACATCTGGAACTGAGGCAGACGAGCGTCACCGGGAGTGGCTTCGCCGCTTTGGCGGCGTGCCAGGAATTGAGAACCATCGACCTGACTCAGTGCCCAGTCACGGACGAAACCGTGGTTCAGATTCCGCAATTTGCAGTGTTGGACAACATTTATCTTGGTGGAACCCAGATCACAGACACCGGCGCCCGGCACTTTCTTGAGTGGACGTCACTCGATGGATTCGGCGGCCCTGAGCAGATAACCGAAAATCTATGGCAAGAGTTCAAGAAGCGGTGGCGGCGGCGGGAAGAAGAGGCACGACGCACTAAAGGAACGCCGTAATCGGCGCCCCCACGTCGCGGCAGTCCTGAAGACTGCCACTGGCACGCGAGCCGGCCATGCCGTAGAGAGTGGCCCGGTCACTCGTTCCAGTTCAACTTCGACGCTGCGACCACGGACACGTTCTGGGCGCGGATCCGCGGGCCTGTGGCCCGTCCGCTGAGGTTTGGGGCTATGGCGAGGGCTGAAGATCCTCACTCAAGACGGCGGAGGCGAGATTCGCTCCCGTCCCCGATTACCCCTCAAATCGCCTCGCGACCGCGCTCGCCGGTGCGAATGCGCACGCACTCGTCCATGGGCAGTACGAAGATCTTGCCGTCGCCGATCTCGCCGGTCTCGCCCGAGCGGCCCCCCTTGACGATGGCGGCGATCGTGGGCTCGACGAAGTCGTCGTTGACGGCAATCTGCAGCTGCACCTTGCGGAGCAGGTTGACGGCGATCTCGTGGCCGCGATAGGTCTCGGCGTGGCCCCGCTGCCGGCCGAAGCCCTGCACGTCGAGGACGGTGAGCCGGAAGACCTCGACTTCGGAGAGCGCCTGTTTGACGCTCTCGAGCTTGTTCGGCTGGATGATGGCGATGATGAGTTTCACGGTGCGGCCGGCGATGGGAGGCTGACGGGGCCCTCCATTGTAGCCGGAAGGTCAGCCATCCGACGTTCGGACCCGCGCGCGACCCACACAAAAAGCCCCCGGCGGAAGCCGGGGGACTCCGGGTCACGCACCAACCAGATTGCCATGCGATGTAGGCCGGAAGAACGCAGCCGCCGCGATGGTGAATGGACGGCGGGATGGCCTTTATGCCCGGTGTCCCCGGGTTTCCACCCGGGGCTTCTTGGACGTCACGATACACCCGCACCCCGCACGCCGCACCCCGCACGCCGCACGCCGCACCCCGCACCCCGCACGCCGCACGCCGCACCCCGCACGCCGCACCCCGCACGCCGCACCCCGCACGCCGCACCCCGCACGCAGCACCCCGCACGCAGCACCCCGCACGCAGCACCCCGCACGCAGCGGCCAAAGGCCGCGCCGCGTGCCGCGTGCTGCGGCTCGACGCCGCGTCGAGCCGCCACGCCGCCGCCGCTCCGCGGCGGCCACGGTCGCCCGGAGGTGAGACCGCCCGGCCGGCTGGGCACACTTCAGCTGTGCCCACGCCGGCCCAAGGCCGCCGGGGCCATGGATGGCCCGGCGGCCGTAAAGAAAGGATGCCCCGGCCTGGGTGAGCTAGGCGGAGTGCCCACCCAAGCCGTTGGGGCATCCTTCTGGACGGAACTACTCGGTCCGCACCAACACGAAGCCGTGATAGGCCTCGTTGCCGTGCTCGCCGATGTCGAGGCCCTCGACCTC
>CAZJHQ010000110.1:0-3774 GCA_964545915.1 uncultured Candidatus Kuenenia sp. | reverse complement strand
GCCAGGTCCACGAGCGACCGCACGCTCGCCAGGAGCTTGTTCGGGTCGGCGAGCGTCTCGGCCCGCAGCGGCACGACCACGGTCTTCTGGTCCACCACCCGCACGACGCGGCCTTTCTTGGCCGCGGCCTCCCGCAGCCGCTCCATGGCGCGGCGGTCGTGGTGGCCGATCATGATCATCTCGGGATGCCGCGTGATCGAGTCGATGCCGAGGTCGATCGCCCGGCAGCGGAGCTTGGCGAAGTCGAGCAGGCGGCGGGCCTCGTCCGGGGGCGGGCCGAAGCGGTCGGCGAGCTCGGCGGCGAGGTCGTCCACCTGGCCGGCGGCCGTGGCCCGCGAGAGGCGGCGGTAGACGTCGATCTTGGCGCGGAAGTCGGGCACGTAGTCCCGCGGCAGCCAGGCCTCGCCGGGGAGGTCGATGTTCACCGGCGGCGGCTCGGCCGGGGGCATCTTCTTCATGCCGCGGACGGCCTGCTCGAGCAGCCGGCAGTAGAGCTCGTAGCCGACGGTGGCGATGTGGCCGCTCTGCTGCGTGCCGAGGAGGTTGCCCGCGCCGCGGATCTCGAGGTCGCGCATGGCGAGGGAAAACCCCGCCCCCATGCTGGAAAACTCCTGGATCGCGCGGAGCCGCTTGGTGGCCGTCTGCGTGAGGCGGGCCGTCTCGTCGACGAGCAGGTAGCACCAGGCGCGGTGGTGGGAGCGGCCGACGCGGCCGCGGAGCTGGTGGAGGTCGGCGAGGCCGTAGCCGTCGGCCTCGTCGATGAAGATCGTGTTGGCGCGGGGGATGTCGAGGCCGCTCTCGATGATCGTCGTGGCGAGGAGGATGTCGGTCGTGCCTGCCACGAACGAAAGCATCACCTCCTCCAGTTCCGTCTCCGAGAGCCGGCCGTGGGCGATGCCGATCGTGGCCCCGGGCACGATCGCCTGCAGCCGGGCGGCCACCTTGTGGATGTCGAGGATCCGGTTGTGGACGAAGAACACCTGCCCGCCGCGGGCCAGCTCCCGCTCGATCGCCGCGCGGACGAGGTTCTCGTCCCAGCGGCAGACCTTCGTCTCCACGGCGATCCGCGTGGCCGGGGGCGTGGTGAGGTTGGAGATGTCGCGGATCCCGAGCATCGACATGTGGAGCGTGCGCGGGATCGGCGTGGCGGTCATGGTGAGCACGTCCACGCTCGCCCGCAGGGCCTTGAGCCGCTCCTTCACGTCCACGCCGAACCGCTGCTCCTCGTCGACGACCACCAGGCCGAGGTTGGCGATATGGACGTCGGCGCCGGCGAGGCGGTGCGTGCCGATGACGATGTCCACCCGCTTGCGGGCCAGGCCCTCGAGCGTCTCCCGCTCCTCGGCGGCCGAGGCGAGCCGCGAGAGCGACCGGATCGTGAAGGGAAACTCCGCGAACCGGGCGGCGAACGTCCGCCGGTGCTGCTCGGCGAGCACCGTCGTGGGCACGAGCACCGCCACCTGGTAGCCGGCCTCCACCGCCTTGAAGGCCGCCCGCATGGCGAGCTCCGTCTTGCCGAAGCCGACATCGCCGCACAACAGCCGGTCCATCGGCCGCGGCCGCTCGAGGTCGGCGCGGATCGCCTCCATGGCTGTGAGCTGGTCGGGCGTTTCGTCGTAGGGAAAGGCCTCTTCGAACTGCCGCTGCCAGGGCGTGTCGGGGGGCAAGGCGATGCCGGGCCGGCTCGCGCGGGTGGCCTGGAGGCGGATCATGTCGGCCGCCATGTCGGCCACGGCCTGCTGCACGGCCCGCTTCTGCTTCTCCCAGAGGGTGCCGCCGATCTTGGCGAGCTTGGGGGCGAGCTTCGACCCGCCCACGTACTTCTGCACCAGCTCGATGCACGACGCCGGCACGTAGATCCGCGTGTTCTCGGCGAACTCGAGCTCCAAAAACTCCTCGGTGCGGCCGTGCTTCTCCAGGAGCTTGAGCCCCTTGTAGCGGCTGATGCCGTGCGAAACGTGGACGACGTAGTCGCCGTCGTGGAGGTCGAGGAACGTGTCGATGGCGCGGGAGAGCCGCTGGCGGACCGGCCGGGCCACGGCGTCGTCGCGATTGAAGAGCTCGGCTGCAGAGACGAGCACGATCTTCTCCGGCACGAGCCGGAACCCGCCCGAGAGCCGGCCGCGGGCGAAGTGGAGCCGGCCGGCCCGGGCCGGCGCCGCGTCGGCAAGCAGCTCCCCGAGCCGCTTCTCCTCCGCCTCCGACGGCGCGACGACCCAGACTTCCTGCTCCTTGCCTACCGTCTCGAGCTCGTCCTTGACGCGGTCGAGCACGCCCGTGAACCGCTCCACGCTCTCCGCGGCGAGCGTGGCCGTGGCCTCGAGGCTCGACGGGGCGAGGGCCGCGAGCACGACGGACGGCAGCCGGTGGAGCCGGGCGAAGACGTCGTCGGGCGCGAACAGGCCGGCCGTGCCGCCGAGCCGCTGATGCATCCGCTGCGCCTCCTCGACGAGCTCCGCCGGCTCCACCAGCGCCACCCGGGCGCCGGCGGGCAGGAGGTCGGCGAGATGGGCCTGCCGCGTTCCGGCCGCGGCCACGAGCGCCGTGAGGTCGATGCCGGTGAGCGTTTCCACGCTCCGCTGCGAGACCATGTCGAAGGTTCGCAGCCCCTCGATCTCGTCGCCGAAGAACTCGGCCCGCACCGGGCGGTCCCAGTCGGCGGCGAACAAATCCATGATCCCGCCGCGGCGGGCGAACTGGCCGGGGCCCTCGATGGCGTCGGTCGCCTGCCAGCCGCGGGCGGTGAGCCAGTCGGCGAGCTCCTCGGGATCGACGCGGCCACCGACCTCCAGCCGCCGGGTGCCGGCGGCGATCTCCCGCGGGTCGGGCAGTGGTGCGAGCAACGCTTGGATGCTCGTCACCACCAGCCGCGGCTGTTCTGCCTGGGGCAGCGTCAGCCGCTTCACGACGGCAAGCCGCTCCGCCGCCGCGGGGTCGGTGGTCGCCGTGTCGTCATCGCCACCGACAAAATCCTCCAGCGCCGGCAGGAGCGTGGCGGTCGCGCCAAAGATCGCGAGGTCGTCGAGAAACGCCTCTGCCTCGGCCGCGTGCGGGAGGACGACGGCCAGCGTGTCGTCGGGCAGGGCCCGGGCCAGCGCCGTCACGGTCAGCGCAGACGCCGAGCCCCAGGTTCCGCCGATCGTGCCGCCATGCCCCGCACGGAGGCTGGCGACCACCTCGGCGAACCCACGATGCGATTCGAGGGTGTCGGCAAGGCCGGGCAGACGGTGGGCCGCCCGGCCGCGGGAAACGGTCACGGCCGTGACTATAGAGTCCCGCGTCATCGATCGCATCCGCCGCACGCCCCCCGGCTCCCGCCGGGGGCTTTTTGTGCGCCGAGAAGCCCCGGGTGGAAACCCGGGGACACCGGGCTTGAAAACCACCCCGCCATCCATGCCGCACGACCGCGCACGCTTTGCCGGTTCGACCCCGTAGCGCATGGCACACGGGAAGGCATGCGACCCGGAGTCCCCCGGCTCCCGCCGGGGGCTTTTTGTGCGCCAAGAAGCCCCGGGTGGAAACCCGGGGACACCGGGCTTGAAAACCACCCCGTCATCCATGCCGCACGACCGCGCACGCTTTGCCGGTTCGAACCCGTAGCGCATGGCACACGGGAAGGCATGCGACCCGGAGTCCCCCGGCTCCCGCCGGGGGCTTTTTGTGCGCCAAGAAGCCCCGGGTGGAAACCCGGGGACACCGGGCTTGAAAACCACCCCGTGATCCATGCCGCACGGCGGCCCTGACGTGACGGGGCGGGGCGTTTCGGCGGGCCGA
>CAZJHQ010000109.1:0-4293 GCA_964545915.1 uncultured Candidatus Kuenenia sp. | reverse complement strand
TGGCGGGATGGTGTTCATGCCCGGTGTCCCCGGGTTTCCACCCGGGGCTTCTTGGGTACACCCGCGAGCGGCCGGCGGCTCCCGGTCAGCCCCCCGCATATTCCTTCAAAAATCCCTTGAACTGCACGAGGTGCTCCTCCTCGTCGGCGAGGAGGCGGATGCACAGATCCTGCGTCACGTAGTCCTCTCCCTCGACCGCCTTGATGATCTTCTTGTACTGCGCGCAGGCGGCAACCTCGGCGGCGATCACGCTCTTGATCACGCCCACCACGTCGGTGGTGTCGCTCACGGGCTGGATCTGCTTGCCGAGCATCGCGCCGAGCGACTTCGAGCCGGGGATGTGGCCGCCGAGCTGCTTGATGCGATTCGCGAGCTGCTGGGCATGGGCGATCTCGCCGGGCACGTCGGCGCCGAGCGACTTCTTGATCTCCTCGGCCCGCACGCCGTCGAGGTTGACGCTGTTGGCGAGGTAGTTGAGCACGGTCTCGAGCTCCATGCCGTAGCTCTCGAGGAGAAGCTCGATCGTCTGCTGGGTGGTGACGGCCATGGCGGTCATTGCTCCTGGGGGACTGAAGAAGGCGAACCGGAAATGCGTTCGAGTTTGGCGGCCAGCGCCGTGGCGGCAGTCCGCACGTCGGGCACCGGATCCTTGCGCAGGGCCGTGACCCGCTCGGCCACGGCTGCCGGGGGCGGCGCCCGCGCGGCGTCCACGAGCAGCCCCACGGCCTTCAGGCCATTGAGGGCGACGATCGCCCGCTTGTATCGCTCCGACTGCTTGACATCGTCGCCGGGGGCCGCCTCGATATCCGGCAGGGCGAGCATCTCGGCGAGCGTGTCCCAGGCGGCCGGATCGTGCTGCCGCGCCAGGCCCACGGCGGCGTTGAACCGCACGTTGTCGGCGGCATCACCGAGCAGCGCCCGCAGCCGGCCCGTCGCGCCGGGGCCGCCGACCACGCCCAGCGCGTAGGCGGCCCGCGACCGCACGGCCGCGTCGTCGCTGCCCGCGGCGGACAGCAGCACGGCCGTGACCGCTTCCGGGTCGGTGAAGGATCGGCCGGCCGTGGCCAGGTTGGCGGCCAGCACGGCCAGCGCCTCGACGGCGGCCTGGGCCGTGTCGGGGTCGGAGGCGTCCGCCGCCCGGGCCACGAGCGGCGCCGCCGCCTCGGGCACGGCGAACTCACCGAGGGCGCGGCACAGATAGCCGCACAGCGTCTTTGATTGCTCGCCGGCGTGCCCCGCCGCCCGTGGTCGGCCCGAAGCCACCTCGTCGGCGAGAATGCTGCCGAGCTCCTGGGCGAGCCCGACGTCCCCCTTGAGCGCCTGGCCACCGGACCCGCGGAGGTCGTTGGCGAAGTTCAAGGCCGCCTGCCAGCGGCCCTCGTTGTTGCGCCGCAGCGTTTTGACGTAGCCCTGAGGATCGTTGCCCAGCTGCGCGAGCCAATGGAAGGCCAGCCAAACACAGACGATGATGGCGACGATGATCGCCGGCACCAGGAACAGCTGCACGAGGAAGGCGGCGCTGGGCGGCTCCACCGGCGGCAGGGAATCGTCCGGCGTGAGCGGGCGGCGCGGCGTGTCGGCCATGGACGGGCGGTATCCTGAAATGCGACGTCACGCCCCGGATGCGATCGGTCCCTGGCGTGCTCAAAGTCTAGGAAGCCAACCCCGTGCGTCAACGAAGCCCGTCCGCCGATCCTGTGCCGCATGATTCCGTCGCCGCCGCGGCCCCGCCGGCCACCTGGCTTGAGGTGGAGCCGGGGGGTGTCGCCGAGCAGCTCGCCCTCGACGAGGCGCTGCTGGAGGAGGCCCATGAGGGCGTGCGCACGGAAACGGTCGTGCGGACATGGATGGCCGCCGAGCACGCCGTCGTGCTCGGCTCGTCGAGCCGCGCCGCGGACGAGCTCGACCTCGAAGCCTGCGCCGCCCACGGCGTGCGCGTGCTCCGCCGGCCCAGCGGCGGGCTGTCGGTCGTGCTCGGGCCGGGCTGCCTGATGTGGTCGGTCGTCACCCATCACCCAGCCGGGCCGCCGCCGATCGACGCCCTGCACGCGGCGATGCTCGACCCGCTCGCCGCCGCCCTGCGGGCCGCGGGCCGCGACGTGGTCCGCCGCGGATCCAGCGACCTGGCGATCGGGCACGCGGCGGGCGGCCTGAAGATCTCGGGGAACGCCCTGCGGGTGCGGCGGCACGGCGTGCTCTACCACGGCACGCTCCTCGACGCCTTCGACCTCGGCCTCATCGGCCGCGTGCTGCGGCATCCGCCCCGCGAGCCCGATTACCGCGCCGGCCGTCCGCACGGCGCGTTCGTCGCCAACCTCGGTCTGGGAGCCGCTCCACTCGCGGCCGTCGTGCGCGCGGCCTTCAACGCAGAGCGGGCCGCAACCGATTGGCCCCGTGACCGCGTGACACGGCTCGTCCGCGACCGTTACGCCGACGTGGGCTGGACGCACCGTCTGCCATGATCGGGACGCAGCGCGGTCTGCTGACCTGAAACCAAGCCGGCAAACTGGGCAGATCCACCGGGTCGTGCGGGATGGGAAGGGAGGCCATGCATTCGTGATCACGCCTGCTCGCGTGAGCCGATGAACAACCTTGGTGGTGGGCCAGAATCCGGCCCGGGAAGGCAGAAGCCCCGGCAAAACCAGCCTTTCGCCGCCGGCTGCTCCCGAGTAAGGTCCTCGGCCCGATCGACAGGAAGTCGCTCGACAGACCGCAACAGGAGGTTGCCCCTCATGCGCTTGCACATGAACGCCGCGGACGTGCGTGGCCTCGTCTCCCGCCATTTCCTGCACCTCGGTGCCGACGCCGACGACGTGGCCGACGTCCAGGAGAACATCCGCATCGACCGCGGCCGCTGCGTGGCCCGCTGCTATCGCGTGACCGAAATGTTCGCGATGTGGCTGATCGACGTGGGCGTGCTGCAGTTCTACGACGCCGACGGCGAGATGCTGCACACCGTGAACCTGTTCACGGAGCTGCAGCCGCAGCGGGCCGCGGCCTGAGCGGCGCGGCATTCGGGTTGATGGGGGCGGATCCGGGGGAAAGGTCTGCACCTGGGGAGGTGCGGACCGCAAGCGGGGATATCCATGTCCATGCCGTGTGGCGCGGCGTCAGCGCCTGAACTGTCGATCGTCGTGCCGGCGCCGGCCGACGTCGCGGCCCTCGAGGAGACGCTCGTCAGCGTCCTGGAGAATCGGCCGCCCGACGCCGAGGTCGTGGTGGCGCTGGGCTGCGACTACGCCGACCCGTGGGGCATCCGCGAAGAGGTGCGGTTCGTGCAGGCGCCGCATGGCTCGAGCCTGACGGCGTGCACCAACCTCGGGATCGCGGCCGCCACCGGCCGGGTCGTGCATGTGCTCGCGGCCGGCTGGCGGGCCACCGCCGGCTGGACGGACGGCCCGCTGGCCCACTTCGCCCGCGGCGGCGTGGCCGCGGTGGTGCCGCTGGTCGTGGCCGACGGCGACCGCATCGTCGCGGCAGGCATCCGCACCACGCGCGGCGGCAGGCGGGTTGCGATCGCCCCCTCGTCCCGCACCGTGGCGAACGTCGCTGCCGCGCGAATGCCGCGTCCTGCGGCGCCGGTGCTCGAGGCCGGCTTCTGGTCCGCCAGCCTGCTCGCGGCCACGGCCGGGTTTTCCACGGCGTGCGGCGACTGGCTCGCCGACGCCGACATGGTGGCCGTGCTTGCGAGTTGCGGCGGCGACGTGGTGCTGGAGCCTGATTCGCGGGTCATCGGCGGACCGATGCGGTCGCAGCCCGGTGCCTTCACGGCCGGCCTCCAGGCGGAGCAGCTCTTCTGGCGGGCGTTGACCGTGGGAACGATGCTGCCGGGGCTGGTGGCCCACGGCTTCGAAACCCTGCGGCACGCCGCGGCATCGGCCCCCTTCGGCACGGTGCCGATGCTCGTGGGGCGGCTCGTCGGTCTGCTGCAGTTCGGCGCCCACGCCGCTCGGTCTCGGCAGCTCGCGGCGCTCCGGCAGGCAGTCGATGGCCCGGACGACGCTCGCACGCTGCGGATTGACGAGGCCCACGAGCGGCTGGCCCGGCCGCACAGGCAGGCGACTCCCAACCCGCTCAAGCGATCCGCCTGACGTGCCGGGGGCCGAAACCTGCGCATTGCCCGGGCGAAAGGCTGCGTTTTGCAAGGGCGGCGGAAGCCGCATCCCGCGGCAGCGGAACTTCTTGCAAAGTTTGGTAGACTTGCGGCCGTCCGTGATCCGCTCCCGTAGCTCAATTGGATAGAGCGTCAGCCTCCGGAGCTGAAGGTTACAGGTTCGATCCCTGTCGGGAGTA
>CAZJHQ010000108.1:0-4610 GCA_964545915.1 uncultured Candidatus Kuenenia sp. | reverse complement strand
GAGGGTGTGATCGGCCGCGACGAGCGGGTGGTCTGCATCCTCACCGGCCACCAGCTCAAGGACCCGACCGCCACCGTGGCCTACCACACCACGGACCAGAAGCTCTTCAACGACGTCCTTGGCTGCCGGGGCGTGAGCCGGGCGAGTTTCGCCAACCGCGCCGTGAGCGTGGGCAACCGCGTCGATGAAATCGTCCAGGCGATCGACCTCTACGGCTGATCGCGCCGTCGTTCCCACGCCGGCCGCGATCACCGCGGCGCGGTCCACCTGCCAGGAGGCTCTCGTGTCCGCCAGTCCGCTGCGTCTCGTCGTTCACGGTGCCGCCGGCCGCATGGGGCAGCGGGTCGTCGCCTGTGCCGCCGCCGACGCGGCCCCCTGGCGACTCGTGGCCGCGATCGAGCGGGCGGGCCACCCGCGGGCCGGTGCCGATGCGGGCACGCTCGCGGGCATCGCCCCGGCGGAGGTCGTGGTGGCCGCCGCCTGGGACTGCCCCGCCGACGTGGTCATCGACTTCTCGCTGCCGGAGGCGGTGGCCGGGATCGTGGCCGCCTGCGTCGCGCGGCGGGTGCCGTTGGTGGTGGCGACGACCGGCCTCGAGGACCGTGAGCGGGAGGCGATCGCCGCCGCCGCGCGGACGATCCCGATCCTCCAGTCGCCGAGCATGAGCCTGGCGGTGAACATCGCCATGGATCTCGTGGGCCGGGCCGGAGCGTTGCTCGATCGGGTCGGCGGCCGCACCGACGTCGAAATCATCGAGTGCCACCACCGGCACAAGGAAGACTCCCCCAGCGGCACGGCCCTCAAGTTCGGTGCCATCGTGCGGGAGCAGATGCGGCAGACCCGGGAAGCCCACGGCCGTGAGGGCCGTCCCGGCGGCCGGCCGGCCGACGAGATCGGCTACCACGCCGTTCGCGCCGGCGACAATCCCGGCGAGCACACGATCCTCTTCGGCATGGAAGGCGAGTCGTTCTCCGTGAACGTGCGGGCCACGAACCGCGACTGCTACGCCCGCGGGGCCCTGGCGGCGGCCCGGTTCCTCGTCGGCAAGCCGGCCGGCCTGTACTCGATGCGCGACGTCCTGGGCATCTCCTGAAGGATAGCCCGGCCACCTGGCGGCTTCGTTGATGCCTCGCAGATGCGGGTCGAGCCCCTTCGACTCGGAGCCGTTGATGAACGCGAAGTCGGCCGGCGGCTCGCTGTCCGTGGACAAAGCCATCCATGGCCTTTGTCCACTTGAGCGACCGCAGGAAACGCCGAGGGTTTCCTGGGTCGCTGGCCGTCGCATCCTGCTCGGGCAGACTTGTTCCACAGTCTGCTCGCCGGAGAACGCCGGCGATGCCACCGCGACCGCCTCCGCGTCATCTGTGAGGACGACGATGAAGCCCCCGCGGGCCTGGTTCGTGAACAGCGTCTTGCGGTGCAGGTCGGCGATCGTCCGCAGGATGGCGGTCGTCGTCGGTGACGCCGGGCCAACTCTTCTCCGAGACGATCTTCACGTCGAGTGTCCGCAGGGCGGTGACAAGTTCTTCGGCATGACAGCCGCGCTTGCCGTCGAGGCCGAATACGACCGGCCGGCCCTCCATGTCCGTGCCGCTCAGCGCACGCCGTCGCGCTCACCAGCCGTCGCCGCCCGTCGCGATCTGTGGACGGCTTGAAGCCGATCATGTGACCGAGCGAAATAGGCAATGTCGATGCCTTGTGTTCGCGGTTTTCTTGTGGCGGCGGGTTTCTGCGATTTCGCTCGTCCGCGTGGTCCGTTCAACAGGACGAGGATCGGTGTTCGGTCCCGACCGACTCGCATCCCAACGCGAGGCCGCGAGACATCGGGGACGGATCCAGCCATGATCATCGGGCAGATGGTTCGCGGGGGTGGCGTGATCGCCGCCTGTCTCGCCTCGTTCGTCGTCCGGGCCGCGGAGCCAGCCCTTCCGCCGGCCGCCGAACTGTCGGCACTGCTGGCCCCCCGCGCCGGCGGCTTTTCAGCGACTCGACGTGACCCGTGTGGGCAACGAGTTTCGGATCGACACCGCCTGCCACGTGGAGCGGCTGACGCTGTTGCTCGACGACCGGTTCGTCGACCGCGACGCGCCCGTCCGCGTGCTGGCAGGAGAGCGGGAACTGGTCGCGAGGCGGGTGCCCCGCACGGTCGATGCGCTCGCGGCCTCGCTCGTTGGATATGGGGATCCCGCGCTGATGTTCTGTGCGGAGTTGGAGGTGATCGCGCCCGACAGCGTGGCCGAGATGGAGCAGCGGAATCTCACGACGGCCGCCCTGGCGGTTTTGCCTTCGGGCCGGGTCCCGCAACTGCGGGCGGAACTGGAGGCTGCGCTCGCGACCTACGGTGCCGCAGACGCGAAGTGACGGGCGGGGGGCAGCGCGAGACCGCTTCGACGCCCCGGGCCCACCCAGAGGCAGGCTCGGATCGCGGTTCGCCTCGAGTACGGATCCTGCACCGCGTCCCCCGCCGACAGCACAGTCTTGAAGGATTTGTGTCTGATACGCTTCCCACGTAAACCTCGCGCGTGACGCTGGTCGGGGCTGCCCACGCCCCATCGCCGGACGTTCGCTTCGGCCTTCCCGGCCTCCGCTCTCTCGAGGCTGCCTGCGCTCCGCCGGGCACCGATCCGTCGCAGGCGGATTGGTCCTGGCTGCGCTGGTCAGCCACGCCGGCTCCTGGGGCATGGGCAACCCCTCCCTCCCCGTTGTTGCCCCGGACAAAGACGGGCTGCGGTCAATTCGCCGGCTGGGCTGCCCTCTTCGGCCTCTGCCGCTCCTCCAGCCACTCCGGAATGATGAAGTCGTCTGTCGTGCTGCCGTCGGGTTCCGGAATCAACTCCAGCGACTCGAGCAGCGGAATGTCAACGTCTTGCTTCTCAATCAGGGCAGAGAGCGTCTTGGGGGAGATTTTCTTGAGCGCGGGCAGCACCAGGGAGCCTGTGCGTGTGGCGAGGGCGCGGGCGACGGCGACGGAGTCGGGCTCGCTGAAGGCGGTCAAGCTGACGAGATGGCCGTCCCAACTTTCGACGGCTGCGAGGTCCTTGGCCGCCTCGGCGGAGAGCCTGATCAGGCCATTGAGGAACAGCCTGCCCTTGTGCTGAGCCAACGCCCTGGCCGCCTCTTCGGAGATCGTGGGCAGGCCGTTGAGGGACAGGCCGCCCTCGTGACGTGCCAGGGATTCGGCCATTTCGCCGGAGAGCGTGGTCAGGCCGTTGAGGGAGAGGCTGCCCTTGTGACGTGCCAGGGATTCGGCCATTTCGCCGGAGAGCGTCGTCAGGCCGTTGAGGGCGAGCGTTTTGCCACGGTGCTGGGCCAGCAGCTTGGCCGCCGAGTCGGAGAGTGTCGTCAGGCCGTTGAGGGAGAGTTTGTCTCCCGAGTGCTTCGCCAGTGCCGTGGCCGCTTCGGTGGAGAGTGACGTCAGACCGTTGAGGGAGATACTGGAGGAGAAGTGGTGCTTGCCCGCCAGCGCCTCGGCCGCCGATTCCGAAAGCGTCGTCAGGCCGTTGAGGGAGAGATTGCGGCCCTTGTGCTGCGCAAGCGCCTTGGCCGCGGCGTCCGAGAGCGTCGTCAGGCCGTTGAGGAAGAGATGGTCGCACCTGTTCTGCGCCAGCGCCCGCGCCGCCACCTCGGAGAGCGTCGTCACGCCGTTGAGATAGAGCCAGTCGCCATGATGCTGCCCCAGTGCCTTGGCCGCTTCGTCCGAGAGCGTCGTCAAGCCGTTGAGGGACAGCCAGCCCTTGTGCTGCGATAGCGCCCTGGCCGCCTCGTCGGAGAGCGTCGTCAAGCCGTTGAGGGACAGTTGCCGCTTGTGCTGCGCGAGCGCCCGCGCCACGTCGTCGGAGAGCGTGGGCAGGCCGTCGAGCAAAACGGGGCCTATCGAATAGGCCGCAATCGCCTGTGCCGTTTCGGCATCGACCGACTTCAGGCCCTTCAAGCTCAGGCATCGTCGCAGCGTCTGCGGGCCGTACGCGGTCTCGATCTGCACGCTTACTCCCGGAACCTGCGCCACCGACAACTCCGCCACCAACGTCCGCGCCTGCTCGGCCGTCAGGCTCTCGATCATGTTCGTGTCCGCGGGCAAGCCGTCGGCTCGCCCAACTGTCGAGCCGAGCCACGGGCCGAAAACGAGAAGGACGAGCACTCGCAGCGAAGGACGGGCGAGCGGGTTCATGGCGGACCTCACGGCGATGGGCGGGGTCGACGACGGCCGAGTGTAGCCTGAAACCATCCGAAAGTCTTCCTCCGCAAGGACAGGTCGGCTGACAGACCTTCGGCAAGCTTCGGCCGAGCGGAGCGGATCATGAGGAGCAACCGTCGGAACTGGTCGGGCTGGATGCGGCCCGATTGTGGAGGTGCCGAGGAGCTTCTCATCCATGCTCCAGGCCAAAGGAAGCCCGGTCAATGGCACCTCCGCAACGCTTTCCCTGCTGACGACGCGTCATTCAGAGCGTCAGACCAGTTCCCCAGAAACGCTTGATGAGCCGAAGAATCATCACCAGCAGCACCGCACCGAACGCGGCAACGAGAACGGCGCCGAGCAGGCCCTCGCCGAATGGAATGGTAGCGTTCGTCAAGTTGCGCACATATGAGTCGGGGTTTGTCCAGAGTTGATG
>CAZJHQ010000107.1:0-4718 GCA_964545915.1 uncultured Candidatus Kuenenia sp. | reverse complement strand
CCCCGGGTGGAAACCCGGGGACTCCGGGCGTGAACGCCACCCCGCCATCCATGCCGAGCGGCTCGGCGTCAGCCTGTGAGCAGCCCCGCGATCCGCGGGTCGGCGAGCGAGTCGGCGACGAGCCGGGCCCCGGTGAAATCGTGCCGCCGGCTGTGGCCGCCGGGCACGGCCACCACGACCGCGCCCGCGGCCACCGCCGCCCGGCAGCCGTTGTGCGAATCCTCGAACACGATCATTTCCGCCGGCTCGACCCCCAGCCTGGCGGCCGCCGCCAGGTAGATCTCGGGATCGGGCTTGCCGTTGACGACGTCGGCGCTCGTGAGCACGAAGGCGAAGCGGTCGAGCAGTCCCACGCGGCCGAGCACGTCGTGAGCGAAGGCGGGACCGCTGCTGGTGGCCACGCCCCGCGGCAGGCCGCGGCCGGCGAGGGCATCGACCAGGTCCACCGCGCCGGGCATCGGCTCGAGCCGCTCGTCGAGCAGCCCGGCGAAGATCGCACCGGTCTCGGCGGCCAGGGTCTCGACGGTGTCGGCGAGACCATGCCACTCGATCATGATCGCCAGCGACACGGCCGGCGGCCGGCCCATCATGGCGTCGAGGAGGTCGGGCCCGAAGGTCTTGCCGCGGCGACGGAGCAGCTCGCTGCCGACGTGCTGGTAGAGCTCCTCGGTGTTGACGAGCAGACCGTCGAGGTCGAAGACGGCGGCCTGGATCGGGGCGGGGACGGTCATCGGGATTCCAGCGGGGGTGCGAGGCGGTAGACGGCGTAGCCCTGATTGGCATGCAGCCGTTCGAAGGGGAGCGTGTCGAGGCCGGTGACGTCGAGGGGCACGATGGCATGGTCGGCGCCGTACCGATCGGCAACGTCCCGCATCCTGGCGGCGCCGAGGGCGGCGGTCGAGCGTGCCATGGTGCCGAGCGTGCCATCCGCGGAAAAGCAGTCGAGGATCCGCCGCCGCCACTCGAGCAGCGAGACCGCGTCCTGCGGACTGTTCTTCCAGGCGACCACCTCGGGCAGGCCAGTCCGCCACGTGAAGCTCGCCGCACCGTGGGGCGTGAGGAACCGCGACCCCGGCGGCACGTGCTCCTTCACCCAGGCGCAGACGTCGGCCCAGGCGACCGCGTCCACCTTCGAGTCGGCCCGCGACCGCAGCCCGGTGCGGCCGGGCAGGGGCCAATGCCGCGACTGCAGCCCGAGGTCGAGCAGCAACGCGGCGACCACCAGGCCCCGGACGACGGCCGGCCGGCCGGGGAGGATCCGCGCACACGCGCCATCGTCCGTCAGGACCGCCGCCGCACTGGCGGCCAACGTGAACGGCACGACCACGTCGGCCAGCCGAAACCAGTAGTACCGCAGCAGCCCGAGGGCGAGGTCGGGGGCCAGCGGCTCGGCCAGCGCGATCAGCAAGCCGACGAGCGAGATCGCCAGCGCGGCCTCGCGAAAGGCGGCCACGCGGGTCCGCGCCGGCGATGCGGGCACGACGCGGTGCATGATCGTGCCCACGAGGATCGCCAGCAGGTGCCGGGCGACCATGGCCTCGGGAAACCTCCAGGGCAGGAGGTGGTGATACAGCCGCTCGACCACGTACACGCGACTCGCCAGCGCCCTCCCGGCCGCATCCACCCCCGCCGACAGCGACAGCGACGGCAACACGCCCCAGGAGGCGAGCGCCAGCCCCGCCACCACCAGCCCGCCGCCCACTGCAGCGGCGGGCGCACGGCTCGGCGCGAGGATCCCGGGCGCGTTCGCGGCGGAACGCATGCTCCCCGCGTGCCGGTCTCCTCCGCTCACCGCGGCCCGCGGCTCGCGCCGGCCGCGGCACCATGCCAACCCGCAGGCGACCAGGCCCCAGCCCCCCACGATCGGGTGCAGCGCCGTCGCTCCGCCGAGGAAGAACACCGCGGCCGGAAACCGGCCCCGGGCGATTTCGCCGATGCCCGCGAGCACCCCAGCCCACGCGAATACCTTCGCCTCGCAGCCGCCGATCACCCACTCCCCCGCGGCGGTCGTATGCCGCAGCGCCACCGCGAACAGCGCTGCTGCCAGCAGCCGACCGAAGGCCGTCGGCAGCAGTGGCACGACGGCGCGGTGGAAGCCGACGGCCAGGGCCAGCCAGCCGAGCCAGCGGCCCACCCAGGCCCCCGATTCGAGCCCGCACGCGGCCAGGATCGGCCCCAGCATCGCGTAGAAGACGGAGTGGGCATCGGGCGTCTCCAGGAACCAGTCGCCGCGGCCGTACGACGGGTCGACGTGGTGCAAGGCCTTCGTGAGGTAGACCGTCTCGTTGACGTCGGGCAGGGGCCATGCACCGGACGCGGCGAACACCAGGAGGATGGCGGCCACCTCGATCGCCGCCGCTCGCTGTCGGTGGAAAAAGCCATCCATGGCCTTTTTCCACTTGGTGGACCGCAGGAAACGCCAAGGGTTTCCTGGTCCGACGGTCACCACATCCTGCGGCGACGGACTTGTTCCAGAGTCGGCCGACCGTGCATTGCTTTCGCTCGCCATCCGCTGCACCTATAACTGCCTGACCCGCGAACCAAAGAGTACCGCAAGCCCATGAACACTTCCCCCCCCGCGCCGTTCGGCCCCCAGACCGCCGCCCGTGGTGCGGCCCTCCGTCGCGCCGTCACCGAGGAAACGCTGGGGATCGTCGGCGCGCCCTTCGCGCTCGCGGGCAAGCTCGTCGAGCGGGCGGGCTTCGACGCGATCTACCTCTCCGGCGCGGCGTTCTCGGCCGGCGGTCTCGGGGTGCCCGATATCGGCCTGTTCACCCGCGACCAGCTCGTCGAACAGACACGGATTCTGGCCCGGGCCGTCTCCATTCCCCTCGTCGTGGACGCCGACACCGGCTTCGGCGGCCCCCGCGACGTGGAAGAAACGGTCCGCATGCTGGAGGAGGCGGGCGCGGCTGCCATCCAGATCGAGGATCAGGTCGGCCCAGCGGCCGGCGGCAAGCGCTGCGGGCATCTGGCGGGCAAGGAGATCGTCACGACCGAGGCGATGGGCGAGCGGATCGCGGCCGCCGTGGCGGGCCGCCGCGACCAGGGCACGGTGATCATCGGCCGCACCGATGCCCGCAGCGTGCACGGCTTCGACGACTGCCTGCGCCGGCTGCACGCCTACCGCGCGGCCGGTGCCGACTGGCTCTTTCCCGAGGCCCTGGCTTCGCGGGACGAGTTCGCCCGCGTGGGCGCCGAGTTCACCACCGACGCCACCCCGCTGCTGGCCAACATGACCGAGTTCGGCGTCAGCCCGCTGGTTTCGATCCCCGACCTCGCCGCCTGCGGCTTCGCCGCGGTGCTCTACCCCGTCACGCTGCTGCGGCTGGCGATGAAGGCCATGGAGGCGGGTCTCGCCGTGATCGCGGCGGAGGGCACGCAGGAGAGCCTCCTCGACCTGATGCAGTCGCGCGAGGAGCTCTACGACCTGCTCGACTACGACCCGCGGCATCCGGAGCGGCACTCCGCCGGCCCGGCCGCGGCCCTGGAGAACCGCCCATGACCGCCCCCCCCGCACCGCCGCCGGCCGACGTCGCCAAGGGCCTCGCCGGGATCGTGGCCGGCAGCACCGCCATCTCGTCGCTCGAAGGCACGCTCCGCTACCGCGGCTACGACATCGAAGCGTTGGCCGCGGCCGGTGACTTCGAGGAGGTTGCCTGGCTCCTGCTGCACGGCGACCTGCCGACCAGCGCTGAACTCGCGGGCTTTCGCGGACGGATCGCGGACGCAGCCCGACATCTCGACCCGGTGGTCGTCGAGGCCTTGGCCCGGCTGGCAGCGGCCAATCCGCACGCGGCGCCGATGGACGCGTTGCGGACGGGCATCAGCATGCTCGGCATGGTGGAGCAGGACGACCAGCCCGGCCCCCGCCCGGCGCTGCTGGCACAGGCCGAACGACTCCTCGGCCAGACACCCGCGATCCTCGCCGCGTGGATGGACCTGACCGCGGGCCGGCCGGTCGCCCCCTGGCCCGCGGGGCCACTCGCCTCCGCCCTCCTCGAGCGGCTCACCGGCCGCATTCCCACCCCGGCGGCCGTGGCCGCCTTCGGTGCCACGCTCGTGTTCTATGCCGAGCACGAGTTCAACGCCTCCACCTTCGCCGCCCGGACGGTCGTTTCCACCGGGTCCGACATGCACTCGGCGATCACGGCGGCGATCGGCGCCCTGAAGGGGCCGCTCCACGGCGGTGCCAACGAGAAGGTGCTGGAGGTGCTCGGCGCGATCGGCTCACCCGAACGGGTCGGGCCCTGGCTGGAGGAGCAGTTCGCCGCCAAGCGGGTGGTGATGGGCTTCGGACACCGCGTGTACAAGGACGGCGACGTGCGGGCGACGCTGCTCGGCCGGCTGTGCCGCGACATGGTGCGCGACACGGAGGCCGCGCGGCTCGAGGAGCTTGCCGCCCAGGTCGAGCGCATGATGCTCGATCGCAAGCGGCTCAAGCCGAACCTCGACTGGCCGGCGGCCCGCGTCTACCACGCGCTGGGCCTGCCCGTGAAGGTCTTCACCCCGATCTTCGTCGTGGCGCGGATGAGCGGCTGGACCGCCCACTGCATCGAGCAGATCGGCGACAACCGCCTCATTCGGCCGCTCTCGGCGTATATCGGCCCGCCGCCACGCGACTATCGGCCGCTGTCATCCCGGGGGTAGGCCCCGCGTGCGGCCAAGAAGCCCCGGGTGGAAACCCGGGGACTCCGGGCATGAAAACCACCCCGCCG
>CAZJHQ010000106.1:0-4749 GCA_964545915.1 uncultured Candidatus Kuenenia sp. | reverse complement strand
GCGCTGCTGGGGTGGGACGAACAGACGATGATGCCGCGGGACGCGGCGGGCTACCGGGCGGAGCAGGCTGCCGCCCTGGCGGCGGTCGCCCACCGGGAGCGCACCGACCCGCGGCAGGGCGACCGGCTGGCAAGGCTCGCGGCCGGGCGGCTGGCCGTGGCTGGCACGCCGGACGAACGGGCAACCATCCGCCTGCTTGCCAAGGACTTCGCCCGGCAGGCCAGGCTGCCACCGCGGCTCGTCGCGGAATTGGCCCGCACGCGGGTCGAGGCCCAGCAGGCCTGGGCCGCCGCCCGGGCAGCGGCCGACTGGGGTACGCTCGAGCCCTGGCTGCGGAAAATGTTCGACCTCAAACGCGAGCAGGCGGCCTGCCAGGAGCCGGACCTCGATCCCTACGACGCGCTGCTCGACGAATACGAGCCCGGCGGCCGCTGGCGGGCGATCGCGGAGCGGTTCACCGAGCTGCGGGCCGGTCTCGTGCCGCTGGTGCAGGCCTGCGCTGCGGCGCGGCGCCGGCCCGACGACGCCGTTCTGCGCCGTTCGTACCCGGTCGAGGCGCAGCGGCGGTTCGTGACGCAGGTCGCCGAGCGGATCGGGTTCGACTTCCACCGCGGCCGGCTCGACACCACGGCCCATCCGTTCTGCTCGACCATGGGGCCCGACGACTGCCGGATCACGACCCGCTGGGACGAGCGGTTTCTACCCACGGCGTTGTTTGGCGTGCTGCATGAAGCCGGACACGGCCTCTACGAGCAGGGCCTGCGCCGGGAGTGGTACGGGCTGCCGCCGGGGGAGGCCGCGTCGCTGGGGATCCACGAGTCGCAGTCGCGTCTGTGGGAGAACCTCGTGGGCCGGTCGCGGCCGTTCTGGGAGTGGTGCTTCCCGCAGGCGCGGGCCGCCTTTCCGCAGGCGCTCGGCGACACCACCGCCGCCGCGGTGCACGAGGCCTTGTTGACGGTGAAGCCTTCGTTTATCCGCGTCGAGGCGGACGAGGTGACCTACAACCTGCACGTCATGCTCCGGTTCGATCTGGAGCGGGGGGTGATCCAGGGTGACCTGCCGATCGGCGACCTGCCCGCCGCCTGGGACGAGCGGTTCGAGCAGGACTTCGGCATGCGGCCCCCGTCCGCGGCCGCAGGCGTGTTGCAGGACATCCATTGGAGCGCCGGGCTGATCGGCTATTTTCCCACCTACGCCCTCGGCAACATCTACGCCGCGCAGCTCATGGCGGCGGCGGCGGAGCAGATGCCCGACCTGGAGGCTGGGTTTGCGGCCGGCGCGTTTGGCGATCTGCTCGGCTGGCTCCGGCGGGAGGTGCATGCCGCCGGCCGGCTGCTCGAATCGGAGCCGCTCGTGGCGCACGTGGCTGGGCGGCCGGTCTCCGCGGCCGCGCTGCTGGAGAGCCTGCGGCGGCGGTACGGCCCCGTCCACGGGCTGTGAACGGGTCGCGCCGCTGGCAGCCTGGGAAAAACCGGTGGTAGACTTTCCGTGACCCGCGAAGTCGCGGGGGGACGAGACAGACCGTGGAAGGCACGAGCCGGGGAGGTGGTGATGGCCGACGATGACAAGAAGGAAGACTCCGCGGCCGATCCGTGGGCCGACATCCTGTCCGGCGATTCGGCCGCGTCCCAGCCCGACCTGGCCTTCTCGTTCGACGACGCGGCCGCGGGTCTGCCAGCGGCCGAGCTGCCGCGCGACCCGGGCGATTCTCTGCCGCCCGTCGTGGCGGCCGAAGAGCCCGCCATTCCAGCGCCGAGCAATGATGCCGCCGGGGCTGCGACGCCCGACGCAGCGATCGAAGACGACCTCGTCGGAGCCTGGCTCGACGAAGCCGAGCCGCGCGGGGAATCGGTCCCGCAGGACGCGGCCGCCGGGTCGTCGGCGGTCGAAATCGGCACGGGCTCGTCGGGCATCGTCGCCGCCGAGGAGATCGACATGTGGGCATCGGAGGCCCCCGCGGCCGACCCGCTGTCCAACGATGACGATGACGATGCACCGGGCGATGCGTTCGCCTTCACGGCCAGTGCGGAGGCCGACTCCGGAACGAGTGATGCGGATGAGTCGTTTCCGTTCACCGCCCCCCTGACGGACGAGTCATCCGTGTTCCCGCCGGACGAGATGCGGGACGATTCGCCCAACGACGTGGCCGTGCTCGCCGGGGCCGCGGCCGGTGCGGTCGTGGCGGGTTCCGCCCCGCAGAAGCCCGCCAAGCCGGCCAGGTCCGCCAAGCGGTCCAAGGGGGGCATCGGCCAGATGATCGGCGTGGTGCTCGGTGGCGTGATGGCGATCCCGATCACGCTCGGCATCCTGATCTGGGGATTCCAGAAGGACCCGTTCAAGGTCACGAAGCACGTGCCCGAGAGCGTGGCCTTCCTGCTGCCGGAGAAGTTTCAGCCGGGCTTCAAGAAGGGGAGAGGGGCCGCGGGACCGGCATCGTTCGCGGGGTCGCCGCTCGATGCGCTGGGCTCGGTGAGCGGTCCGGCGACCGACGAGTCCGCGGTCAAGGATCCGACGCCGGGCTTGGATGACGTGGCCGACCTGGCCGTGGATGCGCCGCAGCCGCCAGTGGCAGGTGAGCCGGTCGTGGACGACGCGCCGGTCGTGCCGAGCGCGGCCGAGACGTTCGAGGATCCGCTGGCCGCCACGAACAAGCCGGCGGCTCCGGCGCCGTTCGATGCCGCGCGGGCGGCGGCCGAGGCCAAGCGGTTGGCCGCCGAGGCAGCTGCCGCCGACCGTCAGCCGCTCGACGCGGCGGTGGAAGAAGCCCTCACGGCGCTGGCCGCAGTGGAGGAAGTGGCCGACGTCGAGAATCCGTCTCGCAAGACGCTGCTCGTCGATCTCTACAAGACGCTCGCCAAGGTGGCCGCGGAACTCGTGATCCTCGAGCGGATCTCGGGCGACGCGGGACGGCCGCTCGTCGAGCCGCCGCAGTCGCTCGTCGGCATCCATGATCGGCTCGGTCGGCACCGTGAAGACCTGGTGCGGCTGGGCCGCAACTGGCTCGACTACGCGAAGCGGCCGAGCGACGGCGTCGTGCTGCCGGTGACGTTCCAGGCGTCGCGGCGGGTCGGGCCCTACTGGTCTTCCAAGGTGACCCTCGCCATGCCCAAGGGCGGCACGCGCGAACTCACCGTGCTCTCGCGGGCCGAGCCGGCTGCCGTGCAGGGTGACGCCGTGATGCTGACGGGCATGGTGTTCGACGGCAACCTGGTGTGGGCCGCCGACGTGCGTCCGCTTGCGGCGGCGGGCGGCGGCTTCGGCGACTCGTTCTGATCGGCGGCTCGTTCCCGGACAGTTGGCACGGAGGTCGAGACGGCAGGTGCAGAGCGTCGCCGACATCCGCGCCGCGGTGACGGCGGGCCGCGTCGCTCCCGCGGCGCCGCTCGGCGCGGCGGAGGCCAGCCACCGCGCGACCCATGTCCGGCTCAACGCGCTGGTGCAGGAGCGGTTCGTGGCGGCCGCTGCCGAGGCCGTGGCTGCCACGGGCCCGCTCGCCGGCGTGCCGGTGAGCGTCAAGGAATGTTTCGCGGTCGCCGGGCTGCGGACGACGCTGGGCATCGCGGCCCGCCGGGGCGCGATCGATGCCGCCGACGCGCCGCTGGTCGCGCGGCTGCGGGAGGCGGGCGCGATCGTCGTCGGCAAGGCGAACGTGCCGCAGGCGATGTTTCTCCACGAGACCGACAATCCCGTTTGGGGCCGGACGCACCATCCGCACGACGCATCGCGCGGGCCGGGGGGCTCGAGCGGCGGCGACGCGGCGCTCGTGGCTGCGGGAGTCGTGCCGTTGGCCTTGGGCAACGATCTCGCCGGAAGCCTGCGGCAGCCGGCGCACGCCTGCGGCATCGCCACGATCATGCCGCGGTCGACCGCGCTCGGCGACGGCGGCGCGTTCGAGACGCTGCCGCAGCTGACCGCCTTTCACCCACGGGCCGGATTTCTCGCCCGCACGGTCGCCGACCTGCGGCTCGCGCTGGCGGCCGTCGGCCCGCCGGTTCCAGGGGCGGCGGCACGCCCGCTGACGATCGGCTGGTGGGAGGACGCCGGTCCGATTCCGCCATCGCCCGCCGTTCGCCGGGGCGTGGCGGAGGCGATCGCGCGGCTCGAGGCGGCCGGCGTGGCGACGCGGCCGCTGGACGGCGGCCTGGCCACAGCGGCCGCCATGCTGCATCTGGCGATCGTTTCGGCCCACGGCACGGCCGAGCTCCGCCGGCTGTTCGCCGGGGAACGGCCGATCCGCGGCGTCGAGCGGCTGCTGCGGCTGGGGGGCATGCCGCGGTGGATGCGGCCGGCAGTGGCCAGGCTGGTGCGGGTGTTCGGCCGCGGCGTGGAGGCCGACGGGCTGCTGGCGACCGGCCCCCGCGACGCGGCCGGGAGGGCCAAGCTCCTGGCGGCGCGGGACACCCTCGCCGGCCAGTTCGCGGACCTCACCCGCGGCTGTGATGCGCTCGTCTGTCCGGTCTCCGCGCTGCCTGCCCTGCGGCACGGCACGGCGGCCCGGCTCGTGCTCGCGGCGGCGCCGTGCCTGCTGGCGAACCTGTTCGACCTGCCGGCCGGCGCGGTGCCGGTGACTCGGGTGCGGCCCGACGAGGAGGCGGGCCGCGGTTTTTCGTTCGACCCGGTGCTCCGGGCCGCTGCGGCGACCGACCGCGGCAGTCGCGGGCTGCCCGTGGGCGTGCAGGTCGTCGGTGGCTTCGGCGCCGACGAGTCGGTCGTCCTCGACGTGATGGAGGCGATCGAGCGCGGGGCGGG
>CAZJHQ010000105.1:0-5078 GCA_964545915.1 uncultured Candidatus Kuenenia sp. | reverse complement strand
ACCCGGGGACTCCGGGGATGAAAACCATCCCGCCATCCATGCCGCACGACGGCACACGATTCCCCGGTGCAAACCCGCACCATCAAAACGTGCGCCACGGGTGATCAGGCGGGCTTTTCCACCGGCACCAGCAGCACGCTGCAGGGGGCGTTGGTGAGGACGGCCTCGGAAGTGCTGCCCAGCAGCCACCGCGAGAGGGCATCGGTGGGCGTGCGGCCAAGCACGACGAGGTCGATGCCGTCGGCCTTGACCCGCTCCAGGATGCGGTCGCCGGGGTTCCCTTCGGCGATGATCGGCGTGGTCTTGTGAAAGACGGACGGCAGCGTCTTCTGAAAGGCCTCCAGGTGGCCACCGACCGCGGCCACCTCGGCGTCGTGCTCCTCCTGCCAGGCCCCGGCCATCGCGGCGACGGCCGGGTCGCGGACTCGATTCCGCACCCATTCCGGCACGGGCCCGGCCAGCATCGATTCCGTCACGGCGATCACTTGTCCGACGGCATTCGCCGGCCAGGCGAGGCCGCCGGCGACGCGGGCGATGGCGGCGGCGCTGGCGGGATGGTGGCAGGCGAGCAGCCGCAGGCCCCGGTCGGTCGGCGGAGCCGCCCGGGCCACGAGGACGGGGAGATTCGCGCCATGCACCACCGCCCGCGACACGCTGCCGAGGAAGAGCCGCTCCAGCGAGCCGTGCCCCCGGGCGCCGACGACGACCAGGTCGGCCTTCCACTCCGCGGCCGACTCCAGGATCCCGACGGCCGCCGACTTGGAACTGCAGATCATCTCGGGCTGGCGAACGCAGCCCCGGGGAAGCAGGCCGCAGATCTCCTCGAAGAGGGCGGCGGCGGCGCCATCCACCACCTCCCGCTTCCTGCCGGGCAGCCGCTTCTCGAGCTCCAGCGGCGAGAAGTAAACCGCCACCCCGTCGGTGGCCGGGTTGACGAGTGCTGCCGCAAGGCGGGCCGCGTCGAGGGATGCCGCCGAGCCGTCCACGCCGATCAGGATCTTCATGTCGCAGTACCTCCGCCGATCATTCTAGGGATTTTTTCCATCCTTGTAGCGTTGCCGGGAAAATTGGGCCGGGGAGGCGAGGGGCGGAACCACCGGCCGGCGCGGGTGGTGAGCAGGGCCGGCAGCACGACGAGGTCGCCCACGAGCGCCGCGAACACCAGCAGCGACAGCATCCAGGCGAACCGCCGCGTGGGGGCGAACGGGCTGGCCGCGAACGCCAGGATGCCGATCCCGCAGACCAGCGCGCTTTGCACGAGGGCCCCGGCCGAGTGGCGATAGGCCTCGCGCACCGCCGCGGCCCGCCCGCCGCGACCGTGGAGCGCGTGGCGGAAGAACGTGAGAAAATGGAACGTGCCGTCCACCGCCATGCCCAGGGCCACCGAGGCCGTCATCACACTGCCGATGTCGAGGGCCGCCCGCGTCCAGCCCAGGATCCCGAAGAGCAGCACCATCGGGAACAGGTTGGGGATCATCGCCACGAGCCCCGCCATCACGCCCCCTTCGACCACCATCATCACCACCGTGATCACGCCGAGCGCCGACAGGAAGCTGGTGAACAGGTCGCGGAGCAACGTGTTCTGGATGGCGTTGATGAGCGGCATGGCGCCGGTGTAGGCGGCCGTGATCCCCCGGCCGCCGCCGCCGTGGCGAGCCACGACCGGCTCCACGACGCCGCGGACCTCCGCGAGCAGCCCGCCGTAGTCGAGACCGGCGAGCGCGGAGACGCGGGCCGTGATCCGCCACAGCTGGTCCCCCCCCTCCACCCGCACGAGCCGCATGTCGGCGAGCTGCGCGAGGCTGGCTTCCAGTTTCCGGGCGATCACGGCCTTGCGGGCCGCGGCTCGAGCCCCCGATGCGTCGGCCATGTCCGGCACGAACAGCGCCGCCGACGTGACCCCGGCCACGGGGGGCAGGCCGCGGAGCGCCGCGCCGACCGCGCTGACGACGTCGAGCCGCTCCGCCGCCCGCAGGCCCGAATCGCCGGCGAACCGCACGATCACTTCCACCGGCACGAGCGGGCCGATCTCGCGTTCCAGCCAGGCATAGTCGCGAATCAACCGGCTGGCGGGCGTGAACAGCGTGTCGATGCCGACCGACGTGCGGATGCCGGGCACACCGAGCCCGGCGCCGGCCAGGGCCGTGAGGGCCACGCCGGTGATCACCGCGGCGTGGCGCGTCGTCGCCCGGGCCCACGGCTCCGCCGGCCCCGGCCCCGCGGCCACGTCGAGGCGGCGGCGGATGGGCCAGCGGGCGAAGATCCCGGGCAGCACGAGGAACAGCACGACGAGCGTGCCGAGCACGCCGACCGCCGCATGAAACCCGAACGTGCGGATCGGCTCGAGCTCGCTGACGACCAGCGACCCGAGGCCCACGGCCGTCGTGCCGGCCGACAGGCTGCACGGCAGCCATGCCACCCGCACCGCCCGCCAGGCGGCGCCGCGGGCCGGGCCACGGCGATACTCCTCGACGAGGTAGTTGACCAGATGGATGCCGCCGGAGACGCCGAGCGTGAGCACGAGCAACGGCATCACGATGAGCACCGGATTCATCCGATCGCCCCAGGCCGCGAGCGACGCGAACGAGATCCCGACGCAGGTCAGCGCCAGCAGAAACACGACGACCGCATACCGCAGCGAGCGGAGGGCGAGCCACGTGAGCACGAAGATGATCGCCGCCGCCGGTCCGCCGTAGACCTGCAGGCTCTCGCCGCTGGCCGCGTCCACGGCCACGTTGTCGATCACCGTGCCGCCCAGATGCAGGTCGTCGGCCGCGACGCCGGCCATGTCGTGCAGCGTGTCGCGAATCCAGGCGACCGACCGGCGGCGATCGGCGAGGCCCGCCGGCGTGAAGCCGACGATCACGCAGGTTCGCTCGCCGTCGGGCCCCACGACCACGCCCCGCAGCCGATCCACGGCCTCCGCGCGATCGAGCGCCAGCGGCGGCGCCACGAGCCGCTCGACCGCCGCGCGGCCCGTGGTCGCGGAGTCGAACCACGGCCGGCCGGCGGCATCCCGCGGCGCGGTCGGGCCGATGGCGCGGGCTGCGAATCGGTCGGCGGCCGCGGCGTCGAGCGTGCACTCCGGCCACGACGCCACGACCATGTCGCCGCTGCCGAAGTCCGCGGTGAAGCGGGCGTAGTCGCGGCGCGCGGGAAACGTGGCCGGCACCCAGTCAAAGGGGATCGTCGATTCGGCGGTGAGCATCGTGATCGCCGTCCGCGCTACCAACGGCATGGCGGCGGCCAGGAAGAGGCAGGCGACGATGCTCGTGCGAAACAGCCGCGCGGCTGACGGGTCGGACCATGGGCCGCCCCGCCAGGCGGGCCGTCGCTGCTCGGGTGCTGGCGGGGGCATCGGTCGGTCCTGGGTCGCGGCCTGTCATAACCGGTCGCCGCCCCGGAAGCGAGGTCCGGGCTCCCGGCCCCAGGACCGTAGAATGCGGAATCATGGATGCCCGTGACCCGCCCCCCGCCGCCGAAACCCTGCCCGCCGACACCGACGCGGCGGCCGCCGCCCGCGACCGCTCCGCCGCCGCGGAGAAGGTGCGGTCGTTCCCGCAGACCCCCGGCGTCTACCTGATGAAGGACGCCGCCGGCCGCGTGATCTACGTCGGCAAGGCGAAGAACCTCCGCGCCCGGGCCGGCTCCTACTTCCTCAAGGCCGCCGCCGAAGACCGGCGTACGGCCGACCTGGTCCGCGAGATCCGCGACATCGACTACCTGGAGGCCGAGAGCGAGGTCGACGCCCTGCTCCTCGAGAGCCGGCTCGTCAAGGACGTGCAGCCGCGGTTCAACAGCGACCTCAAGGACGACAAAACCTTTCCGTACCTGCAGATCACGACCCACGAGGATTTTCCGCGGGTCGAGTTCACGCGCACGCCGCGGCAGAAGGGGGTGAAGCTCTACGGCCCCTTCACGAGCGCGGGCAGCCTCCGCGGGGCGATCGTCGTCCTGCAGCGGATCTTCAAGTTTCGCACCTGCACGCTCGACATCGACGCCGACGCCGAGCAGTGGCGCTGGTTCCGGCCCTGCCTGCTGGCGTCGATCGACCAGTGCACGGCCCCCTGCAACCTGCGGATCTCAAAGGAGGATTACCGCAAGGACATCGCCCGGCTGAAGACGTTCCTCGAGGGGGGCAAGCGGCGGCTGCTCGACGAGATGCGGCAGGAGATGCTGGAGGCGAGCGGACGGCTGGAGTTCGAGAAGGCGGCCCGGCTGCGGGACGAGATCCGGCTCCTGGAAACGCTCGGCGACCGCGGCGACCTGGAAGAGCACGTCCAGCCGGAGGTGTTTCTCGTCGATCCCAAGAAGGGGCTCGCGGGGCTGGAGAAGGTGCTCGGGCTGGCGCAGCCGCCGCGGGTCATCGAGGGCGTGGACATCGCCCACCTGGCCGGCAACGAGACCGTCGCCAGCCTCGTGCAGTTCATCGACGGCCTGCCCTTCAAGCCGGGCTACAAGCGGTACCGCATCAAGACGGTGGACGGCATCGACGACTTCAAGAGCATCCACGAGGTCGTGTCGCGGCGGTTCGCCCGCCTGGTCCGCGAGGGGGCCTCGCTCCCCGACGTGTTCCTGGTGGACGGCGGCAAGGGGCAGCTGTCGGCCGCCCTCGACGCCTTGGAGAGTCTGGGGATCGAGGCCCCGTGCGTGATCTCGCTGGCGAAGCGGGAGGAGGAGGTCTTCCTGCCGGGCAGGAGCGAGCCGCTGCGGCTCTCGCGCGACTCCTATTCCCTGCGGCTTCTCGAATACGTCCGCGACGAGGCCCATCGATTCGCCCAGCACTATCACCACCTCCTCCGGGGCCGCCGCACGTTCGAGGAATGACCGCCCGCCTGGTGATCCCACAAAAAGCCCCCGGCGGAAGCCGGGGGACTCCGGGTCACCTCCCTCCCCGCTCACCATGCGCCACGGCTTCGAACCGGGGAATCGCGTGCCCTCGTCCAGCATGGAAGACGGGGCGGTGTTCATACCCGGTGTCCCCGGGTTACCACCCGGGGCTTCTTGGCGCGCTGCCCACAAAAAGCCCGAGGCGTGAGCCGAGGGTATGCGGTGCGGTTTCCGGTGGAGCGACGCGG
>CAZJHQ010000104.1:0-5257 GCA_964545915.1 uncultured Candidatus Kuenenia sp. | reverse complement strand
CATCAACTCTGGACAAACCCCGACTCATATGTGCGCAACTTGACGAACGCTACCAATAAAGGAGACGGCACTGTTGAAGGTGACCATGCAGGTCGCGCGCTGGTGGAAGGGCGGAGATAAATCCGAAGTCACCGTACAGACGTCCTCTTCTGGTGCAAGATGTGGGTATGGATTTCAGAAGAGTGGAAAATATCTTGTTTATGCGCATTCTGAGGGAAAAGACGGGGTCATCTCTGTGAGTCGTTGCAGTCGCACCCGAACGGACAAAGAGGCTGACGCGAGCGGAGACTTTGGAGCGTTGGGCGAAGGCAAGGAGCCCGCGAATTGACGTTGAAGCCTGCACCATTTCGGGAAAGCGAAGTAGATTTGCATGCAACGAGCAAGGGCTCACACAGATTGGCCGAACGAAGCGATGCAGCGGACTCGCGATAGAATCGAGCGGGTTGGTTCGCGTAAGGTCGCGAGCCGCTGATCGCGGACGTTAGCCCAGATAACAGCCGTTGGCAGCAGCGGGCTCGAGAGGTATACTGACGTCCATGAGTACCGTCGAAGAAATCGAAGCCGCTATTCAGCGGTTGTCGCCGGACGACATGGCGGCCTTCCGCGCTTGGTACGCGGAGTTTGATGCGGCTGCGTGGGATCACCAGATCGCCGCAGATGACGCTGCAGGTCGGCTTGATTGGCTGGTCCAAGAAGCCCTCGACGACTTGGATGCGGGCCGCTGCACCGATCGATGAAGCATCGAGCAAGCCCGCGTTTCTGGCGTCACTATCGGGCTTTGCCGGATGAACTTCAGCAGTTGGCGGATCGTGGCTACCAGTTGCTGCTTCATGATCCGCGGCATCCGTCCCTGCATTTCAAGCGGATCGGAAGGCTTTGGTCGGCTCGAGTCGGACTGCATCATCGGGCTTTAGCGATCGAGCGCAGCGGAGAAATCGTCTGGATTTGGATTGGGAGCCACGCGGAGTATGACCTGCTGCTTCGACGCAGGGGCTAACCACGCAATGCAGCGGACTCGCGATAAAATCGGTCGGTGTGGCTCGTCCAAGGTCGCGAGCCGCTGATTGCCAACGTTCACCGATTGGATTGGCTGCCAACGCTCGGCCGCCCGGAGGTTTTCCGTCTCCGTGCCTAGCCGGTAAACTTTCTTGGCTCCCCGTTCATCAAGGAAAAGACGAGTGACCGTTCGCATCGAATCATTGGGTATCGATCGCCTGAGCGTGCGCGATCGTCTCGATCTCATTGAGCAGATCTGGGACAGCCTGCCGGATCAGGTCGAGCCCCAGGATATTCCTGATTGGCACGTTGCGGAGCTCGCCAAACGCCGCGCTAGTGCCGCAGAATCCCCCGGCGTCGGCAAGCCGTGGCGGGAAGTGCTGGAGCGGCTTGAAGGTGGTTCGTGAGCCTGCCGGTAATCCTGCGGCACGGAGCAGAGGTCGATGTCCAGGAAGCCCGCGATCAGCTTGAGGCAGTTCGTGTTGGCCTCGGAGCTCAGGTCCTTGTTCGTGTTCGGGAGGTGCTTGCACGCATCGAGAAGATGCCAGAGTTGCATGGCAAGGTTTGGCAAGATGTGCGTGCCGCAAGGCTGAAGCAGTTCCGCTATATCGTCTACTTCATCGTGCTCGCCGATCGTGTCGAGGTGCTGGCTGTCCTCCACGGCGCTCGGGATCCCTCTTCCTGGCAATCTCGCGGATAAACTCCTAGTGCTTGGCGAACCAGGCGTTGGAGCAGACTCGCGATAGCGTCCGTCGGCATGGCGAGCCGGTTGGCCGCGAGCCATTGATATTTGCCGATTGACCCCCTCCCGGTTTTTGTGCCAGTGCTCATGAGAGAGTTGGGGAACGGTCCGCATGGTGCGTCGGGCGGCGTAACCTCACCGGATACGCACCATGCGCCGCCGCAGGATGATGCAGGTATGGGCGTTCAGCCGCACCGCGGCAAGGCCCGCGCGATCCGCGTCAGCGATCGGTCGCGGCCGAGGATGGCGAGGCAGTCGTACAAGCCCGGCCCCACCGTCTTCCCCGTCACCGCCACGCGAACCGCATGCACGAGGTCTCCGACCTTCACTCCCGCCGCCTCGACGACGCGTTTCAGCGCGGCCTCCAGCGCCGACGGAGCATAGGGCTCGACGGTGCGGAGTTCGGCGGCGAACGCCTCCAGCAGCGGCCGCACACCCGGCTTCGAGAGTCGTTGCTGCACGGCCGCCTCGTCGAGGGGTGGTTCATCGACCAGGAAGAAGTCGGCATAAGCGATGATGTCGCCTGCCACCTTGAGCCGGTCTCCCGAGGCGTCGATCACCTGCCGGACCGTCTCCACGGCCGCCGCCGGGGCTGGGTCGGCCAGCAAGCCGGCTCGAATCAGAAACGGGAGCATGATCGCGAGCTTCTCGTCGATCGACAGGGCGTGCATGTAATGGTCCTGCACGGCCCACAACTTCTTCGGGTCGAAACTCGCCGGCGAGGAATTGATCCGCTCCAGCGTGAAATGGTCGACGAGCTGCTCTCGGGAGAAGAACTCCGTTTTGTCGTCGTACGACCAGCCGAGCAGGGCGAGATAGTTGTCGATCGCCCAGGGCAGGTAGCCGACTTCGCGGTAGAAGTCGACGATCACGGGGTTGAACGTGTCGGCCTCGGCCCTCAGGCCGAGGCGGTCGGCGATCCGCTGGCCATGGTCCATCACCTGCTTGAAGTCGGCGTTCTTCAGATACTGCGCCAGCTTCCGCTTGGAGAGTTTCGTGCGGCTGCCGGGCTCGGCGACCAGCGGCAGGTGGGCGTAGGCGGGGAGTGGGTAGCCCAGCGACAGCGCGATGAACGCCTGTCGCGGCGTGTTGGAAAGGTGCTCTTCCGCGCGGATGACGTGGGAGATCTCCAGGTCGTGGTCGTCCACGACGCTCGCGAGATGATAGAGACAGGAGCCGTCGGCCCGCTGGATGACGTGGTCTTGCTCCCGTTCCCAGGCGAACTCCACCCGCCCGCGGACGGCGTCTTCGATCACGAGCGCCCCCTCGCGGGGCATCTTCAGGCGGACGACGCCCTGTCGGCCCTCGGCCCGGAATCGCGCGGCCGTCTCCTCGTCGAATGCGGCGAATCGGCGGCTGTAGAGGAATGCCTTGCCCTCTGCCTGCGCCGCCTTGCGCTCGGCGTCGAGCTCCTCGGGCCGGGCGAAATCACGGTAAGCATGGCCCGTCGTTAGGAGCCGCTCGACGGCGGCCCTGTGGCGGTCGGCCCGTTGCGACTGGAAATACGGCGCGTGCGGGCCGCCCACGCCCGGCCCCTCGTCCCAATCGATGCCCAGCCAGCGGAGCCCGGAGAGGATCGGCTCGAGGGCCGCGTCCACGTTGCGCTCGGCGTCGGTGTCGTCGATGCGGAGGATGAACGCGCCGCCGTGGCGGCGGGCGAAGAGCCAGTTGAACAGCGCCGTGCGGACGCCGCCGATGTGCAGATAGCCCGTGGGGCTGGGGGCGAAGCGGGTGCGGACGACGGGCTGTGGCATGCGGTGCGAACCTCCGGCGAGACTATCGGCCAGGCGGCCGCGGCGCGTCAATCGCGGGGCCGTCCGCCGGCCCTCATGCCGCCGTGCGGTTCATGCGGGCGAGCTTCTTGAGCCGCTTCCGCTCGGCCTTGGAGAGGTGGCGGTGCTCCTGCTCCGAGTCGTCCGCGGAGCCGGCCTCTTCGTCGCCGGCGGCGTCGGAGGCGATGGCGGTGAAGTCCGGCTCCTCGTCCGCGACGAACTCTTCGGCGACCGGTGTCGCGGCCGGCCGCTCGGACTTCCGCCGATCAGCCTTGGGGGTCTGCGGCACGCACTGACCACGCACCTCACGGATTACCGACCGAGCCGCGGCGAGCATGGCGACTGCGGCGAACGTCGCGCCCAGGGCCCAGGCCGCGTGCCCGGCGATGGTCCACAAGTCGCGGCCGCCGCCCAGCCAAACGCAGCCCGCGGATGTTGCCCACGACATCAGCGCGAGCCCAAGCCAGAACGCGGTCGCACCACGCTCGTGGAGCGGCAGCACCGTCCACAAGGCGACGAGGCCGTAGGCGACCGTCGCCAGGCAGACCCACCAGCCAATCCCGCCCGGGCCGAGGGCCACACCCGTGGCGTCCGTCACCACGGCGGCGACCAGAGGCCCCAGCGGCACCGCGGCTGCGCACGAGGAAATGACGAACAGCCCGGCCAGCCAGCCCCAGGCGCGGTATCGGCCGTTGTAATCATCACGCCGGTGCCGCCGCATGAGCCGCACGATCAGGGCCACGGCGGCGGCCACGCCGAGCGCGACCTGCGACAGCCAGCCGGCCAGCGACTGCATGCTTCGCGGATCGAAGCAGGCGGACGCGGCCTGCATGCTGCGGGCGAACCGGCCCTCGAGTTGGAACACGGGCCGGCCAAAGACCGGGCCGGCGGCGGCGAGCGCCAGCGCCGCGACGACCGGCACGAGCATCACCACTGCGGCTCCGGCCAAGCCCCCAGCTCCGGTCGGCAGGAGCGTGGCCGGGCCCCTCTGCTTTTCGGGATGGGCCTCCGGGCCGTAGGCCGCCATCGGCCGGGCGTCGGATACCGAAGTGGCCGAGTCGCCTCTACTCGAGCGGTTCCAGGAGACGACAAGTCGCCGGCGCTGATCACGGCGCTGGCTGCCGTTGAGGGACATGGGAGCGACTCGAATCCATTCGAGGGTGGTGCGGACCCCGACCTGCAGCACGCGGAACGCGCAGGCGGGGGCCGTGCGGAGCGGAGCCGGCCTCCTGCCGACCGTGTATCGCCCGACGAAACGTTTCTTCGGCGCGGCCCGCCGCCGGGATTCATGCCCGTCGGGCCGGCCCCCGCCGCAGGCATACTTCGCAGGTTCGGCAGCGTCGGCGCCCGCGGTGCGGGCGGTGCGATCGCGCCCATCCGCAGGGTCAGCCCTGGCGTTTGCCGTCGGGAGAAGGGTGCGGTACGATCCCGCCACCATATTTCGTCACCCTCCGGAGAAGCATGCCATGGCCTACACGCTCCCCCCCCTGCCCTATGCGTTCGACGCTTTGGAGCCGTTCATCGACGCCCGCACGATGGAGATCCATCACGACAAGCACCATGCGGCCTACGTGACCAACGTCAACAAGGCGCTGGAGCCGCATGCGGACCTGGGGGCGCTGCCGGTTGAAACGCTGATCGCCGGCCTCGACAAAGTGCCGGAAGCGATTCGCACCGTGGTTCGCAACAATGGCGGCGGCCATGCCAACCACACGATGTTCTGGGAGACGATCGGCAAGGGCAAGGG
>CAZJHQ010000103.1:0-5514 GCA_964545915.1 uncultured Candidatus Kuenenia sp. | reverse complement strand
GCCAGCAGCGGCTTCACCGATCCGCCGAAGCCCGCGTCGTCGAGCGACACCTGCGGGGGAGCCGAATCGGCCGCGGTCGCCACGGCGTTGATCCCGGCAGTCACGGCAGCCAGCAGCACCAAACGTCTTGCGAGCAGGTCAAACCCGGCCTGGAGCGGCGTGTGCGACATCCGACACCTCGAGAAAACGAACATGAGACTGGGATCAAGTTCACACGGCTGTTGACCGTTTAGATCGTAGTCATAACGGCTGCAGACTGCCAACGTCGTCGATTCGGCCGAGCAGAAGGGGCGCGGGCAGGGTTTCGGGCAGTCTGATCAGGATTTCCCGCGAGGCTGCACCCCGGACGGCGGCGCCGGGAGTCTGCCATCAGCGGCAAAAACCGCGGCATGGTCATCCACCGTCAGGACTCGTTCACCGACCTCCGGTCGGTGACAAAAACCCCGTGCCGCGGCGATCTCCCCGGCTCCTCCACAGGCTAAACCGTCGACTTCTCAGCCGGCACGAGGCCGAGCGTTTCCTCGGCCACCCGCGCGGCCCGCTCGAAGACCGGGGCGTTCGCCGACAGCTTCAGGTCTTCGTCGTACGCGGGGATCATCCGCTTCATGCGGTCCCGCCCCTCGGCCGTGGCGAGCAAGTGTGGGAGGCACTGCTTGATCGTCTCGACCGCGATGTTCACCGCCACGGAGGCGCCGGGCGACGCGCCGAGCAGGGCCGCGAGCGACTTGTCCTGCGACGAAAATACCTCCGTGCCGAAATAGACGGCGCCACGGTCGGCCTTCTTGATCGTCTGCACGCGGATCCCGGCTTCCACGATCCGCCAGTCGGCCGTGCGGGCCGCGGGATAGAACTGCCGCAGCGCCCCCATCCGGGTCTCCATGCTCTGGAGGGCCTGCGCGACGAGATACTGCACGAGCGGGCGGTTGTGAACCGCCGCCCGCAGGAGTGTGGTGAGGTTGCCCGGGCGGAGCGAGCGGGGCAGGTCGCTCCAGCGGCCGGTCTCCTTGAGAAACCTGGTGGTCCACGAGCCGAACGGCCCGAAGAGCAACTGCCGCCGACCGTCGAGACGGCGGAGATCGAGGTGCGGCGCGCCCAGGCTTGGCGACGCCGGCGGCGCGGGCCCGTACACCTTCGCCCCGTGACGGGCCGCGAGCTCCGCGTCGTCGCACACGAGCCACTGCCCGCCGATCGGAAATCCCCCGAGTCCCCGGACCTCGCTCAAGCCCGTCGACTGCAGGAGCGGCAGGCTGCCCCCGCCGGCGCCCACGAACACGAATCGCGCCCGATGGACGAGCCGCTCGCCCGAGGCGACATGCGTGACGGCGACCCGCCAGGCGCCGTGCTCCCGCGCGAGGCCCGTCACGCGGCAGCCGGTCGCGACCTCGCAGCCGTCCTGCGCGCCGAGCCAGCGGAGCAGCCGCCGGGCAAGCAGCCCGAAGTTCACCTCCGTGCCGCCTTCGCTCCGCGTGGCGGCTACGGGGCCGGGCCCGCGGCCCTCCATCACGAGCGGCACCCAGCCCTGAATCGTCGCCGGGTCGGCGGTGAACTGCATCGCCCGAAAGAAGTGGTGCTCCCGCATCGCTTCCTGCCGCGCCCGCAGAAAATCGACGTCGGCCGCCCCATGCACGAAGCAAATGTGCGGCACCGAGTGGATGAATCCCGCGGGCTCGCCCGCCATGCCGCTCGCGACCGCATGGGCCCAGAACTGCTTCGAATGCTCGAACTGCTCGAAGATCGAAAGGGCGCGGCCGATCTTCACGCTGCCGTCCGCCTCGCGGGCGGGCGTGTAACTGATCTCGCACAGCCCGGCGTGGCCGGTGCCCGCGTTGTTCCAGCCGTCGGAGGCCTCGCGGGCGAGTTCGGGCGTGCTTTCGACGACGCGGATCGAGAGCCGCGGCTCGAGCGATTTGAGCATCGCCGCCAGGCTCGCCGACATGATGCCGCTGCCGACGAGCAGCAAGTCGGTCGTGGCCGGTGGGTTGGACGACCAGGAACCATTCATGGACGGATGACCGCCGGGACTCGAAGTTGATCGACAGGATGGAGATGGAATGATAGCCTCCCCGCATTCGCGAGAGGAAGAACGGCAGGACCCCTACATGGCCACATGCCTCATCACCGGCGGCGCGGGGAATCTCGCCTGTCAGCTCACTTGGGAGCTTGCCGACCGCTTCGACCACATCATCCTCCTCGACGTGGCGGCCCGGCCGGTCGGCCCCACGGCACCCAACGCGCGGTTCGAGCGGGGCGACCTGCTCGATGCCGGCGGGCTCGACGCGATCTTCGCGCGGCACCCGCCCACCGCGGTGATCCACCTCGCCTCGCTGCTCTCCGGCAGCTGCGAGCAGGATCGCGGCCTCGCCTGGCGGGTGAACATGGACGGCACGTTCGGTCTGTTCGAGGCCGCCCTGCGGCACGGCCGGCCCACCGTGCTCTTCGCGAGCAGCGTGGCGGCGTTCGGCGGCCGCCTGCCCGCCGTGCTCACCGACGACACGCCCCAGTGGCCCGTCACGCTCTACGGCGTGACGAAGATGGCCGCGGAGCGGCTCGGCTGCTACTACCACGAGAAACATGGCCTCGACTTCCGCTGCGTGCGGCTTCCAATCACGGTCTCCCGCCACGCGCCGGCGGGGGCGGCGAGCGCCATCGCCTCGCATGCGTTCCTCGCGGCCGCCCGCGACGGCCGGTTCACGTTCACGGCCCGCCCTGAGACACCGCTGGCGTTGATCTACGTCCGCGACGTGCTCAGAGGGTTTGCGAGCCTGCTCGCCGCTCCGGCGGCCGGGCTCTCGCAGCGGGTCTACAACATCGCCGGCATGACGACGACGCCGGAGGAGATCGCGGCGGCGATCCGGCGCCGCCTGCCCGACGCCGTGCTCGATTTCGAGCCCGACGACGCCGTCGATCGCGTGCTCGCCAGTTGGCCGGGCGCGATCGACGACTCGACGGCCCGCCGCGATTGGCACTGGCGGCCGGAATGGGATCTCGAGCGGATGGCCGACGACTTCCTGGCCATCGTCACCGCGAACGCGGAGGTAAACCGATGAGCCACGCTTCCACGCCGCCGCGGCTGCGGACGCACGCCAACTACGACCGGCTCGTGGCGATCGCCGCCGAGAGCCACGCCCGCGGCCGCGACCCGTTCATCGCCACGCCGCGGGACATCGCCCTGGCCCGACTCTACTGTCACGCCTTTCGCCGTCATGTGATCGGCGCCTTTCACGCGACCCGGCGAGAGCTCGAAGGCATCGCCGTCACCGGCCCGGCCGCCGCGCACGTCGCCCGGGCCGTCGAGGCGCTCGCCGACCTCGCCGACCGTTCGATGGACCCCGTGGAGCACGACGTGCGGGCGGTCATCTCGTCGTTTCACCTCTACGCCACCCATGTCGCCCGTGCGGTCGAGTCGCTCGCGCAGGCCTGCGACCTCGCCACCGCGGCGTCTCCGCCGCTGGCGGTGATTCATGAACGGTTCGTGGCGCACATGGAGGCGATCACGGCCGGCAACGGCCTCGCGCTCACCCGCGACGACGCCGCGCCACCGCAGGGCTGCTTCCAGGTGCCGAACCTCGGCATCACGATCGTGCCGCTCGTCTACGGCGACCATCATTCCTGGAACCTGGCCTGGCTCGACGGCGCGAGATCCGACGTGCCCTGCCACCTGCATCGCGAGGGCGTGGAGATCCACCTCGGCTACGGGCCGCTGCACGGCCACACGATCCTCGGCGACGTGAAGGCCGAGGTGACGGAGGGCTATGCGATGCCGATCCCGCCCGGCACCAGGCACGGCTATGCGAACATCGGCAGCCGGACGCACCACGTGCCGTTCATCTTCGGGTCACTCGCGCTCGGCGGCTGGGGCGTGTTTCTCGACGTCGACGCCAGACCCACGGAGCCGGTCGATCTCGCCACGGTGCCGGTGACCGCGGCGGAGCTCAACGGCACGGTGTTCCTCGAGCGGGAGATCGCGGCGGCAGCCGCTGCGACGGCCACGCTGCGACGCACGCTCATCCCCGCCGCGCGAACCGACCGCGATGGCAGCGGCGGGATCGAGCTCTCCGTGGCCGCGGTGGTTGGCGAGCCGCTCGTGCTCGCGGCCGATCGGTTTCGCGCGGTGTCGGTCGTCCGTGGATCGGGCAGGCTCGCGCTGGCCGGCGAGGAGGTGGCGATCACGCCGCGCGACCACTTCGGCATCCCCGCCGGCCTGCCTGCCACGCTCACGGCGGAAGGCGGCGAACCGCTCGTCCTGCTCGACGCCGTGATCGAGCGTTCGGCGATCGAGCGGTCGCCAGCGCGACCGAATTGACGGCCGACCGAGTTGACGGAGTCATCCGGCCGCTGCGGCGCGGGCCGCCTTGACCTCGGGATATCGCGTCGACACGATGTTCGCACCACATCGCAGGCTGTATGCCTCGAAGGCTTCCAGGAGCGTTGGCATGAATCTGTTTCGTCGATTTCCTCTCGCGTGCCTCCTCGTTGTCGCATCGGTCGGCGCACGGGCCGAGGAGGGAGGCCCGCCGGACCTCCTCCCCACGCTTGGATCGATCGAGCGGCTCGACCCGCGGTTCGACGCCCTCGTGCCTCGTGACGCGGTGATCGAGGTGCTCGCGAGCGGCTTCGAGTGGGCCGAGGGGCCGGTGTGGCTCAAGGACCAGCAGGCGATCCTGTTCAGCGACATTCCCCGCAATCGCGTCATGCGGTTCAAGGATGGCGAGGGCCTGAGCGTGTTCCTCGATCCTGCCGGGTTCACCGGCCGGGGGCCCGCCGGCGAAGTCCGCGGCAGCAACGGCCTCACGCTCGACCGCCAGGGCAACCTCATCTCCTGCGAGCATGGCGACCGCCGCGTGAGCCGGCTCACGCCCGGCGGCGGCAAGCGAACCGTCGCCGACAACTACCGCGGCAAGCGGTTCAACAGCCCCAACGACTGCACGGTGCACTCCTCGGGCGCGATCTACTTCACCGACCCTCCCTACGGACTGCTCAAGGGCTGGGATGACGAGCGCCGCGAGCTCGATTTCTGCGGCGTCTACCGGGTGACGCCCGACGGTGCCGTGGCGCTCCTCTGCGACACGATGACGCGGCCCAACGGCATTTGCCTCTCCCCCGACGAGAAGCGGCTCTACGTCGCCCAGTCCGATCCGGAAGCCCCGATCTGGAAGGTGTTCAACGTGAAGCCCGATGGGACGCTCGACGAGGGCCGCACGTTCTTCGACGGCACGAAGCTGTTCAAGGAGAGGAAGAAGGGGCTGCCGGACGGGCTGAAGGTCGACCTTGCCGGCAACGTCTTCGCAACCGGCCCCGGCGGCGTGCTCGTGTTCGCGGCCGACGGAACCCACCTCGGGACCCTCCTCACCGGTCAGGCCACGGCCAACTGCGGCTTCGGCGGAGACGGCCGCACGCTCTACATGACGGCCGATTCGCACCTCTGCCGCGTCAGGCTCACGACCACCGGCCCGCTCCCCGGCCCCTGACGAGCCTCGACGTCGTGCGGGATGGAAGGTGGGGTGGCTTTCGTGC
>CAZJHQ010000102.1:0-5517 GCA_964545915.1 uncultured Candidatus Kuenenia sp. | reverse complement strand
GGCGGTACGCCCGCGCCGCGAAGTCGCCGACCGCCGCGAGCTGCCGCGGGATCGCCGCCTTCTCACGCTCCAGGAAATCCTCGACACGCTTTTGGAGCACCGGCTTGAAGTCGGCGTAGAACTTCTGGAACGCCGGGGATGTGTCTTGGGACGCAAACCCCATCATCTGCGGAAAATAGTCGTACTCGGCCACCGGCTGGCGGCTGATGAGCACGAGCTCGCCCCACATCCGATCGAGGTCGCGGGCCTGTTCGGCCGTCGCGAAGAGCCGCAGCAACGGCTCGTCCTCCCGGTGGAACAGTTTCAGGCTGATGGCTTCGTCATGCGGCGCCCTGACAGGGGGAAAACAGACGTACAGCGGAAACAGCTCGCGAAACGCCGCATTCCCCGCGAGCATCGCCTTGTAGCCCGGGCTGTCGGCCGTTGCGAGCACGGGGCCATCCCATCGCGTGGTCGCGTCTGGCGCCTGGCTGGCGGCGAGTACCCGCACGAGCCGCGATGACGACTCCGGGGGCAGCTTCGCATCGACCACGAACTCCCGGCCCGCGAGCAACGCCGCCGGCAGGCGGATCACCACCTCCGCGTCGCTCGCCGCCACCAGGCTGTCGGCCGCCGGCGGGCCCTTTGACTCTTTGTCTGTGCCTTCGTTCGTCTTGCCGCCGGCGGAAACGAACCGCTCCTTCGGCAGGCCGTAGGGGGCCGTTTTCACGATCGGCTTGGCGACCCGCGTCAGGTCGACGCCGGCGAACAACGGGCTCTCCGCCGAGACCATCCGGTCGTAGAGCACGAGGTTCGGATCTTTCTTGTCGCCCGTGGGACGAGCGCCGCTCAGCAGGCGGGCCACGTCCTCGGCGAGCTTCGCCGCCTCCGCACGCCGCGCCGGGTCGGCGGCGGCCGCACGCCACTGACCGAGCACCGAGTTGTCCGGAACGGAACTCTTGCCCAGTTTGGACGGCGCGATTTCAAGGAACTTGACCCACTGCTTCAGGTACACCACGTCGAGCGACTGCTTTTCGGCGACCGACTCGGGAGTGACTCCCGTGCCGTGCGTCAGCTCCACGACCGCCGCCAGGTACGCCGCCGTCTTCGTGTACGCCGACGGAATATCCGCCTCGAACGCCGGCCCATAGTCGGCGTAGTCTCGCAGCAAGAGAACCGGCTTCCCCTGCCCTTCGAACCGCGGGCGATGCCACACGATCGGCCCCGCCGAACCCGGCTCGCGGGCCGCCAGATGAATGGCCACCTCCGACTGCCCCGGCGCGGGCTTCACCGGCGCCCGCAACGTCACCGTATCCGCGGCGGGCCGGTCAACAGGCACCTGCCGGGAAAGGTTCTCGCTGACGTTTGCGCTGCTGGTCGGGTTCTTGCCGTCGTTCCCGCGGGCGTAGTTTCCGACCTGGTCGGTGCGCCAGAGGGCCCCCCGCCAGGCGGCGACACTCGCCACGAGTGCGGGCACGTCCGCCTCCTTCGCCTGCCGCCAGGCCGCCCGGATGTCGTCCAGCGGCTGGCTGGGGTCGGCTGCCGAGAGAGCTTCCCAGAGCGTCCGCAGGTAGATGACGTTGAGCTTCCGCTGCGCCGCGACCTCCTCCAGCTTGCCGGCGGCAAGTAGCTCGCGATCCCGCACCGTCGCCAGAAGATAGGGCTGGAAGTCGAGCCCGCCGTCGGGCTTGATGCCGGCATGCGCCCCGGTCATCGACGCGTAAAACTTTTGCAGATTTGCGACCGCCTCGTTGGTCCAGTCACGACGATTCACCGACGGCGAGAACCGCAGGCCGTCCGGCAGGAGCACGGCGCGATTGGCGATCTCCTTCGCCGCGGCCATGTACCGCGCGAACAGGGCCGGCGAGATCTCGCTGAGCGACTCGCCGGCGTTCGTGAAGCCCTCGCCGCCGGCGCCATCCGCCGGAAACTCGCGGGCCGGCCGTAGATCGACGCCCGTCAGGTCGCGAATCGTCGCGTCGTACTCGGCGTTGCTCAGCCGCCGCAACAGCGTCCTGCCCGGATCACCGGTCCGGGCCCGGGCCTCGGCCTCGAGGAACCCGCGGGTCCAGGCCACGAGCCGGGTTCGCTCCTCGGCCGTCGGCTGCGGCTTCTCACGCGGCGGCATCTCCTCCGCCTCGACCTGCTCGATGAGGTGCTGCCACGGCTTCACGTCCCGCCGGATGCTCGCCACCGTCGTGAACCGCTCGAGATCGAGGTCCCCCTCCTTCTTCGCCGTCGCATGGCAGCTGAGGCAGTACTTCGCCAGCAGCGGCTTCACCGATCCGCCGAAGCCCGCGTCGTCGAGCGACACCTGCGTCCCGGCCGATTCAGCTGCGGCCGCCCTGGAACCGCCCGCACCGACACGGACATCGAAAGGGAACCAGGCGAGACTGAAGGCCACCGCCGCAGCGGAAAGCAAGCGAGACAACGGCCACCTCCTCGCTGAAATCAAATCGCTTTTCCCGACGCCGCGAAGCCGCCGAACTTGTCGAAGTTCAGAAGCCTACTCTCCAAGAGGCCAGCCGTCCAAGGTTGCGCGGTAGGATGCCATCGCCGGCTAAAATGCGCTTCACCGCCGCCGGGCGGCCGATCGATCGCGACGCCAGGGAATGCCCGACTATGAACGACTTCGAATCGCAGCTCGTCACGCCGGACTTCGTCTACGACCCATATCCGCTGCTCCACCGGCTGCGGGCCGAGGCGCCGGTCTACTGGAGCGAGGCCATCGGTGGCTGGCTGCTGACCCGTTATGACGACATCCTCGTCTCCTTCAAGGATACGTCGCGGTTCTCCAACGAGCATCGGCTCGGTCGGGCGGTCGCCTATCTGCCTCCCGCGAAGCGGGCCAAGTACGCCGCCTTCGAGGCCCACTACGCCACCAAGGGGCTGCTCCACTCCGACCCGCCCGACCACACGCGGATGCGGCTGCTCGTCAACAAGGAGTTCACGCCCAAGGTCGTCGAACAGATGCGGCCCCGCATCCAGCAGGTGGTCGACGGCCTGCTCGACGCCGCCGCGGCCCGTGGGGGCATGGACGTGGTGCCCGATCTCGCCGAGGCGCTGCCGGTCGGCGTCATCGCCGAGATCCTGGGCGTTCCCGCCGACGAGCGGCACCTCTTCCGGACGTGGACCGACGCCATCCTCTCGTTCCAGGGGGTGAACAAGCCGGGCGAGGCGGAGCTGTCGCGGGCCCAGGCGGCGCTGGTCGATCTGCGCGGCTATCTCCAGGGCATGATCGCCGCCCGCCGCCGCCGGCCACATGACGACCTGCTCGGCAAGTTCGTGGCGGTGGAGGCCGACGGCCAGCGGCTGTCCGAGGCCGAACTGATCAACACCTGCGTCACGCTGTTCACCGCGGGGCACGAGACCACGCTGTCGTTCATCGCCAACACGGTGCTCCTCCTGCTGCGGCACCCCGATCAGGCGGCCGCGCTCCGCCAGGAGCCCGCGCTTCTCGTCTCCGCCTTGGAGGAGTCGCTGCGATACGAGAGCCCCGTGTCGCGGCAATCCCGCCTCATGAAGGCCGACGTCGAACTCGGCGGCCAGACCATCCGGCAGGGCGACATGGTGTTCCAGATGCTCAACGCCGCCAACCGTGATCCGGCCCACTTCGCCGACCCGGATCGGTTCGACATCCGCCGCCACCCGAACCGCCACATCGCCTTCGGGCAGGGGATCCACTTCTGCGTCGGCGCACCCCTGGCCCGCACGGAGGCGACGATCGCCATCGGCACGCTCGTGAGACGCTTTCCCGACCTGCGGCTGCTCGACGACCGCCCCGACTGGGATCTCGAAAAACGCAACTCCCGGGTGCTGCGGTCGCTGCGGGTCGCCCTCTGACCACGGTCAGCGAACGGGCCTCCATCGCACCATCCGCGGAGCCGTATGCAAAGTGACGTCCGGCCGGAGTCACTGCTTCACGGCCCGCAGACGGAACTTGCCCAGGGCGTGCTGGCTGTCGACGTGCTGCTGGTGCAGCGCGAACGAGACGGTGGCTCCGGCAGGCAGCTTGACGTCGGGGGCGATCGTCACCAGGATCCAGTGCGGTTTGCCGACCTGGGGATGGACCGCCCACCCGGTGCCGTCGTTGCCGTCGATCGCCCGCGCGGACCCGTAGCCGTCCTGATCGAAATCGGCCTGCGCGGTCGCGAACTTCAGCGGCGTTCCGGCCCCGTCCTTGCCGGCCTCGATATAGGAGGCACGGATCTCGCTGAGCACGAAGTTTCCGTAGGTTGGCGACCGCCCGGGCCCACCGAGCGGCAGGCTCGGATCGGGCAGCGCCTCGAGCACGAATCCCTTCACCGCGACCCCCGCCGGCAGCACCGTCTTGAAGGTGTAGGTGTCCTTGGCGAGCGGGCCGGCCACCAGCACGCTCCCATCGTCGGCGATCGTGGCGGTCGCGCCGGCCGCGCTCTTGAACTCGGTTGGCTTGAGGGGCGTGCCGTCTGGAACGCCCGCGACAGGTGCCGGCTGCGGTGCCGGTGCCGTCTGGGCCGGTGTCGGCGTCACCGCCACGGGCGGCGGGGTCGGCTTCGGTGGCTTGGGCGGCTTCGGCGGCAGCAGCTTGGGGGCCGGCGTCGCCATGACCAACGCCCCGGCGTGCGTGCCGGCGAGGATCGACCTGCCGCCGGGGGCGAACCGTACCACCCAGACGCTCGACTTCCCCTTCTCAGGTCCTTCCTGCTCCCCCTTGGCCTTCACGTCCCAAAGCTTCACGCTGCCGTGGAGATCGCCGCTCACCAGCCGGCTGCCATCGGTCGAAAAATCGAGGCTCGTTACACCCCCCACATGCCCTTCCAGCACGCCCACCGGCTTGCCATCGGCGGCGTTCCAGAGCCGGATCGTGCGATCGTCCGCACCCGTGGCCAACGTCGCACCGTCGGGTGCGAAACGGATCGCCCACACCTGCCCTTCGTGCCCCTCGAGCTTTCCCTTCTCCGCGGCTGTAGCCACGTCCCACAGCTTGACGAACGGGTCGCCCCCGCCGGTGGCGAGCACCGCGCCGTCCGGCGAGAACGCCAGAGCCGAAATGCCCGCCGGCCCGGCCGCGATGGTCTTCAGTTCGGTGCCCGCGGCCGCATCCCAGAGCACCACGCTGCCGTCTTCCCCCCCCGTGGCGAGCAGTTTGCCGTCGGGCGAGAAGTCGATCGTCCGGCACCATCCCTTGTGCTTCTTCAGGTCGTGCTTCAGGGTCCGGCTGGCGACGTCCCACACCTTGACGAGACCGTCGTAGCCGGCCGTTGCCGCCAGGCTGCCGTCCTTGGAGATTCGCGCCGCCCAGACCGAGGTTGGGTGGCCGACGAGATCACCGATCCGCGTCCCGTCACCTTTCCAGAGCGTGACGTCGCCGGGTCGGTAGAGCAGACTCTCACCGCCGACCGTGAGCAACAGGCCGCCGTCCTTCGCGTAATCCGCGGCGATCACCCAGCGGCCATGCTCGGCGATCTTCGTCGCCGGCGCCGCCGTCGTGTCCGCCGCAAGCACGAGGCTTGAGCCGAGCAGAGGCACGAGGCTTGAGCCGAGCAGGGCGATGGC
>CAZJHQ010000101.1:0-5647 GCA_964545915.1 uncultured Candidatus Kuenenia sp. | reverse complement strand
TCGTGGCGTCATCCTTCGGGCCGTATGCGGGGTTCTGGAGCGGCTTCGAGGCCGCGCTGGCGGCGGGTGCGATGGCGATTCCGAGCGGCGGCCTGTCGACCCGCGGGCGGCTGGAGCTCGTCCGCGGCCTGCGGGCCACGGTGCTCGTGGCCACGCCGAGTTACGCCCTCCACCTGGCCGAGGTGGCGGCCGCGGAGAAGCTCGACGCCACCAGGCTGGGCGTCCGCCTGGTGATCGTGGCCGGTGAGCCGGGCGGCTCGGTGCCCGCCGTCCGCCGGCGGATCGCCGCGCTGTGGGAAGCCGACGTGCTCGACCACGCCGGCGCCACGGAGATCGGCCCGTGGGGCGTGGGGGACCTGCGCGGGCCCGGTCTCCAGGTGCTCGAGCCGTGGTTTCATCCCGAGTTCATCGCGACACAGACGGGCTCGGCGGCCCGGCCCGGCGAACTGGCCGAGCTCGTGCTCACCACGCTCGGCCGCGCCGGGGCCCCCGTGATCCGCTATCGCACGGGCGACCTCGTGCGGCCGCGGTGGCCGACGGACGCCGAGATCGCGGCGGGGGCCTGTCCATGGGTGCGGCTCGAGGGGGGCATCCTCGGCCGCGTCGACGACATGCTCGTGATTCGGGGGGTGAACATCTTCCCCGGGGCGATCGACGACATCGTCCGCGGGTTTCCCGAGGTGGTCGAGTATCGCGTCATCGTTCGCCGTCGCGACAGCCTCGACGAGCTGGCGGTGGAGATCGAGGATCGGCTGGCCGCACCGCAGCGGGTGGCGCGGGAGTTTCAGGTGCGGCTGGGGCTGCGGGTGGACGTGCAGGCGGTGCCGCCGGGCAGCCTGCCGCGGTTCGAGGGCAAGGCGCGGCGGATCGTGGACGAACGGAGGAGTCGATCATGAGCGGAGTTGTTCCCACCGCCATCACCCGCTGCGGCGCGGGGCAGGCGGCCGGTGAGATCGAGATCACCTGGAGCGACGGTGCCCGGGGCGTGTATTCCCCGCGGCTGCTGCGCGACGCCTGCCCGTGCGCCACCTGCCGCGAGCAGCGGGCGGCGCCGCGGCCCTCCGGGCTGCTGCCGGTGCTTTCGCCCGCCGAGGTCGCCCCGCTGGCGATCACGGAGATGCGGCCGGTGGGGCAATACGCCTACGCGATCGGGTTTTCCGACGGCCATTCCAGCGGCATCTACACGCTCACCTACCTGCGGGAGTTGGCCTGAAGCCGCGGGCCGGACCGGGCTGATACCATAGGGGGAGGGGGGCATGGACTGCCGCCCGGACCCGGAGAGAGGGAGGAGCACACCATGCATCCACGACCTGCCACCGCGTGGCGTTTTCGTCGCGGGTTTACCCTCGTGGAGATGCTCGTCGTGATCGCGATCATCGCCACGCTCGTGGCGCTGCTCCTGCCGGCGGTGCAGTCGGCGCGGGAAGCGGCCCGCCGCACGCAGTGCGCCAACAACCTCCGCCAGATCGGTGTGGCCCTCGGTCGCCACGCCTCGACGGCGGATTCGTTCCCGCCGGGGATCGCGGCACGGGGGTGGAACCCGGGAAAGCAAGAGCCAAGCATGGGAAACGACGGCTGGCTCAATCAACTGCAGTTCCATGAATGGACATGTTTTTTGCACATGATTCTGCCGCAGCTCGACGAACTGCGGTACTACGAAAACCTGCGGGCGCCACTGTTTCGGATACAGCGCCCGTACGACAATGCCAGCGACTACGCGGCGGTTCACGGGGTGGCGATTCCGCCCCTCCTCTGCCCGTCGGACGGCCAGGCGGGGCCGCTCTGGCAAACACCGGCCAACCACAATCTGCCCGACGGAACCCGCCTCCGGCTCGCCAAGTCGAACTATCTGGGCATGTTCAGCGGCACGAACATCGCCGAGGGGCTGGTCCTCACCGGTACCCAGTCGGGGGTACGCGATCGCAAGGAAGTCCATCCGCTGCCGCCCCGGCCGTTCGACCGGCGGGCCGTGTTCGGCTACGGCACCGGCACGCGGATGCAGACGATCAAGGACGGCGCGGCCAACACGATCGCCGTCGCCGAATATCTCCGCGGCGTGTCCGACAGGGATGGCCGCGGCGCGTTTTGGTACAACGACGCCGGCATGCAGATGCTGCACGCCGCCCGGGGGCCGAATGCGACCGCCGGTGACATCCTCAACCGAAACCGCGCAGCGGGGGCCAATGACTGGGGCTGCTGGCCCGGTACAGCCCAACGGACACCGAACAATCGCCTCGCCCTCAACCTGCCATGCGTCGCCGGCACCCGGGATGACGAGGACATCGGTGCCGACGACGCGGCGACGACCCGCAGCCGCCATCAGGGCGGCGTGAACGTGGTGTTCTGCGACGGCCACGTGGCGTTCGTCGACGAGACGATCGAGAGCCGTGTCGACTTGAGCACGAACCCGCCCACCTACGGCACCTGGCAGCGGCTGGCCTGGATCGACGACGGGCGTCCCGTCGCGGCCCCATAGGCGGATGTCTTGCCGGCCGGACGGCCCCCTGGCCAGAGTCCCCGGGGCTTCACCCGGGGTTTTCTGGGGATGACGTGGGCCGTGTTCCAAGAAACCCGCGGCGGAAGCCCCGGCAACGCGGCGATCAGAAGCCGCCGCTGCAGCGGGCACGCTGCCCGGCTGCCATGCGCCGCGGGCACTCCGTCACTTCTCCCGGCCAATCTCGCCCGTGTTCGCTAGGACATTGCCCGGCGGGTCGTTCGGCAGCATGAGCATGTCCCAGATTCCGTCCTGCAGGCTAGTGGCACCGGCGGCGTCCGGGCCGAAGAACGTCGTGCCGAAGTTCAGTCGGCCGCAGCTGTTCACTCCGATGGGCTCCCGCCGTGAAACCAAGCTGCTGATTGCCCGCACGGATCCATCGGCCATGGCGGTCATGAGAAAGTTGCCGTGCAAAGCCTGAACCCGTGTCGTGTTGCATTCATGCAGCCGGGGCTGGGTCTGGAACATGAACGTGTTGCCCCGCGCTGTGGATAGCGGTTCTCGCGTGACCGACCAAGCACCATTCGTGCCCGAACGCAGCGAAGGCAGAATGCCGAAGGCATGCTCGTTGAAGGGCGTGGCCGTTCCCGAGGGCCCGGTCGGGAAGAAGGCATAGCGGTAGGACTGCATGGCATCGCACTGGCGCATGGCTTCTGCGGCCAGGATCGTGTTCGAGAGACCGTCGGTCACATGCTCGAAGCGGCGGCCGATCGGGCCGTAAGCGGCCGGATCTCGTGGTGTATGTCCGGGTGGCACTTGGGGAACAAAATTGCCCGAGTGCGGATGGTCCCAGAGTCCGCCAGGTGAGCTTCCGTTGGGAAGGGGCGCGAACAGCGGCTGCGGAAACGATCCGGCGTTGGGAGACCCCACAGGGATTCGTGGGCCGCTGAACTTCGTGAACACGTGGGCATTCAGGAGGTAGTTCGTGAGCGGCGAATTGGCAAGCTGGTTCGAACTCGTTCCGGAGGGCGAACGCAGCGGGCTCGGGTCTTCCGCGTCCACGAGCACGGGCAGCGCCGCGGCCGCGGTTCGCGGGCCATACTCCGGAGACACGCCGCGGGGAGGGTTCGTTCCCGTGATCGTGACGGAGACCGGTGGTCCGGTGATCGTTTCGACGACTATCATTTCCGGCCCTCCTGCCCGCCCGGGATCGCCCCGGGCGCCGACCAGTTCCCGGACCGTCCCGGTGATGGTGTGCTGGAACGCGTTGCCGCTGCCGTCGAAGCTGGTGATCGTGGACGAGGTCACGGTTTCAACCCACTGCCCGGGACTGTAGTCGGACGACGCAGGAATCGCCGGGAGCATTCGTCCCGTAGCCACCGTGGTGCGCGTGATCTGCGGTACTTGGATCGTCGTGCTGGACACCACCAGCGTGCCCTCCGCCGGGATGCTGTCATACAGTGTCTGCTGGTCGAGGTCGGGCAGCAGGTGGAGCAGCCAGCCGCCAAATTTCTCGCCGTTGCCTCCCTGCATCGCGCCCCAGTAGACGGGCAGGGAACCGTTGCGGTGGTGGAACGTCTGCACGGCCTGGGCGAGTTGCTTGAGATTGCCCTCGCACTGGGCCTTCCGGGCCGCCCCTCGGGCCTGCAGGATCGCGGGGAGGAGCAGGCTGGCCAGGATGGCGATGATCGCCACCACCACCAGCAGTTCGATCAAGGTCATGCCGGGCCGACGACGACGGTGCATGGAAAATCCCTCCTGCAGCGGAGACCCAAAACGACCTTCAATATCTTATCGCCCCGTTCGAGATGAGAAAATTGTGGAAACCGAACGGCATTGCGGCAAGTCGCCGGCAGCACGATCGCCCGGGCGGGGGCCGGGTTTTTTCAGCTCTCCAGGCCGCAGGCCGCGGCGTTGACCACGGCGGCGATCCGCACGGCGTCGTGGCAGGCCTCCTCGCCGGCCCCGAGGTGCAGGAGGCTGGCCTCGTGGTTCTTGATGCACAGCTCACAGCCGGCCAGGGCCGCGCAGGCCAGGCTCATGAGCTCGAAATCGAGCTTGCCAGTGGCCGGCTGGGCCATGCGGCTCATCCGCAGCCGCGGGGAGCGGGCCTCGTATGACTCCTTCCCCAGCATGTGGCGAAACCGGTAATACACGGTGTTCATCGCCATCAGGCCCGCCGCGGCCACGGCGTCGGAAACGACCGGGCCCGCCGCGTCGCCCAGGCCCGCGCGGATGTCGGCTTCGAGGGCCGCGGCCAGGCCATGGGCCCGCCCGAACCGGGCGGCCGCCAGGGCCACGCCCAGAGCCTGGGCGGGCTGGAGGTGCTCGCCGGCGAGGACGGCGGCGAGGTTGAGGCGGATGTCCTTGAGATCGTCGGGCAGCGTGTCGCGGCAGGCGTCGAGGGCAGGCGTCGGGATGGCCATCGGGCAACGGTCTCCGGAGGTCGAGGGGGCGGAGTGCGGCGAAGCCCGGGGATTGTAGCGGCTCGTTGATGGAGGCGGCGGCGAAATGCTACCTTCCGGCAATTTGTTTTTTCCCGCCCACGAAGCCATTTCATGCCCCGTCGCGACGACCTGCACACGATCCTCCTCATCGGCTCCGGCCCGATCGTCATCGGCCAGGCCTGCGAGTTCGACTACTCCGGCACCCAGGCCTGCAAGGCCCTGCGGGAGGACGGCTACCGCGTGGTGCTCGTCAACTCGAACCCGGCCACGATCATGACCGATCCGGGCACGGCCGACCGCACCTACATCGAGCCGCTCACCTGGCAGATGCTGGAGAAGGTGATCGAGACGGAGCGGCCCGACGCCGTGCTCCCCACGCTCGGCGGCCAGACGGCCCTCAATTTGGCGATGGAACTGGAGCGGCACGGCGTGCTCGCCCGGCACGGCGTGGAGATGATCGGCGCCAAGGCCGAGGCGATCCGCCGCGGCGAGGATCGCGAGATCTTCAAGGCCACGATGCACAAGATCGGCCTCGAGACCTGCCGCGGCCGGATCGTGAAGAGCCTGCAGGAGGCCCGCGAGGTGCTCGCCGAGATCGGCCTCCCGGCCGTGATCCGCCCGAGCTTCACCCTCGGCGGCTCCGGCTCGGGCGTGGCCTTCAACCGCGAGGAGTTCGACACCAAGGTGCAGCGCGGGCTCGACCTCTCCCCCGTGGGCGAGGTGCTGGTCGAGGAGTCGATCCTCGGCTGGAAGGAATACGAGATGG
>CAZJHQ010000100.1:0-5862 GCA_964545915.1 uncultured Candidatus Kuenenia sp. | reverse complement strand
TCGCCTCGGCCCTCCAGGCCTCGGCTCTCTGCATGTCCGCTTCGCTTCGCCATCCCGGCTGCGCTCGCTCCCATAGCCCGCTCGACGGCATGGGCAGCCCCGGCCTCCGCGGTGGGAGAGTGGCATTCGTCATCATCGGTCGAGCTCCGCGGCGATGATGTTCAGACTGCCGAGCACGGCGACCACGTCGGAGAGTGTGTGGCCGCGGATGAGCTGCGGGAAGAGGGCGAAGTGGAGCACCGACGGGGGCCGGCAGCGGGCCCGGTAGGCCGTCTCGCTGCCGTCGCCCACGACGTAGAAGCCGAGCTCGCCGTTGGGCGCCTCGATCGCCGCGTACGACTCCGCGCAGGGCACCTCGAAGCCGCGGTTCGCCATCGACAGCTCGAAGTGGGAGATCGTGCCCTCGATCGTCGAATAGACCTGCTGCTTCGTCGGCCGCGCCACCCGCTGGTCGATGCTCACGTTGACGTCGCCCGCCGGGAGGTTTTCCAGCGCCTGGTGCACGATCTTCAGGCTTTCGCGCATCTCCTGCATGCGGACGAGATACCGGGCGTAGCAATCCCCGGCGCTCGCACAGCAGACCTGAAATTGGAAGTCCTCGTAGGCGAGATAGGGCTCGTCCTTGCGGAGGTCGCGGGTCACGCCGCTGGCCCGGGCCACGGGGCCGGTGGCGCCGCCGGCGATCGCCTCTTCCTTCGAAAGCACCCCTACGCCCTTGGTGCGGTCGACGAAGATCCGGTTGCGGGTCAGGAGCCGCTCCATGTCGTCGAGGGTCTTGGGGAAGGTCTTGAGGAAGGTGCGGATCTTCTCGATCACCAGCGGCGTGAAATCCTGCGACACGCCTCCGACGCGGGTGTAGGAGTTCGTGAACCGCGCGCCGCAGAGCGTCTCGAAGATGTCGTAGATCACCTCGCGCTGGTAGAAGCCGTAGAGGAAGAATGTGAAGGCGCCGGTGTCGAGGCCCACGGCGCCGTTGCACAGCAGGTGATCGCTGATCCGGGCGAGCTCGGCGATGATCGTGCGGATGTACTTGCACCGCGGGGTCAGCTCCAGCCCCAGCAGCGCCTCGACCGCGTGGTGCCAGGCGACGTTGTTGGCCATCGGCGAGATGTAGTTCATCCGGTCCGTCACGGTGACGTACTGGTTGAACGTCAGGTGCTCGCCGATCTTCTCGAAGCCCGAGTGCAGGTAGCCCATCTCGGGCATGGCATCGACCACCCGCTCGCCCTCGAGCTTGAGCACCAGGCGGAGCGTCGTGTGCGTGGCCGGGTGCTGCGGGCCGAAGTTCAGCGTCCACAGGTAGTCCTCTGACCGGGCGCCCGCTTCGGGGCCGCGCTGTGTGACGTCGATTTCCGGCGGGGCGAGTGACATGGGTCAGCTGTGGTCGCGGGTGATCACGGGGAAGTTGTGGCGTTCGCCGCGGCCCTGCAGCGGATAGTCCTTGCGCAGCGGGTGGGCGGTGAACTCCTCTGGCATCATCAGGCGGCGGAGGTCCGGGTGGCCGATGAAGCGGATCCCGAACATGTCCCAGACCTCGCGTTCCAGCCAGTTGGCCGCGGGCCAGATCGGGACGACGCTCCGGACCGCCGGCTCCGGGTCATCGAGGAACACCCGCACGGTGAGCCGCTGGTTGGTGGCCGTGTTCGCCAGCAGGTAGACCAGCCCGTAGCGGCGGCGGGCGCCGCGATATTCGAGGTAGTCGACGCAGGTCACGTCCACCAGCAGGTCGAACCCGGCGTCGGCGAGGTGCCGCAGCACGTCGAAGGCGTCGCCATCTGGAACGACGATCCGCGTCTGGCCGCGATACACCGATGACTCGACGGCGCCAAACCGCTCCGTGAGGGAGGTGAGGACGTCGTCGAGGGCGGGAGGGACGAAGGGCATGGAGCGAAACGCGGCTGGTGGGTCAGGATTGGGGAGCGGTCGCGGCGGCGGCGGCGAGCTGCCGCTGGAGGACCGGATTGCGGGCGGCGTCGATGGCCAGCGGGTCGGCCGCCTCGACGAGCGCCCGCTTGCGGAGCTGGCGGCCGGCCGTGTCGAACTCGCGGCCGGTGATCGTGCCCTCGCGCTGGATCTTGTCCTGCAGGTCGATGATCGCCTGAATCAACTGCTCGGGCCGCGGCGGACAGCCGGGCACGTACATGTCGACGGGAATGAAGCGGTCGATGCCCTGCACGACGGCGTAGGTGTCGAACACGCCCCCCGTGCTCGCGCAGGCACCCATCGAGATGCACCACTTGGGCTCGTGCATCTGCTGCCAGATTCGCTGCAGTACCGGCAGCATCTTCATCACCACGCGGCCCGCCACGATCATCAGGTCGCATTGCCGCGGGCTGAAGCGGAACACCTCGGCGCCAAAGCGGGCCAGGTCGTGCTTGCTGGCACCGGTGGCCATCAGCTCGATGCCGCAGCAGGCGGTGGCGAAGGGCATCGGCCAGAGGCTGTTTTTGCGGCACCAGTTCGCCAGGGAGTCGAGCCGGCTGACGAATACGTTTTCCGGCAACTGCAGGTCGTTCATCGCCATCGGAACACCCCCTTGCGCCAGTCGTAGGCAAAGCCCACGATCACCAGGGCGATGAACGCCATCGCCCCCGCGAACACCAGGCCCCGCGACGCCACGAGCCCGCCCGTCACGGCGGCATCGACACCGGCCGCCGAGCGGCTCGCCACCGCCCACGGATAGAGGAACAGGAGTTCGACGTCGAACACGAGGAACGTGATCGCCACGAGGTGGAACCGGACGTCGAACCGCCGCCGCGTGTCGTGGACCGGATCCATGCCGCTTTCGTAGGGCATTTCCTTGACCGCACCGCTCCGCCGGGGGCCGATCAGCTGGGCGGCGACCACGAGGCCTACCGATACCGCGGCCGCGATAGCGACGAACAGCAGGACGGGAAGGATGGCATCCATGGCGTCGGCGGGGGGCGTCTTGGGCGGCTGAATTGCAAAAATCGGCCACAGGAACGGACTTCGTGAAATTCGTCACGAAGTCGGCCCCAAAAAAACCGGCACCCCGGGGGCCGGCCAGCCGTCACAACCCGTTCAGTTATACAAGGTGGTCTGCGAGTCGGCGAGCCGGGAGGTTTTTTCCGGCCGGGAGTCGCTGTCGACGGGCCCTTCAGCCGCAGCGGGCGAGATGCCCCCGGATCAGCGGCAAGGCTGCGGGATGCCGGCGGCCGAGCGCGGCGATCACCTGACGGAGGTCGAGACCGTAATGATTGGCCCGAAACAGTCCCACCTTCACGAAGGGGACGCCCGCTTCGAGCAGCCGTAACCAGGCCAATTCGCTGGGGTTGTAGGGCATCCGGCGGCCTTTCTTCCACAGCCTCCAAGACCGACGCGGGTCGGCGAGCGACAGGTGGGGCCGGAGGTCTCCGAATCGCATCGGCCCCTGCGTGCGGGCGTCGTAGATGCCCGCGATCCGCAGCCCGGCCTGACGACAGGCGACGGACAGGCCGAGTTCGTACCGGTCCACGACCTCCTCCTTGTCGGGCACCGACTCGATCCCCTGCCAGAACGCGTCGTAGACCGGCGAATCGAGCAGCCGGCGGCGCATGCCGAAGAACCAGGATTGGACATGCGGGCAGCGGCCGCCGCGGCGGCGCGTCGATTGCTCGGACAGCACCATGCCCCACAGGTCCGCGCCGGCCGTGCGCGGATCGCACAGCGCGGGCCCGAGGTCGAAGAGCGGGCCATAGACGCTGTCGTTGACGCACAGGATCTCGTCGAAGTCGGCGGGGCAGAGCGTGGCCAGTCCGGCCTGCCAGCTGCCGAAGTCGTAGCCCACGTTGACCCGCGGCACGAAGGCGTCGACGAGGCCCCGGAGCGGAGCGGGCAGCCGCGCGGCGGTCGCGGAGACGACCACGAGCCGGGCGGCATGCGGCCGATAGCCGCGCAGGGCCTCGACCACGTGCGGATCGAAGGTGTCGTGTGGGTCGAAGTGGGCGAACACGATCGCCCGGGAGGACGATGCCGACGGTGGGGACGACGAGGCCGCAGGGTGGGCCATGAGCAGGGCTCGCCGGGCGGATGTGTCAGGCGGCGCGGCGGCCGGAACGGGAGAGGCGCGACTGAAGGGCGGCGAGCCGCCGTTGGAGGATGTTTGTCGGCGAGTCGGCCGTGATCAGCCGCAGCAGGTTTGGGATGTGTGCGATGGTGTCGGCGGCCTGATCGATCGCGCCGTGGGTCAGCAGTCGCTCCGCCGTGCGGAGCGCCGACGCCGCGTGCCAGCGGGCGCTGGCCTCGGTCGTGGCACGGCACGACTCGGGAAGGCATGCGGCGTTGATCTCGATCGCCCGCAGGACATCGGGCCAGACGGCGCCGCTCTGAAAGAGCCGCGCTGACTCGTTGTCGGGGTGCCGCCGGTAGACGGCCAGACAGCGGGGGTCGTACCACACCGGATATACAGCGGCGATCCGCACCCACATTTCCCAGTCGACGGTCTGGCTGAGTTCGGGCCGGAAGCCACCGAGGGTTTCGTACGTCGAGCGGCGCACGACGGCTGCCGGCGTCTGGATTCGCTGCCGTTCGGCGATCGCCGGCAGCCAGCCGGGAATGAGACCCGCGAGCCAGCGCAGCCGCGACGACGCCTTGATGGGCCGGCCTGCGCCGTCGACGATCTGGCTGCGGCAGAAGGCCATGCCGGCGGCGGGGGCCGCCTGGAATCCACGGTCGATGGCCGCGTAAAAGCCGGGCCGCACGTAGTCGTCTTGGTGCAGCAGGTGCACGAGTTCGCCGCGGGCCAGCCCGATGGCGCGGTTCCAGTTCCCGGCGAGGCCGAGCCGCTGCTCGTGCTCCAACACCTCCACCCGCCCATCGGGATCGGCCATCCGCACCAGGGTGCGGGTCAGGTCGCGCGTGGAGGCATCATCGACCACCGCGATCTGCATCGCCGCCGGGGGCCACGCCTGGGCGAGCACCGACCGCAGCGCTGCGAGCAGTTTTTCGTCGGGCGCGAACGTTGGCAGCATGACGGAGAACCGCGGTGTCGCTCCGGGGGGCCGTGGTGCCACTCTTGGGGCAGGAGCGGGCGCGGCATTGGGGAAGATGCGGAGCATGGCCGAACGGCGGTTGGCGAATGAATTTACTGGGGGGGGAGATAGCAGACGGGGCTGGTGCGATGCCAGACCGCTCGCCGGTTCCCAGCGGCAGCGACAGCCCGCCGGAACCTCCCACCTTGCGCACTCTGCCGCGAGGGGGGCGCCAGGCAAAAATCGCACGCTGCGATGATGTGACATGGTGGAGCGACGCGTATTTTCGCAGCGTGCGTTTTTTTTGCGGTTGCGCGTTCTCCAGTCGTGCGCTTGGCTTGACATGCGCGAACGGCACAAAAAGCCCCCGGCGGGAGCCGGGGGGGATGTTTCACGCGAACCTGCGGCCTCGTGCCGCAGTTCGCTTGGCGGGCCGCCGCCCGCGTGCAGACAACCCGGCCCTCCGGGCCTGGCGCTTCCACAAAAAGCCCCCGGCGGGAGCCGGGGGACACCGGGTCGCATGCCTTCCCGGGTGCCATGCGATGTGGGTTTGAACCGGGAAATCACGTTGAGTGATGCGGCATGGACGGCGGGATGGTTTTCACACCCGGAGTCCCCGGGTTGCCACCCGGGGCTTCTTGGGCCTGTGACGGGACCGATCGCCTGTTTACGGGTGGTCAAAACACGATTCGCCGCTGGATCCCTGCAGCGGCGCCGCTCTGTTGAACTCCTCCGCGCAACACCAAAAGCCGCGCGCCGAGGACGATCGGAGACCGCCGCTACAGGCCGCAGCTCTGCGGTGGCCACGGTCGCCCGGAAGGCGAGCCATCGCAGGTGGAGGCACACCTTGGCTGTGCCTCCGACCTGCCAAGGCTGTCGGGGCCATGGATGG
>CAZJHQ010000099.1:0-5932 GCA_964545915.1 uncultured Candidatus Kuenenia sp. | reverse complement strand
GCTCGGTGACGGCGCCGCCATAGACGCTCGTGATGCCGCTGGCCAGCATGTCGGATGTGCTCGTCACCTGGGCCATGAAGCCCGCCGATCCCCAGCGCATGAACTGGGCCCGGTCGAGTTCGAGGGCCTTGTCGAACACCTTGAGGCGGATGTTGCGGCTGATGTTCATCGCCACCCAGGCCACCAGCAGCGTGCCCGTGAGCAGGAGCACGTGCTTGACGAACGTGCTGGCGACGACGAAGGCGACGACCACGAGCACCGTCTGAAACGGGTCGCCCGGCAGGCAGCGGTCGAGCCACGGGCCGAGCTGCACGGCCGAGGCCACGATCGCCTCGTCGCCGCGGATCGTCAGGGCAAGCGTGTCGATGCGGCTGCGGGCCTTGCGGGCCGCGGCCGGGTCGAGGCCACCGGCGGCGAGTTCAGCCTCGAGGTCGGTCCGTTCGTGCTCACCAGCCGCGATCCGGGCCCGGGCATCCTCGATCCGCCGCGTGTTCCACGACTGCAGCGACTCTCCCTTGAGCGTGACCTCGATGATCGGGAACAGCGCCGCGATGTTCGCGCCCCACAGGGCCGCCACGCCGGCGGAGCAGAGCAGGGCGGCGGCGAGCAGCGGCCAGCTCTTGGCCGCCTCGCGGAGGGCACGGAGAAAATAGTGCATGAACCGGGTCTTTCGACGGCCTTGCGGCGGGACGGAAAGGACAGCCTTTCCGGCGGCGGGAAGGTAGAGACAGGCCCGCCGCCGCTCAAGGGCGGGTTTTGCCCGAAAACAGCGCGGGTTTCACCGTCCCAGCCGGGCGTCCCAGGCGGCGGCGGACCTCAACTATCCGTGGACAAAGCCCTCCATGGCCTTTGTCCACTTGGCCGACCGGTGGAAACGCCGAGGGTTTCCACGGTCGGCAGCCCTCGCATCCCGCTCGGGCAGACTTATTGCCCAGTCTGTTGACTGGGGTGCGGGGTTACCCGCGCCCCCAGGAGCCGGCGTAGGCGGCCAGCGGAGCCACGGATGGCGGAGCGCAGACGCCTCCGAGAGAGCGAAGGCCTGGAAGGCCGCAGCGATCGTCCGGCGATGGGGGCGTGGGTAACCCCCTGCGGCGATCGCGCTGCCCCCATCTCTATCTCCCCAGCCGGGCGTCCCAGGCGGCGGCGGCCCGGGGTTCGAATGTCTCCGGCTCGAAACTGTCGCGGACGATCTGCCGCATGGCCCGCAGATCGACGACCCCGGCCCGGCTGCCGAGCTGCACCAGGAGATTGCCGATCGCCGTGGCCTCCACCGGACCGGCCACGACCGGACGGCCGGTCGCGTCGGCGATCATCTGGCACAGGAGCCTGTTCTTCACCCCGCCGCCGACCACGTGCACGCGACTGATCCGCCGGCCCAGCAGCGAATCGAGCTCCGCGATCCGCCGCCGAATCGCCGCCGCCACGCTCTCCAGCGCCGTCCGCACGACGGCGGCGGTGGACTCGGGCACCGGCTCGCCCGCGGCCCGCGCCAGGCCGCGAATCGCCTCCGGCATGTCGGCAGGCGCGACGAGGGCCGGATCGTCGGGGTCGAGGAGCGTCATCAGCGGCGGCGCCTCGGCGGCCAGGGCGGTGAGCTGATCCCAGGTCCACTCCTTGCCCTGCCGCCTCCAGGAGGCCCGGCACTGCTGCACCAGCCACAGCCCGCAGACGTTCTTCAGGAGCCGGGTCGTGCCGCCGACGCCCCCTTCGTTGGTGAAGTTGAGCGCCAGGCACTCGGGCGTGACGAGCGGCCGGTCGAGTTCCACGCCGACCAGGGCCCAGGTGCCGAGGCTGACATAGCACCAGTCGGGCCGGCTGCTGGGGGGCTCGGCGGCGGGGACGGCGACCACGGCGCTGGCGGTGTCGTGCGTGCCGGGCACGATCACCCGGGCCGCCCCGAGGCCCGTCTCGGCGGCGACCTCCGGCCGCAGCGTTCCCAGGTCGGCGCCCGGCTCGATCACCGGCCCGAAGATCCGCCGCGGGAGCCCGAACCGCTCGAGCATCGCCCAGGCCCAATCCCCCACGCGGGGATCGAAGCACTGCGAGGTGGTGGCGTTGGTCCGCTCGTTGGACCGCTGGCCGGAGAGCAGCCAATGAAACAGATCCGGGATCATCAGCAACCGGTCGGCGGCCTCGAGCACCGGCGCGCGGCGGTCGCGCAGCGCGAGCAGCTGGTAGAGCGAGTTGATCTCCATGAATTGCAGGCCGGTGGCGGCGAAGATCTCGGCCCGCGGCACGATCCGTTCGGCCGCGGCGAGCATGCCGCGGGTCCGCGGGTCGCGGTAGCAGACGGGATTGGCCAGCAGCGTGTCGTCGGCGGCGAGGAACGAGAAATCCACGCCCCAGGTGTCGACGCCCACGCTCGCCACGCCGCCGCCATGCCGCGCCACCGCGGCCCGCAGGCCGGCGACCACCTCCTGCCACAGGCGAGGCAGATCCCAGATCAACTGGCCGCCCATGGCGACCGGACCGTTCTCGAAGCGGTGGATCTCCTCCAGCTCGAGCAGGCGGCCGTCGAAGGCCCCGGACACGACGCGGCCGCCCGAGGCGCCCAGATCCACCGCCAACGCCACCGTGCGTGCCATTTCCATGCCTCCTCGCGGGACCGTGCCGCGGAGCGCGGCGCGGCAGGTTTTGTACCACCTGGCAAGGCTGGCACGGCGCGGCCAAGCGGGCAAAAGGCATCGAGTCTGACGGTCCGATCGCCGGATTTCGGCCCCGCAGCGGCCGCCGGTCGATACGCCTGCCACGCCAGGCTATTCTTGCGATAGTTGACCAACCTTGTAGGGATTGGAAATGACGGCCTCTGGAACAGCCCCAGCCCCGCCGCCCAGCTCGGTGGCCCTCGAGCCATCCGCCGCGCTCCGGGAGGAACTCGCCCGCGAAAGTCGCGGTCTCGAGGCCGCCGATCCCGCCACCATCATCCGCTGGGCCGTGGACCGCTTCGGACCCAAGCTGACCATGGCCACCGCCTTCGGCCCCGAGGGCTGCCTGATCATCCACTGGCTGGCCGCGATCGCGCCGGCGACGTATGTCTTCAACCTCGACACCGGATACCAGTTCCCGGAGACGCTCGCCCTCCGCGACCGCCTCGCCCGCCGCTACGGCATCGAGGTGGTGCTCGAGCAGCCCGAGCAGAGCGTGGCTGAATACGAACGCGGCCACGGCGGCCCCCTGTACCGCACCGATCCGGACCGCTGCTGCCGCGACCGCAAGCTCGCCGTCGTGAAACGGGTGCTTGCCCGCTTCGACGCCTGGATGACCGCGATCCGTCGCGACCAGAGCCCCGACCGGGCCACGGCGCCGATCGTGGGCTGGGATCACAAGTTCGGCGTGGTCAAGGTGTCGCCGCTGGCCAACTGGACCAAGGCGAAGGTGTGGGACGCCATCGTGCGCGAGGAGGTGCCCTACAACCCGCTCCACGATCGCGGCTACGTGAGCATCGGCTGCGCTCCCTGCACGCGGGCGATCACGGCCGGCGAGGACGAACGGGCCGGCCGCTGGAGCGGCACCGCCAAGACCGAATGCGGCCTACACTCCAAGGAAGCCTGACCCGTTCGGGCCGAGCGATGCGTCTTTCCGCGAAGACCGAGTACGCCGCGATCGCCGCCCTGGAACTCGCCCGCTGCCGCGCGGCCGACGTTCCGGTGCGGCTCCGGTCGATCTCCCAGGGCCAGCGGGTGCCCGAGCAATTCCTGGTGCAGATCCTCCTCCAGCTGAAGGCGGCCGGGATCGTGACGAGCACCCGGGGCGCGGCCGGCGGCTACCGACTCGCTCGGCCGCCGGAGGAAATCACGCTGGCCGACATCCGCGGCGCGGTCGAGGGGGACACCGACACCGCCGCGCCGTTGACGGCGGAACTGGCCGCCCGCTCCCGGGCCGCCGCGGCGCTGGCTGCGGCGTGGGACGAGGCGAGCCGGGCCGAGGCCGAGGCCCTCCGCGGGGTGACGCTCGCCGACCTCCTCGACCGCTGCCGACCGGCCGCCGACGCGATGTATTACATCTGACTTCACGGCTGTCGGGCCATCCATGGCCCCGACAGCCTTGGCAGGTCGGAGGCACAGCCAAGGTGTGCCTCGACCTGCGATGGCTCGCCTTCCGGGCGAGCCTCGCGTAAGCCGAAGCAGGCCCGAAGGGATGCGCCGGCGCGAATACCAGCCCATCCATGGCCCCGACAGCCTTGGGCCGTCGCGGCGAACGCCGAGGGTTCGCCGGACGGCCGGGCGGCCGCACCTCCGGGCGGCCGTGGCCGCCTGGCGGCGGCATGCGGCCCGCAGCGCCGGCGCGAATACCAGCCCCGACGTAGCCGCCGGTGCCGGAATTCGGTTGCGAACCGTTTTGAAGACCGTTTGAAAAGGGAAGCGGTCACGCCACCGTTCCAAGAAGCCCCGGGTGGAAACCCGGGGACTCCGGGTACGAAAACCACCCCGCCATCCATGCCGCACGACGGCACGCGATTCACCGGTGCAAACCCGCGGCGCATGGTGAACGGGAAGGCATGCCACTCGGAGTCCCCCGGCTTCCGCCGGGGGCTTTTTGTGGGAGCGCCAGGCCCGGAGGGCCGGGTTGAATGTGAGCGGGCGGAGGCACGCCAAGCGAACTGCGGCACGATGCCGCAGGTTCGCGTGAACTTTCCCCCCGGCTTCCGCCGGGGGCTCTTTATTGACAGCGCCCCAAGAAGCCCCGGGTGGAAACCCGGGGACTCCGGGTACGAAAACCACCCCGCCATCCATGCCGCACGACGGCACGCCACGGTCCCCGCACCGCGCCCGGGGCAGGCACTGCGGCGCCGCACTCACGCGCGGCCGACGGGCGCGAGAGCGAAGAAGGTGTCGTGGATCGCGTGGCTGGCGCCGTTGAGGCGGGATTGGAAGGCGTCGATGAAGCCGTGCAGGCCGCCGTCACCGGCGAGGATCTCGTCGATGTGGCCGTAGTCGAGCTCCGACCGCAGCCGGCCGATCCGCTGCTCCGCCGGATTCGAATACGCCCCCTTCACGCCCCCCGTGACCGCGAGCAGCGACTCTTCGGCTTTGATGAGGCAGAAGTGCATCGCCCGCGGGAAGGCCCGGTCGAGGATCAGGAACTCGGCCGCGTTCCGCCGCGAGACGGCGCCGTACTCCTTGCGATACATCTCCAGGGCGCTGGCGCTCTCCAGCACCGCCGACCAGCGGACCGCGGCGGCCGGATCTTCCAGGGCCGGCGCGGCAGTCCCGGTCGCCCCGTTTCCCGCGGCGGGCTGAAAGGAGGCCTCCACGTCGAGCACCCGCGACGTCTTGTCGGCCCGCTCGATGAGCCGCCCCATGCGGGCGAAGTGCCAGGCCTCGCCGTGCGACATCGTGGCGTCGGTGACGCCGGTGATCAGCTGGCTGGCCCGCTTCACCTCGTCGAGAAACTCGCGCGGATGCTCCCCCTGGGTCGCCGCCGCCGCCCGCACGAAGAGGTGGGCCTTGTTGATCTCCTCCCACATCGGAGAGCTGATCATGTCGCGCACCGTGCGGGCGTTCTCCCGCGCCGCCTGCAGGCAGCTGGAGATGGAGTTGGGATTGTGGGGATCGAAGGCCAGGAAGCGGATCACCTGGGCCTGATCGGCGAGGCCCTGGCGGGCCCAGAAGTCGGCCTGGTCGCCGAACGTGCACACCAGCGCGTTCCACAGCCGGCCGGGGCTGACCGTTCCGTCGAGCGCCAGGTCGAGCGTCGTCTCCAACGCCCGGGCCACGTTCTCCGCCCGCTCGATCTGGCGGTTCATCCAGTAGAGGCTGTCGGCGACGCGGGAAAGCATCTCACTCCCTCCCCGGATGGACGACCCAGGTGTCCTTGCTGCCGCCGCCCTGCGACGAGTTGACCACCAGCGAGCCCTTGACCAACGCCACGCGGGTCAGCCCGCCGGGCAGCACGAAGATCTCCTCGCCGTAGAGGATGAACGGCCGCAGGT
>CAZJHQ010000098.1:0-6058 GCA_964545915.1 uncultured Candidatus Kuenenia sp. | reverse complement strand
AGTCGCTCATCAGCCGGAAGATCGTTGCAGAGGTGCCATTGACCGGGCTATCCGTACCAACGGCCAGAGCGTTTCGTTCGCGTCGGCAGTGGCGAGCAGCGGCGGCTCGCTCGTGAAACTGGGCGCTGGAACGCTGACACTGACACGGATTGTCGATGGATTGGCGGTGCGTGACGGCACCATGACGGTCGCCGCTGACGGCCTGCTCCAATCCGGTGTCAACGGCACCAACAATCTGGCGGTCGGCTATGTCACGTCCGGCATCGTCAACGTGGCCGGTGGTCAGTTCAGCACCAACCAGGCGACCTTGGGCTGGGATGCGTTCGGAGCGATTGCCGTGACGAGCGGGACATACACCAGCCAAAGCACCACCTCGATCGGCTTCAATGGCTTCGGCGACTTCAGGATTTCCGGAGGCTCGGCGACGGCGTCTTCCTTCATCATCGCGGAGAACATCGGCAGCACCGGATCCATGACGATCAGCGGCGGCACGATGTCGGGAGGTCTGCGGATCGGGGCAAGCGGATCCGGCGGGCTTAGCATGACGTCTGGGCTCGTGTCGGCCACGAGCCTCACGGTGGGCAAGTCAGGAACCGGAACGCTCTCCATGAGTGGAGGCACGATCACGTCGAGCGCCGCACTCGGCATCGGCGCGAGTTCGGGCACCGGCGCCGTGAGCGTCTCCGGCGGATCGCCGGTGGTGGGCGGCAATCTGCTCGTGGGCGGCCTGAACTCGGTCATCAACGGATACAGCAGCCTACGGATTTCGGGCAGCGGCGGCGCTGGCGGGTTGGTGTCGGTGTCGGGCACGCTAGCGACCGTCGCTTTCGGTGGCAGCATCGCCCTGACGTTCGGCGGCACCATCTCGATCGGCAGCGGCGGGGCAGGCGGCGTACTGGCCTCCGCGCTCACCAACAACGGCACGCTGATCTTCAACCGTGCCGATGCGAGCACCTGCGGGGTCCAGATCAGCGAGACAGGAGAGATGATCAAGCGAGGGTCCGGCATGCTGAGCCTGCCAGGCACCAACACCTACAGCGGCCTGACGACGATCGATTCCGGCACGCTCCGAATCGGCAGCGGCAGGACGTCGGGAGTGTTACCCGGAGACGTCGTCAACAACGCCTCCCTCGTCTTCGACCGGTCCAATAACCTGACCTACGGCGGCCGGATCAGCGGATCTGACAGCGTCCGAAAGAATGGCGTCGGGAGGCTCGTGTTAAGCGGCAGCAGTCCGTATTCCGGACTGACCACGGTCGGCGGCGGCACCCTAGAGGTAAATGGAATCCTCGCGGGCACGAGCCTGATACAGGTGCTCGCCGGAGCGACCCTGTACGGTACCGGCACGATCGCCGGGGCAGCAACGATCAGCGGCACGCACTCGCCTGGGGCTACGTCGCCCGGCACGCTGGCCTTCAACTAGGGCATCGTGTACCTGGCCGGTTCGGCAGTCAACTGGGAACTCGCCGCAAACACGGATACCGACACCACGGCATTCGACCGGGTCGTGGTGACCGCCAGTAGCCTCGTATTCACCGGATCGACCTCCCCGAACCTGATGTTCAATGCACCGGGGAGCACAGTGCTGTGGAGCGACTCCTGCTGGGATATCGACCGCTCGTGGACGATCTACGACCTGCCATCGGGGGCCTCGACTCCGAGCCTCGTCAATCTCGTCCTCGGCGGATCGCTCCTCGACTCGCAGGGCCAGTCCCGCTCGGCGGAGCGGGGTTCTTTTTCGCTCGGCCAGGTCGATGGCAACGTCGTGCTCACCTTCGCCGCCGTGCCGAAACCGTCGGCGTTCGCCCTCGCGGCCGTCGGTGTCGCTGTCACTGTGGTGGTCCGCCGGCGGACTCACGCTCGCCGCCAGCCTCGCGTTCTCAATGCCCTCAAGGCTCCGCTGGCACTCGTAGATCAGCTCGTTCAGGCCGGCTGCCGCCCGCGATCACTCGCGTGTACCTGAAAAAAGGGATTTCGCGGCCCGGAGTCCGCGCCCATAGTACCCGCTCGGAGTCGATCTCCGTCCGGGCCGCAGGTCCGCTTGCTCCCTGTCCATCCAAGCCCGAAGCGCGAGCGAGGGACCATGCGACGTCCGCCCCAAGCATCAACGCAAACCGAAAACCCGATCCGCATGCGGCATCATCGTCGCGGTCGCGCGGGCTTCAGCCTCGTCGAGGTGCTCGTCGTGCTCGCGATCATCGGGATCCTCGCCGGCATGCTCCTGCCGGCCGTGCAGGCGGCCCGCGATTCGGCCCAGCGGACGGCCTGCGGCAACAATCTCAGGCAGTCGGCCCTGGCGGTGCTGGCCTTCGAGTCGGCCCGCCGCACGCTGCCGCCGGGAAGCGACCAGGTGCCCCGGCCGGGCCTGCCTCAGGGCACGCTGCTCGCGTGGTCGAGCTTCATCCTGCCCTACCTCGAGGAAGCGGCGGCGGCGGGCCGGATCGACTACGCGAAGGAGTGGGATGACGTGGGGGGCAACGACCTCGCCTCCGACACGAGGATCGCCGCGTATGTCTGCCCAAGCGGCCAGGTGGCCTCCGTGGGCAAGGCCGATTACGCCGGCATCTCCGGGGCGCTGATCTTCCACGCGGGCCGGATGGTCGGCCGGGCGGGACTTGCCAACGGTCTCCTCATCGCGATCGATGCGAACCGGCGGCAGGCAGTTCGGCTCGCCGAGACGACCGACGGGCTCGGCCAGACCTTGCTGGTTGCCGAGTCCGTGGACCGCTGCCCTCGCGAGAGCGCGGCCGACTTGAAGCAGCCGATGGGCCGCTGGGCGTGGATCAACCACTTCGCCCAGCCCGAGCCCTTCATCAACACGCTCGGCGGCATCCAGAGCCGCCATCAGGGCCTCGCGACGGTCGCGTTCGGCGACGGTCGCACCGTGATGCTCAACGAATCAATGGACCCGGCGGTACTGGCGGCCATCTGCACCCGCAACGGTGGCGAGGCGAATGCCTCGTCCCTCGCGACGCAATGACCGCAAAGACGACGGACGCCCGGGCAGCGCATGGCGGTCCGGCGGGCGATGGATCGCACGGTTGATTGAATTGGATGACGGGATCGAACACCAAGGACACGAGTTTGGGGCGGCGTGGCTGCCCGACATCGGTCCGAACCCCGAGAGGAGTTGATCGGATGAATCGCAGGCACATGTGCATCGTTCTTGGTTCTCTGGCCTTGAGCATCGGGCTCGTGGCTCCCGCGGAAGCGGGCGGTCGGCGGCCGACGCCGAAGCCTCCGAAACCTCCGGTGCCTCCGGTGACTGTCACGCAGGTGACCGTCGTCAACAAGACGGCGAAAAACCTGTTCGTGCAGGTTGGTGAAACCGGAACCCTCGCCGACAAGGTCGGGGCGGCGCAGACTGCCGGAGCCAAGGTGATCAATGCCGGAGCCACAGCCGTGTTTACGCCCGCCAAGGCTGGTGACAACGACATTCGGGCCACCGATATGGCGGTGCTGAATAATCTGAACTTCCCGAACCAGACGGTGGCGGATGGCGCCTATCCGCTCAAGCAGCAGGGTGGTGATACCTTCACGGTTGCCGCCAACAAGAACACGACCGTCGAGATCACTCAGCCGAACGTGAATGCCGCCATGTTGTTCAACGTAAAGTGACCGGCAGCCCATGCTGATCGCTCCCGAGTGCGTTCAGTCTCCGGCCGGGCAGGATGGTGAGGGCGGCGAACGCCCCGCCGTTCCGCCCGGCCGGGCTGTTTCGTTTTTTGACCGACTATCGGCGGCGTTCTTGGCCGCCAGTGCCGCGATTTTTATGGCGGCGCCGTGGCTCGACGAGCGGCTCGTCTGGTGCGGATGGATCGGCACCGCCATCGGGCTGGTGGCGGTGCAAAGCCTGCGGGGCTGGCTGGGCGAGGCGTGGACGCTCGCCGCCGCCTTCTGTGCCCTTGCCATCGCCTTCCACTGGACGCCCCGGACTCTCGCCACGGCCATGGAATCGACGTATTTCTCGGGCCTCCTCGTCGCCATCCCGGTGGTCGCGTGGGATGCCTTCCGGCTCGCGGCGCCCTTCCTGCTCGCGGCCCGCGTGACTCGATCGCCGGGCCTCGCCTGGCTCCCCGCGGCACTCTTCGCGTGTGCCATCGAGGCATCCTGGCCATCCGTCTTTCCCTGGAAGCTTGGCTATGCGCAGGCCGGCTGGCCGCTGCTCGTGCAATCGGTCGACCTCTTCGGCCCAGAGACCGCGACCTTCGTTTTCTTCGCCCACGCGGGCGCGATCGTCTGGGCGCTCGAGGCGATCGGCATGGTGCGCCGGTGCGGTCCCCGGTGGATCGGCGCGGCGGCGGTGATCGTCTGCCTGCTCAACGTCGCCTACGGCGCGGTCTCGCTGGCTTCATGGGAAGCCCGGATCGCGCGCGCGCCGTCATTCACCGCCACGCTCGTGCAGACCAACCCGGGCGATCCCGACGGGATCGCGGCCCTGCGGTCGCTCACCGCCGCACGGACGGTCACGGAGCCGCCCGACCTCGTCTGCTGGCCGGAGTGCAGTGCGGGCGAATTCGACTGCCGGCTCGATTCCTTCGCCGATCCCGAGCGGTTGGCCGCGCTTTCGCGTCAGGAGGCCGAAGGCGGCCTGTTGGCCGGACCTCCCGGCGTGCAGCTGCTCTGCGGTGGCATCGTCTATGAAGGCTATTCTGAGCGACCGGCGGCCCTGCGGCAGTCGGCCCTGCTCGTGGCCGCGGCCGGCGCGGTCCGCGGCCGCTATGACAAGCGGTACCTCATGCCGTTCGGCGAATACGTGCCATTGGCCGATATCTGGCCCGACCTGCGCCGCCACTTTCCGCTCGTCGATGACTTCATCCGCGGCACCGAGGCCACCGTGCTCGCGGGCGACGGCGGCACACGGTTCGGCGTGCTGCTCTGCTACGAGGACATGGTGCCCGCGGCGGCCCGGTCGCTCGTGCTGCGTGGCGCCACCGTGCTCGTGTCGCTCATCAACGGCAACTCGTTCACGGCCCCCCGGACGCTCGTCCAGCACCGCCAGCTGGCCCAGCTTCGAGCCGTCGAATGCCGCCGCAGCCTGCTGCGGTGCGCCGCCACCGGCGAGACGTGCGCGATCTCGCCGACGGGCAGGATCGTCGCCGCACTCATGCTCCATTCCCGCGGCACGCTCGACGCCCGGGTGCCGCTCATCGACACCCTCACCCTCGCCAACCGACTCGGCCCGACTTTTCCGATCGGCTGCGGGATCGCCGCCGCGGCGATCGCGATCCGGGGCCTGAAAAAGTCCTTTCGAGCGTGACGCTGGGCGGGCCTCGCGAGACTCCGCGGATCGAGCGCGACACCCGAGTTTGCCGGCCTTACCATCGCGGTGTTAGTGCAACATTCTTTCTGTAAATCGCCGGTGGGTGCCTGTCCGAGTCGAGCGTAGCGAGACGAGGGCGGGCACCCACCGGCGGCCCGAGTTGAAGAGGTGGGCCATCGAGGTTTTCTTGGAAGTGTCTTAAGCCACCAAGAAGGAACCTGCGATGACCCACCAAGACGAATGCCCGACGATCGAAGACCTTACCGCCTTACTCATCGAGCACGGCCCGGCCGCCATGGTCTCAGCCCTCGCCACGCTCATGAATCACGCAATGCAGATCGAGCGTGAGCAATTGCTCAAGGCCGAGTCTCATCAGCGAACTGCCATTCGTCAAGGATGCGCCAAAGGATTTAAGCCGAAGACCTTGAAGACCCGCGTTGATCGGGTGGATCGGCGGATCCCCTGGCTTTTTCCATGGGCCGTTAGACTCGCTTTTCATGCACATCACAGCCGTCGACTGGGCCATCATCGCCTGCTACCTCGTCGCCGTCGTGGGACTCGGCTGCCGGGCCGGGATCACCGCCCGGAGAGTTAGTGCCCTGCGCGGCGAATCCGAGGCCGGTGATCCGGCTGCCGCCGAAGCAGCGTGTGACACCCCGCCGGCGTTCCTGCCGGCCCGGCCAATCACTCACGTCCATCTGGCCGCGCTCACCGAGCGGGTGCGCCGCCGCATGATCCGGTGGTTCCGGCTCGCTCGCCTGCTCGACGCCGCGGCCGCCGCCGACATGCTCGCCT
>CAZJHQ010000097.1:0-6571 GCA_964545915.1 uncultured Candidatus Kuenenia sp. | reverse complement strand
GGAAGAGCTGCTGAAGGGACTTGAACCCTTGACCTCGTCCTTACCAAGGACGTGCTCTACCAACTGAGCTACAGCAGCGATGTGGACGGAAAAGGCACCCGACTGATGAAGGTGAAACGAATGAATAAGTGAGTGAATAGGGGAACGGTGTGATGGATTGTTGCCTGAAGAGCGGGTAGAGGGAATCGAACCCTCGTCTTTAGCTTGGAAGGCTATTGCTCTACCATTGAGCTACACCCGCGGGTCACGCACCCCCCCACCGGACGCACGCCGGCAGGGCAGGGATGAGACTGGGGAGTGCAGGATTCGAACCTGCGAAGGCATAGCCATCAGATTTACAGTCTGACCCCTTTGACCGCTCGGGAAACTCCCCTGGGTTGTCGGTGTGTGCTCCTGATAAGGATCGGCTCGGTGTTTTCGGCTGGGGGCTGGTAATCTCTCGCGATCCGGTGCGGACCATGCCGGTTGAACGACATGCAAGGACTGCAGCGGGGTCGCCCGATCCGCACGACCTCTCGAAGCCGTCACCGAATCGGCGCGGTCGTGCTGAGCTAGCGGCGGGAGTTGAACCCGCAACCTGCTGATTACAAATCAGCTGCTCTGCCAATTGAGCTACGCTAGCGGCCGGTCAAAACCGCGAAACTATGAAGTGTACGGATTCGAAGGGGCCATGCAAGACGGCCGCTTTCCCGGGCTCGGCCGGCTCAATTCCGCTGATTTTCGGCCATCCGATCAGCCAAAGCCCAGTTCCACCATCGAAAAATCGTCGTTGAAATCATTCCGTTGGGAGACACCCCGGATGACCGACACCAGCCCGTCGATCGGGCTTGCCGGCCCGGCCGCCGGGGCGGTCAGGGCCGCGAGGAAGTCGGCGAACGCCCACATCGAGCCGTCGGGCCGACTGATCTCGAAAGCCCCGTCGCTGTACACGAACAACCGGCCGCCGACGGGCACCTCGGCCTCGCTGGAATCAAACTCCAGCCCCTCCACCGCCCCGATCAGCGGTCCGTCGGACTCGAGCATCCGCGGCGCCGCTCCGTCGGGCCCGAGGAGCACGGCCGGCGGATGCCCGCCGCCGGCCCAGCGCAGCCTGCGGGTCGGCAGGTGGTACACGCCGTACCAGATGGTGAAGAACATGTCGTTTTGCCGCTCCATCGGGAAGGCCTTGTTGAGGGCGGCGAGCACGGCACCGGGATCGTGGAAATCGGTCTGGGGCAAAGCCTCGCTGCGGATCGCGTTGAGCGCCGACACGGAGAGCAGCGCCGCCCCCACGCCGTGGCCGCAGACGTCGAGCAGGTAGACGGCGAAGTGATCCGCGTCGAGGGCGTGGTAGCCGAAGGCATCGCCGCCGAGGGCCGCCGACGGGATGAACCGCCAGTCGGCCCGCACCACGCCCCCCGCCAAGGGCTCCGGCAGCAGCGACCGCACGTAACTGGCCGCGGTGGCGATGTCGTTGGCCAGCGTCTGCTGGCTGGCCTGGAGGGCCGCGAACGCCTCGTTCCGCTCGACGAGCGCCACATAGCCGCGGGAGTGGTGGCGGATGCGGGCGACCAGCTCGAGCCGGTCCGGCAGCTTGACGATGTAGTCGTTGGCCCCGAGGGCGAACGCCTCGGCTTTCACGGCCGGCTCCTCCTTCGTGGAGAGCACGATGATCGGCACATCCCGAAACCGCTCGTCGGCCCGGAACCGCCGCACCAGTTCCAGGCCGTCGATCTCCGGCATCACCAGATCCTGCAGGATCACGGTGGGCTGCACCGCGGCCGCCGTCTCCAGCGCGGCCGGGGCGTCCTTGCAGGCGTGAAAGGCCACGCTTTCCTCGCCGGCGAGCATCCGCCGCACGGCCTCGCCGATGATCGGCTGATCGTCGACGAGGAGGACGGTGGCCCCGCGGGGGGCGGAGTGAGCGACGGGCATGGACAGGCCGGCCGGGCGGGAACGGGGTGATCAGCCCGATGCTACCACACCCCTCAGATCTTCTTCCGCGGCCGGCACGCCGGGGATTCGGCCAAGGAGAAGACGAGGACCTCCTCCCCCGTGACGGTCGAGATGTCGTGATGCACGCTCACGAGCTTCACGCCCGTCGCGGCCTCGACCACCTCCTCCAGCCGCGGCCTTCCCGTGGCCACCATGTGGGCGCGCACCTGCTTGAGCAGCGCCCGCCCGTTGCCGCCGTCATGGTCGAAGCCGTTGCCGTTGCCATCGCCATTGCCGTTCCCGCCGCCCCCCCGGGGGGCGATGAGCTGGCGTTCCGCCGGCGTCAGCACCCCCTGGAGTTGGACGACCAGCAGCCCGCCGAGCAGGTACGCGCGGATGTCCCGCGGCCCACGGCCGACGAACTCCTGCTGAAACCGGGAGACGCCGTCGCACACGGCCGCCTCGATCTCGCCCTGGGACCTCATGGTCAGCCCCCGGCACGGCGCGCATCCTCCATCCGTGAGACCAGACCGGCGGCCTTGCCGTCGCCGTTGCCGTCGCCGTTGCCGTCGCCGTTGCCGTTGCCGTTGCTGATCCGATCCCACACCTCGCGGCGATGGATCGGCATCTTATGGTCGGCCTCGAAGCCGAGCCGCACCCGTCCCCCTTCGATGTCCAAGACGGTGATCTGCAGGACCACCTGATTGTCCTCAGGCCGGCCGATCACCACGCTCTCCCGATTCTTTCGCGTCAGCACCAACATGGGTCACCTTCTTCATGGTTACGGGTCCCTCCGGGCGGTTTCCTCTACCGACGGGCGGCTCCATTGCCGCCCGCCATCTCGACTCGTTGCCGGGCCGTGGCATGCCGATGGTCGTTGACCGGCACACCGAGTGCCGGCAGGCCACGCCCCAACAGGATCAGATCGACCGCGGATGCGGTCGTGAACGTTTTCAGCACGCTGCCCGTCGCGGTGTCGACGTGGGCGATCGCCCCCTGGAGGGCCACGCCGGTGCTGCGGCGGACGTGGCCGACGAGCGAGTCGAGCGAGCGGTCGAACAGGCACTGATGAAAGTCGCGAACCTGATCCGCCCCCTGCTCGTCGGCGGCCAACCGCCGCTCGAAGGTCGAGAACGACTCGTGCAGGCTCACGACCATGCAGCCGTCGGCGGCCACGACGGTCACGCTCGCCGGCGCCCGGCCGAGCAGCAGGTGCTCGAAGGTGCCGGCAGCGTGCGCCACCTGGCGGGCGAGGCGGGCGGCGGATGCTTGCGTCATCGGATGGTCACCGTGGGCGGTCGTCGTGGGCACCAACAAAAAAAGCCGGCGAGAAAGACCGCCCGAAGGCGTTCTCTCTCGCCGGCTTACGTTGCGACGGACCTTCCAGCGACCCTGGCCGCCGGACTGCCCCTCGACTCGTCTTCCGTCAATTGTTTCGAGAAAATCCGTCGTTTTAGCCGCTTTTTGCGACGGCCAGGACGTCGGACGGCAGGAATTATATTGGGCAATCTGGGTAACGCAAGCAAGATTTTCCGACACACTCTCCGGGGCCGCGGATCACGTTGCCATGTAGGTTTCGAACCGCGCTCCGGCTCCCGCTGCCCGCATGCCGACACTGCCTGCCGCCGCGATCGAGCCGTCGACGGCTGCCGCCACGACGCGGCCGTTGAACCGCGCGGTCAACTGGCCGCCGATCACGTCGAACCGCAGCCATCCCCGGCTCGCATATACCCGGCCCGCCGAAAGCAAGGTCCACCGCCCCCCCACGCGGCTGAAGATTTGCACCATGAACCCGGTTTGAACTCGGGTGAGCTGTGCCAGGTACATCGACTGGTCACTCAGGCCGGAGTAGCGGGCCACGAGCCCGACGCTGCGGCCCGTCCCCAGGCTGACGAGCGCCCGCTGCACGGAGTTCTTCACGGCCGTGCCACGAAGCGTGGCGATGGAAGCGCCCGTGGCGATCGAGGCTGCCGATCCCGCGGCCACGTCGAAGCCGCCGATGCGGAGCGTCCAATCGGCCCGCAGCGGCCCCGCCGCGTTGAACTCATCGGTGAAGGGCAGCGCCACGGCCGGGGAGACGACCACCTGCTGCAGCGGAGTCGTGGCCGGCGGCACCGGCGCGGCCGCGACCCCGAGCGACGCCAGCGCCGCAAAGGCGTCGAGCCGCCCGCCGGTCACGGTCTTGCCGGCCAGCGACGCCAGCGGCGCCGTCGTGCCGAGGATCGCCCCCCGCACCTCGGCCACCGTGATCCCCGGCTTAGCGGCGGCGAGCAGGGCCACGGTGCCGGAGACGTGCGGCGCGGCCATCGACGTTCCCGATAGCGCGGCATACCCGCCCCCCTTCCAGGTCGAGAGGATGAAGGTGCCGGGGGCGGCGAGGTCCACCGTCGTGGGCCCGTAGTCGGAACTGCCCGCCAGCACTCCCGACGAGGCCAACGACGCCACCGCGATCACGTTGGGCAGGTCGTAGTTGCTCGGATAGCGAGGCGTGACGTCGTTATTGGTGCCATGGTTGCCGGCGGCCGCCACGAACGTGATCCCCGCCTCTCCCTGCTCGCGGATCAAGCCCTCGATGACCGCCGAGTAGCCGGCCACGGCCTCCCAACTGTTGTTCGTGACGACGACGTTGATGCCGAAGTCGCGCCGCATGGTCGTGGCGTAGCGCAGGGCGCCGATGACGGCACTCGTGGTGCCCGCCCCCGAGTCGTTCTGCACCCGCAGGACCATCAGCGATACCCGCCAGGCAACGCCGGTCACGCCGACGCCGTTGTTGCCGACGGCCCCGATGATCCCGGCCACATGCGTGCCGTGGCCGTAGCCGTCCTGCAGGTTGGCGTTGTTGTCGACGAAGTTCCAGCCGTGGATGTCGTCCACGAACCCATTCCGGTCGTCGTCGATCCCGTTCCCCGCGATCTCGCCGGGATTCGTCCACAGGTTGGCCACCAGATCCGGGTGCTTCAGGTCGATGCCCGAGTCGATGACCGCGACCACCACGCTCCGCGAGCCCGTCGTGATGTCCCAGGCCCGCGTGGCGTTGATGTCGATGCCTGCCGTGCCACCCGACTGGCCCCAGTTCTGCAGGCTCCATTCCTGGGCGAACGACGGGTCGTTCGGCAGGGCCGTGGGCACGATCAGGTCGTCGATCGCGGCATCCGCAGCGCCGGACAGCACCGCCCGCCGCTCGAGCGGCTCGGGCGTCGCCAGCGGGCGGGGGGTGGGCTGCCGGCGGCAGACCGGCCGCCCGAGCCAGTCCGCGGAAACAGCCCTCCAGGGCTTGGTGCCACTCGATCGACCGCGGGAAACCCCACGAGGTTCCCTGGTCGATGCATGCCGCGTCCCGCGGCGACAGTCCACTCCAACGGCCTTCATGCCGGTGCTTCCTTGCGTGAAAAAGGCTTGCGAATCCCTGCCCGGAACGTGGTGTTCCGCAAGAAACTTTCCTGGCGGGAAAGTCCTCGCCGGCATCATGGGAGCCGCCGGCAGCCCGTGAGAGCCGGCGGGCTGAAACCCGAGAAATCGCCCGATTCACCGGCCTAAGGCGTGTTTCCGGGGCACTGGACACCTCCGCGACCTGCCCGCACGCCCCCCAGCCCGCCAAACTCCTCCAGACTGAAATCCGCCAGCCGACTCACGGAACACGGGCATCACTGCCGAAACAACTCCACACGGAACCCCACCCAAGAGGGGTTTCGCGGTGCCCGGCGGGTGCGGCGCCGGTGGGGCTGCAGGGAAGCTTCCACCGGCGCCGGCTCCGCCCGGGAGCGGCCACGGAGACGGAGCATGAAATCGCAAGGCGAGATCGAGGCGGCCGTCTGCGACGCGGTGTCGCGGTTCCAGGTGGAGTACATGGGCCGAGGGCCGAACCGCGTCCACGCTCACTTGGTGGAGAACCGCCTCTTCGTCCATCTGCAGGGCGTGCTCACGGCGGCGGAGCAGCGACTCATCGCCGGCCAGGGTAACGGCCGCGGCGCCGAGCTGCTGCGGCAACTGCGCTGCCACCTGGTGCTCGCGGGCCGGCCGATGCTCGAGTCGCTGGTCCGCGACGCGGCCGGCGCCGCGCCGATCAGCGTCCACCATGACATCAGCCCGACGACGGGCGAGGAGGTGATCGTGCTCACGCTCGCCGCCCCACCCCCGTGCCGCGACCGAAAGCGGCGCTGACCATGCCCGCATCCAAAGAGTTGACGCCCGAGCGGAGGAGGCACGCGGGCCGGCGAACGCTCCCCTCCTGATCGATCCCAGTCGGTGGCCGAAGGCGTTCGGCGCATCGGGCCGCCGGTGGTGCGGGGGTGGGAAACCGCCCCCGCCCGCCGGCGGCATGACGAGCCTGGTCGGGAGCAGCGGCTCCAGTGGCGCAAGCCTCCAGGCTTGCGAAGACGGGTCGTGGAGCCGCCGGCCGCATTCGACGGCTAGAGACTCCCGCTCCAGCCGCAATCGAGCGGCGAACCATGTTTTGACGACCCGTGAACAGCGGATCGGTCCCGTCACCGATCCAAGAAGCCCCGGGTGGAAACCCGGGGACACCGGGTATGAAAACCACCCCGCCGTCCATGCCGGATGGCGGCGGGCGCTTTCCCGGTTCAAACCCATATCGCATGGCACCCGGGAAGGCATGCATACCCGGAGTCCCCCGGCTTCCGCCGGGGGCTTTTTGTGT
>CAZJHQ010000096.1:6965-7029 GCA_964545915.1 uncultured Candidatus Kuenenia sp. | reverse complement strand
CCAAGGGTTCGCCGGACGGCCATGCGGTCGCACCTCCGGGCGACCGTGGCCGCTGGGTGGTGGC
>CAZJHQ010000096.1:0-6865 GCA_964545915.1 uncultured Candidatus Kuenenia sp. | reverse complement strand
GAAGCCGCCCGCCGGACGGCCATGCGGTCGCACCTCCGGGCGACCGTGGCCGCTGGGTGGTGGCGTTGTGCGGAGACGGCCCGCCTGGAGGGCGGGCGATTGAGAGCCGGCGGCGGCCGGCCCAGCAACGTGAGGCAGGATGCCGAGGCGGTGCGTGAAGCCGCCCGCCGGACGGCCATGCGGTCGCACCTCCGGGCGACCGTGGCCGCTGCGCGGCGGCGTTGTGCACGCAGCGCGGCCTGCGGCCGCTGGGTGCCCGCCTGGCAGGCGGCCCGTTGAAGCGGGAGTTCACAGGTCTAATCCGCTTCACACTCGAACCTCGCGCGTGACGCTGGTCGGGGCTGCCCACGCCCCATCGCCGGACGTTCGCTTCGGCCTTCCCGGCAATCCGCTCTCTTGAGGCTGCCTGCGCTCCGCCGGGCACCGATCCGCCGCAGGCAGATTGGTCCTGGCTGCGCTGGTCAGCCACGCCGGCTCCGGCAACCCCTCCCTCCCCGTTGTTGCCCAGGAGAGCTTCGTGCGCGAGGCTCAAGTGTGAGCCGTATAAGAAGCCCCGGGCGGAAGCCCGGGGACACCGGCCATGAAAACCACCCCGTCGACCATGCCGCATGACGGCACGCGATTCTCCGCTTCGCACGCGCATCGCCCGGCACCCGGGAAGGCATAGCCCCTTGTCGCGGCGGCCTCTGACCGCCGTGCCCCGCGCATCGGCTACGTCCGGCGGTTCGCCGCGGCCCGGTCGGTGCCCGGCGCGACGTCAAGCATGAGGCCGTCGTTCGCGCCGCGTTCGAGACGCTCCCAGGCGATCGCACCCATTGCGGCATTGTCGGTGCACAGCGTCCTCGGGGGCACGAACACCCGGAGCCCGCGTTTCCTGCCCAGGGCCTCGACCGAGTCACGCAGCAGGGTGTTTGCCGCGACCCCACCGCCGATCGCCACCGCGCCACAGCCCGTGCGGTCCACGGCGAGTGCCACCTTGGCGAGGATCGTGTCGACGACGGCCTGCTGGAACGACGCCGCGAGGTCGGCCAGCCGGCGGCCCGTCGGCGGCGGCTGATCCGGCGGACCGTGGGGCGGACGCACGAGGTAGCGGAGTGCCGTTTTCAAGCCGCTGAAACTCATGTCGAGCCGGTCGCGGTCGTTCGCGAGAGGCCGCGGCAGCCGGTGGCTGCGCGGGTCGCCGCCCAGCGCCGCACGTTCGATTTCGGGGCCGCCGGGATAGCCGAGGCCCAGCAGGCTGGCGGCCTTGTCGAACGCCTCCCCCGCGGCATCGTCGATCGTGCCGCCCAGCCGGTCCAGGTCGAGCGGCCCGCGGACATGAAACAGCGACGTGTGGCCGCCGCTGGCCACGAGTCCGACGCACGGATAGACCATGTCGTTGCCGTGGGCGAGTCGGCAGGCGTAGAGGTGGGCGGCGACATGGTCGTAGCCCACGAGCGGCAGGTCGAGGGCGGCGGCGATCGCCTTGCCCGCCGCCAGCCCGACGAGCAGCGAGCCGACCAGGCCGGGGCGGACGGCGATGGCGACGGCCTCGAGATCCGCACGCGTCACTCGCGCGCGAGCGACGGCCTCGTCGATCACGGGGATGATGCGTTCCACGTGCGCCCGCGACGCCACCTCCGGTACCACGCCGCGCCAGCGGGCGTGCAACTGCTCCTGGCTGGCGACGATGCTGGAGAGCACCTCGCGGCCGCGGGTCACCACGGCCGCCGCCGTCTCGTCACACGTCGTTTCGATCGCCAGCAACGCCATGAGCAAAGTGTACCGGCGGGGAGATGCGACCGCTGGGCGGCACGTCGTCTGTGCCGGAGAGACGGAGGCGTGCGTTTTGCTGGTGCGCCGTGTGGCTCGACAAAGCGCCGCTACCGCGGGAATCCGGCTGCGAACCGTGTTTTGCAGATCCATTGACCAGGAAATCAGTCCCGGCACCGTTTCAAGAAGCCCCGGGCGGAAGCCCGGGGACTCCAGGCATGAAAACCACCCCGCCATCCATGCCGCTCGACGGTACGTGATTCCCCGGTGCAGGCTCGCGCCGCATGGGACCCGGGATGGGAGACGACCCGGAGTCCCCCGGCTTCCGCCGGGGGCTTTTTGGACCGATCGCGCGCGTCAATCTGAAGGAGAGAAGAGAGAACGCGCATCATCAAAAGGCGCATCCCTTCGGGCCTGCTTCGGCTGACGCGAGGCTCGCCCGGAAGGCGAGCCATCGCAGGTCGAGGCACACCTTGGCTGTGCCTCCGACCTGCCAAGGCTGTCGGGGCCATGGATGGCCCGACAGCCGTGAATTCAGAAACTGCCGAAACTCTCGAACTCGTCGTAGGGGCGATGCTCGAGGTTCACGAACCGCGTGTAGTCGTGCTGCCACAGCAGCTTCACGTCGCCGATCGGCCCGTTGCGCTGTTTGGCGATGATGATCTCCGCCTGGCCTTTCACCCGCTCGCGGTCCTCGTCATTCGTCTGATAATACTCCTCGCGGTGCACGAACATGACGACGTCGGCGTCCTGCTCGATGGCACCCGACTCGCGCAGATGATTGAGCCGCGGACGGTTGTCACGGGAGGCCTCCGCCTGCCGGTTGAGCTGGGCCAGGCAGAGCACCGGAATGTCGAGCTCGCGCGACATCATCTTCAGCCGCCGCGCGATCCGCGCCACCTGCTCCTGCCGCGGATCACGGGGATTGTCGGGCTCGATCAGCTGGAGATAGTCGATCACCACCAGCCCCAGCCCCTGCTTGCGCTTCAGGCGGCGGGCGACGGCCGCGATCTCCGTGAGCGTGCGGCCCGGCGTGTCGTCGATGAACAGCGGCGCCGTGCCGATCTCGGTCGACTTTTGCACCAGCCGGCGGCGATCCTCCTGGGAAATGGTGCCGTTGCGCAGCCGATGGCCGTTCACCTGCGCGGCGGAGCAGAGGAGGCGATCGGCGAGTTCCAGGCAGGCCATTTCCAGGCTCACGAACAGCACCGGCTGATGGAGCCCGATCGACACGTGTTCCGCGATGTTCATCGCGAACGCCGTCTTGCCCATGCTGGGCCGGGCCGCCAGGATGATGAGCTCCGAATTGTGAAGGCCGCCGCACAACGCGTCGAGCTCCGTGAAGCCGGTCTCCACGCCCCCGATCGTGTGCTCGTGCTTCATGCGGGCGTCCATCCGTGCCATCACGTCGGTGAGCACGGCCTCGATCGGCTTCGCCTCGGCGGAACTCCGCCGCTCCAGGATCGAGAAGATCCGTTCCTCGGCCCGGGCCAAGAGCTGGCGGGGCTCGTCGGCCGCGTCGTAGGCGTCGCGGAGGATGTCGGTCCCGGCGTCGATCAGCGAGCAGAGCAGCGACTTGTCGCGAACGATGTGGGCATAGTGCTGCGCGTGGGCGGCGTGCGGCACCGATTCGATCGCTTCTGCCAGGGCGGCCGCACCGCCGACACGCTCGAGGTCCCCCTTGGTGCGGAGCACGTCGAGAACGATGGTGGCGTCGATCCGCTTGCCGTTGTCGTGCAGCTCGAGGAGGTGCCGGTAGAGGAGCTGGTGGGCTTCGTCGGAGAAGTCCTCGGGCCGCACGACCAGTGCGATGTCGTCGCACACGTCGGGCTTGAGCAGGATGCTGCCGAGCACGGCCCGCTCGGCATCGACGTTCGTGGGGCGGTCCCGCGGCTCCGCGGCCGCCGAGCGGCCGCGGTCTTCGCGTGGACCGCGGCCCCGACGCTCACGGGAGGCGTCCCGCTGCCGGCCCGACGGCATGTCACGTGGCGCGACCACCCGTGGCGAGCCTCCTTGCGAACGAAAAATCTGCGAACTGAAGATCCACGACGGCCGTGCGGCCGCCGAACGCTTACTTGGCGCCGCCTTCGCTGCTGCTCGGCACCACCCAAACCTTCAGGTCGCCCTCCACCTCGGGCGCCAGTCGAACGCGAACCGTATACAGGCCCACTTCCTTGAGCGGTCCCTGGAGGATGATCTGATCGGCCGTGACGGAAAGATCCTGCTGCTTGAGTGAGCGGGCAATTTCCGGGCCGCCGACAGAGCCATACAGATGGCCCTCGTCGTTCGCGTTTGCCTCGATCGTGACGCTCGTGCGGACGAGTTCGGCGAGCAGGCTGCGGAGGCCGGCGAGACGCTCCCGCGCGATTTCCTCGAGCTTCGCCCGATGCTTCTCGACCATCCGCTTGTGGTGTTCGGTGGCGACCGTCGCCAGTCCCTGCGGAAGCAGGTAGTTGTAGGCGTAGCCACGCTTGACCTCGACGACGTCGCCCTGCTTGCCGAGATGTTCGACATTGTGGACGAGCAACAACTCGATACCGCCCCTGTTTCCCTTGGGGAGCCGCTTGGCTGTGACCGTGACGCGGGGCTGTTCCTTCGTAGGCATGTGAAAACTCCTTGCGATCGTGGTTCAGAATGGAATGTCGTCGTCGGACGGGCTGGCCCCGCCGCTCGGGCCGTCGTCACCAAAGTCGGCGTTTTGGCTGTATGAATCATCGGCCTGGGGGCTGCCACGGCCGGCCGCAACCCGCGGCTTGCCGCCCCGACTGCCCTCGCCGCGGCCTCCGAGGAGCTGCATCCGCTCGCAGACGACGCGAAGCTTCGAGTTCTTCTTGCCGTCTTTTTCCCATGTGTCGAGCTTGAGCCGGCCTTCGATGAGCAGGGGCGAACCCTTCGTGACGTATTCTCCGGCAATTTCAGCCGTCCGGCCCCAGAGCGTGACGTCAACGAAAGTCGTCTCCTCGATCCACTCGCCGGTCTTACCGTCCTTGCGGCGGTCGTTCACCGCCAGACCGACGTCGGTCACGGCAGTGCCGCTGGAAATATAGCGCAATTCCGGATCGCGGGTCACGTTGCCGAGCAGGATTACCCTGTTGAAGCTCGCCATGATGATTCACTCCTTGAACTGAGGAACTGAACGCATGTTCAATATGGCATCATCGTAGCGACTGGGGGAAAGTCGTGCAAGCGTGCTGGCAGCCCTCAGGAAACCGCCGGAGCAGCCGGGGGAGCAGTCCGCTTCGGAGCCGCCTCGCCGGCCAGGGCGTGCTGCACGAGGGCGTCGGCGATCCGATCGTCCACCTTCAGAAACAACTTGCGAATGATGTCGTCGGTAATTTCGCACTGCCGTTCGAGGGCCGTCAGGTTGCCACCCGGCATCTTGAAGTAGGTCAGCCAGTAGACGCCCTTTTTGTGGCCATTGATCGGGTAGGCAAGCTTCCGCTCGTCCCAGAGGCGAGCGGCCAAGACCGACCCGCCTTGCTGCGTGATGAGGTCGTTGATCTGCTGCGCCGATCCTGCTGGATCGCGGGAGTACTTCGCCGGATCCAGGATGAACATGCCTTCGTACACCGCCATCGTGCTAGTGCTCCTTCTGCCTGTGCCCCGCAGGGCCGTTTCGTGGTCGTTCGCCGTGTGCCGTCAGTTGTACCTGTTCATCGCGGCCTGAATGCCCAGGGCCGCCCATTCCTCGGCGGCATCCGCCGCCCGTTCGATCATCACCCCGACCCGGTCCCGCTCATCCTTCGTAAACCTGCCGAGCACGAAGTCGGCCGCCTTCCGGCCGGGAGGCACGGGGCCGATGCCCAGCCGGAGCCGGGGAATCGTCGTCGTGCCCAGCCGTGCGATGACGTCGGCAAGCCCGTTTTGGCCGCCGGCCGATCCGCCCGGTCGGAGCCGAAGAGTGTCGCAGGGGAGGTTGAAGTCGTCACAGATCACCAGGATGTCGGAGTCGTCGATCTTGTAGAAGTCGCGGGCAGCCAGCACGCTGGAACCGCTGAGGTTCATCCACGTCAGCGGCCAGAGCAGGAGCACCGGGCAGCCGCGAATCGACGCCTGGGCCACGTCTCCTTGGAAGCGGCCGCGTCGCGATGGTGAACCGGCGCGCCGGAAGAGGATCTCGAGAACCTCGAAGCCGACGTTGTGCCGAGTGCCTTCGTAGGCGGAGCCCGGGTTGCCGAGTCCGACGAGCAACTTCACGATCCACCCTGGATACCGGGGAGGGGAAGGATTGCTCGTCGCGGCGCCATCAGGACTTCTCCGCTGCGGCTTCTCCTTCCTCGGCCGGCTTGCGTCCGATCACTTCAGGCTCGGCGGCGGCCGGTGCGGCCTCCTCGCCCTTCTTCGCCGGGATCAGGCAGGTCACCACGGTCTCATCCGCGTCGGCGAGCGCCTTGGCCCCCGCGGGCAGCTGCAGGTCGTGGACCTTGATGACCTGGCCGACCTCGAGGTGCCCGACATGGGCGTGAATGTGATCGGGAATCGCGTCTGCGGTGCACTCGAGCTCGATCTCGTGGAGCACGAGATTGACCACACCGCCGGCCCGTTGGCCCGGGCACTCGCCCTTGAGGTCGATGGGCACCTTGACCTTGACGCGGTCCGACTTGCTGACCCGAAGAAAGTCGACATGGATCGGCTCGACGCCGAACGTGTCCCACTGCAGTTCGCGAACCACGGCGGCGGTCTTGACCGCGCCGGTGAGTTCGACGAATCGGCTGCCGTGGCGGACCATCGCCTCGACAGCCTCGCGGGTCGTCGTCAGGTCGACGCACTTTTCGCCGTGGCCGTACAGCACGGCGGGCACGCGGCCCTCCTTCCGGAGCCGCCGGGCGGCGCGGGTGCCGGTGTCTTTGCGGAGGGTGACTTCGAGGGTATCGCTCATGGAGGGCTCCTGGATTCGAGCCCCTTATTCTGCCTTTCGGCCACGAATCTGCAAGCCATCTTCGCCCCGCCCGGGCGAAAACAGTGTCTTTACGTTTAGGGTCGGGGTTGCCCACGCCCCATCGCCGGACGTTCGCTGCGGGCATCCTGCCAATCCTGTTCGGCACGGCGAGTGCGGCACGGATTGATCTACGTCTTGCGTGGCTCGGGGCTGCCCATGCCCTCTCGCCCGGAC
>CAZJHQ010000095.1:0-7140 GCA_964545915.1 uncultured Candidatus Kuenenia sp. | reverse complement strand
GGCTGTGCCTCCGACCTGCCAAGGCTGTCGGGGCCATGGATGGCCCGACAGCCGTAAAGTTAGAAATTCCCGACGTTGAAGTTGACCCATGCGCCGAACGGGCCGGCGCTGACGCTCATCCCCGAGCCCTTGACGTCGGAAAACGGTGGCTTGCCCCCCCCCTGGCCCCGATACGGCGACATCGACACCCCGCCGGATTGCATCCGCGCCGCCGCGGCATTCGAGGCGGCGGCCGTGGCCTGCCGGGCGGCCGCCGCCTGGTCGACAAGCTGCCGCCGGCCCTGATCGAACGCCGCCTGCTGCTGCTGCAGCGCCGCGCGGCGCTGCTCGATCCGTTGGATCTCCTGTTGCAGCTGCCCCGAGGTCATCGTCACCACGTCGGGCACGTCCTTGAGCACCTCCGCCCGCTTTTGGTCGGACATCACCGACAGATACTGGCCCACCCAGTTGCGGGCGTCCTTCGCCTCGGGCGTGTCGAGAATCTTGAACTTGGCGTCGAGATCGTCGAGCAGGTAGTCGAGCTCGTAGGACGACATCCCGGCGACGCGGCGGTTGAAGTTCGACTTGATCCGGCGCACCTCCTCCGGCGTGTAGATCTGCTGCGCGGAGAGCCATTCGCCCAGTTCGAAGATCGCCCGGCGCCAGCGTTCGCTGTTCATGATCTCCGCCTTGCGGGCGACGTCGCCCGGATCGGCGGCCGTCGCCTGGGCGTCGGCAGGGGCTGCCGGCTGGGCGGCGGGCTCGACGCCCGCGGCCGTCGAGGCCGGGATGACGGCGGCGACCAAAGGCACCAGTAGGAACCAGCAACGGTCAATCACGGCTTGCCTCCCTTGCGGATCATCGTCAGGTTCAGCGGCGGCGTGTGCTCGCCGCCGACGTGGGTGGGCAGTGACCGCCAGGCGCAGCGGTCCTTGCCGTCGAAGGTGTAGATGTTGAGCGACGATGTCTGACTGCCGTCGGGCAGCACCGCCGTGGTGCGGGCGACCCAGGAATCCCCGTCGCGGGACCAGATCGCTTCGCCGTGGCCGCCGTCGGAGCTGAAGACCCAGGAGCGGAGCTGGCGGGCGAGTGGATCCCAGCCGATCCGCTGGGTGACGTGGAGGGCCGCGGCGTCATTGCCATCGGGGGCGGAGATCTTCACGTCCCGCAGCAGGAACGTGCGATTGGCGTTCCAGCGCACCGACATCTCCATCGGCGGTTTCGCCTGTCCGCCGGCCGCCGGCTTGCCGGCCCGTTCGTCGAGGATCACCCAATCGCCCACCATCCAGTCCAGATCTGCGAGCGTTTCGGCGCCGGCGGGAGCGTCGAGCCGGTCTTCGCGCAGCGCGGCGATTTTCCAGCCATCGGCTTCCCGGACCCAGGTGGCGGAGAATCGCCCCTTGAGCGGCCGGGTAAGACCGGGCACGGACACCTCCACCGTGCCGTCTTCGAGGGCGACGGTGTCGGTGAGGAACCGCAGCTTCGTGTCGGTGATGCGGAAGGCCGGCCGCGGGGCGTCAGCCGCCGGCGGCACGGTGGCGGCCACCGTGGTGCGGCCGCCGAGGACGGCGCCCTGCTCGTCGACAATGTCGCCGTCGGCGGTCCACAGCGCGGCGAGGGTTTTGCCGTCGCCGCGGTCGAGGGCCTCGCGATACCGCTGTGCGGCGGCGCGGAGCCCCTGCTCGTCGCGGCCGGTCGCCGCGCCGCAGGCGAGTGACGAGAGGCACAGGCAAGCGGTGAGGGCTGCGGCCGTAGCGGAGGAGCGTGATGGCGTGGGCATGAAAACCTCGAACGGGGAGGGCAGTGCGGACACCGGCACCACCATCATACATCTCGCCCGCCCCCGCGGGCGGAGGGCCGGGAAAGGAGGGCGGCCGTTTGGTAGGGTGTCCGCATGTCCGCCACCGCCGCCACGCTCGCCGACCTCGTTCGCCGTCCCAGCGTCAATCCCATGGGACGCGATCTTTCCGGTCCGGAGTACCTCGAAGGCCGCGTCACGGACTACCTCGTCCAACGGTTCACCGCGGCCGAGATCGCTTGGGCTCGGCAGCCGGTGTCGCCGGGCCGCGACAACGTCCTCGCACGGCTGGAGGCGACGGTTCCAGACGCGCCGACGATCCTCTGGGACGCCCACCAGGACACGGTGCCCGCCGAGGGCATGACGATCGATCCGTTCGCGCCGCTGGTGCGCGACGGCCGGATGTACGGCCGCGGCGCCTGCGACGTGAAGGGGGGCATGGCGGCGATGCTCGTGGCCCTCGACCGCCTGCGGGCCTCCCCGCTGCCGCGGCGGGCCACGGTCGTGTTCTCGGCGACCGTCAACGAGGAGTTCGGCTTCAGCGGCGCCCGGGCGCTGGCCCGGCTGTGGGACGACTCGGTCACGGTGCCGACCGACGCCGCTGCACGGCAGATCGTCGTCGGCCGGCCCGTCGCCGCCGTCGTCGCGGAGCCGACCGACCTCGAGCTCGTGGTGCAGCACAAGGGGGCGGTCCGCTGGCGGATTCGTGTCCGGGGCCGCGCCTGCCACAGTGCGTTTCCGGAGCAGGGGAGCAACGCGATCTATCCCGCCGGCCGCGTGATCCTGGCGATCGAGGCCCTGGCGACGGAATTGCTCGCCCGACAACCCGACCATCCGTGCGGGCCGCCGACGCTGAATCTCGGCACCATCCGCGGCGGCGCGGGAGTGAACCTCGTGCCGGATCTGGCCGTGCTCGAGGTCGAGCGCCGGGTGCTGCCGGGGGAGTCGCCCGTCGCGGCCCGCGACGAGGTGATCGCACGGATCGCCGCCGCCTGTGAGTCGGCGACGGTCGAGCACGATCCGCCGTTCCTCGAAAGCGCCGGCCTGGCCGACGCCTCCGCCGACCGGGCGGCGGCGGCCTGGATCGAGTCGTTGGCCGCCGCCGTCCGCGTCGGCGGCGCGGCTGGCCGGCGGTCGGCCGCCCGCTACGGCACCAACGCCAGCGTGTTTGCGGGGGCAGGCGTGCCGAGTGTGGTTTTCGGCCCCGGATCGATCGCCCAGGCCCACACCGCCGACGAGTGGATTGAACTCGCCGAGGTCGATGCCGCAGCCGCCGCCCTGGCGGCGACCGTCACGGCCGACTGATGGTCCTCCATCGCCATCCCCATCATCCCCGCAGGAGCCCGCAGCATGGCAGGCAGGATCAAGGTCCAGGGACCGGTCGTCGATCTCGACGGCGACGAGATGACACGGATCATCTGGCGGTTCATCAAGGACAAGCTGATCCTGCCACATCTCGACCTCGACATCCGCTCCTACGACCTCTCGATCCAGAACCGCGACGCCACCGCCGACCAGGTGACCGTGGACGCCGCCAACGCGATCAAGGAGTGCGGCGTGGGCGTGAAGTGCGCCACGATCACGCCCGACGAGGCCCGGGTGCAGGAGTTCGGCCTCAAGCAGATGTGGAAGAGCCCCAACGGCACGATCCGCAACATCTTGGGCGGCGTGATCTTCCGCGAGCCGATCATCATCAAGAACATCCCCCGACTCGTGCCCGGCTGGACGAAGCCGATCGTCGTCGGCCGCCACGCCTTCGGCGACCAGTACCGGGCCACCGACACGCGGATTCCCGGCAAGGGCAGGCTCATGCTCACCTTCACGCCGGCCGACGGCTCACCGCCGATGGAGTGCCAGGTCTACGACTTCCCCGGCCCGGGCGTGGCCCTGGCGATGTACAACCTCGACGACTCGATCCGCGACTTCGCCCGGGCAAGTTTTCGCTACGGGCTGGCGCGGCACTACCCCGTCTACCTGTCCACCAAGAACACGATCCTCAAGGTCTATGACGGTCGCTTCAAGGACATCTTCCAGGAGATCTTCGACGCCGAGTTCAAGGCGGACTTCACCGCGAAAGGCCTGACCTATGAGCACCGGCTGATCGACGACATGGTGGCCTCGGCGCTCAAGTGGGAAGGGGGCTACGTCTGGGCCTGCAAAAACTACGACGGCGACGTGCAGAGCGACATCGTGGCCCAGGGCTTCGGCTCCCTCGGCCTGATGACGAGCGTGTTGATGACGCCCGACGGCAAGACGGTGGAGGCCGAGGCGGCCCATGGCACGGTGACGCGGCATTACCGGCAGCACCAGCAGGGCAAGCCGACCTCCACCAATCCGATCGCCTCGATCTTCGCCTGGACCCGCGGCCTGGCGCACCGCGGCAAGCTCGACGGCACGCCGGACGTGACCCGGTTCGCCGCCACGCTCGAGCGGGTGTGCATCGAGACGGTCGAGGAAGGGAAGATGACCAAGGACCTGGCGATCCTCATCGGTCCCACTCAGCCGCACCTCACGACGGAGGACTTTCTGGCGGCGATCGACGCCAACCTCGTCAAGGCGATGCGGGTGTGAGGCCCGGCACAGACCCAGGGCTGCCGCAACAAACAGCCCCGGGCGGGAGCCCGGGGACACCGGGTTCAAACGCCATCCCTCCCGCCAGGCACCGGCGGCGTCAGCCGGGACCGGGCGGCCAGACCTTCATCACCTCGAGCACGAGGATGATCGCCACGCCCATCAGGCTCTCGCCGGCGATCAGTCCGCTCGACACCGGCACCGTGTAGGTCTCCGCGAGCCGCGGCCGGGCTTTGGCGAAAGCCCAGGCGGCCAGCGCCCCCGCGAACATCGCGAAGGAGTTGAAGGCCGGGATCACGCCGGCGATCCCCAGGCCCGTGGTGGAGGGGAGCCAGGGCCGCCAGGCCCGCGGCCCGAACTCCTCCAGCAGCGTGAGCACGATGCCGATCAGGCCGCCGATCACGATCGCCTCCACCGCCCCGTCCGGCAGGGCGTCGATGCCCTTGGCGAGGAGCTCCGCCACCCCCGCCCACACCTTCGCCGACGGTGCCGGCAGGTCCGCGGTGCCGAGCCGGTCGGGAGCCCGCTGGACGACGAACAGGTAGGCCGGCACCGACACGATCGTGCCGGCGACGACGCCGAAGAGCTGCGAGATGGTCTGCTTGCGGGGATTGCCGCCGAGCAGGTAGCCGCTCTTGAGATCGGTGAGCAGGTCGGCGGCGTGCGAGGCGGCGCCGGAGGTGATCGAGGCGGTCATCAGGTTCGTCGTGATGTTCTGCGGCGCCACCACACCGTACGTCAACTGCGTGATCTTCCCCATGGCGCCGATCGGCGTGATGTCGGTCTCGCCGGTGGCCCGGGCCGCCACGATGGAGAGAAAGAACGTGACGAGCACCGCGAGGATGCCCATCCACCAGGTGATGTCGAACAGCCAGTGGCCGAGGATCACGCAGGCCGTGCCGGCCGTGAGCGTGCCCGCCACGAACCAGCTCGACGGCACCTCGACCCGGGTCAGCGGGTCGGCGCCACCACCGGCCGTGGACCCCACGAGCCGGCCGAGGCCGCCAAAGGCCCGGAGCACCGTCCGCCACTTGAGGCCGAAGGCGAGCAGGCCCGAGGCCACCATCATCGCGGTCGAGGGCCAGAGCACCCACGACACGATCCCGCGGTACCCGGGCTGGGCGATGCCGCGTTCGACGAGGATCGGCCCGATGATCCCGTAGAAGATGATCGAGCCGACGAGCATCGAGGCGGCCACCCGCAGGCCCATGATGGCGCCGGCTGCCACCATGATCAGCGAGCCCTCGATGCCGATCGTGTACTTCGCAAGCAGGTCGCGGGCGAGCGGGAAGGGGCCGAAGGGGATCTCGGCGGGCATCGCCCAGGCGGCGATCGCCTTGATGCCGGCCACGAGATCGCGCCACACCGCCACGACCGCGCCCAGGCTCGCGGCTCCGAACAGCGCTCGTGCCTTGACGACCGCCTCGCCTCCGGAGCCGTGCATGCTGGCGAGGGTTTCGGCGGTGGCGATGCCGGAAGGGAAGGGGAGCTGGTCGACGTTGATCAGCTGCCGTTTCAGCGGGATCGCCATGAACACGCCGAGCATCGAGAGGGCGGCGAGCCACAGGCCGATCTCCCACCACTCGAGCAGCCGGCCCGTCGTCAGGTAGAGGGCGGGAATCGCCGACACCAGTCCCGCGCTCGACATGTAGCCGGCGGCGCTGGCGGCGCTCGACATCGTGTAGTTCTCGAGCGTGGAGAAGGGCCGCTTGCGGTAGGCGGGCACGACCTGCTCGAGGAACTTGAAGACCGCGTAGGCGATGATGCAGGCGGTGATCGTGACGCCCAGGCCCCAGCCGGTCTTGAGGCCGACGTAGAGGTTCGAGACCGACATCAGCCCGCCGATCAGCATCCCGGTGACCACGGCCCGTGGCGTGAGCTGCACGGCGTCGTCGCCCTGGTAGACCTGCGCGAGCCATGCCCGGTCACGTTCGTCGGGCGGCAGGGCGGCGAGGTCCACGGGCGATCGGGTGGCGGGCTGTTTCATGGCGGCAGGATACCCGACGCGGGCGGCTCGGGAGACGTTCCGTTTCGACGCCTGCCGGGGTCACGTGACTGAGGCCACGTCTTCACCGCCGGCCGCTTGGGTTCACCCCGCCATGTCGCCGGACGTTCGCCGCGCCCGTCCTGGGCTTCGGGCACTGCGTGTCCGCTGCGCTTCGGCACCCTGCCTGCGCTTGCTCCCACAGCCCGGCTCTCATGGCTGGAGTGACCCCTCGCTACGCTGCTTGTCGGTGCCGAATGCCGCTGCCGAACGGAGGTTTTTCGTCCCGAAGATGCGGGGCATGGGCATCGGCTGGCGCCAGGGTTCCACCTCCCAAATGCCGGGCATCCAAGGCCACGGCTTCACCCGTGGCCGTTCGGGGCTGCCCACGCGCTATCGCCGGACGTTCGCTGCGGCCTTCCGGGCAATCCTGTTCGGCACGGCAGATGCAGGGCGGATTGATCTACGTCTTGCGTGGCTCGGGGCTGCCCATGCCCTCTCGCCCGGACGTTCGCTGCGGGCATCCCTGCCCTTCGCTCACTCGGAGGTGGCGGCGCTCTCGCCCTCCGGGCTTCGCTGGCCACCTACGCCGGCTCGAGGGCACGGGCAACCCCTCCCTCGTCGTCGATTGCGAGGAACTGCCGTGCACGCAGCGGCCGCAGGCCGCGCCGCGTGCCCAGGCTCGGCGGTGCGACGCATCGTCGAGCCGCCGAGCGCCGCCGCCCCGCGGCGGCCACGGACGGCTGGATGCCGGCCATCGCCCGGCTGGTCGCACCTTGGCTGCGACCACGCCGGGCCAAGCCTGCGG
>CAZJHQ010000094.1:0-8325 GCA_964545915.1 uncultured Candidatus Kuenenia sp. | reverse complement strand
TTGTACGGTTCGTCTTACCGCGGCTGCTGGCACGAACTTAGCCCGTACTTCCTCCTAGAATAGGTCAAACAGAAGGGAGAACCCCCCTGCATTTCCTCCTCTACGACAGCGGTTTACAACCCGAAGGCCTTCATCCCGCACGCGGCGTCGCTCGGTCAGGCTTGCGCCCATTGCCGAAGATCCTCGACTGCAGCCACCCGTAGGTGTCTGGGCAGTGTCTCAGTCCCAATGACGCGGGTCGTGCTCTCACACCCGCTACCCATCGTCGCCTTGGTGGGCCATTACCCCGCCAACAAGCTAATAGGATGCAGGCCCCTCCCAAGGTGGAATCACACCTTTGGTCCGAAGACATTATCCGGTATTACCTGCAGTTTCCCGCAGCTATCCCAGACCTCGGGGTAGGTACCTACACATTACTGTCCCTTTCGCCGCTGTCCCCGTATTGCTACGGTTCTCGCTCGACTTGCATGCCTAATCCACGCCGCCAACGTTCACTCTGAGCCAGAATCAAACCCTTCAATTGATTGGTTCGTCATGCCGCAAAGGCCGAAGCCCTGCGGCGGTGATTCGCCGGAATCTCGTGAAGAGACTCGATCTGTCTGATGAATAAATGGTTCGTGATCGATTGGTCGGTTGCCCGACCTCTCGGTCACTCGCCGGTCACGATCGCGTGCCGGCCGAAACCAAAAGAGATCAACTGCCGAATTGTCAAAGATCCGTTCGCTGCGTCGCACCCGAGGGTTTGCCGTAGCGAGCCCCCAAGCATAGCAGCATCGCCGGCGCCGTCAACAGCCCTGCAAGCAGGGCAAAAATTTTCGGCGGACACCGTTTATCGGCGACCGAAGGCCGCGGATTCCAGTCGTACGCGGCGGCCTGCCTGATGGTTCGCGGCCACCGGCAGAACTCGTGAAAAAGCCTATTTTTCGGCGTCAAGAACGACCGGGATGTCGAGGCGGTGGCCTTCCCGCTGGACGGTGATCAGCACCTGGTCGCCCGGATTTTTCGACTCCACGGCCGACAAAAAATCGTCCGCATTCCGCACAGCTTGCCCACCCACGGCGACGATCAAATCCGCTCCGGACCGGTCCACCCGCTCGAACTCCATCATAAATGGCCCCTGTCGCCGCCGCTCCCGCACGATTTTGAAGCCCCGCAGCCCGGCCCGCTCGGCCGGACCACCGGACGTGAGCGTGGCCACGACGAGACCGGCGTCGGACTGATACACCCGGGAAATCCCGGCGTCCGGGCGAATCACGCGGCCGCGCTGAATGAGCTGCGGCACGATCCGGGCCAGCGTTCCCACGGGAATCGCGAACCCCACGCCGGCACTCTGGCCGGTGCGGCTGGCGATGGCCGTATTCATGCCGATCAGCCGGGCATTGCTGTCGAGCAGCGGCCCCCCCGAGTTGCCTGGATTGATGGCGGCGTCGGTCTGAATGATCGACTTGATCGTGCGTCCGGTCCGCGTCGGCAGCGAGCGATTGAGGCTCGAAATGATGCCGGTGGTGAGCGTGCGTTCGAGGCCGAACGGATTGCCGATCGCAAACACCCGCTGCCCGACCCGGAGGTCGTTCGACGTGCCAAAGGCCACGGGCTGGAGCAGTTCGGCAGGCGCGTCCAGCTTGATCACCGCCACGTCGGTCGCCGGGTCGAAGCCGACCACCGTGGCCGGGTGCGAGGAGCCGTCATAGAGCAGCACCTGGATCTCCTTGGCCCCCTCGACGACGTGGAAGTTGGTCAGCAGATGCCCCTGCTTGTCGAGCACGATCCCCGACCCGGCCCCCTCCGACGGCATCTCGATGAGCAGCAGGCCCGTGGCGACGGTCGCCTTGGTGTTGATGTTCACCACGCTCCGGTTCACCGCCTCGTAGACGGTGATGTTGGTCTGTTCCTCGGGAGTGAACTGACGCTCGGTCGTCGGAACCGCCCGCGGGGCTGCGGCGGGCTGTGCATGGCATGCGACGCCGAAGCCGGCGAGGCCGACGACGAGGGCAGCATGCAGGAATCGCGCAGGGGCGTGCATACGGTCAAAGGGCCGGGGTTTTGTGAGAACCGTGTCGGGCACGGGGAGTATCGCGACCCATGACCGCTGGCCCAAGAGCGAAAGCGTCGGGATCCTGGGCAGGCTGAAACGCCCGCTCAAAGTGCGGATTTCGCGCAGAATCGACGTTGGCAGCCCGGGGCGCAGAAAATATGCTTGACGTTTGGCCGGCTGATTTGCCCCCCGCCCCCGGAGCGACTCCCATGCCCACCCGTGCCTTGCCGCTGCTCTCGGCTTCCCTTGCGGCACTCGCGACCCTCGCTCCAGCCGCCCTGACGGGGAGCGTTTCGTGGGCCGCAGCTCCGACGGCTACGGTGACCTTCACCGACGCGACGCAGCCGGCCCAAGGCGCGCCCGTGACGGCCATCGGCATCAAGGCAGCGGGGGGCGCCGCGCCAGGACCGGCACAGGTGCTCGTGCTCATCGACACCTCGGCGAGCCAAACCGGCGAGTTTCGCCGCCGCGCGCTCGATGCCGTCGCCGGCCTGCTCGAATCCGCCCGCCCGGACGACCGGTTCGCGATCGCGGCAGTGGACGTGAACTGCACGCCGCTCGCGAAGGAGTTTCAGCCGGCCCGTAGCGTCGGGGTGACGCAGGCGACGCGGGCCCTCGACGCCCGTACGCCGCTCGGCGCGACCGATCTCGTCGGGGCGCTCACCGCCGCGGCCGAGTTCTTCACCGCTGGCCCGGCAGACCAGCCGCGGGCCATCGTCTACGTGGGGGACGGGCCGGGCCTGACGGGCATCGACCCGGCCGAGTTCAGCCAGGCGATCGACGCCCTGCGGTCGAAGCACGTCGCAGTCTCGAGCCTCGGCATCGGACCACAGATCAACTGGCCGTGCCTGGCCGCCGTGGCCAACGCGACCGGCGGGATGCTGTTCATTCCGGAAGAGAAGGACGCGGCCAAGGAAGCCGGCGCGAAAATCGGGGCCGCGGCCGTGCACAATGTCGCCTGGCCGGACCAGGTCGCCCTGTCGAGCGACGTTCCCGATGCCGCGCTGCGGCTGCTGCCCAGCCGTCTGCCGCCGCTGCGTGCCGATCGCGACGCGGTGGTGCTCGTCGAGGGGCCGCTCGCCAAGGCCCGGCTGGAGATGCGGCTGACGCGGGGGGGCGACCAGGGGAGCGTGACGCTCGACCTGCCGGCCGCCAAGGCTTTGGACCAGAACGCCTACCTCGCCGAACTCGCCCGCAACGCCCGCGACACCGACGGCATCTTCCTGCCGCTGCTCGGCCGCGAGGGCCTCGCCCTGGCGCGAACGGTCGTGCGCGGCGAGGCGGCCCAGCTGGCCGCCCTATCCCGGCAGGCCGAGGCATCCGGCGCGCATGACTCGGCGCTCCGCCTGGCCGAGGCCTCCCTGCGCCGCGACCCCGACAACACCGACGCCTCCGTGATTCGCGAGGTGGTGCAGCGCCGGGCCGGCGCGGTACCGCCGCCGCCACAGCCGGGCGTGGGCGTGATCACGCCGCCTCAGCCGTTGCCCGCGGGCGAAGACGGCGAGCTCGCCGAACTGAATGCGATGCGCAAGGTCCGCGGCCAGCAGCTCGAGCAGGAGACGGCCGTGCAGCTGCGAAACGCCCGCCAGCTCCTGGCGACCGATCCCGATCTGGCCCGCCAGCAGTTGAAGGACGCCCAAGAGCGCATTCGCATGGACGACGCCCTCGATCCCGAGACCCGAGACCGGCTCCTACGGCAGTTGGAAATGCGGATCCGCGAGTCGATCGTCCGGTCGCGGGAGAAGACCGATCGCGATCTCGCGGCGGAACGGCGGGCGGCGACCGGCCGTGCCCGGGCCGAACTGGTCGCCGACCTCGATCGCCGCGAGGCCAAGATCAAGGCTCTGACCGACCGTTACAACGCCCTGGTCCAGGAGGGCATCCGCGTCGGCTACCAGCGGCCCACCAGCGCCTTCGGCGAGGCGGAGCGCGAGGTCGGCCTGGAGATCGCCGAAGCAGCGCCGCCGCTGTATGCAAACTACCCCGTGCCGATGACGGCCCGCGTCGTCGGCCAAACCGCGCCGCTCGTGGCCCGGATGCTCGACTACCACGCCGAGAACACCCGCGTTCGCCGCGACCAGGAACGCGGTTTCATGGACGTGATGCATCTCGTCGACGTGGCCGCGATCCCCTTCCCCGACGAGCCGCCGATCATCTATCCGAGCGCCGCGCGGTGGAAGAAGATCACCGAGGACCGGAAACGGTACAAGTCGGTTGACTTGGCGAAACCCGGCAGCGCCGAGCAGAAGATCTACGACGCCCTCGACGGCACCGTCCAAAACTTGAACTTCACCGAGACCCCGCTGCGGGACGTGATCGCCCAGCTCAAGGACTCGCAGGGGATTCCCGTCCAGCTCGATATGAAGGCCCTGGAAGATGCGGGCATCGATCTCGACACGCCCGTCACCAAGGACCTGTCGGGCATCTCGCTGCGATCGGCGCTGCGGCTGCTGCTCGGCGACATCGACCTCACCTACCTCATCAAGAACGAGGTGCTCCTGATCACGACCAAGGAGAAGGCCGGCGAGAACCTCGTCATCAAGGTCTACCCGGTGGCCGACCTCGTGCTTCCGGTGAATCCCCAGGGGGGCGTCAATCCCTTCCAGATGGGAGGTGGCCTGGGGGGTGCCTCCGGCATGGGGGGTGGCATGGGAGGCATGGGCATGGGGGGCATGGGCGGTGGCATGATGGGGGGTGGCATGGGAATGGGTGGCGGCATGGGTGGATTCTGCTGGGTCGCCCGCGAGGTGTATGGCGTTCACGACCCGCGCTGGCTCGTGTTCCGCACCTGGCTCACCACCGAAGGCCCGCTCTGGCTGCGGGGCTTGTATGCCGCTCACGGCCCGGCGTTCGCCGACTGGATCCACGACCGGCCGCTTGCCAAGGCTGCCGTGCGGGCCGCGATGGATCTCGTCGTCGAGCCGCGGCTTGCGGCCCCGGCCGGCGGCCACTTCCAGGTATCGGACGCTCGGGAGCGGATCGCTCGCAAGGAGAAGCCTGACTCCGTGCCGTCGGCCGCCCCCGCGGCCTCGGCGCCGACGCCCCCCGCGGTCCCGCGGCAGGGCCTGCCGGCCGCGGTCCTCGATGCCGCCGACCTGCGGCAGGCGCTCGGCGACTATCTCGGCATCACCACCACCGGCGACGCCGGCCGCGAGCGGCAACGCCGGTTCGCCCAGTTGCGGGCGTCGGCCGCGGCCCTCGGAGAGGCCGGCGATTTCGGCCGTGCCGCCGACCTGCTCGCCGCGACCATCACCTGCGGGCACATGGAGCCCTGGATGTATGAGTCCCTCGCGATCGCCATGGAAGCAGCCGGCCGGCCGCGCGAAGACGTCGAGCGGGTGCTGCTCTCGAGCGCCGACCTCGCCGTGAGTCCGACCGATCTGCAGGGTCTGGCCAACTATCTGGCCCGCTTCGGATCGGATCAGCAGGCAATCCGCATCTGCCGCCAGATCACGCGGCTCGATCCGACGAGCCGCGAGGCCTTCGCCCTGGCGATGACGCTCGCCGCCCGCAACGACGATGCCGCCACCCTCACCTGGGCCTGCCCCGGCGTGCTCGCCCATGACTGGCCGGCCGGGCAACAGGAGATCGCTCTCCGGGCCGCACGGCTCGCGAAGGCCACGATCGCCGCCCTCGAGAAGGCCGGCAAGGCCGAGCAAGCGGCGGCCTTCAAGGCCGCGGCCGATCAGGCACTCGTCCGCGACGTGGTCGTGGAACTCTCCTGGACCGGCGACGCCGACGTCGACGTGCTCGTGGAGGAGCCCTCGGGCTCGGTCTGTTCGGCGGCCGCGCCGCGATCGACCGCTGGAGGCGTGCTTCTGGGTGACGAGGCGGAGCAGGTCGGCGACGACGCGGCCACGCACCGCGAGCGCTACGTCGCGGCGCGGGCGTTTCCAGGCACCTACCGCGTGCTCGTTCGCCGGGCCTGGGGCAAGGTCGCGGCCGACACGGTGACCGCGAAGGTCACGCTCCGCAAAGGCACGAAAGACGAGGAATCCATCACCCGCTCGCTCCGGCTGGGAGCCGATCAGCAGGCGTTCGCCTTCGCGATTCCCCACGGCCGCCGGCACGAGCCGCTGCTCGATGCCCAGCTCGCCCAGGACGTGGCCGCGCAACAGGAAATCGGCAAGACGATCCTCGCCCAGCAGATTCAGGCCCTCGCTGACCCGGCGGTTGCGGCCTCGATGTCCGCCAGCCGCGAAGGAGCGCCCGGAACGCCCAACGCCGGCTTTCCGCCGTTTTTTGGCCGCAACGGCGCGGTGGGCTACCAGCCGCAGATCTCGCAGCTCCCCGAAGGCGTGAACATGTTCGCCCGCGTGGTCGTGTCCGCCGACCGCCGCTATGTTCGCGTCACGACCACTCCGCTGTTTTCGGGCGTGGGCCAAGTGACGCAATTCGGCGCGGGGGCTGGGCCTGGGGGGGGCCCTGCAGCCGGGGCTGGACCTGCGGCTGGCGCTGGGCCGGCGGCTGGCGCTGGACCTGCAGCCGGGGCTGGGGCCGCGGCTGCTGCCGGAGTTGGGGCTGGGGCGGCGGCCGGGGTTGGTGCCGGTGCCGCGGCCGGCGTAGGTGGTGCCGTGGGCGCTGGTTTCGGTGTGGCAGCCGGGGTCGGTGTGGCAGCCGGCGTCGGGGCTGCGGTGGGCCCAGCTGCCGGGGCGGGTGCCGGCGTTGGTGTCGCAGTGGGCGTTGGCGGCCCTGTCTGCTGGGTGGCCCGCGAGGTCTACGGAGCCGACGACCCCCGCTGGCAGATCTTCCGCAGCTGGCTTTTGACCTCCGCGCCGCCATCGCTGCGCGAAGCCTATATCGCCCATGGCCCGGCGTTTGCCGCCTGGCTCCATGACAAGCCCGCCGCCAAGGCAGGCGTCCGGTTCCTCATGAATCGGGCGATCGAAGCGCACGTCTCCGCGATCAGGTCCGCCTCCCCGGCGACGAAACCATGCCGCGGTTCGGAGTAATCCTGGCCGCGGCGGGCCAGAGCAGCCGCTTCCAGGACGCCAACTACAAGAAGCCGTTCGCGCCGCTCGCCGGCCGGGCCGTGTGGCTACACTCCGCCGAGAAGTTCCTCGACCGCGAGGACGTGAAGCAGGTGGTGATCGTGGTCGCCCCCGAGGACCGCGTGGCCTTCACGGAGAAGTTCGGCGCAAACCTCGCCTTCATGGGCGTGACGCTCGCCGCGGGGGGCACGCATCGCGCGGAGTCGGTCCGCAACGGCCTGGAGAAACTCGCCCCCGAGATCGACATGGTGGCGATCCATGACGCCGCCCGCCCGTGCCTCGCCCAGGCGTGGATCGACCGCGTCTTCGCCGCCGGCGTCAAGACGGGCGCCGCCATCCTCGCCACGCCCGTCGTGGCCACGCTCAAGCGGGTCGGCCCCGACCACACGATCACGGCCACGGTCGATCGCACCGGCCTCTGGGAGGCGCAGACGCCGCAGGTCTTCCGTCGCGACCTGCTGGAGAAGGCCTTCGCCGCGGCCCACGAGGGCCAGCCCACCGACGAGGCGAGCCTCATCGAGGCCCTCGGCCACCCGGTCACCGTCGTGCCCGGTTCGCCGATCAACCTCAAGATCACCTCCCGCGAGGACCTCAAACTCGCGGAGCACGCCCTCAAGGCCCTTCCGGCCCCGAAACTCTCCGGCCCCGCCCATCCGTTCGCGGGCGACGACCTCTGGCGCTGACCATGCCCGACCTGCTCACCGACTTCGAGGCCCGCGGCCTCGTCAACCAGTCCACCGACGCTGCCGCCCTGCGCGGCTGGCTCGCCACCCCCGGCCGCCGCGTCTACGCGGGCTTCGATCCGACCGCCGACAGCCTGCACGTGGGCCACCTGGTGGCGCTGGTGCTGCTGCGGCGGGTGGCGGCCGCGGGCCACGAGCCGGTGGCCCTCGTCGGCGGCGCCACCGGCATGATCGGCGACCCCAGCGGCCGCAGCGAGGAACGCAATCTGCTTTCCCCGGAAGAACTCGCGGCCAACATCGCCGGCGTGGAGCGGCAGATCCGCGGTGTGCTCGCCTCGACGGGACAGACGGTGCACGTCGTCAACAACGCCGACTGGATGCGCGGCGTGGGCTACCTGGAGTTCCTCCGCGACGTCGGCAAGCACGTGCCGCTCGGCCAGATGCTCGGCAAGGACTCCGTGAAGAGCCGCCTGGAGCGGGAAGGGGGCATCTCCTACACCGAGTTCAGCTACATGCTGCTCCAGGCCTGGGACTTCGTCCACCTCTCCGACGCCCTCGACTGCCGCGTGCAGATCGGCGGCAGCGACCAGTGGGGCAACATCACCGCCGGCATCGA
>CAZJHQ010000093.1:6071-9198 GCA_964545915.1 uncultured Candidatus Kuenenia sp. | reverse complement strand
AGGGGATCGAGTTCGACTACTGCTGCTGCCACGCCAGCTTCGCCCTCCGCGAGCTGGGCATCGAGAGCGTGATGGTCAACTCGAACCCGGAGACGGTGAGCACCGACTACGACACGAGCGACATGCTGTTCTTCGAGCCGCTGACCTGCGAGGACGTGCTCAACATCGCCGACCGCATCCAGCCCGACGGTGTGATCGTGCAGCTCGGCGGGCAGACGCCGCTCAACCTCGCCCGGGCCCTGCACGCCGCCGGCCTGCCGATCATCGGCACCAGCGTGGACACCATCGAGACGGCCGAAGACCGGGAGAAGTTTCGCGACCTGCTCGACCGGCTGGGGCTGAAGCAGCCGGCCAGCGGCATCGCGCGGACGCTCGAGCAGGCCCGCCGCGAGGTGGCCCGGATCGGCTACCCGAGCCTCGTGCGGCCGAGCTTCGTGCTCGGCGGGCGGGCGATGGAGATCTGCTACGACCAGGTGCAGTTCGAGCGGTACGTGGCCGAGGCCTTCGCCGTCGCCCAGGGGCAGCCGGTGCTCATCGACCGATTCTTGGAGGACGCGATCGAGGTCGACGTCGACTGCATCGCCGACGGCAAGGATGTGATCGTGGCCGGCGTGATGGAGCACATCGAGGAGGCCGGCGTGCACTCCGGCGACTCGGCCTGCTGCATCCCGCCCCACAGCCTGGCGCCCGAGATGATCGCCGAGATCAAGCGGGCGGCCACCGGCCTGGCCACGAGCCTGGGCGTCGTGGGGCTGATGAACGTGCAGTTCGCCGTCAAGAAGGAGGCCGACGCCGACGGGGCGACGAAGCCGGCCCTGTACGTCATCGAGGTCAACCCGCGGGCCAGCCGCACGGTGCCCTTCGTGGCCAAGGCCACCGGGCTGCCGGTGGCGAAGGTGGCGGTCAAGGTGATGGCGGGCGTGGGCCTGGCGGAGCAGGGCGTGGTGGCCGACCCGGTGCCGGCCCACGTGAGCGTGAAGGAGAGCGTGTTCCCGTTCGTGAAGTTCGCCGGTGTGGACATCGCGCTGGGCCCGGAGATGCGGAGCACCGGCGAGGTGATGGGCGTGAGCGACACGTTCGCGATCGCCTTCGCCAAGAGCCAGATCGCCGCCGGCATCCTCCTGCCCGAGAAGGGGCGGATCTTCATCTCGGTGGCCAGCCCACAGGCCAAGCAGTACATGATCCAGGTGGCCCGGCGGCTGGTGGCGCTGGGCTTCGAGCTGATCGCCACCTCGGGCACGGCGCGGGAGCTGGCCGCGGCGGGAATTCCGGTGGAGGTGGTGAAGAAGCTCCAGGAAGGGCATCCGAACCTCATCGACCACCTGATCGACGGCCGCGTGCAGCTGATCTTCAACACGCCCCGCGGCAAGGGCGCCCGCACGGACGAGGGCCGCATCCGCGCGGCGAGCGTGCTCTACGGCGTGCCCTGCATCACCACGCTGCCGGCGGCGGAGGCCTGCGTGCGGGCGATGGAGGGGCTGCGGACGGCGCCGCTCTCCGTGCAGCCGATCCAGGATCGGTTCCCGAGCGCGGTGGCCGCGGTTCGCTGACGTCGGGTCGGGGCTGCGGGCCGGGGGGGCGGGGCTGCCCGCGCCCCGTCGCCGGACGTTCGCTGCGGGCAGCCATGCCCTCCGCTCACTCGATGCTGGCTGCGCTCCGGCATCCTGCCTGCGCTGGCCAGCAACGCCGGCTCTCGGGCCGCGGGCAACCCCTCCCAGATCCTCCGCCGTGAAGCGTCTCCCAGACCTCGGCTCTCTGCATGTCCGCTGCGCTTCGGCATCCACGACTTCGCGGGCGAGCAACGCCAGGGCGGGGGTTGGGCAGCGGCTCGCTGGGGTATGGGAAAATATGCATGGGCCGCAGCGTAGACTGACGGGATGAGAATGGAATTCGTCTCGCCTCCTCCCACGCCCCGGCCGCTGCCTGCGCCGGTGGCCGACGAGCCGCCGCGGCTGACCGCGCGGACGCTCGAGGGGCTGGAGTGGCTGCTCGCGCGGGAACTCGAGGCCGTGGGGGCGACCGACCTGCGGATCGGCCGGCGGACGATCGAGTTTGCGGCGCCGCCCGGCGCCGAGAAAGAGACGCTCTACCGGTCCGTGCTCGAATGCCGCACGGCGATCCGCGTGCTCGAGCCGCTGGGCCGGTTTCGGGTCGAGTCGCCGGAGACCCTGTACCGCGCCGTGCAGGAGATCGACTGGACGGAGCAGCTCAAGACCTCCGACACGCTGCGGGTCGATGCCGCGATCCACGACACGTTCCTCACGCACTCGCTCTACGCGGCCCAGGTCGTGAAGGACGCCGTCGTGGATCAGTTGCGGACCCCGAGCGGGAAACGGCCGAGCGTGCAGCTCCGCGGCGCGACACTGCGGCTGGCGCTCCACCTCGTGGGCGGCGTGGCGACGGTGTTTCGCGACGCCGCCGGCCGCTCGCTCCACCAGCGTGGCTGGCGGATGGGAGAGGTGGAGGCGCCGCTCTCGGAGGTGCTGGCGGCCGGGATCCTCGGCATCGCCGGCTGGTGGCGACCGGGCGGGCAGGATGCGGCGCCGGGCGGCGTGCCGCTGCTCGACCCGATGTGCGGCTCGGGCACGCTCGTCGTCGAGGCGGCCACGATCGCGGCCGGCATGGCCCCCGGCCTGTGGCGGGCGCGGCGGAAGGCACACGGCTTGTTTCGCTTTCGGGACTGCGACCGGCCGCTGGCCGACCGGCTCGTCGCGGCGCTCGAGGCCCGGGTGGTGAAGCCGGCCGGTTCGTTTGCGGGCAGCGACCTCGATCCGAGGGCGGTGGAGGCGGCGCGGGCCTGCGCCGCAGCGGCGGGCGTGGCCGACCACGTCGCGATCACCCAGTGCCACTTCGAGGAGGTGCGGCCGCAGGGCGGCCCGGGGCTCGTGGTCACCAATCCGCCCTACGGCGAGCGGCTGCCGCTGCCGCGGGCGGGCGCCCTGTTTCGCCGCCTGGGCGACTGGCTGGTGGGGCAGTGCGGCGGCTGGCGGGCCGCGATTCTCGCCGCCGACACGCCGGCGGCCGGCCACCTCGGGCTGCGGCCCGCGCACCGCGTGCCGCTGATGAACGGCCCGATCGCCTGCCGGCTCCTCGAGGTCGAGATCCGCCTGCGGCATGGGGCGCGGGA
>CAZJHQ010000093.1:0-5971 GCA_964545915.1 uncultured Candidatus Kuenenia sp. | reverse complement strand
CGAGATGCGACCCGGAGTCCCCCGGCTTCCGCCGGGGGCTTCTTGTGAGGCGGAGCCGCCGAGGCCGCACCCGAGTCCCGAGGGAGAGATCCGCCTGCGGCATGGGGCGCGGGACGAGATGCGACCCGGAGTCCCCCGGCTTCCGCCGGGGGCTTCTTGTGAGGCGGAGACGCCGGCGACGGTGCCCGTTCCCCGTGCCGGCGGCCGGACCACCGCCGACCAGATCGCCGACTTCCGCCGCCGGCTCGCCAAGCGGTTCAAACATCTCGCCAAGTGGGCCCGGCGGCAGGGGATCGAGGCGTTTCGCGTCTACGATCGCGACATCCCCGAGATTCCTCTGGTCATCGACTGGTATTCCGGCTGGCTGCACGCCGCCGAGTACGACCGGCCGCACGAGCGGACCGAGATCGAGCATGAAGTGTGGCTCGACCGGATGGTCGAGGCCGCGGCGGCGGAGCTCGGCGTGCCGCCGGAGCGGACGTTTCTCAAGGTGCGGCGTCGGCAGCGGGACGGCGGGCAGTACGAGAAGGTCGATGCCCGCCGGGCCCTGGTGACCGTCCAGGAGGGCGACCTGGCCTTCGAGGTGAACCTCTCCGACTATCTCGACACCGGCCTGTTTCTCGACCACCGCACGACCCGCTCTCTGGTCCGCGCGGAGGCCGCAGGCAAGCGGTTCCTCAATCTCTTCTGCTACACCGGCAGCTTCTCGGTGGCGGCGGCCGCCGGCGGCGCGGCGACGACGACGAGCGTCGATCTCTCCAACACCTACCTCGACTGGACGCGGACGAACCTGGCCCGCAACGCCTTCAAGGACGCGGGCCGGCACCGGACCGTGCGGGACGAGGCCCGGGCCTTCCTCGAGCATCGGGCACGGCGCGGCGAGGCCCCCTTCGACCTCGTCGTCTGCGACCCGCCCACCTTCTCGCGGTCGGCCAAGAGCGAGATGCCGTGGGACGTGGACCGCGATCACGCCGCGCTGCTGGAGCTCGTCGCGCGGAACCTGGCGCCGGGAGGCGTCGTCTACTTCTCGACGAACTTTCGCCGCTTCCATCTGGCCGCGGAGCGGCTGGCCGCGACGTACACGATCCGCGAGATCACCCGGCGGACGATTCCCGAGGACTTTCGCAACGACCGCATCCACCGCGCCTGGCGGCTGGTGGCGCAGGGGACGGTTTGACGCGTGTCCGATGGCAGCCCTACATTCAGCGCCATGATGTCGCGGTTCATGATGACGCGGATCGTGGTGACGCGGATCGTGGCGATCGGTGCGGTCCTGTCGTGTCTGCCGCCGCTCGGCGGCTGCACGCGGCCGGCCGATCCGACGCTCGTGAAGATCGTCTCCAGCCTGCCGCGCACGGGCTCCGCGAAGCAGCAGACCGACACGATCGTGCGCGGCATCCGCATGGCCTTCGACGAGGCGGGCTGGCGGGCCGGCCCCTACCGGGTCGAATACCTCGACCTCGACGATTCCACCGCGGCGGCCGGCCAGTGGACCAGCGAGGCCGAGGCGGCCAACGCCCGGCGGGCCCTCCAGGACCCCGACGTCGTCGCCTACATCGGCACCTTCAACTCCGGGGCCGCGAAGGTCTCGATGCCGATCCTCAACCTCGGCGACCTGCTGATGGTGTCGCCGGCGAACACGGCCGTGGGCCTGACGAAGCCCGGCCTCGGCATGCCCGGCGAGCCCGACGTGTACCGGCCCACGGGGCGGCTCAATTATGTGCGGGTCGTGCCGGGCGACGATCTGCAGGGGCCGCTCGCCGCCGACTGGGCCAAGGCCCGGGGCGTGAAGCGGGCCTACATCCTCGACGACAACGAGGTCTACGGAAAGGGCATCGCGGACCTGTTCGACGAGCGGTGCCGCGAGATCGGGATCGAGGTCGTCGGTCACGACTCGATCGACGCCAAGGCCCAGGAGTTCAAGTCGCTGATGGCGAGCGTCAAGGCCGCCCGGCCCGATCTCGTGTACTTCGGCGGCACGACGCAGAGCAAGGGGGGACAACTCGCCAAGGACATGGCCAGCGCCGGGATCGCGGCCCTGCTCATGGTGCCCGACGGCTGCCGGGAGCAGGTGTTCATCGACGCCGCCGGGGCGGGCAACCTCGAGGGCCGCTGCTTCGTGACCTTCGGCGGCCTGCCGCCGGAGAAGCTCACGGGCAAGGGCAGCGAGTTCGTCGCGCGGTATCGGGCGCAGTACGGCGAACTGCCCGAGGCCTATGCCGTCTACGGCTACGAGGCGGCGGGCGTTGCCCTGCGGGCGATCCGCGACGCGGCCGCGAAGGACCGCCGGGCGATCGCCGACGCGGCCCTGGCGATCAGGGACTACGACGGCGCCCTGGGCCGGTGGGGCTTCGACGCCAACGGTGACACCACGATGCGCACCCTCACGGTGAGCGGTGTCAAAGACGGGCATTTCGTGTTCGAGGAGATCCTCGACGCCTCCGCCGCCGAACCGCCCCCTGCCGGACCGGCCCCGAAGCCCTAGCGAGAGTCACGCCGGCCGTGCAGTTCTTCCTCCAGCAATGCCTGATCGGCCTGACCAACGGCGCCCTCGTGGCGCTGGTGGCGCTCGGCTACACGATGGTTTACGGGATCATCCGGCTCATCAATTTCGCCCACGGCGACCTGATCATGCTGGGGGCCTGCCTGGCCCTGTCGCTGGTCGGCGGCCTGGGCCTCGGCGCCGGGGCCGCGACGACCACCTGGGGAGGCATCGTGCTGCTGGTCGCCGGATGCGGCGTGTTCTGCGGGCTCGTCAACGTGGCCGTCGACCGGATCGTCTACCGGCCGCTGCGGAACGCGCCCAAACTCGCGCCGTTGGTCTCCGCGATCGGCGTGTCGTTCATCTTCATGAACATCGGCCTGTTCTGGATCGGCCCGGCGGACCGCGCGTTCCCGGAGCTGCTGCCGGCCACGAACCTGCTCGCCGGGGAGGGGCTGCAGTTCACGGCCAAGGACCTGCTCGTGCTGCTGGTCGTGGGGCCGCTGATGCTCGGGCTCACGGTGCTCGTGAAGGCGACGCGGCTCGGCAAGGCGATGCGGGCGGTGTCGCAAGATCCGGTGGCGGCGGCGCTGGTGGGGATCGACGTCGATTGGGTGATCGCCGCCACCTTCTTCGTGGGGGGCTTCCTGGGCGGCGCCGCCAGCGTGATCTACGGCCTGTACATCAACACCATCGGCTTCCAGATGGGCTTTCAGAACGGTCTCTATGCCTTCACGGCCGCGGTGCTCGGGGGCATCGGCAGCATTCCCGGCGCCGTGGTCGGCGGCCTGGTGATCGGGCTGGTGCGATCGCTGTCGAGCGCCTACGTGGGCGAGCGGTGGACCGGAGCGATCGTGTTCGCCATCCTGATCGTGATCCTGGTGTTCCGGCCCGAGGGGCTGCTCGGCAAGGCGACCAAGGAGAAGGTATGAGCCACATGTCGGCCCTGACGCCGCGTGACCGGGCCCGCGCCTTCCTGCGCGAGCGGTGGGATCTCGTCGCCCTCGTGGTCTTGGCGGTGGCGCCGCTGTGCATCCCCGCGCTCGGCGGGGCGCTCGGGGGGCAGGTGACGACGCTCTTCATCTACTGCATCCTGGCACTGGGTCTGAACGTGATGGTCGGCTACACCGGCCTCGTTCACCTCGGGATCGCGGCCTTCTTCGGGATCGGCGCCTACTGCTACGCGATCCTCACCGTGCCCATGTATCCGTTCCAGATGCGGTTCGCCCTGGCGGCGGCGATCAGCGGCCTGGCGGCGGCGGCGGTGGGCCTGGCCCTCGGCGCGCCCACGCTGCGGCTGCGGGGCGACTACCTGGCGATCGTGACGCTCGGGTTCGGCGAGGTGGTGAAGGTCACGCTGCGGAACCTGGAGCAGATCACCGGGGGCATGAAGGGGCTCAATCCGGTGCCCCCTCCGGGCGCCGGGGTGCGGCTCGGGGGCATGGACCTCGGCCTGGCCTTCGCGGTCGATCCGCGCTGGTTCTACTATCTGTCCCTCCTCGTGCTGGCGGGGGTCGTGATCGCGATGCGGCGGCTGGAGAACTCGCGGCTGGGGCGGGCCTGGGTGGCCGTCCGCGAGGACGAGCTGGCGGCGGCGGCGATGGGAATCTCGGCCACGAAGGTCAAGCTCTCGGCCTTCGCGATGTCGTCGGCGGTCGCCGGCCTGGCCGGCTGCCTGTACGCGGCCAGCCTGTCCACGACGGCCGACCCGAATGCCTATGACTTCAACCGCTCGATCATGGTGCTGTGTGCCGTGATCCTCGGCGGCCTGGGGAGCATTCCCGGCACGCTGCTCGGCGTGTCCCTCTTGGTGGGCTTCGACACCGTGCTCGCCCCGTGGGCCGACGCCTGGATCCAGCAGATGAACATCAATCCCGCGGGCTCGAGCCTGCTGTCGTTCAGCGGCTGGCGGCTGGCGGTGTTCGGCCTGGCGTTGATCCTGGTGATGCGGTTTCGGCCCGAGGGCCTGGTGCCCTCGCGGCGGCTCGCGGCCGAACTGCGCGAGGTGCACGGATGACCGACCGCGCCGCCGATCCGCCGGGTCTCGTGGGCTCGGTGCCGCTGCTTTCCCTGGAGGGAGTGACGATCCGCTTCGGCGGTCTCGTGGCGGTGTCGGATCTCGATCTCGACGTGCCCGAGGGGAGCATCGTCTCGCTGATCGGCCCCAACGGCGCCGGCAAGACCACCGCCTTCAACTGCATCAGCGGCGTCTACGCCCCCAGCGGCGGCAGCGTCCGCTTCCAGGGACGGCGGCTGGAGCGGGCCTTCACCCCGGGCACCGTCTGGTCGGCGCTGGCCATCGGGCTGCTCACCGGTCTGCTGTTCGCAGCGGCGGCCGTCGACATCGACCGGCTGTGGCAGGCCGTCGTCAAGCGGGGCATGATCACCGGCGAGCCGTTTACGCTCGCCGGCGCCGCCGACCGCCTGCGCGGCTACTTTCGGGCCGAACTCGCCATCGACCAGATGGCGGGCAAGTGGCGGATCGTGAGCGCCGACGGGAGCGACGTGCTCGCGATCCGCCGCGACCTCGCCGAGGCCCGGGCCGTCCGCAACGAGCTGCAGGCGGCGGTCACCGCCCGCCGTGCGGGTCCGGGCACCGTGCCCGACGCCACCGACACCGAGCAGCCGGGGGCGGCCGCGGGGGCGCGGATCCCGCTGCTCCGCGAAGAGGTGCTCGACCGGCTCGCCGCCGGGAAGAGCCGGATCCGCTGGCGGGGCGTGCTCGCGTTCCTGTGCGGCGGACTCTTGGGCGCCGCGGGCACGATGGCCGTCTGGCGTCGCGGCCGCCGCACGCCCGACGTGGTCGCCCGGGCGGGCATCTCGCGGACGTTCCAGAACATCCGCCTGTTCTCCAACATGACGGTGCTCGAGAACGTGCTCGTGGGCCTCGATCGGACGATTCCCGGCGGGGCGTGGGCGATGCTGTTTCGCACGCCGGCGAATCGGGCCGCGGAGGCCGCGGCGGCCGCGCGGGCCTTCGAGGCCCTGGCGTTCGTGGGCCTCCAGGGCGACGCCAACCGGATCGCCGGCCAGCTGCCCTACGGCGACCAGCGGCGGCTGGAGATCGCCCGGGCGCTGGCGACCGGCGCCACGCTGCTGCTGCTCGACGAGCCGGCCGCGGGCATGAATCCCGCCGAGACGGCCGCACTGACGCAGCTCGTCGAGCGGATTCGCGACCGCGGCCTCACGGTGCTGCTCATCGAGCACCACATGAACGTCGTGATGCGGATCAGCGACAAGGTCGCCGTACTCGACCACGGCGTGAAGATCGCGGAGGGCCGTCCGGCGGACGTGCGCCGCGATCCGAAGGTGATCGAAGCCTATCTGGGCGGGGAAGGGTGAGGCCGATGCCGCTGCTGGAAGTCACCGACCTCGTGGCGGGCTACGGTCCGATCCGGGCGCTCGACGGCGTGTCGCTGGACGTCGAGCCGGGCGAGCTCGTGGCGATCATCGGCGCCAACGGCGCCGGCAAGACGACGCTCCTGATGG
>CAZJHQ010000092.1:0-9341 GCA_964545915.1 uncultured Candidatus Kuenenia sp. | reverse complement strand
GCCGACCGGTGGCAACGCCAAGGGTTTCCACAGTCGGCATACCTCGCATCCTGCTCGGGAAGACCTGTTTCACAGTCTGGTAGTCCACATGATTCTCGAAGGACTCGTGACGACGCTCGACGCCGCCGGCGGCATGCACGTGGCCGCGATGGGGCCGTGGATCGACGACGGGCAGCGGGCTGCCGGCGCGATCGAGACGCTCGTGCTGCGGCCCTTTGCCACAAGCCAGACCGCGGCCAACCTGGCGCGGCATCCCGAGGGCGTGTTCCACCTCACGGACGATTCCCTGCTCCTCGCCCGGGTCGTCGCCGGCCGCCTCGACGGGCCGCCGCGGGCCCGGGCCGCCACGCACGTCCGCGGCCACGTCCTCGCCGACGCCTGCCGGGCCTACGAGTTTCGGATCGAGGCGGCGGACGGGGCGGAGGCGAGAGCGCGGCTCGTGGCCCGCGTCGCCGTGGAACACGACCTGCGGCCGTTCCTGGGGTTCAACCGTGCGGCCCATGCCGTGGTCGAGGCCGCGATCCTCGTCACCCGGCTGCACCTCACCGGCGCGGCCGCCGTCCGCCAGCGGCTCGACGACCTGCAGCCGCTGGTGGACAAGACCGGCGGGCCGCGCGACCACGAGGCGTTTGCGATCCTGCGGGACGTGGTCGCAGCCCACGGCGCCGGCTGAACTGTGGGCTATGATCGAGGTTCCGCCCCGGAATCCCTCCATGAACGCCGTCGAAGTCCGCACGCCCGCCCGCCTCCACCTGGGCATGATGTCGTTCGGTGTGCCGACGATGCGGGCCTTCGGGGGCGTGGGCGTGATGGTCGATCGGCCGGGCGTGCACGTGCGGCTGCGCCGCGCGGAGCGGTTCGAGGCCCGCGGTCCACACGGTGAACGGGCGCTGCGGTTCGCGCAGGCCTGCGTCCAGGGCTGGGGGCTCGAGAAGGCGGGCTGCGCGATCGAGGTGCTCGCGGCGCCCCGCAGCCACGTCGGCCTCGGCAGCGGCACCCAGCTCGGCCTGGCGGTCGCCGCCGGAATGCGGCACCTGTTTCGTGGCGGGCCAGATCGCGAGTCGTCGGGTGTGCCCCATCCCGCCCAAGAGTCGCCGCGGCCGTCGGATCACGACTGGCTGTTCGATACCAGCGACGCCCTTGAATTGGCCCGGATCGTCGGCCGAGGCCGACGCTCGTGCGTGGGTGTCTATGGATTCAGCCGCGGCGGGCTGATCGTCGAGGCTGGCCGGTCGATCGCCGCGCCGGAGGCCCACGACGATGCGAAGCGTGAGTTCTCGCCGATGGTGGCGCGGGTGCGACTGCCTTCGAGTTGGCGGTGCGTGGTGATCGTCGGCCGCGACGTGGCCGGACTGCACGGCGAGGCGGAGAAGGCGGCGTTCAGCCGGCTGCCGCCGGTGCCGAACGACGTGTCGGCGGAGCTGGCGCGGATCGCGCTGATGGAGTTGCTCCCCGCGGCGGTCGAGGCGAAGTTTGCGGAGTTCGCCCGGGCGGTGAAGCACTATGGCACGCTCGCCGGCAAGCCGTTCGAGACCGAGTCGCGCGACCTGCCGTACGCCGGCGCGACGGAGCGGCTTCTGGAACTGCTCGACGAGCTCGGCTTCCCCGGCGCCGCCCAGAGCAGCTGGGGGCCGGCGGTGATGGTCTGCTGTGAAACGCTGGAATCCGCCGGGCAACTGGTCGAGGTTTTGGAGAGCCTCGGCCTGGCCGAGCATCACGACATCGTGATCGCCCGGTTCGACGCGCAGGGGGCCGCCCTGCGGGAGCTCGGCTGAACGTCAGGCCGGCGGGCGGACGTCGAGGCCGTAGGCCACGAGCACCTGCCGGAGCCGGGCGGCCAGTGGGGCCTCGAGACTCACCAGCGGCAGCCGCACGTCGCCCGTGTCGCGGCCGAGCATCGCCATCGCGGCCTTGATCGGGATCGGGTTGCTCGCCAGGCCGAGCAGGTCGCGGCCCAGGCCGAAGAGCTTGTGGTGCAGGGCCCTGGCCCGGGCGAGGTCGCCGGCGTCGAAGGCGTCGCACAGGGCCTTCATGTCGGCGGGCACGATGTTGCCCACGACGGAGATCACGCCCCGGCCGCCGATCGCCAGCAGGGGCAGCGTCATGCTGTCGTCGCCGGAGAGGACGGTGAGATCGGTGGCGGCGAGCACCTGCGAGGCCTGGTCCATCGAACCGGTCGCCTCCTTGACCATCGCGATGCCGGGCAGCTCCGCGAGGCGGAGGATCGTCTCGGGCTCGATGTTGCGGCCGGTGCGGGCGGGAATGTTGTAGACGCAGATCGGGATGTCGACCGCCTCGGCGAGCGCCTTGAAGTGCTCGTAAATGCCCTGCTGCGTGGGGCGGTTGTAATACGGCCCGACGACGAGGGCCGCGTCGGCGCCGGCCTTGGCGGCGTATTTCGTGAGCCGCACGGCTTCGGCGGTGGAGTTGCTGCCGGTGCCGGGCATGACGAGCATGCGGCCCGCCGCCGCCTCGATGCTCTCGGCGATCACCCGCTCGTGCTCCTCGTGCGTGAGCGTGGGGGATTCGCCCGTCGTGCCGACCGGGCAGATGCAGGTGGTGCCCGCCCGGGCCTGGAACTCGACCTGCTCACGGAGCCGCGCCGCGTCTACGGAGCCGTCGCGGAACGGCGTGACGATGGCGACGGACAGGCCGGCGAACTTCTCGGCGCGGGTGGGCATGCGGTGGGATCCCTCGTATGCTGCTGCAGGTGTCGGGGTGCGAAGAGTGACGTTTTATGATTTTCAGCGGCGACCGGCAAAGGGTGCCGGCTCAAGCGGCGGCAGGCCGCGGGCGGCGGCGGTCGCCGCCGCCGAGCGGATCGTCGCGGCCGGCGGCAGCCGGGCGGCGATCGGCGTGGTGCTCGGCACCGGGCTCGGCAGCCTGGCCGATCGGCTCGGCGACGCGTGGGCGATGCCGGCCGCGGAGACGGGCTGGCTGGCGACGTCGACGGCGACGGGGCACGCCGGCCGGATCGTGTGCGGCCGACTGTACGGCGTGCCGATCGCGATGCTGCAGGGCCGCGTTCACGGCTACGAGGGCTTTCCGCCCGAGACGCTCTCCCGGGGCACTGAACTGCTCGCCGCACTCGGCGTCCGCACGCTGCTGCTCACAAACGCCTCCGGCGGCCTCCGCCCCGACATGCGAAGCGGCGAACTCGTCGTGGTCACCGACCACCTCGACTTCGTCCGCCACAGATGGGATGCGGCGCTCGAGCCGGCCGCGGAGGTAGAGCCGACGGCGGGCTACGACCCGCGATTGGCCGACCTGGCGATCGCGGCGACCCGCCGGGTGGACGCGGTCGCGCGGCGGGGCGTGTATGCCTTCCTGTCGGGGCCGAGCTACGAGACGCGGGCGGAGTATCGGATGCTGCGGAAGTTCGGGGCCGACGTGGTGGGGATGTCGACGGTGCCGGAGGTCGTGGCGGCGCGGCGCATGGGGCTGGAGGTCGCCGTCTGCTCGGTGGTGACGAACGTCGCGAAGCCCGACGCCCCGACGCTCACCGATGCCGAGCACGTCTGTCAGATGGCGGCCGGCGCCGCCGAAGGCGTGGGGGCGATCGTGGAGGCGCTGGCCCACCGTGCCGCCGGCCGGCCCCGCTGTGGGTCGTGTTGACTGGCTCGACAGCGCATCGCCGGTGTATCAACCCGGTTGCGAACGTTGTTTTGCAGATCCTTTGAATTGGGACTCGGTTTCTTCAGCCGCCCAAGAAGCCCCGGGTGGAAACCCGGGGAATCCGGGCACGAAAACCACCCCGCCGTCCATGCCGGATGACGGCACGCAATTTCCCGGTTCGAACCCGCTTCGCATGGCAAGCGGGAAGGGATGCGACCCGGAGTCCCCCGGCTTCCGCCGGGGGCTTTTTGTGTGAATGGCGCGCGTGGCCCAAGAAGCCCCGGGTGGAAACCCGGGGGCATGCTGCACGCGAACCCGCGGCCTCGTGCCGCGGTTCGCTTGGCGGGCCTGCGCCCGCTTGGAATCAACCCGGCCCTCCGGGCCTGGCACCCACACAAGAAGCCCCGGGTGGAAACCCGGGGACTCCGGGCACGAAAACCACCCCGCCGTCCATGCCGGATGACGGCACGCAATTTCCCGGTTCGAACCCGCTTCGCATGGCAAGCGGGAAGGGATGCAACCCGGAGTCCCCCGGCTTCCGCCGGGGGCTTTTTGTGTGAGCGCCAGGCCCGGAGGGCCGGGTTGTCTGCGTGCGGGCGGAGGCCCGCCAAGCGAACTGCGGCACGAAGCCGCAGGTTCGCGTACATCATCGTCCCCGGCTTCCGCCGGGGGCTTTTTGTGTCGTTCTCGCGTCTCGAGCTGAGAGCAAGACTGGAGAATGCGCAACACCAAAAGGCGTAAGCCGAGGGAATGGGCGTGGCTGCAGCGGAAACCGCTCCGCATTCCCTCGGCTCGCGCCTCGGGCTTCAAGGCACGGGAACGCCAAAACTCGCGAATCAGAAACCCATTCCCGGGCACATGAGGCAGTCTGGCGGAACGGCGGTGCGCGATGTGCGAGGGACGCCCAAATCGGTTGCAGGGTCAGCCGGCCTGCGAGTCGCGGGCGGCCTGGGCGGCGGTGGCGGCGTCGGCAGGGGTGACGGATTCACCGCGGCGGGGCGTGGCCGGGCCGATGATCTCCACCACCTCCGTGTCGTCGAGCATCTCGCGGGTCTCGAGGGCGCCGGCGAGGCTGTCGAGCTTCTCGCGGTGATCGGAGAGGAGCTTCGTGGCCCGCGCGGCGGCCTCGGAAAGCAGCCGCGACACCTCCTCGTCGATGATCCGCGCGGTGGCCTCGCTGAACTCCCGCTGCTCGTAGACGTCGCGGCCGAGGAAGGGATGCTCGTTGGAGCTGGCGCAGGCCACCGGGCCCACCCGCTCGCTCATGCCCCAGTGGGCCACCATCTTGCGGGCGATCCGCGTGGCCTGCATGAGGTCGTTCTCAGCGCCCGCCGAATACTCGCCGAACACGAGCTTCTCCGCCGCCCGGCCGGCGAGGATGAAGACGAGCCGGTTGTGGAGGTCGGACTCACCGATGTTCATCCGGTCCTCCTCGGGCACCAGCTGCGTCACGCCCAAGGCCCGGCCGCGGGGGATGATCGTCACCTTGTGGAGCTTGTCCACGCCGGGCAGCAGCCAGGCGCCCAGCGCGTGGCCCGCCTCATGGTAGGCCGTCATCTTCTTCTCGCGGCCTGCCAGCACCTCCTCCCGCTTCGGGCCCATGAGCACCTTGTCGCGGGCGTAGTCAAAGTCGGAGGAGTCGACGGCGTCCTTGTCGTGCCGCGTGGCCCACAGGGCGGCCTCGTTGACGAGGTTGCGGATGTCGGCGCCGGTCAGACCCACCGTCGCGCCGGCGAGCCGGTCGAGATCAACGTCGGCGGCGAGCGGCACGTTTCGCGTGTGGACCTTGAAGAGGGCGAGCCGGGCCTTCTGGTTGGGGCGATCGACGGTCACGTGGCGGTCGAAGCGGCCGGGCCGCAACAGCGCGGGGTCGAGCACGTCGGGGCGGTTGGTCGCGGCGAGGATGATCACGCTCTCCGACGGGCTGAAGCCGTCCATCTCGGAGAGGATCTGGTTGAGCGTCTGCTCGCGCTCGTCGTGGCCGCCGCCGAGCCCGGCGCCGCGAACTCTTCCGACGGCGTCGATCTCGTCGATGAACAGGATCGCCGGGGCGTTGTCCTTGGCCGTCTTGAAGAGGTCGCGGACCCGCGAGGCGCCCACGCCGACGAACATCTGGATGAACTCGCTGCCCGAGATCGAGAAGAAGGGCACGCCCGCCTCGCCGGCCACCGCCCGGGCGAGGAGCGTCTTCCCGGTGCCCGGCGGGCCCATCAGGAGCACGCCCTTGGGCACGCGGCCGCCGAGCCGCTGAAACTTCTTCGGGTCCTTGAGAAACTCCACGATCTCCTGGAGGTCCTGCTTCACCTGTTCGAGTCCCGCCACGTCGGCGAACGTGACCGTCTTGTCGCCGGCGCCATAGCGCTTGGCGGGCGACTTGGAGAAGCCGCCGAGGAAGCCGGTGTTGCCCAGCGGGTCGCGGGCCCGGCGGAGCGTCATCCAGAAGCCCGCCATGAGCAACAGCGGCACGAGCAGGTAGAGGCCAAGCAGGAAGCCGGTCGGGTCTTCGGGCGACTTCGTGGCCTTGCGGATCTCGTCGTGATCCTGCATCAGCCGGTCGAAGCTCTCCCGGAGGTAGGGATTGAGGTCGAGCTGGAAGGCCTTCACGTTTCGCAGGCCGGGCTTGGCCTCGGCCGGGGCCTCCTTGAGCTCGCCCACGAGCCGGTCGCCGGTGAGCTCGATCGCCGCGACGTTGCCGGCCTTCACCTGCTGCACGAACTCGTCGTAGCGCATCACCGGCCGGCCGCCGGCCACCCCGCTGGTGAGGTAGGTGGCCAGTGCCAGGGCCGCGAGGAGGAGGAGGATCACCGCCGGCATGCCGAGCGGTCGGCCGAGCATGGGCGGGGTGTTCGACGGTCCCTTGGGCCGCGGGGCGGAATCCATGTGCCGAATCGTCCTGGCGGGGGGCGGTTGTGGCCGCGGGGATCGCGGTCGCTAGAAATCGAACAGTGTAGTGTATGCGAGTGGCCCACCAACGGCCCGCGGCGGTGGGCCGAGGAAAGCCCGGTGGCCGGTGCGGGCGGCCCGTGGGATCGATCTTAGGGACGCAGGCAGAGGAGGCGGTCATGCAGGACGGCGAAGTGCGTCCCAACGGGCGACGCGGCGTGGTGGCCGTGACGCGGCGTGGCGATCGGTTCTTGGTGATCCGCCGCGGCCTGACGGTGGCGGCGGGGGGCACGATCTGCTTCCCCGGCGGTCACGTCGAACCGGGCGAGGAGGAGCACCAGGCAGTGGTCCGCGAATGCCACGAGGAGCTGGCGGCGATCGTCGAGGCACGGGAGTGCGTGTGGCGGAGCATGACGAGCTGGGGCACCGAACTGGCGTGGTGGACCGTCACGCTCCGCGGCGACAACGAACTCGTGCCGCATCCAGTGGAGGTCAGCGAGATTCTCTGGCTGTCGGCCCAGGAGATGATGGAGCATCCAGACGTGCTGGAAGGGAATCGGCCGTTTCTTGAGGCGGTGATGGCGGGGCGGATTCCGGTGTGAGGCCGGCGGCGGGCGGTGCAGTGCGGAGATCGACGATGCCGCTGAACCTGCTGGCCCCCTCTGGCGGCTGCCCGCGTGGCGTCGGTGGCTGGGCGCCGGTATCGAGGAGTGTTTGCAGGCGGTTGGGCGGACGCGGCGTCGCGGGGGGCTCCGTGTGGCTCGCGGGGGCGACGTCGGGATCGTGCAGCCGTCGCTTACCGGTGGCATGCCGGGCGTCCACGAGCCAGCCTTCGAGCACGGCGCGTTCGCGGGGCGTGAGCGGCGTCATCACGAGCGTGCGCGACTTCGAGTCGGCCGGGTGACGCGCAGAAAGCCGCTGCACGAGCGGTGCGGGGTCGCCGTCGGGGCCGAGCAGATCGCGAAATGTGGCGGCGTTGGCCAGGGTGATGCCGCTGCTGGCCGGATCGCGATGAAACTGCGGGGCGTGGCCGCGCGGGCCGCCGTGGCATGCGCCGGTGGCGCAGCGATTGAGGAGCAGCGGCTGCACCTGCCGGGTGAAGCGGGAGACCAGGTCGGGGGGCAGGTCGGCGGCCCGGGCGGGCGCGGCCAGACCGGTGCCGAGCGCGGCGGCAGCCAGCAGGATCAGGCCGAGGCGCCGGTGGCGGGAAGCGAGCGTCATGGCGCGGGAGGGTAGGGGGGCGGGCGTGGCGTCGCAACCCGGGCTGGTTGTGGCCTCACGCAGCCGCTACATACACTCCCCGGACCAGTATCATCCCTTGATGACCCGCATCCTCACCCACACTTCACCTGGAGACGCCGCCGCCCATGGAACGAACGTTCGTGATGTTCAAGCCCGATTGCCTGGAACGCGGCCTGCTCGGCAGGATCCTCGCGCGGTTCGAGGAGAAGGGACTGCGGCTGGTGGCGATGAAGATGCTGCGGGTCACCCCCGCGGTCGCCAAGCAGCACTACGCCGAGCACGTCGAGAAGCCGTTCTATCCGGGGCTCGAAGAGTTCATCACGGCGTCGCCGGTGGTGGCGACGGTGTTCCAGGGGCCGGAGGTGATCCGCGTCGTCCGCGAGATGCTCGGCGCCACCAGCGGCCTCAAGGCGGCGGCCGGCACGATCCGCGGCGACTATTCGTCGAGCCGGCAGATGAACCTCGTGCATGCCTCCGACTCGCCCGAGTCGGCCGCCCGCGAGATCGGCATCTACTTCAAGGCCGACGAGATCCTCTCCTGGGATCCGTCGCTGGCCTGCTGGTACCAGGCTCCGGGTGAGGCCTGATCCACAACCCATGAGCACGCTCGTCTTCGGGCATCGCAATCCCGACACCGACGCCATCTGCTCGGCGATCGCCTACGCCGACCTGCTGCGCCGCACCACCCGGCCCGACGCTGTGGCCTGCTGCTGCGGGCCGCCGAACAAGCGGACGGAGTACGTGCTCGAGCGGGCCGGCCTGGCGGCGCCGCGGATCGTGATGGACGTGCGGCCGCAGGTGGAGGACGTCTGCCGCCGCGAGGTGGTGACGGCCGCCTTCGGCGACACGTTCCACGAGGCCTACCAGCGGATGAAGGAGGGCGACCTGCGGGCGATCCCGGTCGTGGACGACGACCGCCGCGTGGTGGGCGTGCTCTCGGTGCTCGAACTGATGGAGCTCTTCTTTCACGACTCGGCCGACGCCACCAAGAGCCGCACCGTGACCACGAGCCTCGCCAAGATCCGCGAGGTGCTCGGCGGCGGCTTCCAACACGCGATCGAGCCGGAGCAGCGGGACGAGCTGCTGGTGATGGTGGGGGCGATGAGCGCCGAGGGGTTCACGGAGCGGATGCAGAAGTATCCGCGGGAGCGGCTGATCGTGGTCTGCGGCGACCGGCCCACGATCCAGCTGCCGGCCATCGAGCACGGCGTGCGGGCCCTGGTGATCACCGGCGGCTTCACGCTGTCGGCGGGACTGGTCGATCTGGCGAAGCTGCGGGGCGTGTCGGTGATCTTGAGCCCGTTCGACACGGTGAACACCACGCTGCGGCTGAAGTCGTCGCAGTTCGTCGATCCGGTGGTCGACACCGACGTGATCACGGTGCCGGGCAAGGCGCCGGTGGCGGAGGCGCGGGCGGTGGCGGAGCGGTCGGCCCAGCCGGTGTTTCCGGTGGTCGGCGACGATGGCCGGCTCGTGGGCCTGGCCTTCAAGAGCGATCTCATCAGCCCGCCCAAGCCGAAGCTCGTGCTCGTGGACCACAACGAGCTCGGCCAGGCCGTCAACGGCGCCGACGAGGCCGAGATCGTCGAGGTGCTCGACCA
>CAZJHQ010000091.1:0-9421 GCA_964545915.1 uncultured Candidatus Kuenenia sp. | reverse complement strand
CGATCAAGTGGAAAAAGGCCATGGAGGGCTTTTTCCACGGACAGCCAGCGCAGGATGCGATGGCCATCGACCCAGGAAACCCTCGGCGTTTCCTGCGGTCGATCAAGTGGAAAAAGGCCATGGAGGGCTTTTTCCACGGACATTGAGCATACCCACCGGCCCATCACGGCCGTCTGGCCGCGGCCGCCGAGGCGGCCAGCCAGCAGGGAAGCTGCCCGGCGGGCGGCAGCTTCACGACCCGCGCCGACCGGATTCCCGGGCAGGCCAGCACCGCCGCCAGGGCCTCGGCTGAAGGCTCCTGGTCGAGATTCAGCACGCCGATCGCGTCGCCGCCGGGAGCGGACCGGCCGACCGTCATCTGGGCGATGTTCACCCCCAACTGCCCGAAGGTGGTGCCGACGCGGCCGATGATGCCCGGCACGTCCTGATGCGTGAACACCAGGAGCACGCCGTCGAGATAGGCCTCGAGACGGTGGCCCTCCAGTTGCACCAGCCGGGGCATCGCATGGCCGAAGAGGGTCCCTGCCGCGCGATGCACGCGGTCGCCTGACACGAGGTCGACCGCGACCACGGAACTGAAGGCCCCGGGATCGGTGCGGCTCTGCTCCACGAGCTCGATGCCCCGGTCGCGCAGCAGCATCTCCGCGTTGACGATGTTCACGTCCTCGATCGCCGACTCGAGGAGGCCGGCCGCGAAGGCGGCGGTGACGAGGCGGGTGTTGCGCGAGGCGATCTCACCCCGGTAGGCGATCGAGCAGGAGCGGGGCTGACCGTCGTCGAGGCGGGACACCAGTTGGCCCAGCCGCCAGGCGAGGTCGAGGAAGCCGCGGACACCCTCCAGCGCCGCCGGATCGACGGCACTCGAGTTGACGGCGTGCTTGATCGTGCCCGTCGTGAGGAAGTCGACGAGCAGGCCCACGCCCTCGACGGCCACCTGCGACTGCGCTTCCTCGGTGCTGGCCCCGAGGTGTGGCGTGACGAGCACGCCGGGCATGCCGAACAGCGGGCTGTCGGTGCACGGCTCCTTCTCGAAGACGTCGAGGGCCACGCCCCCGATGACGCCCGACTGCAGGCCCGCGACGAGCGCCTGCTCGTCGTAGATGCCGCCGCGGGCGCAGTTGACCAGCCGCACCCCCGGCTTGAGGAGCTTCAGTTCCTCCATGCCGACGAGGTGCCGGGTCTCGTCGGTGAGGGGCGTGTGCACCGTCAGGTAGTCGACGTGGGGCAGCATGCCGCGCACGCTCTCGATGAGCTCGATACCGAGCTCGGCGGCGCGGTCCGGCGAGAGAAAGGGATCGAAGCCCATGACCCGCATGTCGAAGGCCCGGGCCCGCGCCGCGACGGCCTGTCCAATCCGGCCCAGGCCCACGATGCCCAGCGTCTTGCCCGCGAGCTGCGCGCCCATGAACTTGTTGCGGTCCCACTTGTGGTCCCGCAGGCTGGCGTCCGCGGCGGCGATGTTGCGGGACAGCCCGAGGAGGAGCGCGAAGGCGTGCTCGGCCGTGCTCACGGTGTTGCCGGCGGGCGTGTTCATGACCACGATGCCCTGCCGCGTGGCCGCCTCCTTGTCGATGTTGTCCGTGCCCACGCCGGCGCGGACGATCGCCTTCAGCCGATGGTTGCCGGCCAGGGCGGCGGCGGTGATCTTCACGCCGCTGCGGCAGATGGCGCCGTCGTGCCGCGCCAGGGCCTCGCGGAGCGCGTCGCCGGAGAGGCCGGTGACGACCTCATAGCTGATGCCGGCAGCGGCGGCGGCGTCGAGCAGGGCCAGGCCGTCGGGACTGAGCGTGTCGAGGACGATGATCGAGGGCATGCGGCGGAAATCCGGAGGGGGAGTGATGGCGGTTGGTCAGGCCCGCCTGGCCTGCTGGAAATCGACCATGAAGTCGCGGAGGGCGGTGACGCCTTCGACCGGCATGGCGTTATAGATGCTGGCGCGGATGCCGCCGACGGACCGATGCCCCTTGAGGTCCATCAGTCCGTGGCCGGCGGCCGCCTTCACGAACTCCTTCTCCAGCGCCTCGTCGGGCAGCCGGAAGGTGACGTTCATGTCGGAGCGGCAGTCGGGGCGGGCGTGGCCGGCGTAGAAGCCCCCCGAGCCGTCCAGGACGTCGTACAGCAGCTTCGCCTTGGCGACGTTGTGCCTGTGCATGCCGGCGAGGCCCCCCATCGTGTCACGAATCCAGTTGCACACGAGGCCGAGAATGTAGATGGCGAACACCGGCGGCGTGTTCGGCCGCGAGCCGTTGCTCACGTACGTCCGGTAGTCGAGCATCGTCGGCAGGTCGTCCCGCGACCGCTCGAGCAGGTCTTTGCGGATGATGACCACGGTCACGCCCGCGATGCCGGCGTTCTTCTGGGCGCAGGCGTAGATCAGGCCGTGCTTCGCGACGTCGATCGGCCGGGAGAGAAAGTCGCTGGAGCAGTCGCTCACCAGCGGCGCCGAGCCGACGTGCGGATCCCGCTTCCACTGCACGCCCTGGATGGTCTCGTTGCTCGTGATGTGGACATAGGCCGGGTTCGGGGAGAGGGCGATCTCGCCGGCGACCGGCAGCCGGTCGTACTTCGTGGCGGCGCCATCCCAGGCCACGTGGACCTTGCCCTCGCGGCGGGCCTCCTTGGCGCCGGTGGTGCCCCACGTGCCGGTCAGAATGTAATCCGCGGAGCCGGACTGGCCGCGCAGCAGGTTCATCGGCACCATCGAGAACTGCAGGCTCGCGCCCCCCTGCAGGAGCACGATCTCATGGTCCGCGCCCACCTCGAGCAGGCCGCGGAGCCCCTGGAGCGTTTCCTCGAGGATCCTGTCGAAGGGGGGGCTGCGGTGGCTGATCTCCAGCACCGACATCCCCACGCCCGGCAGCGCCACGAGCTCGGCTTGTGCCCGCTCCAGCACCTCCAGCGGCAGCACGGCCGGCCCAGGCGAGAAATTGAAGACGCGTTCCACTGCGGCCGAACTGCGATCCATCACGGCTGACTCCCGGGCGGCGACGCGGATCTACCGCGATTCGCCGGCAGAATAGGGGCCTCCCGCGGCGCGGTCAACGGGCCACGGTGCCGAACGGGCCGGGCGTCGCGCCCATCGCGCCGGGGGATGGCGGCGTCAGGCCGAACGGCTGAGCCGGTCCGCCGGGCACGGGGGGGAAGCCCGCCTGGGCCTGCTGGAGCGAGGCGACCTTCGCCGCGACGACGGGCTGGCTCGGGTTCGCGGCGAGCGCCCGGGAGTAGGTGGCGAGTGCCTGGGAACGATCGCCGCTCGCCTCGCGCAGCGCGGCGAGGGCGACGAGCGCCCGGGCGTCGTTGGGCGCGACCGCCAAGGCGGCGTTGAGTTCGGCCTCGGCCTGCCGCAGGTCGCCCTGCTCCTGGCTCAGCCGGGCGAGTTCGACGTGCGGATCGGGATCGGAGGGCTGCCGCTGCGACCAGGACCGCAACTGGGCGATGGCGTCGTCACGGCGCTTCTCCTCGACCAGCAGCACCGCGAGCGCCCGCTGGCAGGCCTCGTGGTTCGGATTGCGGGCCAGGCAGAGGTGGTAATACTGCTCCGCGGTCTGGAGGTCGGCCGGCCGGCCGAAGACCTTCGCCTGCTGGTGGTAGGTCGCCCCGAGGTTGTAGAAGCAGTCGGGGTTGCCCGGCTGGCGGGCGAGCGCCTGCTGGAAGTGGCTGGCGGCGCCGAGGTAGTTTCCCTGCTGGTAGAGGGCCACTCCCTGGGCGTTGTCGTTCTTCCCGATGCCTCCGCAGCCCGCGCAGGCCAGCGCCACGAGCATGGCGGCTCGGCGGGCAGGATGCGGACTCGCAGGCGTGGCACGCGGCGGCACGGGCGCTCTCCATCCCCCGGCAACGTGGGGCGCAGGACGGTACCGGACGCTCTGGCGGCGGGGCAAGACTGCCCGCCCTTGCCTATTTTGCGTAGCCCAGTGACCGGACGACCTGCAGGATCTCGCTGCACGTCGGGAACATGCGGCCGCTGGTCCGCTTGTAGCGATCGAGCGCCTGCATGAACTCGAGCTCGTCGGCGGCGTATTCCCGTTCGCAGGTGGTCGGATCGATCATCCGCCGCCGGCTGCCGCGCTGGACCGCGGCGAACTGCTGGTTGGGCGGGCGACGGGGGGTGCGCGGGGCAGGGCGGGTGGCGGCGGTCATGGCGTGCTCCTGGCGGTGGGGCCGGCATGAGAAGCATGCCCGCTGCCGGTGGCGCAGAGGCTGCCGGCTCCGGAAAAAAACGCGGATTTTCAGGCTTTCGGGGTGGGAGAAACCCTGCGGGCCGCACGACCGTCATGCGCCGCACGACCGGTCTTCCCGTGTCGCGGCGGTCTCTGGCCGTCGTGCGCCCTGGGCTTCCCTGGAGCGGCGGTCTCTCCCTCTCCCTCTCCCTCTGGGAGAGGGCCGGGGTGAGGGTGCAAGGAATCCGCGCAGCTTTGTCAGCACCCTCACCCGGCCTGCGGCCGGCCTCTCCCCGAGGGAGAGGCGAGATCGGCGACGCTGCCATCACGCCGCAATGTCGTGCCGAACAGGATGGGCACGCTCCCCGTCACCGCTTCTCGAAGAACTTCTTGAGCGCCTCGGCGGCCGCGTCCCGCGATGAGTCGGCCCCCTTCTTCGCCGGCGTCGGGAGACTCCCTGGGGCGGTCTTGCTCGCCGCCTTGAGCACGTCGATCGCCGACGTGGTCGCGGACGTTTGGGTGGTTTCGCTGGAGCCGGCGGTCGGCAGCGGACTGCCGATGCCGGAGATGAATGATCCCGGCGACGAGTCGTCGGTCGCGGGCTGCCCGGCGGCGGCGTTCAACGGCCGGGTCGTGTCGAACATCCCCGCCGGCTTTTCGTCGGCCATCAGCCAACGGGAGACGTCGTCCTCCGTGCCCGCCTTGGCGGCCGGGTGGACGCAGGAGACTTTCAGTTCGAGCGCCCCGACGCGGATGATGTCGCCGTCCTTGACCCGGATCTTTTCCGAGATTTTCGTGCCGTTGACGAACGTGCCGTTGCGGCTGCCGAGGTCTTCGACCCACGTCTCGGCCGGCCCGACGTGAACGGCGCAGTGCCGCCGGCTCACATCCTCGCTCAGCGGCCGGACGTCACATTCCTCCGACCGGCCGATGAGGAGCTTGCTGCGCTTGATCGCGATGGAGCGGCCGGCGCTTTTGCCGGAGGCGACGATCAATTTCGTGACCATGGCGAGGATCGAGGAAGGGGCGGGCCGGGGGGCGGGGCAGAGGGCTTTGAATATCCTAGCAACCGCCGCCCCCGTGAGGCCAGCGGCCGCGGCGGTCAGCGGCGGCCGATCCAGCCCGCGTCTTGGAAGCGAGTGGCACGGACTGCCACTTCCGCCCCGCGGCTCGAGCGGAAGCCGGCGGCCTGACGCGCGGCCACGGCTCCGCAGGCACGCGCGACCCTCCCCAGCCACGCCTCGACCAGGCCGCTCTCTTCGAGGCCGGCCGCCGGGTACAGGTCGAGGAGCCCGACGTGCCGACCGCCGGGGCCGACCGCGGCGTTGGCCCGCAGCAGCAGACTGCCATGCTGGAGGATCACGCCCTCCAGCCGACGCTGGGCGCTGCCCATGATCTTCGGGTCGTCAGCCGCGGCTGCGGCACCCGGTCGGGCCACGACGACGTCTCCCGCGGCCCGCCGGTCGAAGCACAGCACAGGCTCCGGATGCACGGCGGCGGCACCGGTGGCCTGGTGCTGTCGCGCCGCGACGCCCCGGCCGCGGAGCTCCGCGACGAGCGCCGCGTGGAACGCGTCGTAAAACGCCTGTGCCGACTGGCCCCACGGATGCCGGCGGGGCACGGCCGCGGCGTAGGTCAGGTCGGTGCCGTGGACGAGCGCGCCGCCGCCGCTGGGGCGACGCACCAGCGGGACGCCGGCGATGGCCTCCAGTCCGCGGGCCGCTGCGATCTCCTGAAAGGCGCCGAGCGAGACGCTCGTCGGGCTCCAGCCGTAGAGCCGCACCACGAGGCAGCCGCGGCGGTCGGCCTCGGCGGCGAGGAGTTCGTCGGCCGCCATGTTGGTGAACGCGTCGGCCGGCTCGTCCCACCAGATCGGAACTTCGGGTGTGGCCATCAGGGTTTGTCTGCTTCCGCGAACGCAGGGGGCCGGCACCTCACGCGGACCGTGTGGGCGGTGTTCCGTCGAAGTCGCGGCATGCCCAGGGTCAGTGCCCGGCCTTGACCAGGGCATCGTAGGCGGCCTGGTCGAGCAGGGCTGACATCTCGGCGGGGGCGTCGGGCCGGATCTTCACCAGCCACCCGGCGCCGTATGGATCCTGCCCGAGGGTCTCGAGCGCGTTCGGCACGGCGGCATTGACCGCCACGATCTCGCCCGAGACCGGCGCGTAGAAGTCGCTCACCGCTTTCACGCTCTCGATCTCGCCGATCGACTCGCCGGCCTTCACCTTCCGCCCCACCTGCGGGAGCTGCATGAAGACGAGGTCGGTGAGTGCGGCGACGGCGTAGGCCGAGATGCCGACGGTCGCCAGACCGCCGTCCTCGGGGCGGATCCATTCGTGGGTCTTCGCAAACTTGAGATCGGCGGCCATCGGTCTCTCCAGGGGTCGATGATGCGGTGTTCGTCGGCGGCCTGCGCCGTGGCTGGCAGGATAGCCGATAGCGGCCGGTTCGGGCACGGCCTCAGCCGCGTGGCCGCTGATAGAAGGGCAGGGGGGCGATGCGGCCGGGCTGGGCGACGTCGCGGATCATCACGTCCACCGCCGTGCCCGGCTGGGCGGCATCCCGCGCGACGAGTGCCATCGCCACGGCCGCGCCGACGGTGGGGGCGAAGCTGCCGCTGGTCACGGTGCCCACCCGGTGGCTCCCCACGCGGACTTCCGCCCCCTCGCGGGCCGACCGCTTGGAGTCGAAGACGATCCCGACGCGGACCTGCGGGGCGGCGGCGTCCCGCATCCGCCGAAAGGCGTCACTTCCCGGGAACGACCGCGGGCCGCCGTTCGCCCCCTCGAAGTGGAATGCGAGCCCGAGGCCGATCGCGAACGGGTCGCTCGTGGCCGTGAGCTCGTGGCCGTAGAGCGGCATCCCCGCCTCGAGTCGCAGCGTGTCGCGGGCGCCGAGGCCGCAGGGCCGCAGGCCATGGGGGGTGCCCGCCGCGTGGAGCGCCGACCAGACGGCCACGGCCGCCGCCGCCGGCACGACGAGTTCGACGCCATCTTCGCCGGTGTAGCCGGTGCGGCTCACGGCCGCGGGCGTGCCGGCCAGCGTGGCGGTCGTCGCGGTGTAGTTCTTCAGGGCCGCGATCCGGGCGGCGTCGGCCGGCGGGCAGAGGCCGCCGACGATGGACACCGCCTGCGGGCCCTGGACGGCGATCATCGCCGTGTCGTGCGTGCGGTCGGCGAGCGCGACGCCCGCTTCGGGGAGCCGTGATCGCAGCCAGGCCACGACCCGGTCGCGGTTGCTGGCGTTGACGACGAGCGTGAAACGGGGCGTGCCGTCGGCAGCGTCGGCCTCGCGGGCCACGAGGGCGTCGTCGAGGATCGCGACGCTGCCGTCGGAGTCGCTCGTCACGAGCGTGTAGCGGACGCGGCCCACTTCCATGTCGGCCACCCGCCGCGTGAGCAGCGACTCGAGCCAGTCGCGGGAGCCGGGGCCCGTGACCGTGAGGCGGCCCATGTGCGAGACGTCGAACATCCCGGCCGCCGTCCGCGTGGCGACGTGCTCGTCGACGATCGACGCGTACTGCACCGGCATCCACCAGCCGGCGAAGTCGACCATCCGGCCGCCGTGGGCCTCGTGCCAGGGACAAAGCGGTGTGCGGCGAAGCTGGTCGGCCACGGCGGGGTTCCTTGCTGGAGTGGAGGATGGGTAGTCTAGGAGCCGCGGTGACGGGGCGAAAAACGGCGGCCGCCGCCGTCCTTTATGCTGTGACCATGCGAGTTACGGCAAGCGCGATCCTGGGAGTGGTGATGGCGGCAGCCGCTGCGTCCCCGGGGCACGCCCAGTCAAAGTCCACTCAGGGCATCCCGCCGCCGATCGAAGTCACCGGCACCGCCCGGCGGATCGACGCGCACGCCGAGGCCGGCGGTGACCTCGTCATTCAATACTCCAACCCCGACCGGCAGGACAAACCAACCGACAAGCCCACGCCGTCGCGGATCCGGATCTTCATTCCCGGCAACCACCGCCGGATCAGGGCCATACTCTTCGACCTCGGCTCCACCTTCACCAGCGACAACACGGAATTGCAGGCCGTGGCACGTGCGGAAGGCTGGGCCGTCATCGGCTGCCTGCTCCGCTACAAGTACGGCACCGAACTCCTCGACCTGGCCCTGGCAGCAGCGGCTGCGCAGGCCGATCGTCCCGAACTGGTGAATGCACCGATCTTCCTGGCGGGCTTCTCCCGCAACGGCGGGCGGGCCTGGGATTTTGCGGAGGAAGAACGAAACCACTCCCGCACGGCCGGTCTGATTCTCGGCGGCAACCCCGGCATCCCGTCGGGCATGCTGAGCCGAACGGGCACGTGGAACGAGCCACGGGTCACCCTGGCCCGGCAGGTGCCGGCACTCACCGTTGTGGGGTCACGCGACCCGTTCGTCGACTACGACAAGGGCGAGGCACGCTTTTGGCACAACGCGACGTATCCGAAAATTCGCAGTGTGCCCGAAGTCACCTGGGGCATGATGATCGGCTGGGGCTACGGGCATGGGTGGGAAGGCTCGTGGACGCCGTTCACGGTCTTCATGCAGGACGTGCTGAAGCTGCGGCTCGACGGCCCGGCCGCTGCCGATGGCACCACCCGCATGCGGCCCATCAGGTTTGCGGACGGCTGGTTCGCCGAGTACGGCTGGACCACAGACTGGCCCGAGATCGCACCGGTCGGCACGTTCATCGGCGACCCGTCCCGGGCCGTCTGGCTGCCGTCCGCGGATCTCGCGCACGTCTGGAGGGCCTACCAGGTGCGGGACCCGAAGGTGACGCTCGCCGTGGAGGATGGCGTGCTCGTGGCAACGGCCCCGGCCGATGCGACGGCGGTGGAGTTCTTCGATCGCGGTCGATCGCTGGGCACGGTGCGATCAGCCCCCTTCTCGCTGCCGGTGAAACTCCGGGGCGTGCAGACGGTCTTCGCCGTCGCCACCACGCCCTCCGGCAGAACGCCCGCGCGGCCCGTGACCGTGGTCGACGGCCGGCCGCTGGATTGGCGGCGCGGCGCGGCCGCCGAACAAGCCGCCGCCGCGCCGGAAAATGTCGTGCTCGTTTCCGCAGCCGGGCGGGCCACGGCCCGCGCGATCATGGGCGGCCAGACCGCCCAGCCGGCGGCGGTCGCGGCGCTCAGGGCCGAACTCGAACCGCTAACCGCATCCGCCCACGTCGAACAGCGACACGCCGCCGCCAAGCTGCTCGCGGCCATGCACGCCGCCGCGGCGGACTAGCTGTCCGTGGACAAAGCCATCCATGGCCTTTGTCCACTTGGCCGACCGGTGGCA
>CAZJHQ010000090.1:0-9421 GCA_964545915.1 uncultured Candidatus Kuenenia sp. | reverse complement strand
GGATGGCGAAGCGAAGCGGACATGCAGAGAGCCGAGGCCTGGAGGGCCGAGGCGAACGTCCGGCGAGACGGCACGGGCAGCCCCGGCCGGCACCCCTTGATGAACCGTGCATGACATGATCGCCCCGCGCAAAATCCTCACCGACGAGATGGTGGCCAAGATCGAGGCGCTCGCGCCGCGGTATCCCAATCGCCGCGCCCTCACGCTGCCCGCCCTGCACATCGTCAACGCCGAGCTGCGGCACGTGCCGCTCGAAGCCGTCGTCGAGATCGCCGCCGTGCTCGGCCTGGCGCCGGCGGAGGTGCAGGACACGCTCACCTTCTACCAGTTCTTCCACCAGGAAAAGCCGCACGGCAAGGTGCGGGCGTTCGTCTGCCGGTCGGTGTCGTGCGCCCTGCGGGGCGGCGACCATCTCCTCGAGCACCTCTGCAAGGCGAACCACATCCAGCCGTACGGCACGACGCCCGATGGCGAACTCACGATCGAGCCGGCCGAGTGCCTGGGGGCGTGCGACTTCGCGCCGTGTATCCTCGCCAACGACGACCTCCTCAAGAACATGACCCCCGCGGCGGCCGAGGCCGAACTCAAGAAGCCGCGGGCGAGGGCCACCTGACCATGCAGCCATTCAAGCCTGTCCTCCTCGAGGCGGTCGGCGTGCCCGACGGCCACACCATCGCCAGTTACAAGAGCCGCGGCGGGTATGCGCCGCTCGAGGCCACGCTGGCGGGCAAGCAGCCGGCCGACGTGATCGAGATGGTGAAGGCGTCGGGGCTGCGGGGCCGCGGCGGCGCCGGCTTCCCGACCGGCCTGAAGTGGACCTTCCTGCCGAAGGATCACCCCGGCCCGATCTACCTGTGCATCAACGCCGACGAGAGCGAGCCGGGCACGTTCAACAATCGGATTCTGATGGAGGACGACCCGCATCAGGTCATCGAGGGGATCATCCTCTCGTCGTTCGCCACGCGGGCCTCCACGGCGTACCTGTACCTGCGGTACGAGTACCCGAAGAGCTGGCACCGCCTGCAGGCGGCGATCGACGAGGCCTACGCGGCCGGCTACCTCGGCAAGAACATCCGCGGCACCGGCTTCGCGCTCGACATCTACCTCCACCGCGGCGCGGCGGCCTACATCTGTGGCGAGGAGACCGGGCTGATCGAGAGCCTCGAGGGCAAGCGGGCCTGGCCGCGGATCAAGCCGCCATTCCCGGCGATCGAGGGCCTGTTCCGCAAGCCGACGGTCGTCAACAACATCGAGACGATGGCCTGCGTGGCCCAGATCGCCCGCCGCGGCGTCGACTGGTTCAAGTCGATCGGCGTGCCGGCCGATCCGAACAATCCCCGCGACCCCGGCTCCTACGGCCCCAAGCTCTACTGCCTCTCGGGCCACGTGGAGAAGCCGGGCTGCTACGAGGCGCCGCTGGGGATCACGGCCCGCGAACTGATCGAACACCATGGCGGCGGCGTGTGGAAGGGCCGCCGGGCCAAGGCGGTGATCCCCGGCGGCATCTCGATGGGCCTGATGACGGAGAGCGAGCTCGACACGCCGCTCGACTTCGCCGGCCCGGGCAAGGTGGGCTGCCTCGGCCTCGGCACGGCGGCCGTCGTCGTCATCGACGATCAGACGAGCATCGTCGACTTCCTGCACAACTCGGCCCGGTTCTTCGCCCACGAGTCGTGCGGGCAGTGCACGCCCTGCCGCGAGGGGACGAGCTGGAGCCTGCGGATCCTGGAGCGGATCAAGGCCGGTCAGGGCCGGCTCAAGGATCTCGACATCCTCCTCGAGCTCGGGCAGACCATGGGCATGATGCCGGGCAGCACGATCTGCGGCCTGGCCGACGGCGCCGCCTGGCCGATGAAGAACGCGATCAAAAAGTTCCGCGGCGAGTTCGAGGACACCATCAAGCGGACCAATCCCACGGGCTGGATGGTCACCGATCCCGTTCCCGCCCTGCAGATCGTCGGAGCGCACTGATGCCGGTCGTCATCGTCGACGGACAAGAAATCGAGATCGGGGCCGACGAGCGGCTCAACTGCATCGAGGCCGCGCGGCGGGCGGGCAAGGAGATCCCGCACTACTGCTGGCATCCCGGCCTGTCGGTGGTGGCCAGCTGCCGGATGTGCCTCATCGAGACCGGCCAGCGCGACGCGGCCACCGGCAAGATCACGATGGTGCCGAAGCTCGTGCCGGGCTGCCAGACGCCCGTCAAGGACGGCACCGTGATCGTCACCGAGAGCGAGACCGTCAAGGCGAGCCGGGCCCGGGTCGAGGAGGCGCTGCTCATCGATCACCCGATCGACTGCCCGATCTGCGACAAGGCGGGCGAGTGCCTGCTGCAGGACTACCACTTCCAGCACGGACAGCCGGAGCGGCGGGCCGACCTGCACCCCTTCACCAGCCGCAAGCGGGACGTCGGGCCGACGGTCACGCTGTTCGTCGATCGCTGCATCATGTGCACGCGGTGCGTCCGGTTCACCCGCGAGGTGGCCGGCACGGCCGAGTTGATGGTCACGTCCCGAGGCGCCAAGGAGGAGATCGACGTCTTCCCGGGACATCCGCTCGACAACAAGCTGGCGGGCAACGTCGTCGACCTGTGCCCCGTCGGCGCGCTCGGTGACAAGGACTTCCTCTACCAGCAGCGGGTCTGGTTCCTGAAACGCGAGGCCAACGTCTGCGGCGGCTGCGCGGCGGGCTGCTCGATCCACACCGAGCACAACCAGGACACGGTCTACCGGCTCAAGCCGCGGGAGAACCCGCACGTCAACACCTGGTGGATGTGCGACGACGGCCGCTACGGATGGCACCATCTCCACGACCCGGCCCGGGTGCTGGAGGCGGGCCGGCGGGCGGACCATGCCCGCGGGCCGAAGGGGGCGTTCGAGCCCATGGAATGGGCGGAGGTCGTGACCCGGCTGCGGTCCGACCTCAAGCAGGCAGGCCGGCTGGCAGTGGCCGTCTCCCCCTTCCTCACGGTCGAAGAAGCGTGGATGCTGTGCGGCATCGCCCGCTCGATCGACCCCGAGGCCTTTCTCGCTCCCGGCTTTGTGCCCGTCGCCGGCGACGACGAGACCTTCCCCGGCGGCTTCACCATCCGCGGTGAAAAGTGCCCGAATCGCCGCGGCGTCGAAGGGGTGCTCGCCCAGTTCAACGCCGGCGGCCGGTCGTGGGGTGACCTCCTCGCCCACGTCGCCGCCGGGCAGGCCGACGCCGCTTGGATCACCGGCGGCTATCCGACGCCCTGGCTCGACGACGTCACGGCCGGAATGTTCGCCGCACTGAAGGCCCTCGTCGTGCAGGATCTCTTCGACTCCCCGCTCACGGCCCACGCCACCTGGCGGCTCCCCGCGGCCGGCTTCGCCGAGCGGGCCGGCACCTGGGTCAACGTGGCCCACCGCGCCCAGTGCTTCGAGGCCGCGATCCGTGCCCCGGCCGGCGTCTGGCCGGAAGGCCGACTGTATTGGAACATGCTCGGCCGCCGCGGCCTCTACGACCCGACCGCGGTGCGGCGGCAGATCGCCGAGTCATCGGCCGCTTTCGCGGCCCTGGCCGGCGACGTCCCGGCGGTCGGCATCGACCTTCGCATCCACCAGCTCGCATCGACATGAACCTGCTGCCCTCCCCGGAAACCATCGCGGCGCTCGTGAAGATCGGCCTGCTCGTCGGGGGGCTGATGACGGCGGCGGCGTACCTCGTGCTCGTCGAACGCTGGATGGCGGCCTGGGTGCAGGACCGCAAGGGCCCCAATCGCGTCGGCATTCCGCTGACGAAGGTGCGGCTCTTCGGGCTCGGGCAGCCGCTGGCCGATGGGCTGAAGATCATCCTCAAGGAAGACTTCACGCCCCGCCACGTCGACAAGGTGCTCTACACGGCGGCGCCCCTGGTGATCCTCGCGGCGTCGTTGGCGATCTTCGCCGCCATCCCCTTCGGCAGCGTCCTGCCGCCCCTGGGCATCCCCGGCCTGCCCGACCCGGTGCCGTTCCTCGTGGCTCCCGGCCTCGACGTGGGCGTGCTCTGGGTCTTCGCCTTGTCGAGCATCGCCGTCTATGGCGTCCTGCTCGGCGGCTGGGCGAGCAACAACAAGTACGGCTTTCTCGGCGGCCTCCGCTCCAGTGCCCAGCTCGTGGCCTACGAGATCCCGCTCGGCCTCGGCCTCCTCGGCGTGGTGCTCGCCGCCGGGTCGCTGAAGCTCGACGCGATCATGAACGCCCAGGCGGAAACCGGCGTCTGGTACGCCTTCGCACAGCCCCTCGGGTTCGTCGTCTTCCTCGTGGCGAGCTTCGCCGAGGCGGCCCGCCTCCCCTTCGACCTGCCCGAGGCGGAGCAGGAACTCGTGGGTGGCTACCACACCGAGTATTCGGGCATCAAACTCCTCCTCTTCCTGGTGGCCGAGTTCCTCCACATGGTCACGGCGGCGTTCCTGATCGTGATCATGTTTCTCGGCGGCTGGCACCTGTGGGGTGTGACGGGGTCGGCACAGGAGATCACCTGGGTGCAGTGCCTGATCCGCTTCGGAGTCCTGTCCGCCAAGATCCTCGGCGTGATCCTGTTCTTCATGCTCGTCCGCTGGAGCTGGCCGCGGTTCCGGTTCGACCAGCTGATGAACCTCGCCTGGAAGGTGATGCTGCCGCTGGGGCTGGCGAACCTCGTCACCGTGGCCGCGGTCGAGGAGTTCCGGCCACAGTTGACGGCGGCGCTGGGGGCGACCGGCGCCCAGGTGGCGGCCGTCGCCATTCCTTGGGGCGTGTTCTTCCTGGGCTGGGTCGCGGCCGGCATGCTCACGCCCTCGGGCACCGACAACACGCCGATCCGCACCCGCGGCCCGCTGGACATCGAGCACGAACTGGTGGAGGTGTGAGATGAAGCCGACCGACCCCTCGATCACGTGGCTGGAGGAGAAGCCGCTCGGCCTGGCCGAGCGGCTCTATCTGCCGCTGTTCGTCAGCGGCCTGACGACGACCGCCCGGCATCTCGTCAGCCCGAAGGTCACCGTCAGCTTCCCTGAGCAGCGGCCGAAGGTGGGCAACCCGCTCATCTACCGGGGCGTGCATCGGCTCAACCGCGACGACGAGGGCCGCGTGAAGTGCGTGGCCTGCTTCCTCTGCGCCACCGCCTGCCCGGCCCACTGCATCGACATCGTGGCGGCCGAGAGCCCCTGGCCCGACCGCGAGAAGTATCCGGAGAGCTTCCACATCGACGAGCTGCGGTGCATCTTCTGCGGGATGTGCGAGGAGGCCTGTCCCGTCGATGCCATCGAGCTCACGAGCCTCCTCGACCTCACCGGCAAGAGCCGCGAGGAGATGATCTTCGACAAGGAGAAGCTGCTTAGTGTCTACGACATGACGAAGGACGCCGAGCCGATGAAGTCGGCCGCCATGGGAGGCACGCTGTGATCGTCGCGGCCCTGCCCTCGTTCTCTCCCGGCCTGCTGCTGGCGGCTGCCGTCACCGCGGCGGCGGCGAGCCTGTGGCTGCTGCTGCCGCGCGGCGCCGAAAGCAGGCTCGCCCGCTGGCTCGGCCTGGTCCTGGGCGCGGTGGCGCTCGCCGGCCTCGTGGCCACCGGCCGGCGGCTCGGCGGGCTCGGCGAGGAGGCCGTGTTCCTCGTCGTGTCGCTCGTGGCCGTGATTTCGGGGGCGGCGACGGTCGTCGCGCGGTCACCGGTCTACGCGGCGATCTGGTTCGCGCTCGCCCTGGCCGGCGTGGCCGGCGTGCTCCTCGTGCTCGGTGCCCAGTTCCTCGGCGTGGCGACGATCGTCGTCTATGCCGGCGCCATCCTGGTGATGTTCCTGTTCGTGCTCATGCTCGCGCAGCCCAGCGGCATGGCGCCGTACGACCGCGTCTCGAACGAGCCCCTCCTCTCCGCCGTGGCCGGGGCGGTACTGCTCGGCCTACTGTCACTGTTCGTGGGCCGGCTGTCCGCCGAAACGCCCGCCTGCTGCCGGGTGCCGTCACGCGGTGCGGCGTTGACCACGACCCCTGGCCAGGCTGCCGCTCCCGTCCCTCCTGCCGACGCGACGGCGACCACGGCCGATCCGCTGGCGGACAACCATGTCGCGCGGCTGGGGGGCGAGCTCTTCGGCCGGCACCTGCTGGCCGTCGAAGTCGCCGGCGTGCTGTTGCTGGTGGCTCTCATCGGCTCGATCGCCATCGTGTCGCGGCACGGCGATCCGTCCGGCGAATTGACCGCGGCGGGGAGGTCCCGATGAACCCACTGGCGCTCCTGCAAAACGCCCTGATCGTCGGCGCCGCCCTGTTCGCCCTCGGACTGGTCGGCATTCTCGCCCGCCGCAACCTGATCGTGATGTTCCTGTCGGCGGAACTGATGCTCCAGGGCGTGTCGGTGAGCCTGGTCGCCTGGAGCCGCTTTCACGGCGACTGGGGGGGGCACGTGCTCGTGATCTTCGTGCTCACCGTCGCTGCCTGTGAGGCGGCCGTGGCCCTCGTGCTCGTGCTCCAGGCGTTCGCCCGCACCGGCCGGCTCGACGCCGCCGCCTGGCAAACGCTCCGCGAAGACACCCTGTCCAGGTCCGTCGATCGCGAACTGCCGGCGGTCGACATCGTGCCCCCCGTCTTCCCGCGGCTCACCCCCGCGGGCGTCCTGCCCGCGGCCGACGAGGACGACCTCCTGCAGCGCGAGCACGTCTGAACCTCCCGTACGCCACCCTATGCCGAACCTGACCCCCGCCACCCTCCTGGTTCTGATACCACTGCTGCCGCTGGTCGGCGCGGTGCTCACGGTCGCTCTCGGCCGCGTGCTCGGCTCCCGGGCCCACCTGCCGGCCGTGGCCTCGATCGCCGCATCGGCGGCGGTGGCCGTGTCGTTGCTGATGGGCCTCGGCCGCGAGGTGGGTTCGGGCGCCGCCGGCAGGCCGGTGGAAATGGTGACCACGCTCTGGCAATGGGCCGACGTCGCCGACGCGACACCGGCCGGCGGCGCCGCCGTGACGCAGACGTTTTCCATCCCCATCGCCCTGCGGCTCGATCCGCTCACCGCCACGCTGCTCGCGATCATCACCTGCGTCGGCCTGCTCGTGGCGATCTACTCGATCGGCTACATGCACGACGACCCTGGGTATCCGCGGTTCTTCGCGCTGGTCGCGGCGTTCGTGTTCTCGATGACGATGCTCGTGGCGGCGAGCAACTTTCTGCTGGTCTACGTGTTCTGGGAGGCGGTCGGCGCCTGCAGCTACCTGCTGATCGGCTTCTGGTTCTCCAAGCCCGAGGCGGCTCGGGCCGCGAAGAAGGCGTTTCTCGTCAACCGCATCGGCGACTTCGGTCTCGCGGTCGCCACCTTCCTGCTGTGGATCACCTACGGCACGCTCAACTTCCACGACACGCTCACCGCCGATGGCACGATCGTGCCCGGCATCCTCGGCCAGGTCCGCCTCGCCGACGCCGTCGGCTACGTCGGCGGCGCCGTCGGCACCGCGATCTGCCTCCTTCTGCTCCTCGCCGCCTGTGGCAAAAGCGCGCAGCTCCCGCTGCACGTCTGGCTGCCCGACGCCATGGAAGGCCCCACGCCGGCCAGCGCCCTGATCCACGCCGCCACGATGGTCACGGCCGGCATCTACCTCGTGGCCCGCTGCGCGCCGCTGTTCGTGGCCTGCCCGGAGGCCCTGACGGTGGTCTCGATCGTGGGCGCCACCACGGCCCTCGTCGCCGCCCTCATCGGCACGGTCCAGAACGACCTCAAGCGGGTGCTCGCCTACTCCACGATCAGCCAGCTCGGCTACATGTTCGCCAGCCTCGGCACTGGCACGATGCTCGGCTTCACGGCGGCGATCTTTCACCTCGTCACGCACGCCTTCTTCAAGGCGCTGCTGTTTCTCGGCGCCGGATCGGTGATGCACTCCATGGGGGGCGTGATCGATATGCGGCGGTTCGGCGGCCTCCGCCGCATCATGCCGATCACGGCGGCGACGTTCCTGATCGGATCGCTGGCCCTGGCCGGCGTGGCGCCGTTCGCCGGGTTCTTCAGCAAGGACGAAATCCTCGCCGCGCTGCACGGCCGCGGCTGGCCGGGCGCCCACGGCGAACACCACGAGCAGCCGGCCAGCGGCCACGCCGCGCTCACGGTCACGCCGGACGAGCATCCCTCTGCCGCTTCTCTCCTGCTGGGAGAGGGCCGGGCTGCGGTGGCTCCCGCCTCCGCCATCCGCTTCGTCTCGCGCGGCACGGCTTCCCCGTCCACAGCCCCGGCCGGCGGCGGCCTCGATTCCCCGCGCACCTGGCAACTGCTGTTTTGGATGTCGCTGGTCACGGCGGGACTGACGGCCTTCTACACGTTCCGTGCCGTGTTCATGACGTTCACCGGCCCCACCCGCGTGCCGGACGAGGCTGGCCATCACGCCCACGAGTCGCCGCCGGTGATGACGCTGCCGCTGGTCATCCTCGCCGCCGCGTCGGCGGTGAGCGGCTGGTGGCTGTTCCGCACCCAGGCGTTGGCGGGTTTCCTGGCGTCGACCCCGTCCCTCACCTGCCCCACCGTCGCCGACACAGCCGTGCCCCACGCCTTCCATCTCGACGTGGCGGTCCAGGGCACGCTCGCCGCCGCCATCGGCATCGCGCTGGCCGCGTTCGGCCACCTCGGCCGGCGCAGCGACGGGCCGCAGATGGAGCGGTATCTGGGGCCGCTCGAGCCCCTGTTTGCCAACCGCTTGTACATCGATCAGCTCTATGCCGCGCTCGTCGTCAAGCCGCTCGAGTTCGTGGCCCTGATCGCCGCGGCGTTCGACCGGCACGTCGTCGACGGACTGGTGGACGGCATCGGCCGCCTGCCCGGCGTCGTCGGCGCCGGCGTGCGGCGGCTCCAGTCCGGCCTCCTGCAGCGGTACGCCCTGGCGGGCGTGATGGGCACGCTCCTGATCGTGCTCGCCTTGGCCTGGCGGCTCCGCTGACACCGACACACACCGTGAGCACGTGCCCATCATGAACGGTTTCTCTCCCGCCTCCCACCTGCTGGTCGTCCTGGCCGCGCCCCTGCTCGGCGCGGTGGTGGCCTGGGTGATCGGCTCCCGGGGCGTGGCCGCCGTGCGGCAAAGCGCCGCCGTGACGGCCGGCGTGACGCTCGGGCTCGCCGGCTGGCTGATCATGCGGTATCTCGCCAGCCCCGAGGCGGCGGCCGGCGCCCCGTTCGCCACGATCGACGTGCCCTGGCTGACCGGCGGAATCTTCGACGTGCGGCTGTCGCTCGGGCTCGACGGGCTGTCGCTGTGGATGTTCGGCCTCGCCGCCCTGCTCTCGCTCACGGCCGTCCTCGTCAGCTGGGACGCCATCCGCGAGCGGGCTGTCGGCTTCTACGTGCTGCTGCTGGTGCTCGAGGCGGCGATGCTCGGCGTGTTCGCCGCCCGCGACCTGATCCTGTTCTACGTGTTCTTCGAGTTCACGCTCGTGCCGCTCTTCTTCCTGATCGGCATCTGGGGGCACGA
>CAZJHQ010000089.1:0-9474 GCA_964545915.1 uncultured Candidatus Kuenenia sp. | reverse complement strand
TCAGGCCGTCCTTCTCCGGACGGTAGGTGCGGTAGTTGATCGTCTCGGGCTTCTTGACCTCGCCGAACGACCAACTGCGGATGTCGTGCGGCCTGGCCAGGCTGATCTTCACGGCCGAGTAGTCATTGACGCGATCGTAGGTGGACTCACCGATGCTCATGGTCGTCTGCTCCGTGATCTTTCGGTCTGCTGGGATTCAACCACCGGCCGTCACGCCGGAGGCGTGACCTGAAGGAAACCGCGGCGGCCGTCCGGCCGCGGCGGTTTCCCAAGCGGGCGAAGGCCAGGATGGCTTCGCCCGCGTGAAACTAGATCCGCCTCTTTTCCAAGGACATGTTCAGGGCGAGCCCACGGATCTCGTTGGTGAGCACGTCGAAGCTTGCCGGCGTGCCGGCCTCGAGCGTGTTCTCCCCCTTGACCATGCTCTCGTAGATCTTCGTCCGCCCCTCGACGTCGTCGCTCTTCACGGTCAACAGCTCCTGGAGGATGTAGGCGGCCCCGTAGGCCTCCAGGGCCCACACCTCCATCTCGCCGAACCGCTGCCCGCCGAACCGCGCCTTGCCGCCCAGGGGCTGCTGGGTGATGAGCGAGTACGGCCCCGTCGACCGGGCATGCACCTTGTCGTCGACGAGGTGATGCAGCTTGAGCATGTAGATGTAGCCGACCGTCGTCTCCTGCTCGAGCGGCTCGCCCGTGCGGCCGTCGAAGAGCTGCGCCTTGCCGTGCTTGGGCAGGCCGGCGTCGGCGAGCACCTTGTTGATGTCGTCCTCGCTGGCCCCGTCGAACACCGGCGTCACGGCCTGGAAGCCGAGCAGTTTGCCAGCCCAGCCGAGATGGGTCTCGAGGATCTGGCCGACGTTCATCCGGCTCGGCACACCCAGCGGGTTGAGCAGGATCTGGAGCGGGGTGCCATCGGCCAGGAACGGCATCTCCTCCTTGGGCAGAATCTTGGCGATCACGCCCTTGTTGCCGTGCCGACCGGCCATCTTGTCACCCACCGAGATCACCCGCTTGGCGGCCACGTAGACCTTGACCATCTGCAGCACGCCGGGCCGCAGTTCGTCGCCGCGCTTCATGCTGTTGAGCCGCCGATCCCGGGCGTCGATCGCGGCCTCCACCGCCGGCCACATCGTCTTCACGAGCTTCTCGATGTCTGCCTTGCGCTGCGGCGACCGCAGGTCGAGGGCGTCGAGATTGAAGGCCGCGGCCCGCTCGGCCACCACCTTGTGGTCCTGGTTCCGCACCAATGGCCCGCCGTCGGGGGCCGTCAAGGGCTTCTGCAGCACCTTCTCGATCTCGGCGACCATCGCCCCGAAGGCCTCGGCCACCCGCAGGTTGCCCTCGTTCTCGACCTCCTTGAGCTGCTTCTCGAACTCGCGCCGTTCCTCTTCCGAGAGGCTCATCCGCCGCGAGAACTTCTCCGTGGCGATCACGATGCCCTCGACGCCCGACGGCACCTCCAGCGAGTCGTTCTTCACGTCCTCGCCGGCGCGGCCGAAGATGGCGTGCAGCAGCTTCTCCTCCGGCGTCAGTTCCGTCTTGCTCTTCGGCGAGACCTTGCCGACCAGGATGTCGCCGGGGCGGACGTAGGTTCCGATCCTGACGATGCCCGATTCGTCCAGGTTGTGGAGGGCCCGCTCGCCGACATTGGGAATGTCGCGGGTGAACTCCTCGCGGCCCAGCTTCGTGTCGCGAATCTCGATGTCGTATTCCTCGATGTGGATCGAGGTGTAGACGTCGTCCTCCACCAGCTCCTCGCTGATGATGATCGCGTCTTCGAAATTGAAGCCGTCCCAGGCCATGAAGCCGACGAGCACGTTGCGGCCGAGGGCCAGCTCGCCCTTGAACGTGGCGGCCCCGTCGGCGATCACCTCGCCCTTCTCGACCTTCTGGCCGGGCTGCACGATCGGCTTTTGGTTCTGACAGGTCCGCTCGTTCAGGCCCACGTACTTGCGGAGCTTGTAGACATCGGGGGCGCCGGAGCCGCTGGTAATCTCGATCGAGTCGGCGTCGACGTAGCTCACGGTTCCCTTCCGGGCAGCCCGCACGATGAGGCCTGAATTGGCCGCCACGTCCCGCTCCATGCCGGTGGCCACCACCGGCGGCTCCGTGACCAGCAGCGGCACCGCCTGCCGCTGCATGTTGGATCCCATCAGGGCACGATTCGCGTCGTCATGCTCGAGAAAGGGAATCAGACCGGCCGAAACGCCCACCATCTGGCTGGGCGCGACGTCGATGTACTGGATCTCTTCGGCCGGCACGAGCACGAAGTCACCGCGGTAGCGGGCGATGATGTTGTCGCCCACGAGCTTGCCGTCCACGACGGTCGCATCGGCCGGAGCGAGGTGCGCCTCGTGCTCCTCGTCGGCCCGCAGCCAGACGACGTCGTCCGTGAGCTTGCACTTCGCGACCTTGCGGTAGGGCGTCACGAGGAAGCCGTAGGAGTCGACCCCCGAATAAATGGCCAGACTGGAGATCAGGCCGATGTTCGTGCCTTCCGGCGTCTCGATCGGGCAGATCCGCCCGTAGTGCGAAATATGCACGTCGCGGACCTCGAACCCGGCCCGCTTGCGGTTCAGGCCCCCCGGGCCGAGCGCCGAGAGCCGCCGCTCGTGGGTGAGCATCGAAAGCGGATTGGTCTGGTCCACCACCTGCGACAACTCGCCGCGGCCGAAGAAATACTCGATCGCCGCCGAGATGCTCTTGGGATTGATCAGCGTCCGCGGCGACATCTCCGCGACGTCCTTGAGGCTCATCCGCTCCTGGACGGTCCGCCGCAGCTTGAGGAAGCCCTTCCGCAGCTCGTCGCTCGCCAGCTCGTCGATCGTCCGCAGCCGGCGATTGCCGAGGTGGTCGATGTCATCGACCTCAACCTGCCCCTCGCCTTCGCTGAGCTGGAGCATGTAGCGGATCGCGGCAATCAGATCCTCGGCCCGGAGCGTCATCTCCGTCTCGGGAACATTGAGGCCGAGCTTGCGGTTGATGCGGAACCGGCCGACCCGCCCCAACCGATAGCGATTGGTGTCCTTGAACTTTTCGTCGAACAGGGCCCGGGCCTTGTCGAGCGCGGGGGGATTGCCGGGCCGCAGCCGCTGGTAAATTCGCACCAGCGCGTCTTCGTGGCTCGGAGCCACCGCAGTCCGCCGCTTCGACTCGTCGGCGTCTTCCCGCAGGCTGTTCATGATCAGGGGTACCTTCTGCTCCTGCATCACTTCGACGGCCTTCAGGCCGGAGGTCGCAATCAGCTCCGCCTGGTCGTGCGTGATCTTGCAGCCGGCATCGACGATGATCTCGCCCGCCCGCTCCACGCCCTTCGGATAGACGATGTCGTCGACCGCGATCTTGCCCTCGAGCTTGGGCACACTGCGGGCACCGGCCACCTTCTCCACCGCCGTCTTGTAGAACAGCTTGAGGATCTCGGAGTCGCGGGTGTACTTGGGGTCCATCGCCCGCAGCAAGGTGAGCGCGGAGAACTTGCCGCTCTGGTCGATCCGCACCTGGAGCGTGTCCTTCTTCGACACGTTGAGCTCGATCCAACTGCCGCGCTCGGGAATGATGCGGCAGTTGTGCGTCTTGCGGTCCCCCGCCTCCGTGTCGGCCACGAAGTCGATGCCGGGCGAACGGTGGAGCTGGCTGACGACCACCCGCTCGGCGCCGTTGATGATGAACTCGCCCCCGCCGAGCATGATCGGGATGTCGCCGAGATAGACCTCCTCCTCGATCGGCTGCTCCCGGGTCAGCCGCAGCCAGACCCGCAGCGGCCGACCGTAGGTGAGCCGCAACTGACGGCACTCGTCCGGCTCGTACCGCGGCTTGCCGAGCTCATACCGCAGATACTCGAGCTTGACGGTCTTGTCGTAGCTCTCGACCGGGAAGATCTCCCGCAACACACCCTCGATGCCCTGATCCTTCCGCTTCGCCGCAGGCACGTCGTACTGCAGGAAGTTGTCGTAGAACCGGGTCTGGATTTCGGTGAGATCGGGAATGTGGTGGCTAACGCGACGGCTGCCGAAGTGGCGAACCTCTGAGGGCTGCAGGCGGCGAACGGCGCGGGTTGCCATGAGGGACTCCTCGGGATGATCTGAACTGCGGGCGCGAACCCGCGGGAATCAAGCGCAGTCGAACAGCCGGACCGGCCGCGAGCGCACGACACTCACGCACGGACACTGACGGGGCGGAACGACACGAAGGATGGGGAAGAGGCGCAAAGCAGGACCGACTCGACCAGGCAGCACGCAAAAACTATACCGTTCGTTGGCTGGGAGGCCAACCTCCCAGCCAACGAACCGAAAAAAGCGGGCTATTTACTTGATCGAGACCTTGGCGCCGGCCTCTTCGAGCTCCTTCTTCAACTTCTCGGCATCGGCCTTCGAGATGCCTTCCTTCACCTTGGCGGGAGCACCCTCGACCATGTCCTTGGCCTCCTTGAGGCCCAGGCCGGTCGCCGCACGCACCACCTTGATGACGCCGATCTTGTTGTCGCCGAAGGCGTCGAGCACGACGTCGAACTCGGTCTTCTCTGCAGCCGCCTCACCACCGCCCGCAGCGCCACCGGCGCCACCGGCCGGAGCCGCCATGACCACGGCGCCGCCGGCAGCCGGCTTGATGCCATGGACTTCGTCCAGGTAGTCCGACAGTTCCTTGGCAGCCTTGAGGGTGAGGCCGACGATCTTGTCGCCGAGCTCCTTGGTCGCCGGGGAGAATTCGCGGGTCGCTTCAGCCGTTGCCATCGCTCTGGATCCTTTCAATTCGAAGATGAGGGGGGCCTAATGTCTTACCATGAACTTTGGCGGCGTGAAGGCCGCCGATGAAAATCGGGAAATCGGCAGGGTTGTCAGGCCGCCGGCTGGTCGCCGCCGGCCTTTTCCAGGTCGTCGACCCGGGATGCGATCTGCCCGGCCAGGGCGCCGCCCGCCGAGAGAATCTGACCCGCGAGCGTGCCCGCCAACGACGAGATCTGGCCCGACAGGAGCGAGAGCTGCTCCGTGCGGGTGGGCCACTTGGCCACCTTCTTGACGTCGCTCGGCTCCAGCCGGGCGCCATCCAGCGCGCCGCCGCGGCACTCGAAGCCCTCGAAATCCTTGACGCCCGCCAGCCGATCGAGTTCCTTCGCCAGATCGACGACGTCCTCGCCGCCCCAGGCTATGGCCAGCATGCCCTCGGCCTTGTCGAAGGCGGGCGCCAATGGCGTGCCGGAGGTCGCCAGCCTGGCAAGGCTGTTCTTCACCAGGTGCAGCTGGATCTTTTTCTTGCGCAGCGTCTGTCGCAGCTGGGTGGTCTTCTGGGCGTCAAGCCGGCCGAGGCTGACGACGATCAGCTCGCCGACGCCGCCAAGACGACCCTTGAGGTCGTCGACCAGCATGCTCTTCATCTGCTTGCTCATGATGCTCAAGCCTTCGTGACTGCGGGACGGTGGAATGCGGAACGAATCAGGCGGCGACCATCACACCAGGGGTCATCGTCGCCGAAATGGAGATGCTCTTGATGTATTGGCCGCGGACGCTGGACGGCTGCATGCCGACGATGTGATCGATGAACGCCCGGATGTTGTCGACCAGCTTCGCCGCGTCGAAGCTCGCCTTGCCCACGACGGCATGCACGATGCCGGTCGGGTCGTTGCGAAACTCGACCTTGCCGGCCTTGTACTCGCTGACCGTCTTCTTGATGTCGGCGGTGACGGTGCCGGCCCGGGGGCTCGGCATCAGGCCACGAGGACCGAGCACTTTGCCCAGCGGCCCCACCAGGCCCATCATGTCCGGCGCTGCGATGCACACATCGAAATCGGTCCAGCCTTCCTTGATCTTCTTCGCCAATTCGTCGGCGCCCACTTCCTCGGCGCCCGCCGCCTTCGCATCGTCGGCCAGGTTGCCCTTGGCGAACACCACCACCCGCTTCGACTTGCCGATGCCGTGCGGCAGGACGAGCGAGCCGCGAATGATCTGGTCGGCCTGCTTGGGATCGATCCCCAGACGGATGTGGATTTCCACGGTCTGGTCGAACTTGGCGGGGGGGAACTTCTTGAGCACGCCCACGGCCTCCACGAGCGGGAGAGGAGCGTCGGACGAGGGCTTGACGGCGAGCATCGCCCGCATGCGTTTGGTGGTGGCCATGGCTGAAATGAGAGACAGGGGTTTTGGGGGATTCGAGAGTGTCGGTGACGGGACGGTGAGAATCAACCTTCGACGGTGATTCCCATGCTGCGGGCGGTTCCTTCGACCATTCGCCGGGCATGCTCCCCGTCGCGGGCGTTGAGGTCGGCCCCCTTGAGACGCACGATTTCGTCGAGCTGGGCCTTGGTGACCTTGCCGACCTTGTCCTTGTTGGGCACGCCCGACCCCTTGGCCAGGCCAGCCGCCTTCTTGAGCAACGCCGCGGCCGGCGGGCTCTTGGTGATGAACTCGAAGGACCGGTCGTTGTAGACGGTGACGACGACCGGGATCGGCATGCCGGCCGCTTCGCGGGTCTTGTCGTTGAACTGCTGGACGAACTGGCCAAGGTTGATGCCAAACCGGCCGAGGGACGTGCCCACCGGAGGCGCGGGAGTCGCCTGCCCGCCGGGAACCTGGAACTTCGCCTGACCGACCATCTGCTTCGCCATCGCCCTACCAGCCTTTCTTCAGACTGCCTGCAAAAGTCTCGCGGCCACCCTGCGGGCCGCACCACTCACACCGACTCGATCTGCCAATACTCGATATCGACGGGCGTCGAGCGACCGAAGATGCTCAGCATCACGGTCACCCGGCCATTCGCCTCGTCGATCTGCTCGACCTCGCCCTCGAAGTTCTCGAACGTGCCCTCGTTGATCTTCACGCGGTCCCCCTTCTTGAAGCTGATCTTCAGCCGGGGCGTGTCGTCAGCCTTCTCCACGGCCTTGTTGAGCAGCTTGGCGACGTCCTGCGGCAGCATCGGGCTGGGCCGCCCGCCGGAACCCGTGAAGTCGCCGATGCCGCCGGTCTCGCGCACGAGATACCAGGTCTCGTCGTTGAGCAGCATGTTCACGAGGATGTAGCCCGGATAGAGCTTGCGGGAGACGACCTTCTTCTTGCCTCCCTTGAACTCCGTGACCTGCTCCTTCGGCACCACCACGTCGCCGAAAAACTTTCCCATGCCCTGCATGGAGATGCGGCGCAGGAGCGCTTCGCGAATCGAATCCTCGCGATTGCTCTGCACCTTGAGGATGTACCACTGCCGGTCGCCGGCAGGCACAGCCTCCTCGCGGACAACCTCCACCGGCCGGGCGTTTTCATCGCCGGCAAACGGGTCCGCCAGCTCGGCAGGCGAACCGTCATCGTCGTCATCGGCACCGTCGGCCGCCACGACCGGCGCCGCATCGGCGAGCCGCTCATCGGGCACCGCGGCAGAGGCCACGGGTTCGGCCTGCCGGCCGTCGGCATCGTCAGGAAGTTGGGCTGTCATGGCGTGTGAAGTATGCGAGAAGGAAACCAAGAGTCGTCGGGAGAATCCTGTCGAATCATCCGATCCGCAGCACGTTGCGGAGCACGAACCACCAGAAGAGATCGTACCCAGCCAGAATCGCGGCCAGAGCGAAGATCAGGAAGATGATGACCACGGAGCTGCGAAACACCTCGTCGCCCGTCGGCCACGACACCTTGGCCATCTCGGCCTCGACCGCGATCAAGAAGTCGGCGAACCAGGGCACGTTGACGGCGCGGTACGCGACCCACAGCCCGACCGCCAACAGCACGGCCGGCACCACGAACCGGACGACGCCGAAATCCTCGCCTCCCATTCCGGCCGCCCCGCCGTACAGCACGCCGAGCAGCTGGGTCAGCCGCCACGTGCCGATGCCGATCACCGCCGCCAGCGCGGCGAAGGTCAGCTGCCGGGCGATCCGCCCCTGGTTCCGCTTGTACACGGAAGCGCTGAGCAGTTCGCCCCACAGGCTGCCTCGGGCCGTCGAATTGTCGGAAATGCCTGCCATGTGTCTCACTCGCGGTCCATCGCTTCCGGAACCTTCCCCAGCCCCGCGGCGGGCCGTCCAGACCCGACGCGACGAACTTTATGCTTGCAGGGGCGGCGGGGATCGAACTCGCAACCTCTGGTTTTGGAGACCAGCGCTCTGCCAGTTGAGCTACGCCCCTGTGGAGAAGGAGGGGGCCCAGGGCGGGCCCCCTCCTCTCGAAATCAATCCAGGATCTTCGTGACGACGCCCGAGCCGACCGTCTTGCCCCCCTCGCGGATGGCGAAACGCACGCCGTCGTCCATGGCGATCGGCACCATCAGCTCGACCTCCATCTTGACGTTGTCGCCAGGCGACACCATCTCCACGCCGCCGAGCAGCTTCGTCGAGCCGGTCACGTCGGTCGTGCGGAAGTAGAACTGCGGCCGGTAGCCGGCGAAGAACGGCGTGTGACGGCCGCCTTCCTCCTTCGAGAGCACGTACACCTCGCACTCGAACTTCTTGTGGGGCTTGATGGAGCCCGGCTTCGCCAGCACCTGACCACGCTCGATGCCGTCGCGGGCGACGCCGCGGAGCAGGCAGCCGACGTTGTCGCCGGCCTGCCCCTTGTCGAGCAGCTTCTTGAACATCTCGACGCCGGTGACGGTGGTCTTCTCCGCCTTCTCCTTGAGGCCGATGATCTCGACTTCGTCGCCGACCTTGACCTCGCCGCGCTCGATACGGCCGGTGGCGACCGTGCCACGCCCTTCGATCGAGAACACGTCCTCGATCGCCATCAGGAACGGCTTGTCGAGCTCACGGACAGGCTCGGGGATGTAGGCATCGACCGCCGCCAGCAGGTCGGCGATGCACTTGTTCTTCGCCGGATCGGCCGGATTGTCGTAGGCCGGCTTGCCGGCACCACGAATGATCGGCACGTCGTCGCCCGGGAAGCCGTACTTCGTCAGCAGCTCGCGGATTTCCATCTCGACGAGGTCGAGAAGCTCCGGATCGTCGACGAGGTCCACCTTGTTGAGGAACACGACCAGGGCCGGCACGCCGACCTGCTTGGCCAGGAGGATGTGCTCGCGGGTCTGGGGCATCGGGCCGTCGGCCGCGCTCACGACCAGGATGGCGCCGTCCATCTGGGCGGCACCGGTGATCATGTTCTTGATGAAGTCGGCGTGGCCCGGGCAGTCGATGTGGGCGTAGTGCCGCTTGTCGGTCTCGTACTCGACGTGACTGACCGCAATGGTCACAGTCTTCGTCTCGTCACGAACGGTGCCGCCCTTGGCGATGTCGGCGTAGCTCTTGGCGACGGCGAGGTTCTTGGCGGCCTGCACGGCGACCAGGGCGCCCGTGAGGGTCGTCTTGCCGTGGTCGATGTGCCCGATCGTGCCGACGTTGACGTGCGGCTTGCTCCGCGTGAACGTGTCCTTAGCCATGCTTTCTCCTACTTTCTCCTCGGAAGTGAAAACCGAACTGCTTGTCGTCGACCGCGGGCCACGCACTGGCCCGTGGAAGAGCTGCTGAAGGGACTTGAACCCTTGACCTCGTCCTTACCAAGGACGTGC
>CAZJHQ010000088.1:0-9725 GCA_964545915.1 uncultured Candidatus Kuenenia sp. | reverse complement strand
ACCGGTCGGCCAAGTGGACAAAGGCCATGGAGGGCTTTGTCCACGGACAGCTAGAAGCAGTTGTTCCGCACTTCCTCGGCAATCAGTCGCCGGAGCCGACTGATGGCCTGATGATCCTGGGCCTTGCACTCCTGCCAGAACTGACGCAGCTCGCCACGCCAGTCGGCATTGGCGATGTACTGGTCATAGCGCCACAGCGAGTCGAGCCGACGATTCAGCTCGGCGATCAGGTCATGATCGTGATCAGCGATTCCCGCGGTCTCGCCGAGGTGCTCGTATTCGTGTTCAGCGGCAAGAAACATGCCTCTGGTCTCCCTGGAGAAGTGCGAAATGGATTCCACTCCGGCCATGGAGGAGAAGACACGTCGCATACGTGCGACGCTTGCGGTGAAACCTATGGACCAGGTGCGTCGCTATCAAATTCCTCGTGCCAATCGTTCTCGCTGAGCATCGGACACCTACGTCGTCCAAGCCGCAGGACTATCGCGGAGCGTCCCACCCCGTGCGACACGCCCTTCGAGGTCGACTCTCAGATTCATAGGGCAGATCCCGAGAAGCCGCTCCCAGGAAGCGAGGACACCGGGCAGATCATGGGGATGGGCGAACACGGCCTCGTTGGCGACCTTGTTGTTGGCGTTATCGGTGCCCTATCCGGTGGATGTATCTTCCGCACCGTTGGGGTCGCGGTCGGCAGGGGGCTCCTCGGCAGCCTGAGCGTTGCGACAGTCGGCGCACTCACCTTGATAACAGGGTTGCGGCTCCTGCGACCCCTCTGGCACGCGATCGATGGCCGTGAAGCTCGCACAACTGACTGATCGCAGGCCCAAATGATCGCGGACGTGGATGATGTAGCCAGGGATCCTGCGGTCATGGTGCACCGCCATGAACGGCTCCCCCCAGAAGCTGACGAGTGCCTCAGCCTTGCCTCCTATCGTGTCGGTCCCAGCGAGCACGAACGAGAGACCTGAGTCGAGATCAGCCGAGGGGCCACTGCGGTGAAGCCACGGATGCATAGTGTCTCGAACGCGAAAACGGCCGGTATATCGTGACAGAGACGCCGAACAGCCCATCGCCTGATTGAGCCGTAAGAATCGCCAGCGACAACGCTCCATCGCCACCGCGTGGGTGGAGCCACCACCGTCTTGGGAGGCACCATGAGCTCCTTTCGCTTCGACATGCTGATTCTGGCCGTGGTCATCGCCGGAGCCGCTATCGGGGGCATCTACCTGTACATGCTCGCCCTTCCTCGGAATGACGATGAGCACACGCACGATGGGCTCAGCGAGCCCGGGCACGTCAAAACACATGTACTCCGGGCGATCGCACGACTGCGTCGCAAATTTTCACGGTAGCCCCCATCTCTTGGAGCCATGCCATGCGACGCCCCCACCGCCCGACATTCATCGCCACCGTGACTCTCTCGGCATGCGTTGTTGCACTCGCTGCCAGCGGATGCGTTCAAAAGCAGCCCGCCGAACAGCCGGTCGAACACACGGTCCGCAAGGTAACGCCCGCGACGGAGCCGGAGAGGAAAAAGGCAGACACGCAGGCTAAGGAACAGTTCGAGCGGGCTCTGAACATGAAGCTCGAAAGGCTCGACGAGGAGATCCGCGAGGTCCAAGCAAGAGTCACGAACCTCACGGCAGCGGCCAAGGCGGAATGGACTGACAAAATGGCCGACTTGGCCGCAAAGCGGAAAACCGCCGAGGCAAAGCTCGACGAGGTCCGGAAATCCGCCGCGGGGGCGTGGGAGCACCTCCGCGAGGGTGCCGACCGCGCCTGGGAAGAACTCGAGCAGGCCGTGCAAAAGGCCCGAAAAGAGTTCTGAGTCGTCAGGCTCTTTTGAGTTGGGCAGCAGCGTCGAGAGCGTTGGCGAGCGGACAGCCTGGGCGTATAGCCTCGCCCCTCCTGTACGCCCCGAGAAGTTCTTTCGAACGCTGGGCGAGCATCCGGCGGACTTCGCGGCGTTGGCCTTTCCCGCGGGCGATCTTCATCGAGTCGTCGGCCTTCGTCTGGGTCTCGATCGCCACGGTGCGGGCGTCTTCAGTGGCCGCGGGCTCCGCTTGTGGCAACTCGCGCAGCGGTACCGCTTGCCCTTGATCACGGTCTTCGGCCGGTAGCGCTTTCCGGTTCGCGGGATGTTCTTCATGATCGAAGCTGCTGCGGAGCTACCGGCAGTATCCGATCACTTGTGAGGGCGAGGCAACGCATGGCCGAGATACCGCCGGGCCGCTACCGGCACTACAAGGGCAACGAATACACCGTCCTCGGCGTCGCCCGGCACAGCGAGACACTCGAGGAGATTGTCGTCTACCGGCAGGAATATGGCGACCGTGGCCTCTGGGTCCGGCCGGCGGCGATGTTCGCCGAGTCGGTCATGGTGAGCGGACAGACCGTGCCGCGGTTCCGGTTTCTCGGCTAGCCGCGGGCTGACTATTCGCCGTTGGCTTGGGCATGACTCCATGAGTAGTCAAGGACTCCTTCGATGAGCGGCTACGTGATTTGCGTCCAGGAAGTCGGCCTGCCCGAGAAGAAGCTGACGCGCGTGCTGCCCTCCACAAATGAGGACGGCGCCCGCAGTCTCCGCGGGCATCTTGTCCGGCCCGTCTCCGGCGATTTTTCCAGCGGGTTTTCCCGTGCTTCCCGCCCCCGAAAAACCTTCCCTAAATCCGCCCCTGCACCTGTACGCAGGGGACGAAATGGGACGCATGGAGCGACGAAGCCAAAACCGGGAACCCGTGTATTCGCCGTGTTTTCCGACGATTGCGTCTCGGTGCGTGAAGCGCACCGGACCATCAATACCCCCGGCAGGGATCGAACCTGCGACCTACGGTTTAGGAAACCGTCGCTCTATCCACTGAGCTACGGGGGCGGAACATCAGCGGTGCCGACCGCGCGATTCTAACGTGCCCGGCTGATTGTTGCCTTGGATGGTGAACTCCGGCAGAATGTGGCCATACACGGGGGTTCGGTGACCGAGTGGTCTCATTCTTCTGGAGGTTCGGCCATGCTCAAGATCCATGTTCTCGCCGCCGTAGTGCTGTTCTCGAGCGTCGCGATCGCCGACGACGCCGCAGTGCGGACCGGTGAACCGGCCCGCCGTACGGAGCAGACGGAACTGGGCCGGAAGCTCGCCGATCTCCGGGCCCGGCTCGCCGAGGATCCGCGCGTGAAGGAGGCCCAGGCGGCCGTCGAGCGGGCGGAAAAGGCGATCGCCGAAAAGATCGGCCGCGATCCGGCCATCACCGAAGCGACCAAGGCGGAACTGGCCGCACGCGATGCGGTCGCCAAGGCCGAGCAGGCCGCCGCCGATGCCCATCCGCGGGTGCAGGAGCAGCGCCGCGCCCTGGCCACCGCACAGGCCCGGGCCGCGCAACTCGAACTGCAACGACGCGTGGAGGAGATCAAGGCGGAGCACCTGCGACGCGAGGCGAGCCAAAAGCCGGAACACAGCGACCTGCGGAGCCGGGCCCACCTGCCCACGCACAAGGAAGCCCTCGCCGCCGATCCCAAACTCGCCGCCGCCCGCAAGGCCCTCGACGACGCCACCGCCGCAATGCAGGCGAAGATGCAGGAGATGCCGGAATACAAGGCCCGCGAGCAGGCTCGCAAGGCGTTTGACGCGGCGCTCGCGGCCAGCCCGCTTGCCAAGGATGCCGAGGCCGCCCGCCGGAGCCTCGACGAGAAGGTCGCTGCCGACCAGCAGGTGGCCGCGCAGGCCGCCAAGGTGAAGGCGGCTGCCGAGGCGCAGGACGCGCATCGCAAGTCGATTGCAGACATCGAGAAAAAGATGCGCGAGGCCGCGGTCGAAGTGGCCGCCAAGGATCCGCGGGTGGCGGAGGCCGGCAAGGCCGTCGTCGCGGCGCGGGACCGCGTGCGGAAGACGATCGAGGAGCGAACGGCCGCGGAGCGCAAGGCCCGCGAGGCCGCCCGCTCCGCCTGGCGCGAGAAGTTCGACACGGTGATCGCCGAGAACCCGCAGGCCAAGGCACTGATGGCCGAGATCAGCGGACTCGAAGAGCGGCTGCGCCAACTCCGCAATCAGATGGGCGAACTGCGCCGGCCCGTGTCGCAGGCAAAGCCCTGACGGGCGCCGCGTGACCCTCACCCGGCCTGCGGCCGCCCGTTCCCCAATCGCGGGTTTGAACTGGGAAATTGCGTGCCGTCATGCGGCATGGGCGGCGAGGTGGTTTTCGTACCCGGTGTCCCCGGGTTGCCACCCGGGGCTTCTTGGGCCACGTCCACAAAAAGCCCCCGGCGGAAGCCGAGGGACACGGCGGTCAGAGACCGCCGCTACAGGGGCATGCCTGCCCAGGTGCCATGCTGCGCGGGTTTGAACTGGGAAATTGCGTGCCGTCATGCGGCATGGGCGGCGAGGTGGTTTTCGTACCCGGTGTCCCCGGGTTGCCACCCGGGGCTTCTTGGGCCACGTCCACAAAAAGCCCCCGGCGGAAGCCGAGGGACACGGCGGTCAGAGACCGCCGCTACAGGGGCATGCCTGCCCAGGTGCCATGCTGCGCGGGTTTGAACTGGGAAATTGCGTGCCGTCATGCGGCATGGGCGGCGAGGTGGTTTTCGTACCCGGTGTCCCCGGGTTGCCACCCGGGGCTTTTTGGACAGGTGGCGAGACTGGGGCCGGAGACCGCGCGGGCAACATGCGATCAGGCGCACGCGCTCGGTGCCGTGCGCCATGAGCTGATCAGGGCTGCGGCTTGCCCCGGGGTTTGTGCGGGGGCTTGCCGCGAGGTGGGCCCTTCTTGAACCGCCCCTGCGGCTTGCCCTTGCCACCGGGAAACGGCGGGCGTGCGGGACCACGGTCGCCGCGCACCGGGGCGAACTTCCGCTTGCCACGCGGCGGCGGCCGGTCTTCCATCGCGGCATGCGGCGGGGCGTGCCGCTGCTGCTGCTGCTGCTGCGGTCGCGGCGGCGGAGCCTCCGCCTCGACGGCCTGCGCCGGCGCGAAGTGCTGGAGGATCGCCGCGGCCACCTCGGCCGGGTCGTGGCCGAGGCCGATGAGTTCTTGCACGAGCGGCCGGCGGCCCGCGGCCGCGCCGCTCGCCACCGCCGCCCGGAGCGTTTCGAAGAGGGCGGCGCTGCGCCGCGCCTCCACCGCCGCCGCCGAGGGCACCGGCTCGCGGCGGATCCGCGTCTTCGTGAACTGCTCGATCATCCGCAGCTTGTAGCTGCCGCCTCCCGACACGAGCGTGACCGCCCGCCCCTTGCGGCCGGCGCGGCCCGTGCGGCCAATGCGATGCACGTAGTCTTCGGCGTCGCCGGGAAGGTCATAGTTGACGACGAGCTCGAGGTCGTTGACGTCGATGCCCCGCGCGGCCACGTCGGTGGCCACGAGCAGCCGGAAGGCGGCCCGCTTGAAGCCTTCCATGACCCGCGTCCGCTGCGCCTGGGCCAGGCCGCCATGCAGCCGCTCCGCCGTGTGGCCCCGCGCGGCCAGGGATTCGACGAGCTCGTCCACCATCCGCTGCGTGTTGCAGAAGATGATGCCGCTCCTCACGTCGTGATACTCGAGCACCCGCACGAGCGTGTCGAACTTCGCGTGATGGCGGATCTCGTGGCACAGCTGATCCACCAGCGGCGGGCCGTCGGCGGACCGCTTGGCGATGCGCACGGTCTCGGCGTCGCGGGAGTGCCGCTCCACGAGGGCCCGGATCGGCGGTGAGATCGTGGCCGAGAAAAACACCGTCTGCCGCTCGGCCGGCGCGGCGGCGAGCAATTTTTCGATGTCTTCCTGGAAGCCCATGTCGAGCATCCGATCGGCCTCGTCGAGCACCAGCAGGCCGACGGTGGAGAGATCGAGCGTGCCGCGGGCGAGATGATCGACGAGCCGGCCGGGCGTGCCGACCACCACGTGGGCCCCGCGCGAGAGGTCGGCGAACTGCCGGTCGTAGGAGGCGCCGCCGTAGATCGCCGTGGACCGCAGCCCCTTGCTGCCGGCCGCGAGCTTCCGCACCTCGCCGGCGACCTGCGTCGCCAGTTCGCGCGTCGGCACCAGCACGAGCACCTGCGTGGCCGCCCGCGCCGCATCGACCCGCTCGATCGCCGGGATGCAGAACGCGGCCGTCTTGCCCGAGCCGGTCTCCGACTGCCCGACCACGTCGCGGCCCGCCATGATCAGCGGGATCGCGGCCGCCTGGATCGGCGCCGCCTCCGTGAAGCCGAGCCGGGCCACCGCCTCGAGCACGCCCGGCGAGAGGCCCAGCGCCGCGAAGGGCACGGGGGCGGACGCCGCGGCGGTCCGCGGCGCCTGGGGGGCGGAATCCGCGGCGGACCTGGAATGCGACATCGGGGCGGGCACTGCGAGGGCGGGCGAAGCGATCTGCCCGAACTCTACCACGCGGCCGCCGCCGGTGCTGCAAAGGCGGGTTTACGCCGCCTTCGCCGTGTAGAGATACGGATTGAGCGACGGGTCGTTGTACATCTTCATCTGTCGGAAGACACGCAGCGGCCGCTCGCCGGCGAAGATCTCGCCCAGCAGCCGGTCGAGGGCCGCGATCAGATGCTCGCGCTGGAGGTCGAGGATCTCCAGCCGCCCGGCCGCCTTCGCCCGGTGCTCCTCCGTGGCGTCGCGCCGCTCCGCCTGCTCCCGCATGTGGTAGCGGCGCAGCTCCAGGATCGAAAGCCGGTCGATCGCGGCGCCGGGCGTCTCCGTGGCGGCGGGGGCGTCGGGGCCGGCCACGATGCCCCGGGCGGCGAGCTGCGCGATCAGGCAGTCGTCCACCTTCTCGATGGCGTCGTTGCGGGCCTGGTTGTAGCGGTCGATCGCCCGCTTCACCTGGGCGATCCGGCCGTCGGTGACGTGCGGCGAGCGGGCGATGTCTTCCTCGTGCCAGAGGAGGAAGTTGAAGCGGTGCAGGTCGCAGATCCGGCCGCGGAGGCCCTCCTCGGAGTGCTCGACCTCGAAGTCGTGCCAGTGGGCCACGAGATGGGTGAGCAGCGCGTCGATCGTGGCGACCGCCAGAGGAGCGGCGGGCGGGGGGGCGATTTTCATGGGGGAGTCTCCAACAGGGAATGGTCGGTAGGTCAGGCCGCCTCGCGCAGCACGAGGCACAGGTTCGAGCCGCCGAAGCCGAACGAGTTGCTCGCCGCCAGACGCACGCGGTGGCGGCGGGCGACGTGGGGCACGTGGTCGAGCGGGCACTGCGGGTCGGGCTCGTCGAGATTCACGGTGGGAGGCACGGTCTGGCGGTCGAGCGCCACCAGGCAGGCCACGGCCTCGAAGGCGGCGGCGCCGCTGATCAGGTGCCCCGACATGCTCTTCGTGGAACTGACCGGCACGCCGTCGGCCGCCGTGCCCAGCGCCAGGCGGATCGCCCCCGCCTCGGCGACGTCCCCCACCGGCGTGCCCGCGGCGTGGGCGTTCACATAGTCGACGTCGGCCGGCCGCGCGTCGGCATCGGCGAGCGCCGCCGTGATCGCGGCGGCCGCCTGCACGGGATCGGAGCTCGGGATCACCATGTGCACACCGTCGCTCGACATGCCCACGCCGGCAAGCTCGCCATAGCGGCGGGCGCCGCGAGCGACGGCGGCGGCCTGCCGCTCGAGCACGAAGAACGCCCCGCCCTCGCCCATCACGAAGCCGTCGCGGGCCTTGTCGAACGGCCGCGACGCCTTGGCGGGCTCGTCACTGCGTCGCGACAGGGCGCGGAGGTTGTAGAACGCCGCGATCGCGGTCGGGCTCAGGATGTCGCAGCCGCCGACCACGCAGGCATCGACCCAGCCGGCGCGAATCCACGACCGGCCCATCGCCATCGCGTAGCCGCTGGAGGCGCAGGCCGCGGCGACCGTCACCGCCGGGCCGCGGATCTGCAACCGCCGCGCGAGGGCTTGGACGATCGTGCGGTCGCGGCGCGGCTCGAAGACACGGGCGCCGCCGGCGAGGAAGTCGCCTTCCCAACGCTTGAGGTGCTCGGCGCCCAGGCCGAGGACGAGGCCGATCCGCGGGCCATCGGAGCCCGGCGCCGCCGGACGCAGGCCCGCATCGGCCAGCGCCGCGGCCAGGGGCGCCAGACAGAGCCGCTCCAGCCGGTCGAGGCCGGCGAAGGCGGTGGCGTCGAGACCCGTCAGATCGGCTGGTGGCACGGGGATGTCGGTGACGGGGGCCGCGAACTGCCGCGGCTCACGGGCGAACGCACCGGGATCGATGGCGCGGATGCCGGAACGGCCCGCGAGCAGACCGGCGGCGATGTCGGCCAACGAGTTGCCCAGCGGCGACACCGCTCCCACGCCGGTGATCAGCACCGGCTCTCGATCGGCATGCGGGCGTAGCCTGGCACGGTCTCTCATGCGGCCTCCCGCAGGCGGTGCGCGGCTGGCTGGTCGGCCGTCCGGCCCGTGGTCCGCCGCCGCATGATCCGCACCTCCGCGGCCCACGGCGTGACGAGCGTCCACGAGACGAGCGCGCCGCCCGGACCGCACATGTCGAGTGCGTGTGTGAAGGCCGTGAGGCTGGCGGCGGGCGCAACGGCCGTCGCAGACGCCTGCGGCAGGTGCACCTCGAGCCCGAGCGCCGCGGCGGATCCCGGCTCGATCGCCAGTGCCAGGGCCCGACAGACCGGGTCGTCGGTGGCGGCACCGGTGGCGTCGAGCGCGGGCTCGTCGTCCCACTCGCTGACCACGAGCCAGACCCGCGGCACGCCGGCATCGGCCGCCAGCGTGATCGCCGCCAGCAGGCCCTCGGCGAGCGCGTCGGCGCCGCCGCTCACGCCCAGATGAGGCCCGTGCATGCCTAGCGCCACACTCACCGCGCCGGCCACGGAATGCAGCGACGCCTGGGGCACGATGTGCGTGGAGACGGTGACGGCGCCGCCCGTCTTGAGGAGCGCCAGAGACTTCGCCGCCATGATGCGGCCGGCCTGGCACGAGGCGGCGACGACCGCATCGCCGCCGACGCCGCGGCCGTTCGGCAACGCGGCGATCGCCCGCAGCACGGCGTGGATGCCGACGACGGTCTGCTCGTCGCAGTGGCGGAGAAAACGCGGCGGCAATGCCGGCGCGCCGGACGGGCCGGCGGCATCGCGCAGGGCCGCGATCTCGGAGAGCCGGGCCGCGCAGGCCGCATGGCCGACGATGCCGCAGGCGGAGTCGGGGCCGGCTGGAGACCGTGGGGAGATCATGACGGGTGCCCTTCGTGTGGGTGCACCGGAGCCGTCAGGCCGCCTGCCTGCCGGCCTTGGCCGCGAGCTTCTCGGCGAGCACGTCGAGCATGTCGCCGACGGTGGCGATCCGCTCGAGCAACTCGGTCTCGATCTGGATGCCGAAGCGGCTCTCGATGTGGAGCACGAGGCCGGCCATGTCGAGCGAGTCGAGGTTCAGACCCTCACGGAGGGTGGTGGCATCGGTGACGCCCGGATACGACTCGCCCGTCTCCTTCTCGAGAAGCTCGAGGACGATCGCGGACAATTCCTGACGGTTCATGGCGGCGGTCTCTCCTGGGATTCGTGGCGCCCGCAGGCGCAGGTGCGGTGGGGGCGGGAGAGTAGCGGAGGGGTGCGGACGGGCGAAGCCCAAAAAACCGTGTATTCTTAATTGTCCGTGGACAAAGCCCTCCATGGCCTTTGTCCACTTGGCCGACCGGTGGAAACGCCGAGGGTTTCCACGGTCGGCAGTCCTCGCATCCTGCTCGGGCAGACTTGTTCCACAGTCTGTTAGGCTTCCCGTGGACAAAGCCCTCCATGGCCTTTGTCCACTTGGCCGACCGGTGGAAACGC
>CAZJHQ010000087.1:0-9790 GCA_964545915.1 uncultured Candidatus Kuenenia sp. | reverse complement strand
CGAGGTTCATGAAGAACACGAGCATGCCGCAGACGAGCACCCACACGGTGTCGGCGGCCAGCCACAGCTTCGGAACCATCTCCTCGACCGAGATCGGCGTTGGCGCCGCAGGCGCCGCGGTTGCCGCTGCATCGGCGACCGCATCCTCCGCCCCGGCGACGCCGCACAGGCTCAGGCACAGGAAAGCGAGCAGGAGGCAACAGGCCCCCGGCGCAGAAATAACCCGTGGCCCGCGCGGGGCCAACTCGAAGAATCGCATCGTGCAACTCCAGAAGGAAGAAAGAGCCGAACGGGGCCGCCTCCGCAGCGGTTGCCCATTCGGGTGGCAGGAAACGGACCACGCACACCGGCCCGCAGCAGGTGCAAAGCACGTGCCATACGCCTGTGACACGCCGCCGACGCCGCCCCTGCCCCACCCCCGCGAAACCGCTAACATCCCTTGTTTTCCAGGGCCTCGCCGCCGTGGGCGACAGATGCACTTTTTTTTCGCCCTTGTCTCGCGATGCTGTCTTCCATTCCGGCACGCGCGTTTTGAAAGCACATCCTGCCCATGAGTGCGGCACCTGATCCCCCGCCGATCGAGGTCCACGCGGACGAAGACGTCGATCTCAGCCCGCTTCTGGCCCTGCCGCGGGCGGAATTGATCGCTCGTCTGGCCGCCATCTTTCCGGCCGCAGCAGGGAGTGCCGCCCTTTTGATCGCTGGGGCACCGGCCCTGCGCGGCGGCCGGGCCGCCGCCGTCGAACGGCTGGCGGCGGTCGATCCCGTGGCCTACGCCCGATCGCGCAACCACGTGGATGGCGCCGTGAGCCGGCTCTCACCCTGGATCCGGCATGGTGTGCTGTCCTTGGCGGAAGTCCGCGACGCCGCCCTGGCCCGCGTCGCCCGGCCCGAGGACGCGGAGAAGTTCGTGTCGGAACTCGGCTGGCGAGACTACTGGCGCCGAGTGCATGCCGCCCTCGGCGATCGGATTCTCGCCGACATCGAACCGGCGGCGCGGACCGCACGCCGCCCGCAGCCGCTCGCCGCCATGCCGGCCGACGTCCTCGAGGCCCGCACCGGCATGGCCTGCATCGATGCGTTCGTCCGCCGGTTGCACGACACCGGCTGGCTCCACAATCACGAGCGGATGTGGCTGGCTTCGTGGCTCGTGCACGTCCGCGGCGTCCACTGGCGGGCCGGCGCCGATTGGTTTCTTACGCACCTCCTCGACGGCGATCCCGCGAGCAACCATCTCTCCTGGCAGTGGGTGGCCGGCACCTTCTCCGCGAAGCCGTACCTCTTCAATCGGGAAAATCTCGAGACCTACACGTCCGGTCGCCACTGCCGCGACTGCCCGCTGCTCGGCCGCTGCGACGTCGAGGGCTCGTACGAGGCGCTCGACGCCCGTCTCTTCAGCCCCGGCACGCCGCCGCGACCGCCGCTCCGCATCCGGCCCGCGGCCCCATGGTCGTCTGCGGCGGCCACGAACGATCACCATCGGCCGCTGGTCTGGCTGACGCTCGACTCCGCCGCCGCGACGAGCCCGGCCGCGACGGCCTATCCCGACGCTCCGCGACTGTTCGTGATCGACCGGCAGTGGCTCGCGACCGAGCGGCCGTCGCTCGGTCGGCTCGCGTTCCTCTTCGAGTGCCTCGCCGACGTGCCGGGCGTCGAGATCCGCGTCGGCAACTCGGCAGCGATCGTGGCCGCCTGCGCGGCGGCGCGCGGCTGCGACGCCGTCGCGGTCGCCGACTCCTCCTGCCCGCATGTCCGCCACGCCGCGGCGGACATCTCCGCCACGCTGCCGGTGCACGTCATCGACTGCCCCCCCTTCTGCGATGCCTCACGGGTCGATGATCTGGGCCGCTTCTCCCGATACTGGCAGCGGGTCAGTCGGTCGGCCCTGCGGCCCACCGGTTCGTGAACCAGGCGGCGATCGCCGCGCCGAAGTCCTCCCATGGCGCGGACACGGGCGGTGCCGCGAGCCGCAGCACGCGGCCGTCGTCGGGATGCGGAAACTCGAGCGTGGCCGCGTGCAGGGCGAGCCGGCCGGCGGCGCCATCGCGCGGGCCATACAGCGGGTCGCCGCCGATCGGGCAGCCGAGCCATGCCAGATGCGCCCGCAGCTGATGCGATCTGCCGGTGACGGGCTCCAGTTCCACGAGCGTCCGCAGGGCGTCACCCGCACGACGCATCGCGACGACCCACCACCGGGTCGTCGCCCGCCGGCCGAGGATCGGATCGACCCGCTTGGCCGGCGGCCGATCGGGATCGTCGGCCAGCGGCAGGTGGATCGCGCCGGCGGCCGCAGGCGGCCCGCCCGTCACGACGGCCAGATACCGCTTCGCCACCTGCCGCGACTCGAATGCCCTGCCGAGGGCAGCGCGGGCGGCCGCGGTGCGGGCGAGCACGAGCAGTCCGGACGTGTCGCGGTCGAGCCGGTGCACGGCTTCGAGCGGCCCCCACTCCGCCGCCATGACGGTGGCCACGGCGGGCGGATCGAGCGTCGAGCGCGCCGGTACGCTCGGCATCCCACTCGGCTTGTCGACGACCACGATGTGCTGGTCGGCGCACACGATCCGCACCGCAGCACCGGTGGTCACAGGAGTCCCAGCAGCACGTTCCACCGGCAGAGCAGGTCGGCCGGCGGCGCGTCGCCATCAGCCGCGACCGTGCCCACCGGAAACCCGGCCGCCTCCAGGCGGCGGCGGTCGGCGGCGATGCGTCGCGCGACGTCCCCCTCGCCCCCCGGCCCCATCAGCACCCAGCGCGACCGGCCCGGCTCGGCCGGTTCGAGTTTCGTCGCCCGCGGCAAGGCCGCGTCGATGGCCGCGACACCGGCGACGGCGACGCCGAGCCTGTCGGCCACGAACCAGGCGAAACCGCCGCCGGCCTCGCGGCCCGCGACGGCGATCCGCGCCGGGTCGATGGGCCGCTTGGCGTCGAGGGCCGCGAGGCTGCGGCGAATCGCGGGCAGGTCGTCGCTGCTCCAGAGCCGCGGATCAACCGAGCCCGGCAGGATCACGGCCACGTCCCAGGCCGCGGCCGCCGCCTTCCATGGCGCCGCCTCGGCCTCCGTCACCGGCCCGTGTGGCGGGCCAAAATACAGCAGCACTCCCACCGGCTCCTTGCGGCCCGCGTGCGGGATCACCGCCAGCGGCGGCCGTGGCTCCTCGGGAGAGGCGAGCTTCACGATGGCCGCATCGACCGGACCGCGGAGCGGATCTCGTGCGGCGGGCTGCCAGCCTTCGAGCACCGGCGGCACATCCGTCGCTGCGCCGGCGGTGGTCACCGACAGCGTCCGCGGCGTGCCATCCCGCATCACCTCCAGCCCGATGGCATCGCCCGGGGCGACACCCGCCAAAACTCCGGCCAGCCCGGCCGCCCCATCGATCGCCACGCGGCCCGCGCCCTCCACGTCACCGCCGAGCACGACGGCGCGAATGATCTCGCCTGCACCGAGGCCGGCCGTAGCCGCCGGGCCCGCGGGCAGAAGCCACTCGGCCGTCACCCCTTCGGCACCCGCCGGCGCCGCCGCGGGCAGAACGCCGATCACCGCGGCCCGCCACGGCGGCAAGGCATCGACCAGCCTCACCCGGGCCTCGATGCGCCGCGGATCGGCGGCGCCGCGCTCCACCACGACCGCGAGTTCTTCGCCGGCCCGGCGTGGCATGATCTGGTGTCGGGCCTCACCGATCCGCGTGATCGGGCGGTCGCCGATCCGCACGAACCGATCGCCGGGCCGCAGGCCGGCCACCGCCGCCGGAGAGCCCTGACGGCAGGAGGCGATCACCGGCTCCCCGTTGATCACGTCCCGCGACCGCCAGGTGATGCCGAGGACGCCCGCCGCCAGGTTTTCCCCGCGCTGCAACCGCGGCAGCACGGCGAGCATGTCTTCGAGCGGCACCGCGAAGCCGATGCCCGCATCGTAGAGCTCGGTGCCGAGATTCATGCCCGCCGTGTCGGCCGGCAGCGGCGCGAGGATGCCGATCACGCGGCCGGCAATGTCGATGAGCGGCCCGCCGTAGTTGGCGGGCGACACCGAGGCGTCGGTCTGCACCGCCCGCCCCCAGGCGCGATCGACGGCGGAGACGACACCCACCGCCACGCTCGGCGCCGCCTGGTCCCAGCCGCGGCCCACGGCGATCGCCCACTGGCCCGCCGCCAACTCGCGACGCGGCGCCGGCTCGAGGGCCGGCAGATCGGCGATGGCTTGCGTCTGGAGCAGCACGAGGCCGCGCGACTCGTCGCGGCCCGCAACCCGGGCCGCCTGCCGGCCGCCATCGGCGCGCACGACCACGGCCTCCGCCACATCGCCCGGCACGGCGAAGGCCGTGGTCAGAATCCAGGCCGCGTCCGCTGCGGAGGCGACGACGAGCCCGGTCGATGGGCCGGAGCCAACCGCCGCCTCGCCCGCGGCCGCACCGGCGGCCGACGCCGTCGGCTCGATCCGCACCACGGCGGCGGCGACCCGGGCCACGGCGGTGCGAAACGCCGCCTCCTCGGCGAGCGTCGGCTCGCCCGGATCGGCCGCGCACACCGACCGCGCAATGACACACAAGGCGATGACGAGCGCCGCTCCCGCTTCATGCCACAGACAAGTCCCACGCCCCGCTCCCTTCATCGCGTCTCCTTGTCCTGCGGTCGCGGGCCGACGTCGACCTCGACGACGGCGCCGTCGCGGACGACCGCGAGTCGCACCGGATCGCCGGCCGCCAGTTCTCCGAGCGCACGTTCGACCGCGGCCCGCGACGCGACGGCGCGGCCATTGACGGCGATCACCAGGTCATCGCGGACGAGCCCGGCCCGCGCGGCGGGCGAATCGCCCACCAGCGACTCGACGTAGGGGGGCGTGCTGTCGAGCAGGTCGGGCACGAGCACGATGCCCAGCCGCCGCGGGTCGAACGGCCGCGGCTCGACGGCCGCCGGACGAGCGACCGTGCCCGCCTCGATCTCGGCGCATCCCCGCGCGAGCTCATCGGTCGGTAGAGCATAGTTGAGCCAGATCCCACTGGCCGTCGAGCGCAGCTCCTTGCCGAGCATCCCCAGCAGCCGGCCCCGGGCGTCCACCAGCGCGCCGCCGGCAGAGCCCGGGTTGTTGGTCGTGCAGTCGAGCACGTACACGGCGCCGCGGTACGGCGCGTCGACCGCCCCGCGGCGGGCCGCGAGCGGCACCACGGCCGAGACGACGCCTCGCTGGGCGCTGACCCGCTCGTCCCCCACGGCCACGCCGAACAGGTTCGAGAGCGCCAGCACCCGGGTGCCGGGCGCGGCCCGCTCCCCGGCGGCCGGCGCGAAGGCGGGCAGGCCCTCGGCGTCGATGGCGAGCAGCGCGAGCTCCCGCCGCGGGTCGACGCCCACGAGCCGCGCGCGAAACCGGCGGCCGTCGTCGAGCACGCAGTCGATCTCGTCGGAGTCGAGCACCGTGCTCGCCGCGGTGGCAATCTTGCCGTCGGGCGCGACGAGGATCCCCGACTGATAGCCCTCGAGCCCCCGCAGTCCGCCGGCGCCGTAGATCTTCACCACCTTGCGGGCGGCGGCGGCGATCACTTCCTGCGGCGTATCCCCCGCGGCCGCGGCCGGGAGTCCGAAGCCGGAGAGCAGCGTCACGACGAGCAGGCGACGGAATGCGGTCGTCACGGCCGTTCTCCCCCGGCTTCCGCCGCCACGCGCAACGTCGCGAACGGCACGGTGCCGCGCCGCACGTCGATCACCGCCGGCAGGCCGTCCACATCACCCGCGAACCGCACCTCGCACGGATCGGCATCGGGCGCGGTCCACAAATCGATGCCCACGACCCGGCCGGCGCCGTCCACGAACAACCGCGCCTCGACACCGGCGACCGCCGACTCGAGCACGTCCACGAGCGGCGGCAGCGCCAACGCCCCGACCGCGGCCGGATCGGCCGGCGCCGTTCCCCAGTACGTCGTGCGGCCCGTCGCCGCCGGCCCCGCGCGGACGAGCCGCCGCCAGACGACCAACGCCGCGAGCAGCCCGCCGCTCCCCGGCGGCTCCGGCCGCACGTCGAGATCGGCCCGTGGGTCGATCGTCGACCGTCCAGTCGGCAGGTCGATCGTGGCCGCGTCGTCGGCGAGCTCGATGCGAAAGTCTCCCCCTGTAGCGAGCGTGCCCGCCAGCACCCAACGGTCGGCCCTGGCGGTCAGGCCGGCCGCCAGGGCCTTCGCCACGCGGTCCCGCTCGACGACGTTGAAGTGGTGGTTGGCAAACCCGGGGCGGGGATCGACGAGGCCGCGGACCGCGGCCGGTAGGCCGGCGGGTTGTCCGGCGGCGGGCGGCGGCTTCTGGGGCGGTCGCCCCTCCGGCCCGCCGTCACGATCCGGCTCATTTCCCGGCTCCTGCGCGTCGCCCGCCAGGATCGCGGCCAGTTCGGCCGGTGTGTGCACCGCCGCAAGCCGCACCAGCGCCTCGTGCCGGCGGCCGCCGCGACGGTAGACGAGCGGCACCTGCCAGCCGGCCGGCAGCGTGCCGAGCACGTTCTTGAAGGCGTTCACGGTGCGCACCGGCCGCCCCGCGAGCGACACGATCTCGTCGTCATGCCGCAGGCCGCGCCGCCAGGCGTCGGAGGCATCGAGGATGTCGGAGACCACCACCCGGCCGTCGGCGCTCGTCGCCACGACCGCGCCGAGCGTCGCATGGTCCGCGATCCGGCCAGCCCGCAGCAGGCCCATGAAGTTCCGCAGCTGGTTGGCCGAGATCGCATAGCCCACGCCCACGTTCACCCGGCCGCGCTTTTCGAACGAGGCCCGCCCGTTGACGCCGATCAGCCGGCCGGCCGCATCGAACAGGCCGCCGCCAGAGTTGCCGGGATTGATGGCGGCATCCACCTGGAGGCAGTCGGCGTATTCGAGGATCGTGCCGGCGGGGAACTGATAGCGATGCACCCCGGACACGATGCCCACGCTGATCGACGGCCGCAGGTCGGTGGCCAGAAGGAACGGATTGCCGGCCGCGAAGCAGAAGTCGCCCGGCTCGACGAGATCGCTGTCGGCCAGCGTCACGAACGGAAAGTCGTCGCGGCCGAGGAGCTTGACGAGGGCGACGTCCCCCGTGGGATCGAGGCCCACCAGCACCGCGTCGTAGAGCCGTCCATCGTCGAGCCCGCACTTCATCACCAGACCTGCGGGCTGCGTGACGTGGAAGTTGGAGAGTGCGTAGCCGTCGGGACTGACCAGCACGCCCGAGCCGCCGCCGGCGGCGCCCGCGAAGATCGAAACCGCCGCGGCCGAGGCCCGCCGGATCGTCTCGACCCGGCGCCGCTCGGCCGCGAGCACCTCCGCATCGCCGGCCGCCCACGCGGACATGGCCCAGCCGGCACAGACCAGCGCCGCGCCGAAGGCGATCCACGGTCGCGGCGACAGGGATGGGACGGGCATCACTTCTCGAACACCGGATCGGTGAACCGCAGCGGGCAGCCCATGCCGCCCCCAGCGGGAAACTCGACGTTGATCGCCAGACGGCGGCCGCCGGAGACGTCGACATCGACGGGACTCGCCGTGGCGTCGTCGATGCGGCGGCGAAACATCTCGCGGTCGTCGAGCAGCACCGTGACCACGACGCCGGCGGGCAGTTTTCCCGGCGCGGCGGCCACGGCCGTGCGAAAGCGGCGGGCATCGGCCGGCACCCGCCACACGACGTGGCTCCGCGGACGGAGCACGAGCGCGGCGGGCTCCGGACCCACGAACCGCGGGGCGAAGTACGCGCCGAGCCCCTCCATGCGGCCCAGGGTGCCGAAGAACGGCTCCGTCTCCGACCGCTCCGCAGCGAGCTTCTCCAGCCGCACCGTCCGCCCCGCGGCGTAATCGACCGACCGGAGCACCGCGGCGGGCAGCCGCACCGCGTCGTCCACGACGAGGGCCTGCGGCGTCCACGACACCGTGCGGGCCGTGAGCCGACCACCATCGACATCCACCTGCGTGCCGCCGCCGACCTCCGGTGCCCGCAGAAACCACAGTCCCACCACCTTGGGCCGCTTGACCGGGATGCGTTCTTCGTCGAGGACGACCGTCACCGTTTCGGCGGTCACTGCGGCGATCGCGCACTCGACCACGTCGAGCCGCTCGCCCCCCTCCTCCTGCTTGCCGACCACGAGCAGATCGGTCTGCGGCGACTCCGGCAGCACGGCCCGCCAGTCGGGCGGCGCGGTGTCGCCTGCGGCCCGCGGCCTGCGCAGCGTCACGCTCCGCACCCGCTGCATCGGCAGTTCCGCGGCACCGTCACCCAGCGGCACCGTGGCCGCGGCTCCCTCCCAGACGAAGTCATTGCCGGACAGCGTGCTCCCGTCGGCGCACTCCACCACGACCGGCCCGCGGGCCACCGGCCCTTCGACCACGATCCGCCGCACGGTGGTCACGGCCACGGGATCGGCGCCGAGCAGCGTCACCGCGGTCGGGGAAACAGCGGCGAGCGTTCCCGAGACGGTCGTGCCGTCGGTCTTCTCGAGCGTCGCGACGACCGCCGGATCGGCGGCGGCGGCCACGGCGGTCACCAGGGAGACGAGCAGCCCTCCCCACACCCGGCCCGGCTTCATCGCTCCTCCCCGCCGGCGGCCAGCCGCTTGAAATACTGTTCGATCGCCTCGCGGTAATGCGGCGGGAACTCGCGGCCGATCTGCTGTAGGGCCTCCTCGCGCTTGTGCGGCGGCAGGTTGCCCCAGCCGTCCGCGGCGCCGATGTCGCGGTTCTGCACGTCGCCGGCCCCCTTGCCGCCGGCCACGCGGCTGTCGTCCAGCGGCTTGCCGGCGCCCCCCTGGGCCGAGCCGCCCCCCCCGCCGCCGCCGCCGCCCTGCTCTTGCTGTTGCCGCTGCTCTTCGAGCTTCTTGATCAGCTTGTCGAGCGACTCGACGACACCATCCTGGAGCTCCCTCGTGCCCGCGCCCATTCGGCCGAGCTCCAGCCGCCGCCCCACGTCGCGCATCCGCCGCGCGATGTGGTCGAGCGAATCGCGTTCGATCCCGGCCGCATCGGCCCGCAGCAGCCGGGCGACCCGGGCATACCGCGCGGGCAGCTGCTCCTCCCGCTCCAACAGTCGGTCGAGCGACTCGATCGCCCCGTCGGCGTCGAGCAGCCAGTGCTGGCAGGCGGCGCGGTGAAAGAGCAGCGTCGCCGGATCGACGCTGGCTGTCGGATCGAGCCCGGCGAGCAGCGGCAGCGCCTCGTCGAAGCGGTCGCGCCGCACGAGCTCCCGGCCCCACCACAGCCGCACGGCGTCGCGGAGGAACGTGTCGATCTGCGGGTCGTCGAGCCACGACGCATCCGGCGTGGCGTTGCGCGCCATGGCGGCCGCCATCGCGGCCATGGGCGGTTCCCGCGCGGCGATCGAGTCGATCACGGCGTCGAGGATGTCGCCCCGGCCGGCGGCGACCGCGGCCCACGTCTCCTCGAGCCGCTGCCGTGCCTCGGCCTGGGCCGGCGGCCGGCGGTCGAGCGACTTCTCGACCTGCGCCCGCACATCCCGCGATGGCGGCGGACTCCACGATGGTTCGCGGGCGAACTCCGCCGCCGGCCCGGCCGGTGCACGCGGCGCGCTCCAGGCCCCACCGGCCCAGCCGCCGACGGCGACGGCGACGAAGATCAGGGCCGTTGCGGGCAGGAGTCTCATGCGTCGTTCACAGGTACGGTGCGGCCGGCAGGCGGTGCTTCCATCATAAAGGGGCCGTCGGGCTGGCGGGAAAAGCCATTCTGCCTGGCCAAAAAACCCATGACCGTCGAATCCGCGGCGCCGTGCGGCATGGATGGCGGGATGGTTTTCAGACCCGGTGTCCCCGGGTTGCCACCCGGGGCTTCTTGGA
>CAZJHQ010000086.1:0-9960 GCA_964545915.1 uncultured Candidatus Kuenenia sp. | reverse complement strand
CCCTTGCCGGCACAGGCTGGCGCCGCCTGGTCATGACGGCCTGTCGCCCTCCGTGGCGCCCGGCGCCGGGGCAACGCTCGGCCGCCGGTCAGCCGCCGCCTTGAGCCACAGCGCGGCGACGGTCAACAGCAGTCCGACCACGGGCAGGAGCCACGACAGCCGGCTCGCCGCCGGCCGCCGCTCGATCGCGACCGTCGGCATGCCCCGTGCCGGAGATGACAATACGATCCCATGCTCCTCGGCACAGGCGGCCAGATCCGCCATCAGCACCGCCGGCCGCTGGTAGCGGTCGTGCGGATCCTTCGCCATCAGGCGGGCGAGGATTGCGGCAAGCCGGACGGGAACGTCGGGGCGGATCGCCGTGATGTCGGGGGGTGCATCCTGCTGGTGCTGCAGCAGTTTCTGCACCATCGTTCCCTCGGCGAACGGTGCCCGGCCCACCAGCATGTAGAACAGCGTGCAGCCGAGCGAATACAGGTCGCTCCGCACGTCGGCGGCCCGCGGATCGCGGGCCTGCTCCGGAGAGATGTAATCGAAGGTGCCGAGGGTCATGCCGCTCACGGTCAGGTCGGCGTCGCCGGCGGTCGGCGCCAGGCGGGCCAGGCCCATATCCACGAGCCGCGCCCGGCCGGCCGGTGTGATGACGATGTTGGAAGGCTTGATGTCGCGGTGCACGACGTCCCGCGCGGAGGCATGCTCGAGGGCGTCGGCCACCTGGGCAACGACATCCATCGCCCGGCCGACCGCGAACGGCCCCTCGTCACGCACCAGATCCCGCAGGTTCCGCCCTTCGATGTACTCGAAGACGATGTAGTGCCAGCCACGGTCGCTGCCGACGGCGTGCACGCGGCCGATGTTCTCGTGGTCGAGCCGGGCCGCCGACTGGGCCTCGTTGCGGAACCGCCGCAGCATCTCGTCGTCGGCCGACTGGGCCCGGGAGAGGACCTTCACCGCCACGACGCGGTCGAGGGTCGTGTCGTGGGCCCGGAAGACCGCCCCCATGCCGCCCCCACCGACGAACTGCTCGAGCCGGTAGGGGCCCAGCATCGTCCCCTGTAGGGCGCCGCCGATAGCCGTCGTCGACACCGTCTCGGGCGGGGCCGCCACTGCGGCAGAGATCACGGTGGCATCACTCGCCGGATCGGGGCCGCCGGTCGGCGGGCCGGCGGCCGGGCGAGAAGCGTCGTCGCGTTCCATGACCGGACCCTACCACCGGGCCGCGCTGCCGGTCAAAGCCGGCACCGGACGCTTCCCGTGGAAACACAACGACCCCGCCCCTCCGGTTGCGGAGGGGCGGGGCGTGATGCGTTCGAACCGTGAGAGCCACGCGGATCAGGCGGCCTGGCGGGCGGCGAGCCGCTTCTTCCGCCGCTTCATCCAGTCGAGCCCGGCGAGGCCCGCGATTCCCATCCCGGCCAGGGCGATGGTGCCCGGCTCCGGCACCGCGGCGACGCGGAAGCCGAGAGCACCGCCGTTGTTCGTACCGAGAGCGAAGCGAGCCGAGGCGGTCGCATTCCACTGGGTGATACTGGCGGACGAGATCGTCCAGTTGCCAGAGAACTGCTGATACTGGCTCGTGTTGCCGGAGTTGATCGTGTCGGTCATCTCCGTGACGTTGCCGATCATGTCGTACAGTCCGTACGCCGAGGTGGTGTTGGTGTAGGAGCCCACCGCGAGCGGTCCGACGGTCGGCGTTGCCGAGCCTCCGTAGTTGGCGGCGTTGGCCAGCGTCACATTGGTCACTGTCGCGGTCGGCGTCGTCCCGCTATTGGTCGCCCAGGTCGTGTACGTCGTGCCGTTGTAGAAGCCGGCCTTGTACCACTCGTCACGGCTCGGGAGGAACACCTGAGCGCCAGTATTGCGGGCCACGATCGGTCCACTGGTCGCGTTGTTGAGGGTGTACGCACCGGTCTCCGTGGAGGACGTACCGGTGGCCCCGTTATTGAGCCAGTTGGCGAAGCGAGCGGCGGAGAACCAGGTCACGAACGTCACGGGCCTGGATTCGAAGCCTGCCTTCGGGCTGTACTTGGCCCCGTTGGCAGCCCCGCCGTTGAACGTGATGCCGCCATTGGCGCTCGACCCCATCGAGGCGGTGTAGATACTGTTCGGATTGTTGCCGGCTGCGTCCACCGAGTTGAGGAACGCGACGTACTGGGCGTTCGTCGTCTCCGTGGCGGCCATCTTGAAGACATTCGTCACGGCCCCCCAGCCATTGGTGTTCGCCGTATTGCCCGGGTTCCCGATGGTCCGGTAGTCGATCGGCACACCGAAGGCACTGGCCGCGAAGCTCGCCACGGCGAACGCCAGGCAGCCCGCGAAAGCCCTCGCATTCTGCATCCGGGCTCCACGGCCGGAACCCCATGTCCAGCGCTTGTTGCGCCGGCAATGCATACCGTTGACCCGCGCCGGGGCTGAGCCCTTGCGGCGATATTCCGGGTGCCGGCTACGCTTCTGCGTCGGCTCGCGATCTCGACCGAAGTCGACCGCGTAGCTCACGTCCATCTCGTCGCTATAGATACCCATTCCTGCGCTCATGACTCTGCTCCTTTGAAAAATGTCCCCATCAGAGGGACGGACTCGAAACCGATCTCACATCGACCGTCCGTCCAGCCACACGGCCGGATGCGGACCACCGCCACCGACCGCTAGACCAACTGCCAGGCGTTCCGCCGATCCGCGACCCGCCGGGCCTCGGCGAACAAGGACACGAGTGCGTCGCCGCTCGACACGCCGGGCAGATACACCCAGGCCCCGAGCTGCCGCGCCCACAACTCCTCCTCGACGCTGTCCTCGGAGCCGCAGACCACGAGCAGCGTGCCCGTGCGGCCGGCAAACTCCTCGGCCACCTCGACCGTGTCGTTGACGCGATCGCCCAACGGATGGGCGACGTCGACGATCACGAGCTGGTAATCGCCGTCGACGACGCCGGCCATCTCCGCGACGTCGACGGGCATCTCGCACGTCGCACAGCCGCTCAAATCGGCCACCGCCTCCAGACGACCGCGGAACCCGGCGTCACCCGAGACGACAAGGCACTTGATGTCGCCCGGTGCCCGTACCGCGCGGCGGTCGGCCTTGCCGGCCAGCGACCGCACTTCCTCGGACGTAATCCCCACTGCCACGACCATCATCTCGCACCTCCTTTTGGGCGGACGCGCCGCCCCGCTGGATGTCACCGGTCGCCGCCACGCGGACGACGACTCCCGCGACCGATCGCTGGGCGTGTGACGGCGACCGTCTGCACGCCTCGCGGACCTCCGCGGCGAAGGAGGAGAAATGCACGCGCCGTGCCAATTCGTTCCGCAGGCTGCGCGGCGGGCGAAAGAGGCCTTTTTTCCAGGGGTCGCGACGCTGAAAAATATTTTTTTCGCCCCCGGATGCGGGCGCAGTCGGCCTCACCAACTTGGTGGCCGCCACCAGGCCTTCCGCAGCCCACAACCGCGCTTTCGCCCGCAGAAAAACCGCTTTTCACCAGTCTGGTGACCGGTTCCCAAGCCTGGTGATTCCGTCGTGGTCCCGCTCCCCGCCCCGTGACGAGGGGCATCTCGGCCCTCGTCGCGACCGTGTCTCCTGCGGTAGCCTGCGGAGGCGTCGCCACCACTGGTCATCCACCGCCGCCGCCCACTCTTCGCCGCCACCGCCATGACGCACGCCTTCGTCTTCGTATGTCAGGCCGGGGAACTGGAGGTGAAGGCGGCCTTGCTGGCCGCTTCCCTCCGCCGGCATCTCCCCGCGTCCACGCCGCTGGTCGCGTGCGTGCCGCAGCCAACGACAGACTGGGGCGCACCGACGGCGGAGACGGCTCGCTTGCTGGCATCGCTCGATGTCGCCAGCGCCCCGATCGTCAGTCCGTTCGGCAGCGACTACCCGATCGGCAACAAGATTCCCTGCGTGGACATCGTCGTGCCGGCGGAGAGGATCGTGTTTCTCGACAGCGACATCCTCCTGCTCGACACCTTCGACCCGGCCCGACACATGGCCGGTGCGTTTACCGCCAAACCCGCTGACATTTCCACTTCCTTCCAAGGTGCGCCGGAGGACTGGCACCGCGCCTACGCGATGTGCGGCGTCACGGCGCCAATCCGGCGGGTGTTCGCTACGGTGTTCGGTGAAGTGATGTGGCCATATTTCAACGCCGGCGTGGTCGGGGTGCCGGCAGGGGCCGGATTCGGCGCCGCATGGGCGGCCTGTGCGCGGGCGATCGACGCCGACCAGTCGTTCCCAAGTCGACGCCCGCACCTTGACCAGATCGCCTTGCCGATCGCCGCCGCGCGGGAGGGCCTGCGGTTCACGGCCCTGCCCGAGGCGTTCAACTTTCCCGCCCACATCAAGCCTCTCCCCGCCTCGGCGCCGGCGATCTGCCACTACCACTGGCCGACCGTCGTGGCGGGTGAGCCGCGGCTGCTGGCGGCGGTGGCAGAGCTCATCCGCAGACATGCCCCGCTCACCGACCTGCTCGACCGCGAACCCGCATGGCGGCCGATCGTCACGGCCTGCCGGGCACCCCGCGTGACGGTGCGATCCGCCGCGCCCCCGCCCACCGCCGTGACCGGTGGCACGGGCCTGATCACCGGCATCCCGCGCAGCGGCACCAGCCTGCTATGCCGCCTGCTCGACGACCTGCCCGGCCAGGTCGTTCTCAACGAGCCGGCGGAGATTTTCTCCGCCCTCGAACGCGCTCCGCGACCCTGGGGCATGCCCACCCTCTATCGGGACTGGCGCCGGCGGATCCTGGCCCACGAGCCGATCGAGAACAAGGTCGTGGCGGGGCAGATCGTGGATGACACTGCGGTGACCGACGTCCGCGTGCCGCACGTCGCCGATGCCGGAGGCGACGACTTCACCCTCTGGACCAAAAACACCCTGGCCTACTCGGCCCGGCTCCCGCAGCTCGCCGACGTGATGCCGGAGGCCGTCGTCGTGGCCTGCGTCCGCCATCCCTTCGACACGATCGCCTCGTGGATCGGCACCTTCCCCCATCTTCGCGACGCCGACGTCGACCGCTTCCCGCTCGGCGGCCCCGCCGACACCCTGCTCTCGGAACAGCAGCGCCGCGACCTGGCTGCGATCGGAGCGTGCGCCGACCTGCCGCGCCGGCGGGCGCTGCTGTGGCGGCATCTCGCCGGGGTGCTGCTCGCCCGGCGGCGCGATCTGCACATCGTCCGCTACGAGGATCTGACGGCCGCCCCGAGCGGACAACTCAACCGGATCCTCGGCCCGGGCTTCACGCCCCCGGCCGACGACAGGCTCCCGCCGCTCGCACCGCGGAGCCGCCGCGCGACCCTGTCGGCGGCCGACATCGAGGCGATCGCCGACGCCTGCATCGAGCCGGCGGCCGCGCTGGGATACGACCTGCACGTCGATGGGCTGGCGGAACTGGAGCTCCGCGGCGTACGGGCCTGAAGTTCCGGCTTTGGCCGCTCAGGGCTCCGCCGCTTGTTGATCCACAACTTCGGCCCGCACCTGTGGGCTAATGAAAATGGCATCACCGAACCGCAGTTGACCATTCCGCCCTTGCCGGGTCGGAAACAGCGTGAAGAGCGTGTAGCCGCAGGCCTCCAAATGGCTCCATAGCGTGTGGAACAGCGGAGCTCCCGCGTAGTGCGGCACAAAAAACACCTCGGCGAAAATAGCTGCTATCCGCTGCTCGGCCAGGAGTCGCCTCGCGCCCCGCAGCGCGGCGAGTTCACCTCCTTGGACGTCCAGCTTGAGAATGTCGATGTGTTCAATCCCGCTCCGCTCACAATACGCATCGAGCGTTATCGACCGCACCTCGACGTCGCGATCCCAGCCGTCAGCAGCCGGAAAGTAGCGCCGCCCCGCTGCGGGCCGAGGAAACGTGGAAGACGTAGCCCGCAACAGATTGGCGTGCAGCACGATCGGCCCCTCTGCATCCGTCACCGCGACGCGCTCGATGTGCACGCGTGGCTCGCCGCCGAAGGCCGCGACGAGCCGCGCATGGCTGTCCGGATGCGGCTCGAATGCATGGATGCGGGCCTCGGGGAACAGTCGCAGATAGGCGGCCGTCACACGGCCGATGCTGGCCCCCACGTCGCAGACCAACCGCGGCGAACGGCCGAGAAACAGGCCGGCGAGCACCTGTTCACGGTCACGGGTGTCGAGGAGTTCGCTGGATGAAACGAAGCCCGCCGGCATGGCTGTATCTCCCATCACTCCAGCGGCGGCACGCGGGCCGTACTGCCCGGAGCCTTGACCAGTCGCGGTACATCCCCTCCCAGCTCGACCCGAATCCGTTCCGGCAGATGGTCACAGAAGTCGCGAAACCTGTGGGGCCGTTGCTGGGCCAGCGACCGCAGCAGCACGATCGCCTCACGCCAGTTGTGATCGACATAATCGGGAAATTGCGTCCAAGCGCGATCGAGACCGATGTGATACGTGAGGTGCACGTCGGCGAGAAACAGCAGCCGTTCACACTCCGCAACGAGGTTATAGATCAGGCTCCGCATCACTCCCCCCGCCCCCACGCAGGCCTGCGTGGGCTGAAAGCGGCCCAGGAATCGCCTGGGGAACACAAAACAGTCGTAGCCTTCGTGCGGCGCCCCCCAATCGGCCGCTAGGACGGGGGACAAGGACGGGTCGTACGCGTAATTGGCGACGGTGCGCCGGTTGATCACGAGACCATCGAAGCCGTAATCCAGCAGGCGGTTCACCGCTCGGTAAAAGCCCGGCACGAGACAGATGTCGGTGTTGGTGAACACCACGTAGTCGGCCATCCGGCGTCCGGCGGGCTCGAGCAGATCGAACAACAACGGCAGCCTGCGCGGCGTTGCAAACGACTCCACGTCCAGAACCGAACGCGACAATGGAGCCACGTCCGTGAAAAAGCGGCCCGCAAACGCCTCGTCTTCCGGATAGGCAACGGCCAAAAAATCGACGCCGCGATTCGTCGGCCCGCCGATCCGGGAAAACTCGCTGGCTTCCCGCATCGTCGCGAACGTCAATTCCTGGAGGCGTTCGCCGGCCGAGCCCGCCGTCGCTCGATATGGATTACAGACGTGCAGCAGTCGGCGTTCGCCGACCGCGGGCGGGTCTGAAATCGACAACCCGTGTTCGGCAAACACATCGGGCAGCGGACACCCCGTCCGCTGCATCGTCGTGTTGTCACAGAGCCGAAACGGACCGGCGGCGACGCTCATCGGGCATAACCCAGGCGCCGCATCCAGTCGCCGTGAAGGCCCCAAAAAAGCTCGTCATGTTCGGCGGTCAGTTCGCCGATGTTTCGTTCGTTCGAGCCGAAGCGAAAGAATCCGGGAAAGATCTCTCGCAGTCTGTCGATCTCGTTTCTCCAGGCCGCCACCTCCCGGACGCCCAAAAACTCCGCGATCCGTGCCGTCGGGCCCCGTGGATCCTCGACGAGATCCTCAAACCGCACCAGCAGCGTATCGGCACGATCGAGCGGCGCCCATGCATTGAGATGGTCACTCCAAGAGCCAAAGGGCACACGTCCCTCGATGACTCTCGGCATGTCGATGTCGTCTCGTTGCCGAAGTTCACACAGGAAATGGAAAAAAGAGACCATGGTCGCCCGCCCATCCCGCACGATGTAGATCGCTTTGTTTCCATCGGGTGGCGGTTCGTGCGTCTTGACGAGAAACAACTCCTCGGACCGCGCCGCCTGTTCGTAAAAATTCTGCCACTCGCCTTCGTAGCTCCGATGGCCCACCGCCTCGACGACATCGGGCAGCAAACTGATGTCTTTTTTGTCGTTGTAGCGCGAATGCGTGTGGATGCCGAAAACTTGACGGAACACCTGCCGCGTGAGGGTGCTGCCGGATCGGGGATAGGACGCCAGCCAGACGATCATGCCGCGGAGTATATCGCCCGAGCGGACGGCACTGCAAAGCAGCGGCCGGCCGTCTGTTGGGCTTGAGGGCCGACGCGGCCGTCAGCTACCGTTCCCGCGCCGTTTCCCGGACCCGTTCTCCGCTCACACTCCGAGGGCCGTTCCATGGTGTGCACCTTGTCTGGCCGTTGGGCACGGCTCGCGGCCGTGCTGATCGCATTGGCATCGTCATCCGGCTCGGCGGCGGAACCTCTACAGCATCCGCAGGCGGGCACGATCGCCGGGCACCCCGCCCTGGCCCGCTGCCCGCGGCACACGACGACGGCCCACGGCCGCCAGGGCGACGCCGTCAACATCGCGTTCATCGGCTCCGAACAGGAACTGCACCGCACGCTCGCCGCGGCCGGCTGGTACGCCGCCGACCCGATCACGCTGCGCACGTCGGTGCGAATCGCCGCCGACGTCGTGCTGCGGAAACCCTACGCCCACGCCCCGGTCAGCGACCTCTACCTGTGGGATCGCAAGCAGGACGCTGCCTTCGAGCAGCCCGTGGGCGACAGTCCCAAGCAGCGGCACCACGTCCGCTTCTGGCGGGCGGAGGCCGTGGATGCCGCCGGCAAGCCGCTCTGGATCGGGGCGGCCACCTACGACGAGCGGGTCGAAATCAGCCGCACCACGGGGGGCGTGACGCACAAGATCAGCCCCGACATCGACCGCGAGCGGAACAAACTCGTGGGCGACATGATCCGCGCGGGCATGCTCGACGGCTACTACTGGGTCGATGCCTTCCACCGGCAGCCCGAGGGCCGCAACGGTGGCGGCGACCCGTACTTCACCGACAGGCGTCTGGCGGTCGGCGTCATCGCCACCCGCCGCTGACCAGGGGATCGGTCCCGTCTCAGTTCCAACAAGCCCCGGGTGGAAACCCGGGGACACCGGGCGTGAAGACCATCTCGTGTTCCATGCACGAACGGGTTTGCACTGCGTTCGACTGGCGATGGAGACCGGTCTCCGCTGCGCCGCGGAGTCCCCCGGCTTCCGCCGGGGGCTTTTTGTGCGCGGAACCCGCGACCCCAAGAAGCCCCGGGTGGAAACCCGGGGACACCGGGCGTGAAGACCGCCCTGCGGTCCATGCCGAACGACCATTCCGCTGTCGGTTACTTGAGCACCGGCAGACCCACGCCGATCCGCAGCCGGTTGAGCGTCGTCCAGGCCACGGGCGTCTTCTTGAAGAGCTTCAGCAACTGCGTCGTGGTCACGCCCAGGGCGGCGGCGGTGGCCGGCATGTCGAGAGCGTGGACCTGCAACTGGTCGAGGGCCTCGGCGACCAGGGCCGGATAGTCGGGGTGATCGACCGCTACCGCCAACTGCCGGCCGCGCACGCGGTCCTGCCACCGTGCCGACGGCGTTGTCGATGCCGGGGTGCGGTGCTCCAGGGCGAGCTTGAGCCGCAGGCGTCCCAGGGCCACGCGACGGTTCTCAGCCTGCGACCGCCGCTCGCCGGCCTCGGCGGCGATCCCCGTGGGGCGATGGACGAGCACGACGGCGGTCTGCACCTTGTTGCGATGCTGGCCGCCGGGCCCCGACCGGCGGGTGTGCATCTCCTGCACGTCGGCGAGCAGCGCGTCGGGCGGCAGGGCGGCTGGATGCATGGTAGACCCGCGGTATTATGCGCTCGGCTGCGGCAAGGGTGAGTGGTGAACAGGATCGCCGGCCGCGGCGCGCATGGCACGAAGGCCCGAGCATGCCGTCACTGAACACCGCCGTCCGGCGCCGTCCCCCGCCGCCCCCCTGGCTCGTGTACATCCTCCGCTGCCGTGACGGCTCGCTGTACACGGGCATCACGAACGATCTGCCGAAGCGGCTGCGGGCCCACGGCTCGGGCAAGGCCTCGCGTTACACCCGCAGCCGGCTCCCAGTGCGTCTGGCCTACCAGGAACCGCAGCCGACGAAGTCGCTGGCTCTCAAACGCGAGGCGGCGATCAAGGCCCTCCCGCGGGCCGGGAAACTCCGACTGCTCGGCGCCAAGCAGACAGGTCCGCGCTCGGAAGGCTACAATTCGTCCACTTCGAAGAAGTCGCGGGCTCGTCGTAGGCCGTCGCAACCCCCTTCGCGCCCGTAGCTCAGCCGGATAGAGCATGGGATTTCTAATCCCA
>CAZJHQ010000085.1:9652-10058 GCA_964545915.1 uncultured Candidatus Kuenenia sp. | reverse complement strand
AACCCGGCCCTCCGGGCCTGGCACGCACACGAGAAGCCCCGGGTGGAAACCCGGGAGCATGCCGCACGCGAACCCGCGGCGTCGTGCCGCGGTTCGCTTGGCGGGCCTGCGCCCGCTTGGAAACAACCCGGCCCTCCGGGCCTGGCACGCACACGAGAAGCCCCGGGTGGAAACCCGGGGACTCCGGGCATGAAAACCAACCCGCCGTCCATGCCGCATGAATGCACGCGATTTTCCAGCTCAAACTCCCATCGCATGGCACCCGGGAAGGCATGCAACCCGGAGTCCCCCGGCTTCCGCCGGGGGCTTTTTGTGCCGTTCGCGCGTGTCAAGCAGAGAGCAATCCTGGGGAACGCCCAACATCAACAGCAGGATGCGAGGCATGCCGACGGTGGAAACCCTTGGC
>CAZJHQ010000085.1:0-9552 GCA_964545915.1 uncultured Candidatus Kuenenia sp. | reverse complement strand
GTTTCCACCGTCGGCCAAGTGGACAAAGGCCATGGAGGGCTTTGTCCACGGACAGCCGGCAGACTGTGGAACAGTCTGCCCCGAGCAGGATGCGAGGCATGCCGACGGTGGAAACCCTTGGCGTTTCCACCGTCGGCCAAGTGGACAAAGGCCATGGAGGGCTTTGTCCACGGACAGAGTAGACTCCGCGTCCGCGGTGCCGAATGGTGCATGTCAGTGATGAAAGCAGAGGGGAAGCGATGACCACGGGTGCACGCCGGCAGGCGCCGTACGTGTTCTTCGGCCAGACGACGTCGCTGTGCGACGAGTGCCTGACCCTCGTGCCGGCGAAGATCGCCATCGAAGACGGCCGGGTCTATTACCACAAGCGGTGCCGCACCCACGGCCCGCGGAAGGTGCTCGTCTCGACCGACGCCGCCTACTGGCGGCTGTGCCACGATTACCTCAAGCCGGGCGACCGGCCGCTCGTTCTCCAGACGCACACCGAGCGGGGCTGCCCCTACGACTGCGGCCTCTGCCCCGACCACGAGCAGCACTCCTGCCTGGCCCTGATCGACGTCAACGAGGCCTGCAACCTCACCTGCCCGGTCTGCTTCTCCGACTCGTCGCCGCGCCGCTCCCTCCACCGGCCGCTGGCCGAGATCGAGCGGATGATGGACGCGCTGGTCCGCAGCGAAGGGGAGCCCGACCTGCTGCAGCTCTCCGGCGGCGAGCCCACCATCCACCCCGAGATCCTGGAAATCCTCGCCGCGGCCAAGCGGCGGCCGATTCGCCACGTGATGCTCAACACCAACGGCATCCGCATCGCCGAAGACCCGGAGTTCGTGAAGCGGCTCGCCGACCTGCGGCCCGGCTTCGAGGTCTACCTGCAGTTCGACTCCCTCCGGCCGGAGGCCCATCTGAATCTCCGCGGCGCCGACCTGACGCGGATCCGGAGGGATGCCCTCGAGGCCCTGGAGCGGGCCGGCATCTCGACCACGCTCGTCGTCGTGGTGAAGCAGGGCGTCAACGACGACGAGATCCCGGCGATCATCGACCATGCCCTCCAGTGGCGGTGCGTCCGCGGGGTCGTTCTCCAGCCGATCCAGGACGCCGGCCGCAACGAGGGCTTTGATGCGTCGCAGGACCGCTTTCCCCTGTCGGCCATCCGGCGGCGGATCGTCGACTCCGGCGGCCCGTTCGGCGAAGGCGACATCATCCCGCTTCCCTGCAACCCCGAGAGCATCGCCATCGGCTATGCCCTGCGGAAGGGAGCGAAGATCGCCCCGGTGACGTCGTTCTTTCCCCGCGAGCTGCTGGTCGAGGCCCTGCCGAACGCGATCACGTTCGAGAAGTATCCCGACCTCCATCGCCAGGTGCTCGAGTTCTTCTCGCTCTCGACCGCCGAATGCAACAATGAAAAGAAGCTCGCCGAGCTCCTCTGCTGCCTGCCCGAGGTGCCGCTGCCCGCGGGTCTCGGCTACGAGGATACGTTTCGGGTGGTGATCGTGGAGTTCATGGATGCCCACAATTTTTGCCTCGGCCGCGTGAAGCGGTCGTGCATCCACTTCGTCACGCCCGAGGAGAAGATCATCCCGTTCGAGACCTACAACCTGTTCTACCGCGACGCGGCCGCCCGGGAGCGGATGCGGCGGTCGCTGGAGGGACGATGAGCGAGCAGAAATACCTGTTCGAAATCGCGCGTGGGCTGTTGTTTCCGCTGGCGGTCATCCCGCTGCTGGTCGTGCCGTTCGGGGGCGGCTGTGCCGTGCTGCTCGCGCTGGGCAGCCGCGCGAACCTGCTCGCGTTGGGCATCATGGCGGCGATGGCCGTGTCGGTGCTCGGCAACATCGTCATGCTGATGTTCATCGGTACCGGCGCGCGACCTGGAGCGTTGGCGAAGATCACCATGATGGCCCTGGCGCTGCTCGACTTCGGCTTCGCGGTGGGGCTGGCGATCCAGGGCATGGACGGAACCCTGGCGCCGCCGGCCCTGGCGGCAGGGTTCGCCATCAAGGGACTGCTCGCGCTGGTCTTCACCTTCGCCAGCCGTCCCGAGGAGCCGCCGACCTTTCCGCCGCTGCCCTCGTGATCGACTCGGTTCGGCTCCGCATGCCGGCTCGCCCGGAGACACCATGAGAATCCTCGCAGTCATTCTGGGAACGTTCTTGGCCCTGTTCGGTCTCGTATTCGGCGGTTGTGCGACCGCGGTCCTCTGGCATGGCATGCCCGATGCGGGCATCCTCTGGCTGGTCGTTGTGAACGTCGGCCTGGCGGCGTGGCTGCTGCGAGCCGCTTACCGGCTCTTCCGCGGCCCCTTGCGACCGCCGGTCAGTCCTCCGGATGAACCCGGCTCGTGAACGTCCACGCCTGGTTCGACATCGCCGCCGCCACGGCCGCGGCGGCCATGACCGTGGGCTGCTTCTTCTGGCGGCTGCGGGACGCGGCGGCACGGATCGACCAGGCGGGCGTCGGCTATGCGGCCGCCCTCGTGGGGGGCGCGGCGGTCGGCGGCTACGCGGCCGGCACGGCGAACCTCTGGATCTCCGGTGAGCCGGGCGTGGCCCGGAGCATCGTCGGGGCCCTGGCCGGTGGGATCTCCGCGATCGAGCTCTTTAAGCGGGCCCGCGGCATCACGGGCTCGACCGGCATCATCTTCGTGCCCGCCTTCGCGACGAGCGTGGCCATCGGCCGCTGGGGGTGTTTCTTTTCCGGGCTCACGGACCACACGCACGGCGCACCGACCGCGGCCCCCTGGGGGCACGATTTCGGCGACCACATTTCCCGCCACCCCGTGCAGCTCTACGAGTCGGCCGCGATGGCGGCGTTTCTCGTCTACGCCCTCGTGATGCTCGCCCGGCGCGACGCCTTCTTTCTGCGGAACGGCTTCTATCTGATGGTCCTCTGGTACGGGGCGCAGCGATTCTGCTGGGAGTTCCTCAAGCCCTACGCCCCGCTGCTCGGGCCGCTCAACCTCTTTCACTTCGTCTGCCTGGGGCTGATGGGCTACGCCATCTTGATGCTGCGGTCGAACGGCGCCTCCGTGAGGGGTTGCCCATGCCCCGAGAGCCGGCGTAGCTGACCAGCGGAGGCATGGATGCCGGAGCGCAGGCAGCTCCGAGAGAGCGGAGCCCAGGATGGGCGCAGCGAACGTCCGGCGACGGGGCATGGGCAGCCCCGAACCACGTGACGCTTCCCCCGACCCGCGCGGCGGCTACGATATTCGCGACCCTCGAACCCAGGAGCGTCCTCCATGGTCCGCACCCCCTCCACGATGCTGCCGCTGGGCACCGTCGCCCCCGACTTCGACCTCCCCAACGTCGATGGCCGGATGGTCGACTACGCCGCCGCGGCCGGCCCGCAGGGCACGGTCGTGATGTTCATCTGCAACCACTGCCCGTTCGTGAAGCACGTGGCCGACGAACTGGCCCGGCTCGGGCGGGAGTTCATGCCCCGCGGCGTCGGCTTCGTCGCCATCAGTTCCAACGACGTCGCCAGCCATCCGGCAGATTCGCCCGAACAGATGGTCCGCGAGGCCGAGGACCGTGGCTACCCCTTCCCCTACCTGTACGACGAGACCCAGGAGGTGGCGAAGGCCTACCACGCCGCCTGCACGCCCGACTTCTATGTCTTCGACGCCGGCCGGAAGCTCGTGTACCGCGGCCAGCTCGACCCCAGTCGGCCGGGAAGCGACGTGCCGGTGACGGGCAGCGACCTGCGGGGGGCGGTCGACGCCCTGCTGGCTGGTCGGCCGCCGCTGGCCGACCAGATCCCGAGCCTGGGCTGCAACATCAAGTGGAAGCCGGGCAATCACCCGGCGTACTTCAGCCCGTGAACCGGGAGTGCGTCACCGCGGCCGGGGCGCGTCGCCGGGGCGGCCGGGGCCGCGGTTGGCGAACGTGCCGATGTCCTGCGTGTCGCCCGGCTCGAGCCGCGCGGCCCGGAGGTTCTCCCGCTGGATCGCCTCGTAGACCTCTTGGCGGTGCACCGGGACCTCGGACGGGGCGTTGATGCCCAGGCGGACCTTGTCTCCCCGGATGTCCACGATCGTGACGACGATGTTGTCGCCGATCATGATGCTTTCGTCACGTTGTCTGGAGAGCACGAGCATCGCGGGGGTCCTTCCTGATCCATGCGTGGCGTCGGCGATCCTCCGCCGACGGTCACTGGTGATTATGCGCTCTTCTTGAGCGGCGGTCGTTCGTGATTGAGTTCGTATTGCAAAGGCAGCTCGCCGCTGGCAACGACTTGACGGCCGGTGCGGGCTTCGAGGTTGATGACGATCGGCGCTTTCAAATTGAGCGTGAGGGTCGTGCCGTTGGTGCCGACGACCACCACGACCTGGGCCTGGCGGATGTCGCCGATGGCCAGCGGCGTGAGCTCGCTGCGCGGGATCCGCACCTGATAGTCGGGAACGAACCGCCGCGGGCTGACCACGGCGAGGGCCACGTCGCCGCGGGTCGTGCTCTGCAGCCAGCCGAGCGCGTCGTTGGTGGCGTCGGCGAGCAAGGCCCATTCGCGGCAGTCCTCGAGGCCGGGCAGGCCGCTGGCGAAGTGAATGACGTCGGCCGTATCGACGTCGATCCTTCCGAATCGGGTGGTGTTGATCCGCATGACGCTGGCACTCCTTTGCCTGACCAGGCGAGGCGGGCGTGCCGCCCGGCTCCGCGGACTCCCGTCCGCAGGAAAATGATCGGCAGGCAGGGGGGGCAAGGTGGAGAAAAAAGGACTGGCAAAAAAAGGAGGGTGCGGAAAGGCTTGCGGCGTGGGCACTTCCGGGGAATCGCGGGTTTTGTTTCGGGCCTTTGAACGGCCGCCAATTTCCGCACAATCGGCGGCGGAGGCGGTTCGGACGGTGCCGGACGCCCGCGGGAATGGAGGCTGCGACATGCGCTGGATCGTGATGGCAGTGGCGTGCGGAGGCATGTGCGGCTGTTCGTCTTCCGCCTACGACGCCGCCTACATGAAGCGGGTCGCGGAGTACCGGCTGGCGGGTGAGTTCGCGGCCCTGCGACCGACAGCCACGGCCGTGGCGGATGGCCGCGCCGCACTGCGGCTGCCGACCGTGCTCGCCAATCAGCTCGACGGCAGCGAGACGCCGGCCCGCTCCGTGCCGCCATTCCTCCGCGACTTTCCCGGGTTCACCGGCGCCTACGAGGCGCAAGTCGATGCCGCCGACGGCCGGTTTCCGATCGTGCTCACGGTGGGCGTGGTGCCCACGGCCGACCGCCCGAAGGAGAAGGTCGCCGAGGCCATCCTCGGCCAGGTGCGTGCGGACGAGGAGTTTGGCAAGGCGGCGTGGCGCAAGGGGCAGTCGCTGGATGACGAGTCCGCGGCCTTGGGAAAGTGGGACGTGCTCGAGCTCGAGGGGCCGCAGCCGTTCCAGGTGACGAAGGCCGACGTCACCGTCGAGAAGCGGCTCCCGGGCACCACCGCGATCTGGCTGTCCGCCGAACCCGGCCAGAAGGCCTGCGTGATTCTCGCGTGGCGGGTGCCGGCCGACGTCCGGGAAAAACTCCCGCTCCCGGCGATGGCGAAACTCACCGCCCGAACGGTGCGGCTTGTGGAGCCGTGAACCTGCGGATCACTGCCACATCGGCTGGGCCCGCCAGGCGGCCAGTGGCGCCAGGATGAGCAGCGGCAGCCAGGCGCCCATCGACGGGCTGAACATGTCGGCGCCGGCGAGGGCGTGCGCCCCGAGGACGACGAGGAAGTAGACGACCGTCATCGCCACGCACAGGCCGACGGCGACGAACACGCCGCGGCGGGATGGCCCGACCACCAGCGGCAGGCCGAGCAGGACCAACGCCATGTCGAGGAGGGGCGTGGTCACGCGGGCGTGCACCCGGAGCGGGATGTCGGCGGCCACGCCGAGGCTCGGGTTGGCGATCGCCCGCACCAGTTCGGGCGTCGAGGAATACTGGCTCCAGTTCGTCGAGCCGATCAGTTGCTCGAACGTGACGTCGCTGGCCACGAAGCACTGCCGCGGCTGGAGCCAGGGGGCTCCCCCCCGCGTCAGCACCACGGGCCGCCCGCCCGCCTCGAGCGGCGCCAGACCGTCGATGTCGGGGGGCTCGACGACGCCGGAGAGCAGGTAGCCGGCCGGATGGTCGGGGCCGGCCGGACGCCAGACCGCCTCGGCCGCGTCGATCTGCGGACCGTAGTCGCCCAGCTGGGGCGGCATGAGCAGGCTCGGCGCCTCGATCCGCATCGCGGCGGCCTGGGCCGTCCGGCCGCGAAACAGGATCTCCGTGCGATGGTCGTACCGGGCCTCGAACGGCGTCGGCTGGTCGCCGGCGAGATCCTGGGCGTTGCGGGCGAAGGTGTGCCGGATCCTGGGGATCACCAGCTCGCGGCTGGTGGCGGCGGCGAGGGCGATCACGGCCGCGAAGATGATCGTCGGGCGGGCGATCCGCCAGCGGGTCACGCCCGCCGCGAGGAGCGCGGTCAGCTCGTTGTGCCGCTCGAGCCAGGACAGCGCGAACATCGCGCTGGCCAGCGAGATCACGGGACTTGTGGCATCGAAGAACCAGATCAGCCGGTAGCCGTAGTAGGCCGCCAGCACCTTCGCCAGTCCGCCGGCCTTCCGCGCATGGGCGCTGAACTCCTCCATGTTCGTGAATGCGTCGAACACGAAGTACAGACCGGCGAGGCTCACGAACACGATCACGAACGCGTTGAGCTGGGCGCGGGTGATATAGCGGTCGATGAGCATGGGCGCTTGACGGGCCGTGGCGATGCCGGACGATTGGGGGGTGTCAGCGGGCCGCGGAGCGTAGGAATCCGGGGCCGGAACGTCAATCCGGGCTCCGCCCCGGGGATGCCCCAGATGGCCTGGTTGGAAACACTGCGGCGGCGGGCGGCCACCTGGACGGGCCGGGGTCTGGATCTGCTCTGCCCGCCGCGGTGCGGCGTCTGTGGCGGCGAGCCGGAGGCTGACGACGCATGGGCGGCTGACGATCGGCCGCCGGGGGTCGTCGTCTGCCGCGGTTGCGAGCGGGTGCTCGTGGACCGTGACGCCAGGTGCCTGCGGTGTGCAGCGCCATGCCCGACGGGCGTCGACTGCGACCGCTGTCGCCGGAGCCGGCCGCCCTGGGACGGGCTCGTGGTGCTGGGCGGCTACGGCGACGATCTGCGGGCGACCGTGCTGCGGGCGAAGCGGTCGGGGGCCGAGCCGGTGGCCGCCGCGTTGGGCACGCTGATCGTGCGTCGGCACCGGGCCGCGCTCCTGGCATGGCGGAGCGACGCCGTCGTGCCGGTGCCCATGCACTGGTCGCGACGGGCGTTCCGCGGCACCAGCGCGGCCGAGGAGATCGCCCTCCAGGTGGCCGCCGACCTCGGCCTGCCCTGCCGGCGGCTGCTGCGGCGCACCCGGGCGACGCCGATGCAAAACGAGCTGCCCTTCGAGCAGCGGCCGGCGAACGTCCGCGGCGCCTTCCGCCCACGCGGGGGTGTGGCGGGCCTCCGCCTGCTGCTCGTGGACGATGTCGTGACGACGGGTGGTACGCTGTCGGAGTGCCGGCAGGCCCTGGCGGCCGCCGGTGCCGCGGCCGTGCATGCCGTCGCGGCGGCGCGGGCGGAAAGGTCCACGGAGATCACACACGACGATGCCTGACGGGCGCACGATCAGAATCGGCACGCGGGGCAGTCCGCTGGCCCGGGCCCAGACCGACGCGGTCGTCGCCCGACTGCGTGGCCTGGGCCTCGCCGTCGAGGTGGAGACGATCACCACCGTCGGCGACGTGCGCACCGACGTGCCGATCGCGGGCATCGTGCATGAGCCGGGCGGTGCTGACGGAGTGTTCGTCCGCGAACTCGAGCGGGCGCTGCTCGACGGGCGGATCGACGCGGCCGTGCACAGCCTCAAGGATCTGCCCACGGCCGTGCCGGAGGGGCTCGCTATCGGGTGCGTGCCCGAGCGGGTGATGCCCTTCGACGTGCTGGTCGGCCAGCCCGGCATGACGCTCGCCACGCTGCCTGCCGGCGCCGTCGTGGGCACGTCGAGCGTGCGCCGCGTCGTCCAGGTCAAGGCGCTGCGGCCCGATCTGACCGTGAAGCCGATCCGCGGCAATGTCGACACCCGGCTGCGGAAGCTCGACGCGGGGGAGTGCGACTGCCTGATCCTCGCCGGCGCGGGGCTGCAGCGGCTCGGGCTGGCGGAGCGGATCACCGCCGTGCTCGCGCCGCCCCTGTTCTGGCCGGCCGTCGCCCAGGGGGCGGTGGCCGTCGAGATTCGCGCCGCCGACATCGCGATGCGCCGCGCGGTCGCGGTGCTCGACGACGCCGCGGCACACCGCGCCATCCGCGCCGAGCGGGCGTGTCTGGCCGCCCTGGCCGGCGGGTGTCTGGCGCCGATCGGCGCCTGGGCCCGAACTCACGGCGATCGGCTGGCGCTCGGGGCCGTGGTGTTCGAGGAACATGCCGGGGAGGTGCGGTCGGTGTCGGCGGAACGTGAAGTTGCAGTCGCCGCAGAACAGCCCGAATCACTGGGATTGCGTGTGGCGGATGCGCTCTGCGAGGCGGGCGCGACCGACATGCTGCGGCGGATGCGCGGGGAAATGTCCCCCTCATGACCGCGCCAGCCGCTGGATCTTGCATGCCGTGCGAGACGTGCGGCCCGCTGCCCGGCTGGCAGACGCGAACTCCGCGGCAGTGGTCGACTTGCGGCCACCCTTCCCCAGAAGTGTCCCTGCGGAGGTGTGGTCTATCCTCTCGAAAGGCGGCCTCATGTTGTTTCAAAAAAGTTGATTCTATAGATTTGGGACGAATCTTCGGCTCGCCAGACGCCTGGCCGGCCAGAAGGTGAACGAATCATCGAAGCGTGCGGCCCCAGGTCGCAGAAAGCGGGTTGAGATGTCGATCAAAGTCGTCATTGCGGATGATCACGAGGTGGTGCGCCGCGGGCTGGTGAGCCTGCTGGCCGGATCGGAGGTGAAGATCGTCGGCGAGGCCACCAGTGGAGACGAGGCGGTCAAGCTGACCAAGAAGCTCAAGCCCGACGTCGTGCTGCTGGACATCCGCATGCCGGGCAAGGATGGACTAGCCGCCCTGGAGAAGATTCGTGCCGACGCCCCGGCGGTGCGGTGCGTCATGCTCTCGACCTTCGACAATCCGACCTACGTCGCCCGGGCCGTGGCCGCCGGCGCCCATGACTACATCCTCAAGGGCAGCAGCCGCAGCGAACTGATCAACTCGATCACGGGCGCCGCGTCCGGCCAGTTGCCGATGCGGGCCGGGGAACTCCGCCGCGTGGCCACCACGATGGCCAACCGGGTCGCCACGCCCGACCCGGACATCCCGCTGACGCAGCGGGAGACCCAGGTGCTGCGACACATGGCCTTGGGCTTGTCCAACAAGGAGATCGCCCAGTCGCTGACGATCAGCGTCGAGACGGTGAAGGAGCACGTGCAGAACATCCTCCGCAAGATCGCCGTCACCGACCGCACGCAGGCCGCCGTCTGGGCGGTACGTCGCGGCCTCGTGTGACGGGCGGTGCGGCCGCTGCGTACCGTCGTGCTGCATGGACGGCGGGATGGTTTTCGTACCCGGAGTCCCCGGGTTTCCACCCGGGGC
>CAZJHQ010000084.1:0-10173 GCA_964545915.1 uncultured Candidatus Kuenenia sp. | reverse complement strand
GCGAGGGAGCGGCGATGGAGTTGGGCAAGGTGCTCGAGCCGCTCCTGCCGCACCGTGAGAAGCTGACGTTCATAAGCGGGCTCCATAATGCGAAAGCGCTCGGGAAAGGGATTCACTGCCCCCAAACGGGCAGTCTGCTCAGCGGTGCCGACGTTGCGTCCGGCGGCGAGATCCGCTCGGGCGTCAGCTGCGATCAGGTGATCGCGCAGCGGAACGGCGATCAGACGAAGGTGCCGAGCCTCGTCCTCGGCTGCGAGCCGTCGATCGCCGCGACATCGGGTGGCTACTCGATGATCTACAGCTCGCACATCTCGTGGAGCTCGCCGACCTCGCCGACGCCGCTGGAGGTCTATCCGGCGCTCGCCTTCGACCGGCTGTTCCGCGACGACGTGGGGCGGGCCGACAAGAGCGTGCTCGACGCGGTGCTGGAGTCGGCCCGCGGACTGCGTGGTCACGTGAGCAAGTCCGACCGGCACCGGCTCGACGAATACCTCTCGTCGGTCGAGGACGTGGAGGGACGGATCAAGCGGGCCGGCCAGGAGGGACGGCTCCAGGGCTGGCGGCCGACGCTCGACAAGCCCGACATGACCCGGCCCGCCGACGGGATGCCGCAGGACATCGACCAGCACATGCGGCTGATGTGCGACATCCTCGTGCTGGCGTTCCAGACCGACACGACCCGGGTCTGCACGCTCAAGCTCAACAACGACCACTCGTCGCTGCGGTTCCCGAACCTCAAGGCCTCGAGCGGTAAGGGGGGGATCGACTACATGATCCACCATCTGCTCTCGCACACCAACAACGCCGACTGGCTGGCGGTGAACCGGTTCTTCGTCGAGCAGCTGGCCTATATCGCGGCGCGGCTCGACACGATCCAGGAGGGCGAGCGGACGGCGCTCGACAACTCGATGATCATGTTCTGCTCGAGCATGATGACGGGCAACCACGACAACCAGCAGCTGCCGGTGGTGCTCCTGGGCAGCGGCGGCGGACAGATCCGCACCGGGCGGGTGCTCGACTACCTCGACAAGCCCAACCGCAAGATGTGCAGCCTCTACCTGTCGCTCATGGACAAGGCGGGCGTGCGGCTCGACTCCTTCGGCGACTCCACGGAGCGGCTCGCGGAGATCTGACGAGCCTATGTGTGTCAGGAGCTTGATCACGCCATGCTTGCACCCGGTGCCTGCCGCTGGCTTCTCCGCGTCTGCGGTTCCGCCGTGGGGGGTAGGATGAGCCCCACCCTGACTTGGACGTTGTTTCGCTGCATCGCCATCGCCTTGATCGGCTGGAGTGCGGCCGGCGGCCTTGGCACGACGTCCGCCGCGGAGCCCACAGCCGAGGGGATCGCGTTCTTCGAGTCGAAGATCCGCCCGGTGCTGGTCGCCAAGTGCTACCAGTGCCATTCGGCCGAGGCACAGGCCGCCGGCCGGCTGAAGGCGGAGCTGCTCCTCGACACCCGTGACGGGATGCTCAAGGGGGGCGAGAGCGGGCCGGCGGTCGTGCCCGGCGACAAGGAAAAGAGCCTGCTGCTCGATGCCATCGGCCACAAGGGCTTGGAGATGCCGCCGGAGGGCAAGCTGCCCGACGGCGTGATCGCCGACTTCATGGCCTGGTTCGAGATGGGGGCGCCCGACCCGCGGACCGGCCCGGCGGCCACGGTCGAGTCGCGGAAGATCGACGTCGCGGCGGGCCGCAATCACTGGTCGTATCGCCGGCTGAGCACGGTGACGCCGCCCACGGTCAAGGACACGGCCTGGGTGAAAAACGACATCGACCGCTTCATCCGGGCCAAGCAGGAAGCGGCCGGCGTGGTGCCCAACGCCGAGGCGGCGAAGACGACGCTCCTCCGCCGGGTGACGTTCGATCTCGTCGGGCTGCCGCCGACGCCGGAGGAGCAGCAGGCGTTTCTGGCCGACACGGCGCCGGATGCCTACGAGAAGGTCGTGGAGCGGCTGCTGGCGAGCCCGCAGTTCGGCGAGCGGTGGGCCCGGCACTGGCTCGACGTGGTCCGCTACGGCGAGAGCGGCGGCTACGAGTTCGACAGGGACCGGGGCAACGCCTTCCACTACCGCGACTTCGTGATCCGGGCGTTCAACGCCGACATGCCCTACGACGAGTTCCTGCGGCTGCAGGTGGCCGGCGACCTGCTGCGGCCCGACGACGTCCAGGCGGCGGCTGCGACCGGCCTGCTCGTGGCCGGCCCGTATCCGAACCAGGTGACGGCGAAGACGATCGAGCCGATCCGCTACGACCAGCTCGACGACATGGCGACGGCCCTCGGCGCGGCGGCGCTGGGGATGACGATCGGATGCGCCCGCTGCCACGACCATAAGTACGACGCCATCAGGCAACGCGACTACTACGCTCTGCTTTCGTGCCTGCGGAACACCGTTCAGGCCGACAAGCCGATGGACCCGGATCCGGCGGCGACGGCCCGGGCTCTCCAGGCCTGGCAGAAGGAACGTGAGCCGGTCGCGGCCGCCGTGGAGAAGCTGCGTCGCGAGACCTTCGTCGCCGCGCTGCCGGGCGTGCAGGCCGCGGTGGCGGCCCGGTCGCCGGGGCAGTGGCGGTGGCTGCACCCGCGCGAGGTGAAGGGAAAGAAGGCGATGCTCACGGCCGGCGCCGACGCCGTCGTTTCGGCGACGGGCAAGCTCGAGGCCGACGACTCGTACCGGGCGGTGTTTCACACGCGGGCCCAGAGCCTGACGGCCCTGCGGCTGGAGCCGCTCTCCGGCACGGCGACGCCGCGGACCGGCCCGGGCACGGGCAAGGATGGCAGCTTCCGGCTGTCGCGGATCGTGGTGACGGCAAAGCCGCTGGTGCCCGCGAAGGATCGGCAGCCGATGACGCCCGCGCTGACGGCGGTGGCGACGACGGCGGCCGCCGAGGGTTTCGCCGCGAGCGGCGCGGTCGATCAGGATCCGGCCACCGGCTGGTCGGTGGGCGAGGCGACGGGCCGCGACCATGCGTCGGTGTTCCAGTTCGACAAGCCGGTCGGCTTCGAAGGGGGCACGGAACTGGCCGTCGAGCTGTTCTTCGAGGGGGGGCAGCATGGCCTGGGCCGTTTCCGGGTCGCGGTGGCCGCCGCGGCGGGCACGCCGGCGGTCGATGGTGCGGCGGTGTCGCAGGCCGCGGACGAGGTCGTGGCGGTGGCCGCGGCCGCGGTGGCGGCCGGGAAGAAGCCGGAGGCCGACGACGCCACGTGGCGAGAGCTTGCTTCCTGGTATCGCCTCGTCGACGTGAAGGCCCATGAGACGATCGCGGCCCTGGAGGCTGTCGACGCCCGCAAGCCGAATCCGGCGATGGTTGCGGTCTATCGGGCGATCAACGGACCATGGGTTGTTCCCCCGAACAACCAGGGAGTCAGAGGGGGCAGCACCGACGTGTTCCTGCTGGCCCGCGGCGAGGTGAGCCGCAAGCAGGGCAAGGTCGAACCGGGGTTCATCACCGCGACGATCGCCACCGACGAGGCCGAGAACCGGCTGTTCACCGCCTCCGCCGGAACGCCCGGCCGGGATTCGCGGCTCGCCCTGGCAGACTGCCTCACCGACGTGGAGCAGGGTGCGGGACCGCTCGTGGCCCGTGTGATCGTCAATCGCCTCTGGCATCACCACTTCGGCCGCGGGATCGTCTCCACGCCCAACGACCTGGGCACCCAGGGCGACCCGCCCAGCCATCCGGAATTGCTCGAGTGGCTGACGCGGCGGCTCGTGCAGAATGGCTGGTCGCTCAAGAACCTCCATCGGCTGATCGTGACCAGCGCCACCTACCGGCAGGCCGGACTCGAGAGCGAAGCCAACCGGAAGGCCGACCCGGAAAACCTCCTCCTCTGGCAGCGGCGGCCCGTGCGGATCGAAGCGGAGATCATCCGCGACGCCCTGCTCTCGGTGGCGGGCAGGCTGCAGCTGAGTGTCGGGGGGCCGAGCGTGGCCGACGTGAACGCCCCTCGGCGGAGCGTCTACCTGCGGGTGAAGCGGAGCCAACCGATCGCCTTCCTGCGGCTGTTCGACCAGCCGGAGCCCGTGCAGCCCGTCGGCGCGCGGGGCGTGGCGACAGTGCCGACGCAGTCGCTGACGATGATGAACTCGCCCTTTGTCAGGTCGGCCGCCGAGGGCCTGGCAAAGCGGGCCCAGGCTGCGGCCGGGAACGGGACGCCGGAGCAGGTTCTCAACGCCGTGACCACGATCGCGCTCGGCCGGCGGGCTTCGGCCATCGACCGGGAAAAACTTCTCCCGCTCCTCGCCGCCCGCCAGGAGCGGGCCGGCGCCGATGCCCGCCAGCGGGACGCCGCATTGGCCGACATCTGTCAGATCGTTCTTTGCGCGAGCGAGTTCGTGTATATCGACTAGCGTTCACAGGAGCCATCCATGCAACCTGCCCGCATCGGCGACCTTGTCCTGCCCTCCCGCCGCCGGTTCCTCCGCGACGTCGGCCAGGGCTTCGGTGGACTTGCGCTCGCGACGCTGCTCGGCGGCGAGGGGCAGGGCGGCGGCCTGGCCCTGCCGCACCACGCCCCCCGGGCCCGTCGCGTGATCTGGCTGTTCATGCCGGGCGCGCCCTCGCAGATGGACACCTGGGACTACAAGCCCGAACTCCAGGCACGCAATGGTCAGCCGCTGCCCGGGGCCGACCCGCAGCTGGGATTCTTCGGCACCAACGGCACCTGCATGGCGAGTCCGTTCAAGTGGGCCCAGCATGGCGAATCGGGAAGCTGGGTGAGCGAACTGTTTCCGGAGCTGTCGCGGCACGTCGACCGGATGACGTTCATCCACTCCTGCCACGTGCGGGCCAACAACCATGCGCCCGCCGCGATGGAGGTGACGTCGGGGTTCAGCCGGCCGGGGATGCCGAGCCTAGGGGCGTGGCTCGACTACGGCTTGGGTGCCATCGCCGACGATCTGCCCAGCTTCGTGGTGATGCACGACAAGTACAAGCCACGGGGCGACGACCAGATCTGGTCGGCCGGTTTCTTGCCGCGGAGCCACCAGGCGCTGGCCTTGAACCCGGAGATGAGCATCGCCGACCTCGCCCGCCGAAACGGGCTCACGTCCGCGCAGCAGCGGGAGGATCTCGACGTGCTGGCGGCGATCAACGCGGCCCATGCCGCCGACCGCCCCAGCCAGGCCGATCTATCTGCCCGGCTCGAGAGTTTCGAGCTCGCCTACCGGATGCAGGTCGCCGCGCCGGAGGCGTTCGACCTGGCCCGGGAGCCGAAGCACATCCACGACCTCTACGGCACGTCCGATCCCCGCTGCGCCGTGATGGCGCGGCAGTGCCTCGCGGCCAGGCGGCTGCTCGAGCGGGGCGTGCGGTTCGTGCAGATCTTCGGCGGCAAGGGGGACAAGCCCGGCGCGAACTCTGGGAACGAAGATGTGCCCTGGGACGCCCACGACGACCTGGTGACGAATCACCGGCTCTGCGGCGCCGCGACCGACCGGCCTTCGGCCGCGCTCCTGGCCGACCTCGATGCCCGGGGCCTGCTCGACGACACGCTCGTGATCTGGGGAGGCGAGTTCGGCCGCACCAGCGACTCGCAGGGGGGCAAGGGCCGCGACCACAATCCCAACGGCTTCACGATCTGGATGGCCGGCGGCGGCGTGAAGGGGGGCTTCCACTACGGGGCCACGGACGACTTCGGCTACAAGGCCGTCGAGAAGAAGGTGGGCGTCAACGACCTCCACGCCACGATCCTCCACATCCTCGGCATCGACCACGAGAAACTCACCTACCGGCACAACGGCCGCGACTTCCGCCTCACCGACGTCGGCGGCACCGTGATCCGCGACGTGCTCGCCTGATGGAGAAGGTCATGGCCCTCTCGTCGTATCACGACAGACAGACCAACACCGGGAACAATCCCGAAGGGTTCGCCAGCCGATTGCTCGGCTTGAGCCTGGTTATCCTGCTCGGCTGGAGCCTGGTTGTCGCGGCCGGCCCGACGTTTGCCGCGGAGCCCACGGCCGAGGGGATCGCGTTCTTCGAGTCGAAGATCCGGCCGGTGCTCGTCGCCAAGTGCTACCAGTGCCATTCGGCCGAGGCGCAGGCCGCCGGCCGGCTCAAGGCGGAGCTGCTCCTCGACACCAGCGACGGGATGCTCAAGGGGGGCGAGAGCGGGCCGGCGCTCGTGCCCGGCGACAAGGAAAAGAGCCTGCTGCTCGATGCCATCGGCCACAAGGGCTTGGAGATGCCGCCGGAGGGCAAGCTGCCCGACGGCGTGATCGCCGACTTCATGGCCTGGTTCGAGATGGGGGCGCCCGACCCGCGGACCGGCCCGGCGGCCACGGTCGAGTCGCGGAAGATCGACGTCGCGGCGGGCCGCAATCACTGGTCGTATCGCCGGCTGAGCACGGTGACGCCGCCCACGGTCAAGGACACGGCCTGGGTGAAAAACGACATCGACCGCTTCATCCGGGCCAAGCAGGAAGCGGCCGGCGTGGTGCCCAACGCCGAGGCGGCGAAGACGACGCTCCTCCGCCGGGTGACGTTCGATCTCGTCGGGCTGCCGCCGACGCCGGAGGAGCAGCAGGCGTTTCTGGCCGACACGGCGCCGGATGCCTACGAGAAGGTCGTGGAGCGGCTGCTGGCGAGCCCGCAGTTCGGCGAGCGGTGGGCCCGGCACTGGCTCGACGTGGTCCGCTACGGCGAGAGCGGCGGCTACGAGTTCGACAGGGACCGGGGCAACGCCTTCCACTACCGCGACTTCGTGATCCGGGCGTTCAACGCCGACATGCCCTACGACGAGTTCCTGCGGCTGCAGGTGGCCGGCGACCTGCTGCGGCCCGACGACGTCCAGGCGGCGGCTGCGACCGGCCTGCTCGTGGCCGGCCCGTATCCGAACCAGGTGACGGCGAAGACGATCGAGCCGATCCGCTACGACCAGCTCGACGACATGGCGACGGCCCTCGGCGCGGCGGCGCTGGGGATGACGATCGGATGCGCCCGCTGCCACGACCATAAGTACGACGCCATCAGGCAACGCGACTACTACGCTCTGCTTTCGTGCCTGCGGAACACCGTTCAGGCCGACAAGCCGATGGACCCGGATCCGGCGGCGACGGCCCGGGCTCTCCAGGCCTGGCAGAAGGAACGTGAGCCGGTCGCGGCCGCCGTGGAGAAGCTGCGTCGCGAGACCTTCGTCGCCGCGCTGCCGGGCGTGCAGGCCGCGGTGGCGGCCCGGTCGCCGGGGCAGTGGCGGTGGCTGCACCCGCGCGAGGTGAAGGGAAAGAAGGCGATGCTCACGGCCGGCGCCGACGCCGTCGTTTCGGCGACGGGCAAGCTCGAGGCCGACGACTCGTACCGGGCGGTGTTTCACACGCGGGCCCAGAGCCTGACGGCCCTGCGGCTGGAGCCGCTCTCCGGCACGGCGACGCCGCGGACCGGCCCGGGCACGGGCAAGGATGGCAGCTTCCGGCTGTCGCGGATCGTGGTGACGGCAAAGCCGCTGGTGCCCGCGAAGGATCGGCAGCCGATGACGCCCGCGCTGACGGCGGTGGCGACGACGGCGGCCGCCGAGGGTTTCGCCGCGAGCGGCGCGGTCGATCAGGATCCGGCCACCGGCTGGTCGGTGGGCGAGGCGACGGGCCGCGACCATGCGTCGGTGTTCCAGTTCGACAAGCCGGTCGGCTTCGAAGGGGGCACGGAACTGGCCGTCGAGCTGTTCTTCGAGGGGGGGCAGCATGGCCTGGGCCGTTTCCGGGTCGCGGTGGCCGCCGCGGCGGGCACGCCGGCGGTCGATGGTGCGGCGGTGTCGCAGGCCGCGGACGAGGTCGTGGCGGTGGCCGCGGCCGCGGTGGCGGCCGGGAAGAAGCCGGAGGCCGACGACGCCACGTGGCGAGAGCTTGCTTCCTGGTATCGCCTCGTCGACGTGAAGGCCCATGAGACGATCGCGGCCCTGGAGGCTGTCGACGCCCGCAAGCCGAATCCGGCGCTCGTGACCGTGTGGCGGGCCGTCAACGGTCCATGGGTGATCACCGAAAACAGTCAGGGCGTGAAGCCGGGCAGCACCGACGTGTTCCTGCTTGCCCGCGGCGAGGTGGGCCGCAAGCAGGGAAAGGTCGATCCCGGATTCATCCGCGCGACGATCGCGGCCGACGACGCCGAACGGCCGTTGCTCGCCGGAACCGTGGGGCCGGGGCCGGTGGAGCGAGATTCGCGGCTCGGCCTCGCCGATTGGCTCACCGATACGCCCCAGGGGGCGGGGCCGCTCGTGGCCCGCGTGATCGTCAATCGCCTCTGGCATCACCACTTCGGCAGGGGGATCGTCTCCACGCCCAACGATCTGGGCACCCAGGGAGACAAGCCGAGCCATTCGGAACTGCTCGAGTGGCTGGCCGGGCGGCTGGTGCGCGACGGCTGGTCGCTGAAAAAACTCCATCGCCTGATCGTGACCAGCGCCACCTACCGGCAGGCGGGCCTCGTGACCGAGGCCAACCGCAAGGCCGACCCCGACAATCTCCTGCTCTGGCAGCGGCGGCCCGTGCGGCTCGAGGCCGAGGCGTTTCGCGACGCCCTGCTGGCGGTGTCGGGCAGGCTGCAGACCACTCTCTACGGGCCAAGCGTGGCCGACGTCAATCTGCCACGGCGGAGCGTCTATCTGCGGCTCAAGCGGAGCCAGCCGATCGCCTTCCTGCGGCTCTTCGACCAGCCAGAGCCGGTGCAGTCGGTGGGCGCCCGGGGCGTGGCCACCGTGGCGACGCAGTCGCTGACGATGATGAACTCGCCATTTGTCAGGTCGGCCGCCGAGGGCCTGGCGAAGCGGGCCCAGGCTGCGGCCGGGAACGGGACGCCGGAGCAGCTGCTCGACGCCGTGACCACGATCGCACTCGGCCGGCCGTCATCGACCGCGGAACGCGACAACCTGCTCCCGCTGCTGGCTTCCTTGCAGGGAGAGGCCGGGGGCGACGCCGGCAAGCGGGCGGCCGCCCTCGCCGATATCTGCCAGCTCGTCCTCTCCACCAATGAGTTCATCTACGTCGATTGACCCGCACCCCGGGAATTCAGACATGCACTCCGCTCCCATCAACGCCCCCGCCCGCGTCGGTGACCTCGCGCTGCCCGAGCGACGCCGCTTTCTCGCCACCGCCGGCCAGGGCTTCGGCGGCCTCGCCCTGGCGACGCTGCTCGGCGGCCAGGGGCAGGCGGCCGTCACATCGCTTCCCCACCATGCCCCACGGGCCCGTCGCGTGATCTGGCTGTTCATGCCGGGAGCGCCCTCGCAGATGGACACCTGGGACTACAAGCCTGAATTGCAGGCCCGGCACGGCCAGCCGCTGCCCGGGGCCGACAAGCAGCTTGGCTTCTTCGGCACCAACGGCGCCTGCATGGCGAGCCCGTTCAAATGGGCCCAGCATGGCGAGTCGGGGAGCTGGGTGAGCGAGCTGTTTCCGGAGCTGGCCCGCCATGTCGACCAAATGACATTCATCCATTCCTGCCACGTGCGGGCCAACAACCATGCACCGGCGTCGATGGAGCTGATGTCGGGGTTCAGCCGGCCGGGCATGCCGAGCATGGGCGCCTGGCTCGACTACGGCTTGGGCGGGATCGCCGACGACCTGCCGAGCTTCGTCATCATGCACGACAACACCCGTCCGCGGGGCGACGACCAGATCTGGTCGGCCGGTTTTTTGCCGCGGAGCCACCAGGCGATCGCCCTGAATCCCACGCTGCAGATCGACCATCTCACGCCCCGCAGCGGGCTGACGTCCCAGCGGCAGCGGGAGGCGCTCGACGCCCTCGCCCGGATCAACTCGGCCCATGCCGCCGACCGGCCCACCCAGGCCGACCTTTCGGCGCGGCTCGCCAGCTTCGAACTCGCCTATCGGATGCAGATGGCGGCGCCGGAGGCCTTCGACCTCTCCCAGGAGCCGAAGCACGTTCATGAGCTCTATGGCACGGCCGACAAGCGGTGCGAGGTGATGGCCCGGCAGTGCCTCACCGCCCGACGGCTCCTCGAACGCGGCGTGCGGTTCATTCAGGTGTTTGCCGGCCGGCATTCCGGCGACGGCGATGGCGCGCGGTCCGACGTCCCATGGGATGCGCACGGCGACATCGATAGCAACCATCGCACCTGCGCCGCCTCGACCGACCGGCCGGCGGCCGCGCTGCTGGCCGACCTCGAGGCCCGGGGCCTGCTCGACGACACGCTCGTGATCTGGGGAGGCGAGTTCGGCCGCA
>CAZJHQ010000083.1:0-10489 GCA_964545915.1 uncultured Candidatus Kuenenia sp. | reverse complement strand
GTTGTTGTTGTTGTTGTTGTTGTTGTTGTTGTTGTTGTTGTTGTTGTTGTTGTCGAGGTAGGAATAGATGCCGCCCGCCAGGTCGCTGGTGGTGGACTTGAAGAGCTTCATGGTCGCCAGCGGCAGCGTCTGCGCCGAGGCGTTTCCTGTGACCAGGATGGCACACGCCCGCGTGCAGGCGCACATGGCGGAGAAACGGGGGGCTCGTGGCATTGTCATCGAAGTTTTCATAGCCAGCATCTTATCTGTCCGTGGAAAAAAGCCCTCCATGGCCGGTTTCCACTTCGTCGACCGCAGGATTCGCAGACCGAAGGCGCAGCCGAGGCAACGCCGAGGGTTTCCCGGGTCGACGGCCATCGCATCATGCTCGGGCAGGCTTGTTCCACAGTCTGGTATCCCTCCGATGCCGAGGATGTTGCGGCTCCTGCAATCGCTCCTCTCCATCGCGGACGAACACGACGGCCCGGTGCTGGACGAACTCTGGGACGCGCGGGCTCCTGCCGACCATCCTCACGTCCCAGCCATGGCGCAGGCCGGTCTCGGGAAAGTCTGCAAGGTGGAGATGATCGTGACGGCAGCGACTTTTGCAGACGTGAGCGAAACTGCTTTTCAGCCCGCAGCACCTTCACCGACTCGAACTGCATGGTTCCCCGGCCAGGGGCGGTGCTCTGGGGAGTTGTTCCGGTCCGGTCACGGAGGGGAAGCGATGATCCTGTCGTTGCGGCCGGCCAAGGCCTTGTGCACCGACGGATCGATCTCGTAGGGAATCGATCTGACACTACCGTCCGCAAAAGACATGTTCACGCCACCGGCATGCGGGCTGCCGAATGCCTGCGGCCGCGACACGCCCCGCTGGTCCTGCAGGGGCGGGTCGTACGCCCACCGCAGGTTGTCGTCGGAATACCCCACGTACAGCGGCGCGGTGTCACCCGCATCCGTTCCCGCTGCGGCCAAGCCGGCGGCCACATACTTCTCCCCGAGGAGGTACGTCGAGGAGATGCCATCCCGCACGGCGGCCGCCGGCAGTGCGCTCATGCGAAAGACGAGGCCGTGCTGCAAATCCGGAAGCCCGCTATCAGCGCGGTTGACTTTGGCGGCCACCGAGTCGCGGGTCCAAGCGTCGCCTTCGCCGAGGGACGAAGGACTACTGACCACGACCGGATCCGAACAGGTCGAGCAACTGCCGACGTGGTCGCCCGCGTGGTTGCCGTGGCCGCCGTTGCCGAACATCGCTGAAATCGAGACGGTCAGCGTGTTTCCCTTGCCCGCTCCGGTCGCGTGACAGATTTGCACCGATTTGTCGGCGACGGCGGGATCGGAGGCGATCGCTCTATAGATCTCGAGCGGTGGGCAGGATGCCGATGTGCCGGCATTCGCCGCATAGTCGGAGCGTGTGGCGGTCGTGAGCGAGACCGATGTGTCGAGCGCGGCGCGAAACGACCCGGCCTCGAGCGGAAGCGCAGACGATGACCGCCGGCTCGGACAGGCAAACAGGCTGACGGGTGACGCGGCGAGTTCGCGGTACCTAGCAGCGGCATCTGCGCTGGTCACGTCGGCCACTCTTTCTATCAACGCCGACTGTTCGACGAACGGCAGGATACTGAACGTCCAGCCGCCCGGCTGCCTCACGCCGCTGCCACGATCTGCGACGCCCAGCCAGGCATCACCCCATCCTCCCGACGGAAAATGTCGTAGCGACGATTCGTGGTGCAGGACGGCCTTGGTCAGCTGGCCGAGGTGATGGCGACACGCGGTAGCACGGGCCGCTTCGCGGGCTGACTGCACGGCCGGCACCAGCATCGCGACGAGCCCTGCGACGATGCTCACGACGACGAGCAGTTCGATCAGGGTGAAGCCGCGGTCTCGGTTGGGTGTCTGCGTTTCTGCGGACATGCCAAAGCCCTCCTTTGCTGCGAAATTATCCCCATCCCCGACACTGATTTTCCGCTGCAACCGCCGCAAATGCAAGCGGCCGGCGGCCTACCGTTGATTCGGCCGCCCGTGGCTTGGCTTTGTGGTGCCGAAAGCGCAGACTGACGCGGAGTGCTCGACGAGCCGTGTGAGCGATCCGCGGATGCTACTCCCCAGAACACGTTCATGCGTCGGTCTTGATCTGCGTGACCGCTGTCGGCGGGCACGGACGTGCGTCGCCACGCTGGTGTTGATCGCGACCGCGGCGGGCGCCGCGGGGGCCGAGCCCGCGACGAGCGCCGCACGGGGTGAGTTCATCACGGGGCCGCTTTCGGGGACCTCCCCCGGGCCGCTCGTGTTTGTCAACGAGGCCGTCGGCGCGAGGCTCTTCTACGACTCGAACATCTTCGGCGTCTCCGCCATCATCGGCAACGTGGAGGCTGGCCTCGTCTGGAATGGCCATGAGGTTTTCGACCGCTCCGCCTTGGGGTTCGGCCCTGCCGTGGCCCGGCAGGTGACGGCCCCGAACAACACCGGCGAGATCGATTTCCATGCCACCATGGTCGGCCACGTGCTGGCCGGCACCGGCTATGTCAGCACGGGGTCGTCCGCCGGACTGAGCTACGTCGGGACCGGGATTGCGCCGCTCGCGACGCTCTGGTCAGGCGCCATTGCGACCCGCTATGCCACCGGCACCGACACCATTGGGTCGTTCGAGGCCACGCCGGCCTCAACCGTGCCGGTGTACCAGGCGATGTTCCAGGGCATCAGCGGCACCCGGGCCGACGTGGTCAACAGCAGTTTTGGCTACTCTGACTTGTCGGCCACGGCGTGGGAATCGCTGGCCATCGACGCCCTGGCGGTGCAGAACCCGACGGTCACGTTCGTTGCCGCGGCCGGCAACGCGAACGTTGCCGCCGTGTCGGCCCCGGGCTCAGGCTACAACGGCATCACGGTAGGCAGCGTCGGTGGCAGCGGCTTCCTCGTGCCATCCGGTTTTTCCTCGCGGGGGCCGGTCGACTTCTATAATCCGCAGACCAGCGGCACGATCGTGGGCGTGCGGGCCGCCGTCGACATCGCCGCCCCCGGCGAGTTGGCTTTCCTGGCGGCCTACCTCGGGCCGACGGGCGGGCTGCGACCGCTGCCGGATGTGACGCGAGACCCATCGCCCGACGATCGGTACTTCATGGAGCAGAACGGCACGAGTTTCGCTTCTCCCGTCGTGGCGGGAGGCGTGGCGCTCATGAAGGACGCGGCCCGGGAGTTCGGCGGGCCGGTCACACAATTCGATTCTCGGGTCGTCAAGGCGGTCTTGATGGCGACGGCCGACGAGACCATCGGCTGGAACAATGGGCAGACCACGGTGGACGGCGTGGTGCGAACGACCCAGGCTCTCGACTATGCCACCGGGGCGGGGCTCGTGGATCTCGAGGCTGCGGGCATCACCTACATCCTCGGAGCCACCCGCGACCTCGCCGGCTCGGTCGGCGGGACGATCGGGGGAAATGGCTGGGATTTCGGGTCGGTGGTGACGGGTAGTGCGAACGACTACGCGTTCGGCACGAGCCTCACCGGCACGACCCAGCTCCAGGTGTCGCTCAACTGGTTCACCGGCGGCGTGTTCGACCCCGCGGGTTTCACCGGCACCCGCACCTCCTTCGCGAACCTCGACCTGCAGGTGTGGAGCATGACGAGCGGCAGCTTCGCCACGCTCGTGGCCGAATCAGCGAGCCTCTACAACAACTCCGAGATGCTGCGGGTGACCCTGCCGGCGGGAGACTACGGTCTGCGGGTGACGCTGCCGGGGATGATCTACGACGTCGGCGCGACGGGGGTGACGGCAGAATCCTACGGCCTTGCCTGGACCACCGTGCCGGTGCCGGAGCCGTCGGCCGTAATTCTCGCGGCGACCGGGCTGGTCCTCGCCGGGGCCGTCATCCGCCGGCGCCGCGTCCGGCGGGCCGCCCGCGGAGCCGCGGTCATGGACGGCCTCGGCGGGTGACCGTACGATCCGATCCCATTCGCCCAGCATCACCAGGAGATTGGTTTTCATGCCGCTGCTCGTCGTCGGAAGCGTCGCCCTCGATTGTGTCGAGACCCCCACCGCCAAGCGCGACGACGTGCTCGGTGGCTCGGCCGTGTTCTTCTCCTACGCGGCGAGCTTCTTCTCGCCGGTGAAGATGATCGGCACCGTCGGCGAGGATTGGCCCGCGGAGCACACGCGGTTCCTCGAGACCCGCGGCATCGACACCTCGGGCATCGAGACGATCGCCGGCGGCAAGACCTTCCGCTGGCGGGGCCGCTACCTGCCCAACATGAACGACCGCGAGACGCTGGAGGTGCATCTCAACGTGTTCGAAGAGTTCAAGCCGAAGCTCAATGGCAACCATCGGCAGAGCAGGTTCCTCTTCCTGGGCAACGCGTCGCCGAAGACGCAGCTGTCGGTGCTGGACCAGGTACCCGACGCGAAGCTCACGGTCGCCGACACGATGGACCTGTGGATCAACATCCAGCGGGATGAACTGGAGGCCCTGCTCAAGCGGATCGACGGTCTGGTGCTCAACGATTCCGAGGCCAAGCTCCTGGCTGAGGATGAGAACCTGGTGCGGGCCGGCCACGCCGTGCGGAAGATGGGGCCGAAGTTCGTGGTCATCAAGAAAGGCGAGCACGGTGCGATGTTCTTCAGCGAGCACGAGATGTATGTCATGCCCGCCTATCCGACGCCGCAGGTCCTCGATCCCACCGGGGCCGGCGACAGCTTCGCCGGCGGCATGATGGGGCACCTCGCGGCCCTCGATCGCTACGACCCGCAGGCCCTCAAGGAGGCCCTGGCCTACGGCGTGATCACGGCCAGCTTCACGGTCGAGGATTTCAGCCTCGACAGGCTCGCCGGCATCGATCGCGGCGACCTCGACCGGCGGATCGCCGAATACCGGCAAATGCTCACGTTTTGACCGCCCTTGGCCGGGTTTTGGGCCGCTGCAGGATCTGTACGGCCGTCCAGAAAATCTGCTTGCCAATGGCGCGGCCAGCCGATAGTATACCCGCGTTCACTGTTCGGTTCCGCGGCAAATCGCTCGATTCATGGTGGCGAAGCAACCACCCCGACGACGCGCCGGGAAGCGTGGGAGATGGTCGCCATGGTGACGGCAACGGCAGGAGTGAATGGACGGATGGGCAAGGAAGCAAAGGACAAGGCAGCGAAGGACGCCCGTGAGGCGAAGCTCGACGAGGGCAGGGGGGCGAAGAAGGCCGTGAAGGGGCCGGCGTCGTTCCTCGACGACAACCCGAACCTTCGCAACACGCTGGCCCAGATCGAGAAGGAGTTTGGTGCCGGGTCGATCATGCCGCTGGGCATCGAGGCCCAGGCCCCGATCGAGGGCATTTCCTCCGGCAGCCTGTCGGTCGACCTGGCTCTCGGTGGCAAGGGCTTTCCCCGGGGGCGGATCATCGAGATCTACGGCCCTGAGTCGAGCGGCAAGACCACGATCGCCTTGCATGCAGTGGCCGCGGCGCAGCGGGCCGGCGGCATCGCGGCCTTCATCGATGCGGAGCACGCGCTCGATCCGAGCTGGGCGAAGAAGCTGGGCATCTCACTGGAGAAGCTGCTCGTCAGCCAGCCCACCACCGGCGAGGAGGCGCTGCACATCGCGGAGATGCTCATCAAGAGCAACGCGGTGGACATCATCGTCGTCGACTCCGTGGCGGCCCTTGTGCCGCAAAAGGAGCTCGAGGGTGATATCGGCGACTCGGTCGTCGGCCTGCAGGCCCGGCTGATGAGCCAGGCGATGCGGAAACTGACGGGGGCGATCGCCAAGGCGAAGACGACCGTGATCTTCATTAACCAGCTGCGTGAGAAGATCGGCGTCATGTTCGGCAGCCCGGAGACGACGCCGGGCGGCAAGGCCCTCAAGTTCTATGCCTCCTGCCGGATCGATGTGCGGCGCATCGGCACGCTCAAGGATGGCGAAGACGTCGTTGGTCAGCGGGTCAAGGTGAAGGTCGTGAAGAACAAGGTCGCGCCGCCGTTCCGCGTGGCCGAGTTCGACATGATGCACGCCGACGGGATCAGCGTGGAGGGCGACATCCTCGATCTGGCGATCGCCGCCAAGCTCGTCGACAAGACAGGCACTTGGCTGCGGTATGGCGAGGTGCACCTCGGGCAGGGGCGGGAGAAGGCCCGCCTGTTTCTCAAGGAGAACCCCACGGTGGCCCAGGAACTCCGCGAGAAGATCCTGGCCAGCAAGGATGCCATCGTCACGGTGGCTGCCGCCGAGGGGGGCGGCGAGTGACGCTCGCAGCCTGACGACTCCTCCGCACCCACCCATGGGAGGCCGACCCAAGCGGCCTTCCATGGGTGTCGGTCCATTGGCCGGCAAGGCCTCCGAGTGGGTTTGCGGCATTTGTGACGATTGGGCTGTTTGTGGGCGTGGTGGTCAAGGAGTGCCCGATGCGCGGCCGATCTTTCTCTGAAGATCCGCAGTGCAATTCGTGAATGGCTCGCGAACTGTCGCTGTCTGGTCCGGATTCCCGAACCCGATAGGTCGCACTCATGACCCACCGCCGGAGGCAGGCGCGAAAGAGTCGCCAGCAGCGCATCGGCTTCGAATCGCTCGAGTCGCGGCAGGTCTTGACCGCCGGTCTTGGAGGCGTCGATCCGGACCTGTGGGCGTGGGACGCGGGGGCGGCGGCAGAATCCGCCGACATCTTGGCCGAATCGTGGGTGGCATCCGACGGCTGGTATGACGACAACTGGTGGGTCGATGACGGTTCGTGGGTCGATGACACCTCGTGGAATGATGGGGGATCGTGGAGCAACGACGACTGGTGGGTGACAGCCGATTGGTCGGGCGACGATTCCGCTTTCGGCACCGACGTGGTGACCGCATTCGTAGACGCTGTCGCGGATGAAGGCAGCGGATTGCAGACGGCCATCAAGGTCGATGTGGGCTCGACCGTGACCGGTGAAGCGGCGGTCAGCGAGCCAAACCCCTTCGCTCCCGAAGCGACACCTGGCCCCGAGGCTGTGCCTGCTGCTGAAACGTTCATCGTTTCGCTAACGCCGTACGATGTGGCGGCGGAATCTGTTCACCGCGTTGAGCTGTCTGTCGAGCCGGTGACCGAAGTCTTGTGGGGAACGGTTTTCGAGGATTTGACGGCCGTGACTGTCGCGACCGCGACGGCGGATACGACCGCCGGCGACCAGCATGAGTCCGTGATCGATGTGCCATCATTCGAGTTGATCCTGGAAGGTTTCGATCCCGCACCTGCGGTTTTGGATGACGCAGCCGTCACCGAATTGGACGACCCGGTTGTGATGGCGGACGACCCGGTTGTGATGGTGGACGAACCGGTTGCGACGGTGGACGAACCGGTTGCGACGGTGGACGAACCGGTTGCGATGGTGGACGAGCCGGTTGTGATGGTGGACGAACCGGTTGTGATGGTGGACGACCCGGTTGTGATGGTGGACGAACCGGTTGTGATGGTGGACGAACCGGTTGCGACGGTGGACGAGTCGGTGGCGGTGGTGCCCTCGACTCCCTTGCCGGCAGGTCGCACGCCAGCCAAAACGCAGAGCGTGGCAGGTCGATTCACGTCGTGGGCCGGCATGTTCGTGCAAGGCTTCGGCGGATTTTCGGGCTCCAGCGATGCCGCCAGCCTTTCTGACAGCGAGATTCCCGGCCGCGGCCGCCTCCGCGGCCGACTTCCTTTTCGGCCGGCCAACTGACCGCGGCCGTTCGCAGGCGTCCATCCCGCGGTGACGGGGGGCGCGTGTATAGTTCGGCTTTTCGCCCGCCCCCTCCCACCTCCCTGGAGCCTCCCGCCCCATGAAGGCCGACGATCTCCGCGAAGCCTACCTCGCCTTCTTCGAATCCAAGGGCTGCGTGCGGCGTCCCAGCGACGTGCTCGTGCCCCGATGGGATGCTTCGGTGTTGTTCACGCCGGCGGGCATGAACCAGTTCAAGGACCACTTCCTCGGGAAGTGCAAGCTCGAGTTCACCCGGGCCACGACCTGCCAGAAGTGCCTCCGCACCGGCGACATCGACAACGTCGGCCGCACGCCGCGGCACCACACGTTCTTCGAGATGCTGGGCAACTTCTCCTTCGGCGATTACTTCAAGCGGGAGGCGATCCACTGGGCCTGGGAGTTTCTCACCGCCCGCAACTGGCTGAACATCTCCCCCGAGAAGCTCTCGATCACGGTCTACCAGGACGACGACGAGGCCTTCCGCATCTGGGCCGACGAGATCGGGGTGCCGGCCGCCAAGATCACGCGGATGGGTGAGGACGACAACTTCTGGCCGGCGAGCGCTCCCAGTCAGGGGCCCGACGGCGTGTGCGGGCCCTGCAGCGAGATCTTCTACCGCATGCCCGACGGCAGCGACGTGGAGATCTGGAACCTCGTGTTCACGCAGTTCAACCGTGTCGGCCCGCCGCCCGACAACCTCCATCCGCTGCCGAGCCGCAACATCGATACCGGTATGGGCCTGGAACGCACCTGCGCCATGCTCCAGGGCGTCGACAGCAACTTCCACATCGACATCCTGCGGCCGCTCGTCGAGGCGGTGGGCGAGGTGTGCGGGAAAAAGTACGAGCCGGCGACAGACGATGGTCGCCGCATGCGGCGGATCGCCGACCACGTGCGGGCCTGCACGTTCGCCATTCACGAGAACGTGATGCCGGGCAACAACGAGGAGAAGTACGTCGTCAAGCGGCTCCTGCGGCGGGCCGTGCTCGACGGTCGGCAGATGGGTGTGCGGGATCCGTTTCTCCATCAGCTGCCGCCGGTGGTCGCCGCGATGATGCGGAAGCCGTATCCGGAGCTCGCCGACACCGTCGAGCGGGTCGGGGGCGTGATCAAGCGGGAGGAGGAGTCGTTCCTGGCCACGATCGACGGCGGACTCGACCGCATCGAGAAGCTGTTCGCGACCATCGGCCGGTCGGGCGGGGCGGTGGTCGCCGGCGGGGATGCGGCCGAGCTTTACACCACCTACGGCTTTCCGCCGGAGCTCCTGGAGACGCTTGCCGCCGAGCGAAACTGCGGTTTCGACTGGGACGGCTTCCGGGCCGCCATGGAGGAGCACGGGCTGAAGTCGGGGGCGGGCACGCGGGTGGAGGTGTTCACCTCCGGGCCGCTCGACGCCCTGAAAAAGACGATGCACGGCTCCGAGTTCCTCGGCTACGACGCGACCGCGGCCGACGGCAAGGTGATCGGCATCATCGCCCAGGACGCCCTCTGCGACCGGCTCACCGAGGTGGGGCACGCCAAGCCGGTGACGGTGGTCCTCGACCGCACGCCCTTCTACGGCGAGTCGGGCGGCCAGGTGGGCGACACGGGCACGCTCGCTTGGGCCGGCGGGGTGTTCGAGGTGACCGACACGCAACGGGAAGGGGGCTTCATGCTCCACATCGGGCACCTGAAGCAGGGCACGCTCGATCTCGGAGCCACCGTGACGGCGCAGGTGGACGCCACCCGCCGTGCCGCGCTGCGGCGGGCCCATTCCGCCACGCACCTGCTGCATGCGGCCCTGCAGCACTTTCTCGGCGGGCACGCCGTGCAGCAGGGCTCGAAGGTCGATGCCGACATGCTGCGGTTCGACTTCTCGCACGGCGCGGCGATCGGCCGCGAGACGCTGGACAAGATCGAGGGCCAGGTGAACGCCCAGGTGCTGGAGTCCGTGGCCGTGTCGGCCCGACTCCTGCCGCTGTCCGAGGCCCGGCACGCCGGCGCCATGATGCTCTTCGGCGAGAAGTATCCCGATGTCGTGCGAATGGTGACGATGGAGGGCGTCAGCCGCGAGCTGTGCGGCGGCACGCATGTGTCCAGCACGGGGCAGATCGGGCTGGTGCGGATCGTGGGCGAAGAGAGCGTGTCGGCCGGCACGCGACGGATCACGGCCGTCACCGGGGCGAAGGCGCTCGACCGCTTCCGCCAGGCCGAGCACACGATCGCCGAGGCCGCCGGCGCCTTGAAGGTGCCCGTCGCGGAGCTCGCCCCGCGGCTCACCGCCGTGGTCAAGGAACTGCGCGAACTCAAGAAGGCCAAGCCCGCCGCCGCCCCCGGCGGGGCCACGCCCGACGAGCTGTTGGCCGCGGCCGTGGACGTGGGGGGCACGCGGATTGTCGTCGCCGACGCCCGGGGGAGCGATGCCGGCGCGATGCGACAGTGCATCGACCAGTTGCGCCGCAAGGCCAGCCCGATCGCGGTGCTGCTGGGGAGCGTCGAGGCCGACAAGGTCACGCTCGTCGCGGGCATCTCCCGGGAACTCGAGGAGCGCGGCCTGTCGGCGGGCACCTGGATCAAGGACGCCGCCACGATCGTGGGGGGCAAGGGGGGCGGACGGCCCGATCTTGCCCAGGCCGGCGGCAAGCTCGTGGACAAGCTTCCGGAAGCGCTCGCCGCGGCCCGACAGGCGATCGAGCAAATGCTCGACGCCTGAAGGGCCGGGTTGACTGCGAGCGGGAAGGGGCCCGCCAAGCGAACTGCGGCACGATGCCGCAGGTTCGCGTGCACCATTCCCCCCGGCTTCCGCCGGGGGCTTTTTGTGTGCCCAAGAAGCCCCGGGTGGCAACC
>CAZJHQ010000082.1:0-10673 GCA_964545915.1 uncultured Candidatus Kuenenia sp. | reverse complement strand
AAGCCCCCGGCGGAAGCCGGGGGACTCCGGGTGGCATGCCTTCCCGGGTGCCATGCAGTGCGGGTTTGAACCGGGGAATTGCGTGCCGTCATGCGGCATGGGGAGCGGGGTGGTTTTCGTGCCCGGTGTCCCCGGGCTTCCGCCCGGGGCTTCTTGGAACGGGGACGGGGCCGATTTTTCGGGCTTTCGGGGCAAGCGAACTCGATCTTTTCCCAGACCGCGCTGCTCGGGCATCGGCAGGTGACAGGACGCGCGAGGTTTGGGCCGCATGCTTCCCGACCAGCCGAGCGCATCAATCGAGGAACGTGCGGATCGCGTCGAGGTAGGCCGGGTCCAGCGAGACGTCGTTGTGGCCGGCTGCCGGGAAGGCCTGCTCCGTGACGATGCCTGGCCGGAATGCCTCGATCAGCCGCCGCGTATGGTCGCCGGGCACGACCTCGTCGCGGCCGGCCGTGATCACGAGCGTGGGCACTGCGACCCGCGGCGCGTCTGCCACCGTCTCGAAGCGGTCGGCGAGCAGGAGCCGCACCGGGAGGAAGGGAAACAGCCGGCCGGCGAGCGCCAGGATGCTGTCGAACGGCGTGACGAGCACCAATCTCCGCACGGGTTTCGTGGCCGCGAGCCGGGTCGCGACGGCCGAGCCCAGGCTGCGGCCGATGACGTCGACGTCGGGGTGCCGCGAACGCACGTCATCGAACACCGCCGCCGCATCGGCGTGCAGCGCCGGTTCCGTCGGCCGGCCGCCGCTGCCGCCATAGCCGCGATAATGCGGGGCATAGATGGCGTGGCCGGGGAACGCGGCGGCCAGTTCGGGCGCCGTCCGCGACACGTCCTCCGCGTTGCCGCCGAAATAGAGGATCGCCCGCGGTCCGTCATGGGGGCGGGTGGCGATCCGCAGGGTCGTGCCCGGCACGTCGAGCGTTATCGTCGGCCCGTGGCCGAGGGCCGGCACGGGATGAAAGAGCAGCGACCGTTGGGCGTAGAACAGAACTCCGCACAGCCCGGCATAGGTCGCCACCAGCACCCGCGTCGCCATGATTGCGGCCCGCTTCATGGCCGGCTTTCAGCGTTACCGTCGGCCAGCGGTCCGGACGATGGCGCGGGCGGCTTCCTGGGCCCGCAACTTGGCGGCGATCGCCTCGTCGCCCGTGGCCTTCGTGGCGGCGAGCTTCTCCAGGTCGGCCCGGGCGGCGGCCGCGTCGAGTTTCTCGGCCGGGACAGCCCGCTGGGTGATCACGGTCACGGTGTCGTGACCGACCTCCACGAAGCCCCCCTCCACGAACGTCCGCCGCACGACGTCACCTGCTCCCTGCTCGCCCGTGATCCGCACCTCGCCCGCCCCGAGCCGGCCGATGAAGGGGGCGTGGCCGTGGCCCACGCCCCGCTGTCCGTCGAACAGCGGCAGGGCCACGAACCGGGCCTGCGTGTCGAGAACCGTGGACTCCGGCGTGACGATCACGCACCGCACCGCTCCGGACTGCTTCGTGTTTGCCATGGGCTGGTTGCTCCGTCGGTGGGCGTGAGGGGTCAGGCCTTGGCGGCCATCTTCTTGGCCTGCTCCTCGGCCTGCTCGATCGGGCCGACGTACATGAAGGCCTGCTCGGGCAGGTGGTCCCACTTGCCGTCGGCGATCTCCTCGAAGGAGCGGATCGTGTCGTCGAGGCTGGTGATCTCACCGGGCTTGCCGGTGAACACCTCGGCCACGAGGAACGGCTGCGAGAGGAATCGCTCCATGCGGCGGGCCCGGTGGACGACCAGCTTGTCCTCCTCGGAGAGTTCGTCCACGCCGAGGATCGCGATGATGTCCTGGAGTTCGCGGTACCGCTGCAGCGTCCGCTGCACGCGGCGGGCGATCTTGTAGTGCCGCTCGCCCACGTACTGCGGGTCGAGGATCCGGCTCGACGAGGCGAGCGGATCGACGGCGGGATAGATGCCCTTCTCGGAGATCGACCGCTCCAGATAGAGGAAGGCGTCGAGGTTGCCGAAGGCCGTGGCCGGGGCCGGGTCGGTCGGGTCGTCGGCCGGCACGTATACGGCCTGCACGCTCGTGATCGCCCCCTTCGACGTCGAGGTGATCCGCTCCTGGAGGGCGCCCATCTCCGTGGCCAGCGTCGGCTGATAGCCCACGGCGCTCGGCATGCGGCCCAGCAGGGCGCTGACCTCGCTGCCCGCCTGCGAGAAACGGAAGATGTTGTCCACGAAGAGCAGGGTGTCGGCGCCGGTCGTATCGCGGAAGTACTCGGCCATGGTGAGCGCCGAGAGGGCGACACGGAGCCGGGCCCCTGGCGGCTCGTTCATCTGGCCGAACACCATGCAGGTCTGCTCGATGACGCTCCGGCCGGTGTCGCCGATCTTGGCCTCCTGCATCTCGAGCCACAGGTCGGTGCCTTCGCGGGTCCGCTCGCCGACGCCGGCGAACACCGAATAGCCGCCGTGGGCCGAGGCGATGCGGGCGATGAGCTCGGTGAGGATCACCGTCTTGCCGAGGCCGGCACCGCCGAACAGGCCCGCCTTGCCGCCGCGGACGAACGGCGTCAGCAGGTCGATGACCTTGATGCCCGTCTCGAAGAGCTCGGTCTTCGTCGTCAGCTCCTTGACCGGCGGCGGATCGCGATGGATCGGCCACCGCTCCTGGGTCTCCACCGGCCCGCGGCTGTCGATCGGCTCGCCGAGCAGGTTGAACACGCGGCCCAGTGTCGCCTTGCCGACCGGCACGGAGAGGGGCGCGCCGGTGTCGACCACCTCGGCCCCGCGGGTCAGGCCGTCGGTCGAGCCGAGGGCCACGCACCGGACCTTGCCGCCGCCGAGGTGCTGCTGGACCTCGCCGACGAGGTGGAGTTCCACGCCCTTCTTCGCGGTGTCGATGCGGACGGCGTTGTAGATCGCCGGGATCGAGTGCTCGGGAAACTCGACGTCGAACGTGGAGCCGATGACCTGGGTGATGCTGCCGTTTGCCATTTCAGTGATTGCCTCTTACTGGGTGTTCGCTGTCGATACTTGGGTTGGGTTTTGCAGAATTGTCGTCCCGTGTCGGGTTTCGGCATTCTGCGGCCGCAGGTCCGCAGCAATGCCGGGCATGTGCGTTCCAGGCCGGTAGGCCCACCATCATTTCTTCAGGGCCTCGACGCCGCCGAGGATCTCCATGATCTCTCCGGTGATCTGCGACTGCCGGGCCCGGTTGTACTGCCGCGAGAGGCTCTTGATCAGCCCGCCGGCGTTCTCCGTGGCCGCTTTCATGGCCACCATCCGCGCCACCTGCTCGCTCACGGCCGCGTCGAGAAAACACTTGAAGAGCCGGGACAGAAAGCTCGCCGGGAGGATCTCCTCGAGGATGCTGGCCGCCGACGGATAGAAGTCGTACTCATCGGATGCGAGCTTCGCCGTGGCGACGCCCCCCGTCGGCTGCGGCGGGGCCAGGGGGAGGAGGGTTTCCGTGACGGCCTCCTGCTTGGCGATCGAATGGAACCGCGTGTAGACGACGTCGAGCCGGTCGATGGCCCCCGTGGAATAGGCGTCGAGATACGCCCTGCCGATCGGAGCGACCGCCGCGAACTCCGGCTTGTCCTCGAACTGCGTGTACCGCTCGGCGATGTCGATGCCGCGGAACTTGAGGGCCGAGATGCCCCGCTTGCCCGACACGCTGACCTGCGCCGGCACCTGCTCGCTGCGCCACTGGCCGAGCAGGGCGACCGACTGCCGCACGATGTTGGAGTTGTAGCCGCCGCACAGCCCGCGGTTGCCCGTGAGCACGAGGACGGCGGTCTTCCGCGTCGGGCGGATCTCCAGCAGCGGATGGGCGACGTCGGCCCCCACGCTGGCGATGTTCTCCAGGATCTTCGCCAGGTGCTTGGTGTAGTCGCGGGCCGCGATCGAGCGGTCCATCGCCTTCTTGAACCGCGCGGTGGCGATGAGTTCCATCGTCCGCGTGATCTTGCGGATGTTCTTCACCGACTTGCGGCGGCGATCAAGTGCGCGGGCTTTTGCCATGCGATGCGACCTTCAGCGTGCGGCTGCCAAATCCTCGATGCCCAAATCCTCGATGTCTAGCGGGCCCCGGCGAACTGCCGGGCCTCGCCGCCGGCCTTCGCGGCCCGCTGCCGCTTGTACTCGGCGATGGCGGCCTCGAGCTGCCGCTCGCTCTCGCCGTCGAGTTCCTTCGACTCGTCGATCCGCTTGCGAAGTTCGGGCACCTGGTCGCGGACGAAGGTGAGGAAGCCCTTCTCCCAGTCGGCGACCTCGTCGCGCTTCACGTCATCGAGGTGGCCACGGGTGCCGGCGTAGATGGAGAGCACCTGGTCCACGGTGTCCATCGGCGCGAACTGGCCCTGCTTGAGCAGTTCCACCATCCGGTAGCCGCGGTCGAGCCGCTGCTGGGTGGCCGCGTCGAGGTCGGTGCCGAGCTGGGCGAACGCCTCGAGTTCGCGGAAGGCCGCGAGGTCGAGCCGCAGGCCGCCGGCCACCTTCTTCATCGCCTTCGTCTGGGCGGCACCGCCCACGCGCGACACCGAGATGCCGGCGTTCATGGCGGGCCGCTGGCCGGCGAAGAAGAGGTCGGGCTGGAGGTAGATCTGGCCGTCGGTGATCGAGATCACGTTCGTGGGAATGTAGGCCGAGACCTCGCCTTCGAGCGTTTCGATGATCGGCAGCGAGGTGAGCGAGCCGCCGCCGAGTTCCTTCGACAGCTTGGCCGACCGCTCGAGAAGGCGGCTGTGGGCATAGAACACGTCGCCCGGATAGGCCTCACGTCCCGGCGGCCGCCGCATGAGCAGCGAGAGCTGCCGATAGGCGGTGGCCTGCTTCGAGAGATCGTCGTACACGATCAGCGCGTGCTGGCCGTTGTACATGAAGTGCTCGGCCATCGCCGTGCCCGAATAGGGGGCGATGTACTGCAGCGGGGCTGCCGTCGAGGCACCGGACACGATCACCGTCGTGTAGTCCATCGCGCCGTACTTGCGGAGCGTGTCGATGGCCACGGCCACCGACGAGTCCTTCTGGCCGACGGCGACGTAGAAGCACTTCACGCCGCTGTTCTTCTGGTTGATGATCGCGTCGATGCCGATCGCCGTCTTGCCGGTCTTGCGGTCGCCGATGATCAGCTCGCGCTGGCCGCGGCCGATCGGCGTCATCGCATCGACGGCCTTGATGCCCGTCTGCATCGGCTCCCGCACCGGCGACCGTTCGGCCACGCCGGGGGCGAGCGTCTCCACCGGCCGCCGCAGGTCGGTCACGACCGGGCCCTTGCCGTCGAGCGGATTGCCGAGCGGATCCAGCACGCGGCCGATCACCGCGTCGCCCACCGGCACCGACAGCAGCCGGCCGGTGCTCTTCACTTCGTCGCCCTCGGTCACCTTCAGGTAGTCGCCGAGGATGATCACGCCGACGGAGTTCTCCTCCAGGTTGAAGGCCAGGCCGGTGATGCCCCCCGGGAACTCGACCATCTCGCCGGCCATCACGCCGGACAGGCCCCAGACGCGGGCGATGCCGTCGCCCACTTCGAGCACGCGGCCGACCTCGCGGACGTCGATGCCCGACTTGTAGCGTGAGATTTCCTCGCGGAGAACGGATGCGATTTCGTCGGTCAGTTGGGCCATGAGTACTCCCCGGTTTGGATGGCGTGGATGTTTCTTTGGTTGAGACGGCCGCCGATGCGGGCCAGGCCCGTGGCGACCGACTGGTCGTAGATGGTGTCGCCGACGCGGACGACGAGGCCGCCGATGATCGCCGGGTCGACGACGAAGGACGGCACGAGCGCGGCGGTGAGCGCCTTTTCCGTCTCGGCGACGATCCGGGCCTGCTCTGCGGGATCGAGCGGCACGGCGGTGGTGAACGTGGCCTGACGCTTGCCGTCGCGTTCGTCGGCCAACCGCTCGGCGGCCGCCACGACGGCCGCCAGCATGCCGAGCCTGTCATGGCGGGCCAGCACGTGCAGCGCGTTGGTCGTCGTGGCCTGCATCCGACCGCCGGCGATCCGGTCGATGATCCGGTTCTTCTCATCGGCCGAGACCTTCGGCGACGAGAACACCATCACCGCCTCGGGCACCTTGGGAAGCACGTCGCGGGCGAGCGTGGCGAGTTCGGCGAGCACCTCCCGGCGGCAGCCCGCGGCATCCGCGGCCTCGACGATCGCCTGCGCATAGACCTTCGCCACCCGGTCGGCGGCGATGTCAACATGGGAGGAATCGGCGGCGTTGCTGGTTTTTGGCATGAGGATGGGAGGCGTTCGGGGCGAGTGTCAGTTCACGCTGGGCCGGCTGGACAGGCTCGCGACCGACTCGCGAACGAGCCGGGCCTGGTCGTCAGCACCCAGCTTGTCGCGCAGGAACTTGCCGGCGACCTCGACGGCCAGGTGCCCGGCCTTTTCCGCGATCTGCGCCAGGGCGTCGTTCTTGGCGAGTTGGATCTCGTGCTTGGCGCGATTCCGCTCGTCTTCCGAGGCCTTTCGGGCCTCGGCGACGATCGTCTGCCTGGTGGCCTCCGCGTCGCGGCGGGCCTCCTCGAGCATGCCGCGGACCTCCTCGGAAGCCTCGGCAAGCCGCCGTTCGTACGAGGCGAGCATCCGCTTGGCCTCCTCATTGGCCGACTTCGTCTCGGCTATCTGCCGGGCGATGCCTTCCTCACGCTTCTCGAGCCCCTGCATGATCGGCTTCCAGGCGAACTTCGTCAGCAGCGCCAGCAGCGTCAGGAACACGACGAACGACCAAATCGCCAGGTCCTTCTGGAACCACGCCGGGCTTTCGAAGTCCTTCTGGGAGACGCCCGCCGGGGCGTGGGTGCCGATTTCAGGCGCATGGCCGTGGCCATGGTCCTCACTGGCCCGGGCGACTGCGGCCGGCAGCAGGACCGCCGGCAGAGGCGCCCAGCCGCAGGCGAGCGCTGCGAACATGAGGCAGGTGGTGCGGAGCGTGGTTGGACGGGGCACGGTGAAACTCCGAAACGTTCGGCAGGTACGGAAGAATTTTTGCGATCGGAAGCAGGAACATGCCCCAGGCACGGAGGCATGGGAGCGACCGGCCGACGGGACGGGATGGGCATGCAAACCGCCCACCCCGTCCGTCGGACGAACGGGCGGCGCGGCGGGGGGTGGTTCACTCCCCGCCGCACCGCCGCGGTGATCAGGCCTTCTGCGAGCAGATGAACAGCGCGTAGAAGGTGAAGCCTTCGATGAGCGCCGCTGCGATGATCATCGCCGTCTGGATGCTGCCGGCGACCTCGGGCTGCCGCGACATGCCTTCGTAGGCAGCCGACGCGAGCTTGCTGATGCCGTAGGCGGCGCCGATGACCACGAGCGCGACGCTGAACGCCGAGGTGAGGTCGATGAGCGAGCGACCCGCGGCGGCTTCCTGGGCGCTGGCCATGTCGGCACAGAGGAAAGCCACGGCCAGGGCGGCGACGGTGGTGAGCATGCGGGGCGAGAACAGCGAACGGATCATCAATCAAGCTCCTTGAAAAGAGGGACCGGACGGGTGTCCGGATACGGGTGGAATAAGAACGGACGGGTTGAGTGTGTGGTTCAGGGAAACGGCGCCGGCGGGCGGCGCCGAAGTCATTGTTCTAGGGATTTTGCGGCGTCTGTGTAGGGCGGAATCTGCGCGGCGTTGGTTTCTGCATCGCGGGGTCAGTGCTGGTGAACGGCGGCCCCGATGAACAGGGCCGAAAGAAACGTGAAGATGTAGGCCTGCAGAAAGGCCACGAATAACTCGAGCACGCTGAACAACGTGCAGCTGACGACGCTGATTCCCGTGACCGTGGCCCAAAGCCCCATCGAATAGGTGGCGGCCGTCGAGATCAGCCCCATGATGCCGAGGAGCACGAGGTGGCCGGCCACCATGTTGGCCAGCAGTCGCACGGCGAGAATGCCGTGCTTGATCAGGAGCCCCACCATTTCGATGAGGAAAATAGCCGGCTTGAGGATGATCGCCAGCGGCAGCGGGAGGTCCATCGACGGCACCTGGTTGCCGAAGAAGCCGAGAAAGCCGAACTTGCGCATGCCGGCGACCACGACCGTCAGCAGCGTCACGCCCGCCAACGAGAGCGTGACGGCGAAGGCCGCCGTCGGCGACCCGGCCCAGGGCACCATGCCCAGCAGATTGCAGCCGAGGACGAAGAAGAACAGCGTCAGCAGCAGCGGCACGAAGCGGTCGCCGTCGTGCTTCTCCAGCACGGCGTGGGCAGGAGCGGCGTGCCCGTGGCCTGCGTCGTGGCCATGAGCGTCGTCATGGCCATGATGGTCATGGCTGTCGATCGCGGGCCGGGCGATCTGGTCGCGGACGAAGAGGATCATGGCTTCGAGGAGGTTCGCCAGCCGCCCCTTGGCGGGCTCTCCCGTCCGCAGCTTTGCGGCCAGCCGGGAGAACAGCAGCAGGAGGAACGCCGCCAGGACCACCTCCAAGATCATGTACTTCGAGATCCCGAAGCCCGACTTCACCGCATACAGGCTTTCGAGTTCGGCGAACGGCTGGGGAATGAGGATCTTGCCGTCCAGCGCCTCCTTGAAGACGGCGACGTCCGTCACCTCCGGATGGCCGGCGCGGAGAAACTTCGGCACGTCGTCGAGCGTTTGCCAGCCGTGCCGCCACATCGCCTTCGGGACTTCGAAGAAGTAGCAGTCCTTGAGGTGGTAGATCGGATTGTGGTCGGACATCGAGTCGCGAATCCTGCAACGAAGGACGGGGCCGCGGACACTGCGGCCCGGCGGGGACGCAGAGTGTGCGTGAAGAGACCGGCAGGCGTCAATTCGTGGAACTGGCGCCGCCATTCTGGCGGCCTCGGCTTCCCATGATGTGCAGCGAAATATCCGTGGCAAGCAGGGCCAGATAAAAAACGAGCATCCACTCCCCCGCCCCGTCATCCCGCAGGCTGCCGCCTGCCGTCTGGAGCCACCCGAGGGCCACGAGAAGCGGGAAAATCCGCAGTCCGATGGCTCCGATGCCCAGGCCGACCGCTCGGGCCGGATTCGCCGGGGCGACCCGGCCGGCCAGCCATCCCCCCAGGCTCGTCACGAGGCAGATCCCGGCCGCGAATCCGATCGCCCGGCGTCGCCCGGGGCCGCCGTCGCCGGTCGCCAGCGCGACGGCCACGCCCGTGGCGAGCACGGCGCTGAGAATCGCCACCCCCGCCCAGGTCCAGGATCGGCGGTGTCCCGCTGGTGTCACGAAGGCCGCCGCCTTCCAAATTGGACCAACCAAGCGAGGCCCGCCGCGAATCCGACCGCCAGGCCACAGATGCCGAGGAAGGTCGTTCCGAACCGACCGTCGAGCCAGGTGCCGGCCACCGCCGGCAGGAACATCACCAGCCCCACGGCCATGATCCGGGACGCCCAGACCAGGGCGTCGCCGACCGGTGATCGCTGTGGTGTACGGTCCATGCCGATAGGATACAGCGCCTTTCAGCGAGACCGATCGTGTCCAGACGCAAGCACCGCCGCCGCCGTTCCCGCCCCCGCGACCTGGCGGCGTCGATCGCCGCGGCGGCGCGTCACGAGGGACGGCCGACCGTGCTGCGGCTGGTCGGCTGCGACGGCCAGACGACCCAGGAGGCCATCATCGGCCGGGCCGAGGAGCTCGTCGAAGCCCGCCGCCGCTGGCCCGTGATCTGGGTGGACGTGGAAGGCTTCGAGGATCTGGCGACGATCCGCACGATCGGCGAGGTGTTCGAGATCGGCGAGTTCGCGCTCGAGGATGCCGTGACGCCCGACGAGCGGCCGAAGGTCGAGGTCTTCGGTCACCAGGTGCTGATCGCCGTCCGGACGGCCCGCGACGACGGGGAAACCATCGTCACCGACCCGGTCGCCATCTTTCTCGGTGACCGGTATCTGCTCACGTTCCGCGAGCACGGCGTGGGCGATGCCTTCGACGGGGTGCGGCATCGGATCAGGCACGGCCGCACGCGGCTCGGCCAGCTCGGCGCCGACCATCTCTGCGGCCTGCTGCTCGACGCCGTCGTGGACGGCTATTTCCCGGTCCTGGAGCGATTCGGCGACCGGCTCGAGGCGCTCGAGGAGGAGGCGATCGAGCGGCCTTCGCGGGCGGCGTTGACGCGGATCCACGACGTCCGCAACGACCTCATGACCCTCCGCCGGGCCCTGTGGCCGACCCGCGACGTGCTGCACGCCCTGGGACGCGAGGCCACGGCCTTCGTGGGCGACCACGCCCGGCAGCACTTCCGCGACTCCTACGACCACACGATGGAGCTGCTCGACCTCCTCGAAAGCTACCGCGAGATCGGCAGCGACCTGCGGGACATCTACCTGGCGAGCCTCAACAACCGCATGAACGACGTGATGAAGGTGCTGACGGTGATCGCCACGGTATTCATGCCGCTGACGTTCATCACCGGCTACTACGGAATGAACTTCGACACGTCGTCTCCGTGGAACATGCCGCTGCTGCATTTCCGCTACGGCAGCCTCGTCGCCGTGGCGATGATGGCGGCGACCACGATCGGCATGCTGGTGTTTTTCTGGCGCCGCGGCTGGTTGAAGCGCTGGCACTGAATGCACGCGAAACATCGGCCTCCGGCCGATTTTCGCTTGGCCGGCCTCCGCCGGCTCGCGAGGGCGTCGCATCCATGCGACGCAGTCCGTGGCGGGGCAGTGGGGTGCGGGCGCCTGGGGCGGGTTCCATCCGCTTGCGCCAGCCCCGGCAGGTGAGCCCCCATCCGCTTGCGCAAGCGCC
>CAZJHQ010000081.1:0-10693 GCA_964545915.1 uncultured Candidatus Kuenenia sp. | reverse complement strand
AAGGCATGCGACCCGGAGTCCCCCGGCTTCCGCCGGGGGCTTCTTGTGCCGTTCGCGCGTGTCAAGCTGAGAGCAAGACTGGGGAACGCGCACCATCAAGAGGCAACGCCGAGGGTTCCCTGGGTCGATGGCCATCGCATCCTGCTCGGGCAGACTTGTCCCTCAGTCTGCTAAACTTCCTTTGGGGCAGGTTTGTCTCCCGGGCACCGCCGGTGAGACGCGTGGAAGAAACGAGATCCGGCATGCTGCAGCGGCCATGGTTCACCCCGATCGTGGTGGTCTTCTGGTGCGTGACCAGCGGATGGCTCCTGGTCGAGAAGATCCTCCCGTCGCTGTCGCCCGGGTCGCCCCCCGGCTATCAGGCGATCTACACGACGGCGGACAGCGGCCTCATTCCCGTCGCCTGGACGGTGCACTGGAACGACCAGCCGCTGGGCTGGGCCATCGCCGAGAGCCAGCGGACCGCCCTGGGCGGCCTGCTCGTCGACAGCCGGATGCACTTCGACCGGTTGCCGCTCGATGAAATCATGCCCGCCTGGACGTCGCTGCTGGTCCGCAAGGCACTGCCTCAGGGCGGGGGGCTGACGTTCGACGCCCGCGGCCGCCTGGCCATCGACCCCGCCGGCGACCTGCGGTCGTTCATGTCGATCGTGGACGTGCCCGGCTCGACGGAGCAGGTGCTGCTCAACGGCACGGTCGATGCGGGCACCGTGCGGGTGCAGGTGCAGGCCGGCGAGATCCGCTACGAGACCACCCGGCACCTGCCCGATCGGATGATGATCGGCGACGAACTGTCGCCGCAGGCCACCATGCCCGGCCTGTTCGAGGGCCGCCGTTGGACCGTGCCCATCTACAGCCCGCTCAGGGCGGGGGGGACGCCGATCGAGATCCTCCATGCCGAGGTCGGGCCGGAGGAGACGATCTATTGGGAAGGGCGGCTGGTCCGCGTGCATCCGGTGGCGTATCGGGAGGATCCGGCCAGCCGCCGCGAGCCCCGCAGCCGGCTGTGGGCCGATCGGACCGGACGCGTGCTCCGGCAGGAGGCGCTCCTGCTCGGCGCCAAGCTGGCGTTCGTCCGCCGGTCCGACGAGGCGGCCGCCCGGCTCGCCGCCACGCTCGCGGAAGAAGGCCGCGTTCCCTCCGCGCTGCCCCCCAGTATGGAAGCAGTCCCGTGATCGAGTTCGACCATGTCACCCGCACGTACGCCACCAAGACGGCGGTCGCCGACCTGTCGCTGGCCATCCCGCGCGGCGAGTTGTTCGCGCTCCTGGGCCCCAACGGCGCCGGCAAGACGACCACCATCCGCATGCTCGTCGGCCTGCTGCGGCCGTCGCGGGGCGCGGTGCGGGTCTGCGGATACGACGTCGTCAAGGACCCGCGGCACGCCCACCTGCACATCGGCTACGTGCCCGACGAACCCTGCCTGTACGACAAGTTGACCGGCCGCGAGTTCCTCTGGTTCATCGCCGACATGTTCGGCATGCCGCGGCATCTCGCCGGCCAGCGGATCGACCGCGAGATCGAGCACTTCGAACTCGGCGACTTCGCCGACGACCTGGCGGAGAGCTATTCCCTGGGCATGAAGCAGCGGCTCGTGTTCGCCGCCTCGCTGCTCCACGATCCCGACGTCCTCGTGCTGGACGAGCCCATGGTGGGGCTCGATCCGCGCAGCGTGCGGATCGTGAAGGATCTGCTCCAGCAGCGAACCCGCGAGGGCATGACCGTGTTCATGTCCACCCACACGCTCGCCATGGCCGAGGAGATGGCCGACCGGATCGGCATCATGGTCCGCAGCCAGCTGCGGTTCCTGGGCACCGTGACGGAACTGCGGGAGCAGATGGCCCTGGAGAGCACCAGCCTCGAACAGCTCTACCTGCGGCTCACGTCGCCGCTCGCCGGCCGGGAAACGGAGCCATGAGCGGTCGCAGCCCCTCCGCGGCCGTGCGGGTCCTGTCGATCGAAGAGGAAGCCCGGCGGCTCCTCCGCCTCCGGGCGACGGTGGCCTGGGAAACCCTGGGGTCGATGTTCGCCTTCGCCAGGCTGCGGCTGAGCCTCGTCGTGCTCCTCAGCGGGCTGTTCTGGGCTTCTCTCTACGGCCTGTTTCTCGAAGCCTTCACGTTCCTGGCGGCCCTGCATGCGGACGTCGTGTCGCTGCTGTTCAACGCCTTCTTCTCGTCGTTGATGGTGATGCTCGTGTTCTCGACGGGCATCCTGCTGTACGGCGGGATGTACTGCTCGACCGAAGCCCGGCTGCTGCTCACCCTGCCGGTGCGGGCGGAGACGATCTTCGGCCACAAGTTCCAGGAGGCGTTGTGGTTCTCGAGCTGGGGGTTCGTCCTGCTGGGCAGTCCGATGCTCGTCGCATACGGCGTGGAGCGGGAGGCCGCCTGGCCCTACTTCGTCCTGCTCCTGCCCTTCATGATCGCCTTCGTCGTCATCCCGGCGGCGGTCGGCTCCATGGCCTGCATGCTGATGGTGGCGTGGTTGCCGCGGCTGCGGGTCCACGCGCTGGCGCTGGCGGCGACGGCCGGCACCGTGGCCACGGCCTGGATCGGCTGGTCGACGTTCTCTCCCGCGCGCATCGACACGATGTCAGCCGCCTGGTTCGAGCGGACGTTCGCCCGCCTGGCGATCACGGAGCAGAAGCTCTTCCCCAGCTGGTGGCTGTCGAGCGGCCTGATCGAGGCGGCCGACCTCGGCCGCGGCCCCGGCGGAACCTGGGCCCCGCTCCTGGAGGCGCTCAAGTTTCTGGCCCTGCTGGTGGCCAACGGGATGCTGCTGCACCTGATGGCCGGCTGGATCGCCCGGCTCGCCTACCGGCGCGGGTACAGCCAGCTGATCGGCGAGGCGCCGCCGCGCCGCCAGCGACCGATCGGCTGGTTCGACCAGGCGCTCGTCAACGCCGGATCGGCGGCGGGCCGGCCGCTGCGGCTGCTGCTCGTGAAGGACCTGCGGCTGTTTCGCCGGGACATCTCCCAATGGTCCCAGTTTCTCATCTTCTTCGGCCTCCTCGGCCTGTATTTCCTCAACCTGCGCTCGTTCGTCTACAACAACGTCTACGCCTCGATGATCGGCTTCCTGAACCTCGCGGTGGTGGGGCTCATCCTCTCGACGTTCACGACGCGGTTCGTCTATCCGATGATCAGCCTGGAGGGCCGCCGGTTCTGGATCCTCGGCCTCCTCCCGGTCCACCGCGACCAAATCGTGTGGTCGAAGTTCCTGTTCTCGTTCGTGGGGGGCGTGATCCCGTGCTCCGCCCTGGTGCTGCTCAGCGACTGGATGCTCGGTCTGCGAACGCCGCTGCTGCTCGTCCACGAGTTCTGCTGCGTCGTCCTCTGCCTCGGGCTGGCGGGGATCGCCGTCGGCCTGGGGGCGCGGATGCCGGAGCTGCGGGAGTCCTCACCTGCGAAAATCTCGTCCGGATTCGGAGGCACGTTGTGCCTGGTGATCAGTTCGCTGTTCATCATGCTGGTGGTGATCATCGCGGCCCTGCCCACCCACCTGTTCCTCTTGACCCACGCGCTCGGGCCGACCGCCGTCGCCTCCCAGGGGCTCCTGACATGGGCCGCCGGAGCCGGCGGCATGGCCTTCAGCCTCGGGCTCGTGGCCCTGCTGGGCCTGGCCGCGACGGCCATTCCCTTGTCGATGGGGCTGCGGGCCTTCCGCCTGCTCGAACCCTGACCGAGCCCCGGTTAGCGGGAGTGCCGGCCTGCGGTTATTCCCGGGACACACTGGTGAATCATGACCCTGCATCCGCCATTCCCGCCGCCCCGCATCGGCGCCGTCCGCTACCTGAACACCAAACCGCTCGTCCACGGGCTCGCCGCCCGCGGCATCGGCGTGCGGTACGACCTGCCCAGTCGGCTCGCCGACCAGATCGCCATCGGCCAGCTCGACGTGGCGCTGATTCCGGTGGTCGAGACGTTCCGCCAGGCCGAGTATCGCATCGTGTCGGACGCCTGCATCGGCTGCCGCGGCCCGGTGATGAGCGTGAAGGTTTTTTTCCGCACGCCTCCCGACCGCGTGACGACGCTGGCTATCGACGAGGGCTCGCGGACCAGTGCGGCGCTCGCCCGGGTGCTGCTTGCGGAGCGATTCGGCGTCCGGCCGCGAATCGAGCCCCTGCCCATCGAGGCGGGCCTGGGCGACACCCGGGCCGACGCGGTCTTGCTGATCGGCGACCGGGCACTCGATCGTGGCACCGGAGCCGGGCCCTCCGCGGCGCGGTCATTCCAACTCGCCTGGGATCTGGGGGACGAATGGTGCCGCTGGACCGGCCTCCCGTTCGTGTTCGCCGTCTGGGCGGCGCGACCGGGCGTCGACACCCGGGCCACCGAGCCGCTGCTGAATGCCGCCCGCGACTCCGGGCGGGCCAATCTCGCGGCGATCGCCGCCGCCGAGGCGGCCGCGCACGGTCTCACCGTGCCGCAGTGCCTCGGCTACCTCCGCGACAACCTGCACTACGAGCTCGGGCCCCGCGAGCGGGAGGCGATCTCGCGGTTTCGCGAGCTGGTCGCCAAAATGGGGCTCCTCGGCGAATCACCCGTTTCCCCGGGGGGCCGCCTGCGAACGGCGACCGCATCCTGACAGCCTCGGCATGACCGTGTCCATGGATCGATCAATCAGCGCCATTCTCGCAGCCGCGGTCGCCGGCCGTCGGCTGAAGGCGGAGGAGGCCGTCCGCCTGCTCGAGTCCCGCGACCTGGCGGCCATCGGCCGCGCGGCTGACGCGGTCACCCGCCGGCTGCATCCGGAGCCTTATCGCACCTACAACATCGACCGCAACATCAACTACACCAACGTCTGCTCGGCGGTCTGCGACTTCTGCGCCTTCTACCGGGGGCCGAAGTCCCCGGAAGGCTACATCCTCGACCGCGACGTGCTGCTGCGGAAGATCGAGGAGACCGTGGCCGTCGGCGGCGACCAAATTCTCCTCCAGGGCGGCATGCATCCGAATCTGCCGCTCGAGTGGTACGAGGAGCTGCTGCGGGACATCAAGGACCGCTTTCCGGCGGTCAACGTCCACGGGTTTTCGCCCCCGGAGATCCACCATCTCACGAAGGTCGCGAAACGCCCGCTGCGGGAGGTGCTCGAGCGGCTCGCCCGCGCCGGGCTCGGCTCCCTGCCCGGCGGCGGCGGTGAGATTCTCGTGGACCGCGTCCGGAAGGCGATCACCCGCGGCAAGGCCCTGACCGACGACTGGCTGGAGGTGAACCGCCAGTGGCACCTGCTCGGCGGCCGGAGCACGGCGACGATGATGTACGGCCATGTGGAAACGCTCGCCGAGCGGGTCGAGCACCTCGACCGGCTGCGACGGCTGCAGGATGAGACCGGCGGCTTCACGGCCTTCATCTGCTGGTCCTTCCAGCCCGACAACACCGACATGGCCGACATCCCGCCGGCCGGTGCCTTCGAGTATCTGAAGACGCAGGCCGTCGCCCGGCTGTACCTCGACAACTTCCCGAACATCCAGTCGAGCTGGGTGACCCAGGGCCGCGAGATCGGGCAACTCGCCCTGCTCTTCGGCGCCAACGACATGGGGAGCCTGATGCTGGAGGAGAATGTCGTCAGCGCGGCCGGCACCGTGCATCACCTCACCCTCGAGCAGATCCGCTCGGCGATCTCCGAACTCGGCTGGATCCCCCGGCGACGGAACGTGTTCTACGACGTCTTCGTGGACGAGCCGGAGACCGCATCCTCCACGGCCCGCGGCGCGGCGTTGCCCGTGCTGGCCACGGCGCCGTGATGCGATCGGCCGAGACCGTGCTGCGTGCAGCGCACCTGCTCACCGGCGACGGCCGGTCGATCGAGAACGGCTGGATCCGCATCGCCCATGGCCGGGTCACCGCCCTGGGAAGCGGCCGGCCCAGCGGCACGACGCTCGACCTCGGCGACGCCGTCATCCTGCCGGGGCTCGTGAACGCCCACACCCACCTGGAGTTTTCCACGCTCGATCGCCCATTCGACACCGCAGCCGGCCTGCCGGCCTGGATTCACCGGGTCGTGGACTGGCGGCGGCGGCGCGACGCGGGCGGCGGCGCGGAGACAAAGGTCGAGGCGATTGAAGCCGGGCTGTGCGAGTCCGCGGCACACGGCGTGACGACGGTGGGCGAGATCACGACCGCCCCGGTGGCTCTGCCAGCGGGAGCCTGCCGGCCGCGGCTGCGGATGTTCCGCGAGGCGATCGGGCTTTCCGTGACGACCAGCGACGCGGCCGCCCGCGGCCTGGCCCGCGATCTCGACCGGCTCTCCACCCGCGGGATCGCGGCGGGCATCTCGCCCCACGCGCCCTACACCGTCGCCGCACCGCTGGCGACGCGCCTGGCCCGGGAGATCGGCCGCCGGCAGGTCCCCGTGGCGATGCACCTCGCCGAGAGCCGTGAAGAAGCCGAACTCCTCGCCACCGGCGGCGGCCCGCTGCGCCGCCTGCTCGAGGACCTCGGCGCGTGGCAGGCCGCGGCGCCGCCGCAGCTCGTTCCCGTAGCCGACTGGATCACGCGGTTGGCTCGTGCCCCCCGCGGCATCGTCGTGCACGGCACGCACTTACCGGAAGATGCAGCCGCGGTTGCACGCCTGGCCCGGCATCGCGACCGGCTGTGCGTGGCCGTCTGCCCGCGGACCACGCGGGCGCTTTCGGGCCGCCTGCCGCCCGTCGAAGTGTTTCGCGCCGCCGGCGTCCGCGTGGCGCTCGGCACCGACGGCCGCGGCTCCAATCCCGACCTCTCGATCCTCGCCGAGTGCCGCACGCTGGTGGACGCCGGGCTGGCCAGCCCCGCCGCGGCGATCGCGATGGCCACCGTCCACGGCGCCTGGGCCCTGATGCTCGACCACGTCGCCGGTCGGCTGGCCCCCGGTCGCCCGGCCGACCTCGTCGTCCTCCGCCCCGCGACGCCCTGGGCCGACCCGTTCACTGCCGCCCTCGATCCCGCCACCACGGTCGCCGCCACGCTCCGCGCCGGCCGCGTGATCTCCGGCGTGATCGAGTCATGAAGCTTCTTCAATGCGCCGAGAACACGGACTTGGGCGTGCCTTGCAGAACCCGCACGGGAGTTCCGCCAGACTGCCACAAGTGCCCGGAAATCGGTTTTCGGCGTGTCGGGTTGTGGCTGTCCCGTGCCTTGAAGCCCGAGGCGTGAGCCGAGGGAATGCGGATGGCCGCACGTGAAGCACCGCGGATTCCCTCAGCTCACGCTTCGGGCTTCCCGGCAACCGAGCACAACGGTCGAAGATAACTTAGCGCATGATTCGGGCTTCCCGGCAACCGAGCACAACGGTCGAAGATCACTCAGCGCATGATTCGGGCTTCCCGGCAACCGCCCTGGCTGGGCCGGCGACGGGGCACGGGCACTCCCGACCCCGGCTACAGGCGGCAGTTCGCGATCTGGGTCTCGATGACCGCCGATGCGCCGATCGCCTCGAGCCGCTCCATGATCGCGTGGGCCTCGCCGCGCCGCACCATGGCCCGCACCGCGCACCACTCGGCATCCTCGAGCTGCATGATCGTGGGAGAGTTGAAGCCCGGCGTGATCTTCTCGGCCTCGGCGAGCCGCGATCGCGGCACGTTGTATTCGAGCAGCGACCAGCTGCGGGCGATGACGATCCCCTCGAGCCGGCGCACGATCCGGTCGGCGAGGGCCTGGTCGATGCAGCGTCGGTTCTGCACGAGCACCGTCTCGTAACGGCCGATCTCGGCGAGGATGCGGAGCCGGTTGGCGGCCAGGGTGCTCCCGGTCTCGACGAGGTCCACGATGGCATCGGCCACGCCGAGGGCGATCATCACCTCGACGCTGCCGGAGAGCTCGACGAAGTGGGCTTCGACACCGCGGGACGCCAGCCACTGTCGGGTGACCCGCGGAAAGCTCGTGGCGATCCGCCGGCCGGCGAGCTGCCGCGGGTCGGTGACGGGCGAATCGTCGGCTACGCACATCGCCAGCCGGCAGGAGCCGACGCCGAGATCGAGGCGATGGACGAGGTCGGCCCCGCTCTCGGCCACGAGATCGGCCCCCGTGATGCCAAGATCGATCGCGGCTTCGGCGGTGAGCACGGGGATGTCGTCGGTGCGCAGGAACGTGACCTCGACCGGCATGTCCTTGCAGCGGGCGAACAGGCTGCGTTCGGTGCGGCGGAAGGCGAGGCCGGCATCGGCCAGGAGGTGCGCCGACAATTCGGACAGCCGCCCCTTGCTCGGCACTCCGATCCGCAACAGCCGTTGACTCATCTCGCTCATGGCGCTCCTTTGTTCGTCCCGCTGGCCCGGGCGGCCTTCTCATCCAGGCCAGACACCCCGAACCGCCGGGCCAGTTCGTCCTCGACGGCGGCCAACGAGAGGCCGCGGACGGCCAGGAGGACGAGCGTGTGGTAGATGAGGTCGGCGGCCTCCGCCACGACGCGGTCGTCGGTCTCGGCGGCGGCGGCCTGCACGAGTTCGCCGGCCTCCTCGGTCACCTTCGCCCCGATGGTCGGCACGCCGCCGGCCAGGAGCCGGGCAGTGTAGGATTTTTCCGGCGCATCGCCCTTGCGCGACGCGACCACCCGCTCGAGGGCCTCGAGCACCTCGCCGCGACGCATCGATGACAGACGATCGGACACTGGCCCAGCCCTCGCCGGAGCCCGTCGACCGGCCGGTAACGCACCGGGGGGCGGCGACGGGTGCCACAACTCTAGCACGGTCCACGGGCGATCCGGCCCGGCGGCCCGACCTGGCGGCGGATTGCTGGTTTCTGTCGGGGCCGACGGCCTCCGGCAAGTCCGCGCTCGGCGTGCGCCTGGCCCGCGAACTGGGGGCGGAGATCGTGAGCGTGGACTCCATGGCCGTGTACCGCGGCCTCGACGTGGGCACGGCGAAGCCCACGGCCGAGCAGCGGCGGGCGGTGCCCCACCACCTACTCGACGTCGTCTCTCCGGCAGAGCCCTACAGCGTGGCCCGCTGGCTGGCGGACGCGGCGGCGGCCGTCGCCGACTGCCGACGACGCGGGCGGCAGATCCTCTTCGTGGGCGGCACCCCGCTCTATTTGCGGGCCCTGCGGGACGGCCTGGCGGAGCTGCCGGGGGAGGATGCGGAACTGCGGCGGCAGCTGGCCGCGGAGGCGGCCGCCCACGGCTCGGCCCACCTGCACGTCCGCCTGGCCACGGTCGATCCCGCTGCCGCCGCCCGCATCCATCCGCACGACCTGAAGCGGATCATCCGTGCCCTTGAGGTCGAGCAGCTCTCGGGCCGGCCGCTGTCCCGGGCGTTTGCCCCGGAGCCGCATCCCGTGTTCGAGCGGCATGTGTTCGTCCTCGATCTGCCTCGCGCAGAGCTCTACGAGCGGATCGACAGCCGCGTGGAGCGGATGTTCGCGGAGGGAATCGTGGAGGAAACGCGGGCGGCCCTGGATGCCCCCGGCGGTCTCGGCCCCACGGCGGTCCAGGCCGCGGGCTACGCCGAGGCGGCGGAACTGCTCGCCGGCCGCATCGACCGCGCCGCGGCGATCCGCCGCACGCAGCAGCGGACACGGCAACTCGCCAAGCGGCAGCTCACCTGGCTGCGGAGTTTCAAGGGAGCGATCTGGATCCCGGCGTGAGGGGCGCGGGCAGGCCGCTTTCACCGGTCAAAACTGCTAGCACGGGGCGTGCTAGCACCGGATCTTGTGGTCGGCCGGCCGCTGGCACCACAAAATCAAAAAAATCCTTGTCTTGCGGTTGACACCCGTTACTTTCGCCGCCGTCGCGACCACGCGACACCGGTTTCCCACGGACGGGAGCCGGCGGAACGACCCGCAGCGTCAGGAGGACCCATGGCCGCCAAGCCCCTTATCGGCATCAACACCGACTACCGTTCGACCCGCAAGGAGCACGCCGCGCTGTCGTTCGTGGCCGCCGGCTACTACGACGGCATCACCGCGGCCGGGGGGATTCCCGTCATCCTGCCGCCGCTGGCCGACGAGGACGACGTCGTCCGTCTGCTCGACCTGCTCGACGGCGTGGTGCTGGTCGGCGGGGCCGACCTCGACCCGCGTCGCGACGGCTACATGCCGCACCCCGCCGTGCGGCCGATGGACGCCCGCCGCGAGGACTTCGACCGCCTGCTCGCCAAGCACATCTGCGCCCGGCACATGCCGGTGCTCGCGATCGGCAGCGGCATGCAGCTGCTCAACCTCACCGAGGGGGGCACGCTGTTCCTCCACATCCCCGAGGACCTGCCGAAGGCGATTCCCCACAAGGACCCGACCGACCTGGCCCACCGTCACTCGTTGGTCGTCGAGGCCGGCAGCGTGATGGAGCGGGTGTACGGCGACGGGGAGATCCGCGTCAACAGCATGCACCACATGGCGATCGACGACGTGGCATCGAGTTTCAAGGTCACGGCCCGGGCGCCGGACGGCGTGATCGAGGCGATCGAGAGCTGTGTGGAGAACTGGACCGCGATCGGCGTGCAGTTCCACCCCGAGGCCGAGACCGCCTCGGCCCTCGACGTGAAGATCTTCGAGGAGTTCGTGATCGGCATCACGGGCGAAGTGCCGGAGATGAAGCTGGTCGCCTGACCATCCCCACCACAGCGGTCAGGCACGCGGGTCGGCGTGAGGATGACGAGCGTGGCGGTCCTCCGCCAGCGAGGAAACTCATGCCGCCCGCGGGCCGGGTTGGGCCAATCAGGCTCACCACAGCGGTCAGGCACGCGGGTCGGCGTGAGGATGACGAGCGTGGCGGTCCT
>CAZJHQ010000080.1:11296-11389 GCA_964545915.1 uncultured Candidatus Kuenenia sp. | reverse complement strand
GCGCTGCCCCCAAAAAGCCCCCGGCGGAAGCCGGGGGTGATGGTTCACGCGAACCTGCGTCATCGTGCCGCAGTTCGCTTGGCGGGCCTCCGC
>CAZJHQ010000080.1:0-11196 GCA_964545915.1 uncultured Candidatus Kuenenia sp. | reverse complement strand
AATCCACCCGGCCATCCGGGCCTGGCGCTGCCCCCAAAAAGCCCCCGGCGGAAGCTGGGGGGGATGGTTCACGCGAACCTGCGTCATCGTGCCGCAGTTCGCTTGGCGGGCCTCCGCCCGCAGGCAATCCACCCGGCCATCCGGGCCTGGCGCTGCCCCCAAAAAGCCCCCGGCGGAAGCCGGGGGACACCGGGTAGCGTGCCTTCCCGGTTGCCATGGGAGGCTGGCCCGACCCGGGGAATGGCGTGCAGCCTGAAGCTGCAGCCTTACTTCGTCCCGCCGGCATCCGGCAGCGGCTCGAGCGTGAGCGGGTCGCGAAGCGGGAGGTGCTTCACCTGGCCGCCGAAGAACTCGTTCATGCTCGCCCGCTTGCCGAGGTCGCCCGGGGCGATCGCATCCCAATCACCGACGACGAGGATCGCCATCTTCTCCGGATCGAGCCGCGGCCCGGCCACCCGCAGCAGGTCGGCGGCGGTCACCGCCTCGACCTTGCCGCGAAACGTCTTCCAATAGTCCGGCGGCCGCTTCGTCCACTCGTCGTTGACGAACAGCCGCAGCATCGCCGGCTTGCTCTCGAACTGCCGCGGAAAGGTCTCGATCAGACTGCGTTTCGCCGTCTCCAGTTCCTCCGCCGACACCGGTTCGGTGCGGATCCGCCGGATCTCGTCGAGGACGATCTTCGTGGCCAGAGCCACGGTCTCGCTCTTGCTCTCGAATCCGGCGCGGAAGTCGCCAGGGTAGGTGACCCGCGGCGCGACGGCGGAGCGGACCGAGTAGGCGAGCCCCTCGTTGCTTCGCACCTGCTGCATGAGCCGGCTCGTGAACCCGCCGGCGCCGAGAATCTCGTTGAGGATCAGGAGCGGAATCGCATCGGGGTCGTCGCGGGCGATCGACCGGCCGCCGATCACGACCTTGCCCTGGGGGATTTTCTTGGGCACGTGGTACAGGCCGGGTTCGAGCACGGCCGTGGGGGGCGCCGGATCGGGGGCAACGCCACCGCGCTCCCAGCCCGTGAACGCCCGGGCCAGCCGGTCGAGCATGTCCTGCTCGTCAAAGTCACCCGAGACGGCCACGATCGCGTTGCCCGGGTGAAAGATCCGCCGGTGCAGGGCGGAGAGTTTTTCGCGGTCCAGCGCCGCCACCGAGGCCGCGGTCGGCTCCGCCGCTTCGAAGTGGTCAGGGCCGTAGACAAGCCGCTTCCACTCGCGGCCGAGGATCGAGCCGGCGTCGTCATTCCGCTGCTTGAGCGCCTCCAACTGGCGGGCCTTGGCCGTGTCGAGCCGCTGCTGGTCGAAGGCCGGTTCCCGCAGCATCTCCACGAACAGCCGCAGGCTCTCTTCGAGGTTGCTCTTCAGGCAGTTCATGGTGGCGGTGGTGAACGTGTCGTTGGCCGCCACGGAGACCTGCGTCGCCAGGAAGTCGAGGGTCTCGTCGAACTGGGCCGCGGCCGTCTTGCCCGTGCCCCCTTCGCGGACGAGCCGCGCCGTCATGGCGGCAAGACCGGGAGCGTCGGCCGGGTCGAGGGAGCCCCCCCCCTTGAACGTGATCGAAATGGTGACGAGCGGCAGCTCGCGGGAGGGCGCGAGGTAGACGACGGTGCCGTCGGGCAGCGTGCGGCGGAAGCCGGCCGCGGCGGGCGGCTCGAAGGCGAGCGGGGCGAAGACGATCTTCTCGGGCCGGTCCGGCAGGGCCGTTGTCGCGGTCGCGTCGGTCTGGCTCGCGGGAGCGGCCGCCACGGGCGGACTGACGGGAGCGGCCGTGCGGCGTCCACCGTCGCCGGCCTTCCCGGCCGTGGCCGGTGGCGCCGCGACCGGGCGGGCGCAGGAGGTCGTGGCGAGGGCAGTGATGGCGCAGAGAACGGTGAGACGACGCTTCATGGGTGGGTGCATGCCTTCGGTTCGGGCTTCAGTCTGACTTGCGGCGGTAGCTGGCCACGCTGCGATTGGTTTCCTTGAAGTACTTGCCGAGGACCCGCTGCAGGTCGGCGGCGGTCACCGCTTCGTACTTCGCCGGCCCCTCGTTGATCTCGCGCCAGTCGAGCACGGCCTCGGCGAAGGCGAGCTGCACCAAGAGCGACATGTTGTTTTCCAACTTGCGATAGTTCTGGGCCGCGATCCGATTCTTCACCTTGCGGAGCTCCCGCTCCGGCACGCCGTCCGTCTGCAGGCGGGCGAGTTCCTCGTACCAGGCCTGCTCGAGGGCCGCCGCCGTCGCCGCGCCGCGGGCCTGGGCCGAGACGGCGAACAGCCCGGCGTACTTGCGGGTGTCGGAGTAGGCCTGGGCCGTGGCCGCGATGCCGCGGCCTTCCACCAGGCCCGTGTACAGCCGGCCCGTGCGCTCGTTGAGCAGCTCGGCCAGCACGTCGAGCGGATAGCTGTCGGCGTGCCCGGCCGGCACCGTGTGGTAGCGAATCTCCACGCCCGGCGGCACGTCGCCCGCGGCGTTCATCCGCTGCTCGGCCAGCTGCTCGATCTCGAGAGTCACCACCGGCGGCGGCTTCCGCGTGCCGGGATCGAGCCGCGCGAAATACTTCTCGATCAGGCCGCGGGCCTGCCGCGGATCGAAGTCGCCGACCAGGATCCCGACGAGGTTGCCGGGCCGGTAGTAGACGTTCCAGTAGTCCTGGGCCTGCTCGAAGGTGTAGCTGTTGAGGTCGCTGGGCCAGCCGATCACCGGCCACGAATAGCCGCTCGAGGCCCAGAACAGGGCGTCGAACTGCTCCTCGAAGCGGCCCGTGGGCGTGCTCTCGGTCCGCAGCCGCCGCTCCTCGTGGACCACGTCGCGTTCCGAGTAGAACTCGCGGAACACGCTGTCGTGGAGCCGGTCGCTCTCCATCCAGGCCCAGAGCTCGAGCTTGTTGGCGGGCACGGTGATGAAGTAGCAGGTCAGGTCGTAGGTCGTGAAGGCGTTCATGCCGCTGCCGCCGGCCTTCGTGTAGACCTGGTCGAACTCGTCCTTGACGATCGTGCCCGCCGCCGCGCCCCCATCGCCGCGGCCCTGCTGGGCCTTGATCAGGGCGTCGAGCTTGGCCCGCAGGACGCGGATCTCCTGGGTGTCGTTGGCCGGATTCCAGGGGTCGTCGATTTCGCCCTTGAAGAATCGGTCGTACTGCCGCGTCCAGACGAGGCGGTTGATCTCGTCGCGGAGGGCCTGCTGCTCGGCCCGGTAGCGGGCATCCTTCTCGGGGGCGCGGGTGCCGATCGTGTCGGTGCCCTTGAACATCATGTGCTCGAAGAAATGGCTGATCCCCGTGATGCCGGGCCGCTCGTTGACGCTGCCCACCTTGGCCACCCAGCCGGCGCTGACGACGTTGGGCTGGTCGCTGCGCGGCACGAGCAGGAACTGCATGCCGTTGGGGAGCGTGAACTCCTCGACCGCCACCTGTTGAGCCGCCGCGGAGCCCGCCGCCGCGATCACCAGGCCCGCCGCCACCAGCCACGATTCGATCCGCATGAGAGCTATTCCTGGGAGAGGGATCGCGTGTCTTATACCCCGCCGGGCCGAAAACCGGCCAGCCACCACTGCACGAGCGTGATCACGATCTCGAAGACGATCAGCCCCACGATCGCCCATTCCACCCGCAGGGCCCGGCGGTTCTGCAGCAGATCGAGGGCCGTCTCGGCCGTCCGCGAGATGAGGGCCAGCTTGGCGTGGAGGGCGGCGTACCGCTCCCGGATCTCGAACTCGTCGCGCAGTCGGGCCCAGAGCCGCTCGAGTTCCGGATGGTCCCAGAGCAGCTCCGGTGAGTCGTCCACCCGGGCGCCCGCCACGACCCGATGCTCGGCCAGCAGGGCGGTGCCCAGGTGCTGAAGCAGTTCCCGCGCCGCCCGGCCGCCGCGGCCCCAGTGGTCGAGGTTCACGGCAAAGGGTTCGATCCGCTCGAACTGCCGCTCGATGCTCCGCTCGTGGTGGGCCAGCGACACGCTCTTGGCGAGGATGTCGGCCACGAGCTGGAGCTTCTCCGGCGTCGCGTCGGCCAGCACGAGCGCGTTGCCCTCGAGCGCCTCCTTGCCCACGGGATCCACGCGGATGTCGAGCAGTTCCGTCTCCTGCTCATGGGCGGCGCAGGGCTGGCGGACGTGCGGGCCGATGCGGCGCAACGTCGCGGCGATCGCCGCCGGCGGCGTGCGGAAGAAGACGGCCGCGCCGTAGCGGAAGAGCACCGCCAGACCGGCGGCATCGGGAATCGCGAGCACCAGCGGGGCCGCCCCGCCGCGGTCGGTGGCGCCGAGGGGGCAGAGATCGATGCCCTGGCCCAGGAGAAACGCCCGCGCCTGGAACGCGTCGCGGCCCGGGCCGAGGGGCGGCACGGCAGGGGACGGATGCGATTCAGGCATGGCGGCGACCAAGTGTCTCGCGGGCTGCGGCGCAAGGCCGGCCGACCAGCCGGCTGCCTACCACACTTCCAACTATCGGGAAGCCTATGCTTTCCTGTCAGGGCAAGCACGCGGAGCAACTCGCGCATGAGTTCGATCGACCGGGCCGACCCCGTCATCATGGGGCATATCCTGGCCCAGCACAGGGAATTGCACGCCCAGCTCGTCGCGGTGCGGGCCTGCCTGGCGGGCTCCGGCCGGTGTGTCGCGGAGCTGCGGGCGGCCCTGGAGAGCCTCCGAGACCATCTCCGCAGCCATTTCCGCCAGGAGGAGATGGGGGGGTTCCTGGAGGAGTCGATCGCGCGGATGCCGCGACTTTCGGCCGCGGCCCGCACCGTGATGGGGGAACACCCTGCGCTGCTCGCCGAACTCGACGACTTGATCGGCAGCCTGGAGAAAGCCGATAGTGCGGCGGCATGGGACCGGATCGCGGCCGCCGCCGAGCGGTTCGCACAGCACCTGCTCGATCATGAAAGGAACGAGAATGCCGTCGTCCAGGAAGGCTACAACGAGGACCTGGGGCTGGACTGACCGAACCTGGTGCTTGCTGGCCGCGGGGCTGTTGCTCGCGGCGATGCTCGCCACCCGCGGCGGCACGCCGGCGGCCGAAGGGCCGGCGGTCGCGCCCGACAAGGTCGGGGCCTTCATGCGGGCCAAGCTTGACCACTCCCGACTCGTGCTCGAGGGACTCGCCGTCGAGGACTTCGACCTCATCGACCGCGGGGCCCAGGAACTGGCGCTCGCCAGCCAGGCCTCGAGTTGGCAGGTGCTGCAGACCGCCGACTACGCCCGCCACAGCGACGAGTTTCGCCGGTCCTGCAACGGGCTGCGGGCCGCCGCCAAGGCCCGCAACCTCGATGGCGCGGCCCTGGCCTGGATGGAGGTGACGATGAAGTGCATCCAGTGCCACAAGTACGTGCGTGACACCGAACGCGGCCCCTGACCGAAGCCGCGCTCAGTCGCCGGCCCGTTGGGCGGCGAGCAGCGCCTCGGGATCGATCGGCGGCGGATCGAACGTGACGTCGAGCGGCGTCACCTTGTCGATGCGGTCGATGTCGATGAATACGGGCGGGGCGGCCTGATCCGGGGCGACGTCGATGCCCAGGAGTTGGACCCGCGGCGGCTCGATCACCAGCCGCAGGGGCCGCAGTCGGCGGCGGCCTCCAGACCCGATCGGGGCGGGCCGCTCGTCGATCTCGATCTCGCGGCAATCGGTGATGGCGGCGCTCAAGGTCGAGAGCAGGCGCGGCCGGGCGGCGTAGCGGGCAGGGTCGAAACTCTTCACGTGGAAGACCTGCTTGGCGCCTTCGAGTCGGGCGATCAGGCTCGGCGGCAGGTCGCGCTCGATCTTGTAACGCAGTGATTCGATGCCCGACCAGAGGATCGTGCCCTCGAAGGTTCGCAGCAAATCCCTGCCGACCATGAAGGCCACGAGTTCCAGGAGCGTGACCGGCTCCGCCGGGATCCGCCGGCTCCCGGCCGCGTCCTTGGTCATCTGCCAGCCGTACCGGCGGATGCCCGGCAGGGGCAGATGGTCGATCGGGTAGCCGCAGGAGACGAGGAAGTCGCAGTCCCGGTGGAGCGTGCGGGTTGACAGCCGGGAGAGGCCGAGCCGCTCCTTGAGCTGGGCGATCAGCGACTGGTCGTCGAGCGGCTGACGGGAATTGGAGAGGATTTCGAGGAGGGCAAAAATACGGAGGAACTGCTCGTGGCGCGAGAAGTTGCGGGGCATGGTGTGAATGTCAAAAGGTGCGGAGCGAGCGTCGCGTCACAAGACCGCGGTGCCGGGCCGAAAAATCCGCGAGACCCCCCACCGGTCCGGCCCCGGCGTTCTCCCGGACGCCCGAAATGTGACCCCTGACGTGGCACCGTTGGTCACGCGTGCCCGTTGCCAGCCGCCGGCAATGCGGACTCGGGTGCCGCGGGGCTGCGGATCGGTGGGCAGGGTAGCTCCGCGCCAGCACGCGGGCAAGGCGGCGACGTCCGCTCAGGCGACGTTCCGATCGCCCCGGCTGTCGCGTGCGGCCGGCGCCAGCGCAAAGTGCCAGACCTCGGCGGCCTCGATGAGCCGATCGACCATCGACAGGAGTTGGAGTCGCGTCACCGCGCCGTCCTCGACGGGAATTTCCGCCACCATCCGCAGGTCCTCCTGATCGGCGTCGAACTCGAGCCCGATCAGGGGAGTGTCGGCCGCCAGGCGGCAGAGGCGGCCGCAGGCCGCGTCGGGGTCGGCGCCGACGGCGAAGGCGCGGACGATCGAAACCCGGCAGCGATGGCCGTCGTCGGGCGTTTCGATCCGCACGATCGCCAGCCGCTCGCCGCGCAGATTGCGATAGTGCCGCGTGACGAAGGCCACGCGGATCGCCTGCTCCTCAGCGTCGACGTGATGGCGCACCCCCTCCTCGGCCAGCGCTTGCGCGCACTGCGAAAGACTCGTCGGCATGACGCACTCCTTGCGATTGGCGGTCAACGTGGGGCAGGCCTCGTGCCGCACCCCCTCCGAAGGTGGATGCGCTCCTCGAAGGCGAATCGTGCGCGCCGCCCGTCATTTTTTGTTCGGCACGTTGGGACGCAGACCAACCGTGCGAGCCGAGCGGCGATCATCCAATCACCAAAAGGGGGGGCGCCTGGAGGCGGCAGGCGGCCCAAAAAGGGGGGGCATGGGTGGCAGGATAGTCGAGGGCACGGTGGCGAACCTGACCGGGGATGTGGGGATCGGTGGGCTGCTCGATCGCTGGCAGGCGACCAACGACCCGGAGCAGCTCGCGGTGCTGGTCGGCGCCGTCCGGCCGATGGTGGAGGCCGTTGCCGTGCGGGTGCTGCGCAGCCGGCGGATCGCGGATCGGTCGGCGGTGGACGACGTCGTGTCGCTGGTGCTCGATCACCTGCGGCGGCTGCCCGGCGGCCAGGAAGGCGAGCGGCCGGTGGCGATGTTCCGCGGCGCCGATCCGGGGAGCGATCGGGGCGGCAGGTTCATCCGGCTCCTGGCCCGCAATCGATCACTCGACGTGGCCCGCAGCCATCGTCGTCACTGGCGTCACGAGTGCCCGTTCTCGTCGGCCGGTGACCAGGTGCAGTGGAGCTTCGTGAGCCCTGACGACGCGGCGCGGCAGGAAGCGGAGGCCGACGTCCACGACCGGCTCGTGGCGGCGATCGACCGCCTGGAGCCGGACCTGCAGGCCGTCGTGCAGATGCTTCTCGACGGCAAGAGCCAGGCCGTGATCGCCCACGTGCTCGGCGTCTGCCCGGGCACGGTGTCGCGAACCCGCCGGCGGGCCATGGCCAAGCTTCGCGGGCTGATGGGGTCCTGATGGCTACCCGAAGACGACCGTCCGCAGGCCGTGGACGAAGACCCGCTCCTCGAGCACCAGCCGCACGGCCCGGGCGAGCACCAGCTTCTCGACGTCGCGGCCCGCCTGGGCCATCCGCTCGGGGGTGAAGGTGTGGTCCACGGGGATCACGTCCTGGGCGATGATCGGCCCGGCGTCGAGTTCCGCGGTCACGAAGTGGGCGGTGGCGCCGATGAGCTTCACGCCGCGGGCAAAGGCCTGGCGATAGGGGCTGGCCCCGGCGAAGGCCGGCAGGAAAGAGTGGTGGATGTTGAGGAGCCGGCCGGCGTAGCGGGCGACGAACCCCTCCGAGAGGATCCGCATGTAGCGGGCCAGGACCACGTAGGCCGGCGCGTGGGCGTCGATCGCTCGGCCGAGGGCCGCCTCGTGGGCGGCGCGGCTCACGCCGTCGTGCGGCACGTGGTGGAACGGCACCCCGAACCGCGCGACGAGGCCCCGCAGGTCGTCGTGGTTGGACACCACGGCGACGATCCGCCCGGGAAGTTCGTCGACCGCGTCGAGCAGCAGGAGCTCGCCGAGGCAGTGCGGCTCGCGGGTGGCGCAGACGACGATCGGCCGGCGGTCCTCCCGCGTCACCCGCACCCGCGCCCCCGGCGGCAGCACGGCCGCCAGGTCCGCGTGCAGCGTGCCGGCGGCGATCGCGGCCGCGGCGGCCGTGACCTCGGCACGAAAGAAGAAATGCCGCGCCTCACCGTCGACGAACTCGTGATTGCTCTCGATGTTGAGCCGGTGGCCCTGGAGGACGCCCGTGATCCGGTGAATCAGGCCCACGTCGTCGGGGCAGTCGACGCGGACGATCTCGCGCGGGGCCGAGGATGACACGCTCATGCCGTCGGCTCGGGGACCCAGGCGAGCGCCACGGCGTCGACGGCGATGTCGGTCTTTCGGGCGGGGATATCGATCTCCTCGAGGGCGATCCGGTCCGCCGACGCTTCGCGGCGGATGCGGTCGAGCTCCGCCTCGATCTCCTCCTCGAGGATCTGGCGGCGGTCCTCCAACGTCTGCAGACTCTCCTCCGCGTGGGCCACGTCGGCCTGCTGCCGGGTGGCTCGGCTCGCCGACCGCATCGACGTGGCGGCCCGGCCGATCGTGGTGGCGCTGATCTTCTTGCGGCCGAAGAGGGCGCCGATCACGGCCGTGCCGATCGAGACGTAGGTCTGCAGCGACTGGTTCTTGGCCTCCGCCTTCTCCTTCTCGACCTTTTGCCGCGCCCGCTCGATGCGGTCCACGAGGCCGGCAAGCTTCGTGGCGGTCTTGGTCCGCACCGCGTCGATTTGCTCGTCGCGCCACTCCTTGACACGGTGGGCGATGCGGGCGCGAAACTCTCCTTCCGTCTCCCCGGGCCGCGAGACGGCGTCGATCGCCGGCGCCCGCCAGGCGGTGAGTTTCGAGGTGCGGCCGAGGTGGGTCTTGAGCGACGCAGCGAGGCTCGAGTAGCCGCGCGGGCCGGAGAGCGCCGGCGGCAGTGGGGCGAAGGAGCCCTGCCTGGGCGCCGGCTCGACCTCGGGCGCCTCCGCGAACGTCTCGGCCGCCTCCCAGGCCGACTCGCCGAGCACGTCGCCGGCGGGCGCCATGAAGATCACCTCGCGGTCGACCTCGATCCGCGGGCTGGGCCGCGCATAGCGGACCCGCGCCCGGCCGAGGATCGCCGGCTTGTAGACCACCCCGCGGTCGGGATCGACGGGGCCGTCGGGGGCGAGAAACACCTCGCGGATGCCGGGCGGAAGGATCGGCCGTGGGCCGCCGGCGAAGGTTCGCGGGTGCACCGACCCGGTCCCCGTGGTCGCCGCTGCCGGTGCGTGTGGTTCCGCCGGCGCGGCCGCCGTGAGCCGGCGGATCTCCTCGCGGAGCAGCGGGCCGCGGAGGTAGGCCATCGTCCAGCGGGTCTGGAAGAGAGTCTCCTCCTCGCCGTGCACGCTGTGCATGAGGAACCGGCGCTGTTCGAGGCCCGACAGCAGCCGGTCGAGACGGCCGCGGTCGAACGTGCCTCCGGCGGAGGCCGCCGCCCCCTCGAGGCCGTCGAGGACCCGGGCCTTGTCGCGGGCGGTTTGGAGGCGGCCCAGGAACCACAGGCCCGCGTTGGAGAGGCCCTTGTAGTCGAGGTCGACGGGATTCTGGGTGGCCAGCACGACGCCGAGACCGTAGGCCCGGGCCTGCTTCATGAGCGTGAGGATCGGCGTCTTGCTCGGCGGGTTGGCCGTGGGCGGCACGTAGCCGAAGACCTCGTCCATCAGGAACAGCGCCTTGAGCGACGACGTGCCCCCCTGCGACCGCATCCACGAGACCGCCGCCCCGGCGAGCAGCGTCACGAACGCCATGCGCTGCGCGTCGGCGAGGTGGGCGATCGAGACGACCGCCACCCGCGGCTTGCCCTCGGGCGTCCACAACAGCCGGCCGACGTCGAGCGGCTCGCCGTCGAGCCAGGCCTCGAAGCCGGGGGCCGCGGCGACCGTGTTGAGCCGGCTGGCCAACTGGAAGCGGTCGCCGGCGGGGAAGAAGTTTTCCAGGTCGAGAAAGCCCACCCGCTCGATCGGCGGCGCGGGAATCGCCCGCACGAGCGTGCCGAAGTCGACCTTTTGACCGCTTTTCCACAGGGCGTCCATGATCGTGGAGAGCAGCACGTGCTCGCGGCTCGTGCCCGGCTCGGCGTCGATGCCGACCAGCGCCAGGATGCCGGAGACCAGCGACTCGATCCGCTCGCGGCGTGCCTCCGGGTCGGCGGCGATCTCCGCGGCGGGCGCGTCGAGGCTGCCGAGCATCGCCAGCGGCCGGCCACTGCGGCTGCCGGGCGTGAACACCGCCATGTCGGCGGCCGCGTGCAGGCGGCGGATCCGCTCGCCGGATTGCCCGCTGGCGGCGAGGCCGTCGGACCACTTCTTCGCCGTGCGCTCGGCCAAGGACTCGAGCGTGATTCCCTCGCGCTTGGCGGCATCGGCTTCCAGCCAGGGGAGGAAGTCGCCCGGTGCCAGCTCGGGAAACGACAGCAGCACGTTGGCGAGGTCGCCCTTGGGATCGATGACGAGCGTCGGGATGCCGTCGAGCGCCGCCTCCTCGATGAGCCCGATGAGGAGGCCGGTCTTGCCGCTGCCGGTCATGCCGACGCAGACGGCGTGCGTCGTGAACCGCTTGGCGTCCACCAGGAGTGGCTCCGCCGTCGGCCCGCCCGACCGCTCGTCCACCTTCTGTCCGAGATAGAAGACGCCCAAGCCCTCGATCGCGGCGGGCATGCCCGCGGTCTCGGCCTGCTGTGACACGACACCCTTGCGCGATTTGGACATGGAAGCCTCCGGAGAGCGGGAGCCGCAGCGCGGCTCCACGATTCAACGGTGGCGGCGCGGATCGTGCAACTGGGATCCGCCCGGGGCGGATGGTGTAGGCGAACCTGCGGGATCGGGCCGCGGTTCGCTTGGCGGGGTGGTTTTCGTGCCCGGAGTCCCCGGGTTTCCACCCGGGGCTTCTCGGTTCAGCAC
>CAZJHQ010000079.1:0-11529 GCA_964545915.1 uncultured Candidatus Kuenenia sp. | reverse complement strand
CTTGGCCGACCGGTGGAAACGCCGAGGGTTTCCACGGTCGGCAGCCCTCGCATCCTGCTCGGGCAGACTTGTTCCACAGTCTGCTCGCTGTCCGTGGACAAAGCCCTCCATGGCCTTTGTCCACTTGGCCGACCGGTGGAAACGCCGAGGGTTTCCACGGTCGGCACTTCTCGCATCCTGCTCGGGCAGACTTGTTCCACAGTCTGCTAAGGCGACCCGCTCGCGACGACTCTCAACTTCGGCCGCGGCACCAAGCGGCGGGCCAGGTCCCGGATCCGCCGGCGATCTTACGTGACGGCGGCCGCCTCGTCCGGACGCGGTGGGGGAGTCAGAACTCGTCTTCCCGAAGCGGCGCCTCCGCCGCGGGCTTGCCCCCCTTCATCACCGGGCAGGATTCCTTGTCGCAGCCCTCGCATCTGCGCTTGCCGCAGGCCGGGCAGCCATCGCCCCCCCATCGGCCGCGCTGCCGCTTTTCCCATGCATCTGCGGCCCGTGCCGCGACCTTCCACACCTCCTCGGCGTCGGCGTCCCAGGAGATCGTGCAGGTGGCGTTGTCGACGACGGTCTTCGCGCCGGCGACGAGCTTCATGACATCGGCCTCGCCGCCCCACCGCAGCGCCGCGAGCGCGGTGAAGCCCTTGACCACGTCCACGACGTCATCGGCCGCGGCGGGCGTGTTCATCTCCAGCCGGGCCCGGTAGAACGACTTTCCCTCGTGCTCGCCCAGCGCCACGCGGAAGCCGCGGCCCTGCTTGAGGACCGGGCACTTCGTGTCGGGATCGACGGCTGTGGCCCGCGCCACCACGATCGACCCGGGCCGCACCCGGCCGGCCAGCGGCCCGCCGCCCCCCACGGCGGCCAGGCGACCGTCGAGCACGTCGAGAGCCGACTTCACGGCCGCCTCCGTCCGCCCGCACACAATGACGTCGTCCTTGTAAAACCCGCCGACCACCGGCCCCGAGCGGCGACCGCGCTTGTGCGTCCAGGCGTGGAGCGTGTGGTCGCCGTGCTTGATCGTCTTGTGGTCGGCCGCCTTCTCGACCATCCGCGTGAGAAACTCGCGGTTCACCTTCCCCCGCACGATCATCACTCCGTTGCGCTTGTCGGTGTCGGTGCCGTAGGCGGTCGCGTCGCGCAGGTCCTTGCGGGGATCCATGCCGGCCATCCGTGACACCATGTCCATCATCCCCCCGGCGTGCGGATGCATCTTCAGCATCTTCTCCCAGGCCCGCTGGACGACGACCGAGTCGCGGGCCGCGTCGTTGTCGAAGTGCATGAGCCACTTCGCGTCGGCGGACACGGCGGCCAGTTCGAGCGGCGCCGCGTTGACCCGCGCGGCCGCCGAGACCAGCATGGCGGCCGCCAGCAGGGCGGTGCAAAACGGCGTGGTGACGAAACGGGACATGATCGATTCTCCGAGGAACGGGCGGCTCACGGCCCGAGGAAACCGGGCTCCACTCTGACTGACACCGCCAACCGTTCCAGGGTTACACGACCGGCCAAGGCTGGTTCAATAGGACCGGGCGATCACGCTCGGCCGCGATACCGCCTGGCCCGTCACGATGCAGGTTCCCGGCTCATCCGGGCCATCCATGGGGATGCAGCGGACCGTTACCTTGAGCGGGTCGAAGGCCGCCGCCACGGCCGGGTCGTCGGCGACGTGGACGTGGGCGAAGCCCCCCTTGCCGGCCGCCCCCTCCCCTGCCCCGAAGAACTCGTGCACCTCCGCGGCCGAGCCGAGCGTCACCGACCGCGACGCACGAAATGCCCGGGCCCGCTCGAAGAGCCCCTGCTGGATCTCGGCCAGCAGCCCCGGCGCCCGCGCCGCAAACTCGGCCAGTGGCACCGCCTCACGCTCCTTCGGCCCGCGGTCGCGACGGGTCACGCTGACGGCGCCGGCCGCCAGATCCCGCGGCCCGATCTCCACGCGGACCGGCACGCCCTGCTTGACGTGCTGCCAGACCTTGTCGCCGCCGCGCATGTCGCGGGCGTCGATCTTCGCGCGGACCGGCTCGTCGCCGAACCGCTGCGCGGCGAGCTCCGCTTCCAGCCGCCGGCAGGCTTCCATGACCTGCGACTTTTCCTCGTCGGTGCGGTGGATCGGCAGGAGCACGACATGGTGCGGCGCGATCCGCGGCGGCAGCACGAGGCCGTCGTCGTCGGAGTGGGTCATGATCACGGCACCGACGAGTCGCGTGGAGACGCCCCACGACGTCGTCCAGCAGAACTCCTCGGCGCCAGTGGTGCCTGCGAACTTGATGTTCTGGGCCCGGGCGAAGTTCTGGCCGAGGAAGTGCGACGTGCCGGCCTGGAGGGCCTTGCCGTCCTGCATCATGGCCTCGATCGAGTAGGTATCCACGGCGCCGGGAAACCGCTCGGCAGCCGGCTTCGGCCCCTTGATCACCGGCATCGCCAGGTCGCGCTCCGCGAAGGTGGCGTAGACATCGAGCATGCGGAGCGTCTCCTCGACCGCCTCCGCGCTCGTCGCATGGGCGGTGTGCCCCTCCTGCCAGAGAAACTCCGCCGTCCGCAGAAAAAGCCGCGGCCGCATCTCCCAGCGGACGACATTGGCCCACTGGTTGATGAGCACCGGCAGATCCCGCCACGACTGGATCCACTTCGCGTACGTGGCCCCGATGATCGTCTCGCTCGTGGGCCGGACGACGAGCGGCTCCTCGAGCTTGCCGGTCGGGATCAGCTTGCCGTCGGGCCCGAGCTCCAGACGGTGATGGGTGACCACGGCACACTCCTTGGCGAAGCCCTCGACGTGCTTCGCCTCCTGCTCCAGGTAGGAGAGCGGAATGAAGAGCGGGAAGTAGGCGTTTTGGTGGCCGGTCTCCTTGAACATCCGGTCGAGGATCGACTGCATCCGCTCCCAGACCGCGTAGCCGTGGGGCTTGATCACCATGCAGCCGCGGACGGGCGACTGCTCGGCGAGGTCGGCGGCGCGCACGACCTGCTGGTACCACTCGGGATAGTCCTGGGCCCGCGTGGGGCTGATGGCGGTCTGGGCCATGGATCCTGTCGCTCCGACGGTGCATGGGGATGGTCGTGCGGGGGGCCGCACGGGGCCGGGATTGTAGTCGCTGCGCGTGCACGCCGGGAAACCGGGTAGACTCTCGGCCATGCCACGCCGCCTGATCGCCGAACTCCCGCCCCAGACGCAGTTCGACCAGACGTTTCTCGCCACGCACAAGCAGCTGCGGCCCAACCGCAACGGCCAGCTCTACCTGCAGGTCGAGCTCGCCGACAAAAGCGGCACGATCACGGGCCGGCTGTGGAACGCCTCCGACGAGGATTTTGCCGCCTTCGAGGACGGCGATTACGTCCGCGTGGAAGGGCACACGCAGCTCTACTCCGGCTCGCTGCAGGTGATCATCACCGCGATCGGACGGGCCGACCCGCGGACGATCGACGAGAGCGAGTTTCAGGTGCTCTCGAAGAACGACCTCGTCCGCCTGGAGGCCGAACTGGCGACCATCCTGTCGTCGATCCGCTCCGCGCCGCTCAAGGCCCTCACCGACGAGATCCTGGCCGATGCCCCCCTCGTCGCGGCCCTCCGCCGCACCCCGGCCGGCGTGAAGCACCACCATGCCTACGCGGGGGGCCTGCTCGACCACGTGGTGAACCTGCTGCGACTCGCCGACCGGGTCGCTCCGCTCTATCCCGAGCTCGACCGCGACCTGCTCCTCGTGGGCGTGCTGGTCCACGACATCGGCAAGGTGCGGGAGCTCGAGAGCCTGCAGGGATTCTCCTACACCGACGAGGGCCAGCTGCTCGGCCACGTGCTCCTCGGACTGGAAATGATCGACGCCAAGATCCGGGCGATCGAGGCCCGCACCGGCCAGCCCTTCGACCCCGAGGCGGCCGTCCGCGTCAAGCACATGATCGCCAGCCATCACGGCCAGTATGAGTTCGGCGCGCCGAAGCTGCCGATGACGCTCGAGGCCCTGGCCCTGCACCACCTCGACCACCTCGACGCCAAGATGGCCGGCACGATCCAGTTGCTGCGGAACGAGGCCACCGCGGAGGACGGCTGGACGCAGTATCAGCAGAGCCAGGGCCGCAAGTTCTTCCGCGGCCGCGGCTGACGCGGTTCACGGCGCGGGCCGCCGCCCGCTCGCAGGCAAAAAGCCCCCGGCGGAAGCCGGGGGACTCCGGGTCGGATCTCGTCCCGCATGCCATGCGGTGTGAGTTTGAACCGGGACATCACGCACCGTCATGCGGCATGGATCGCGGGATGGCTTTCGTGCCCGGTGTCCCCGGGTTTCCACCAGGGGCTTCTTGGAACACACGCGCCACTCACACAAAAAGCCCCCGGCGGAAGCCGGGGGACTCCGGGTCGCGAGCGAATGCGGGTGATGGAGCCACAGGCCGGTTTCGACGAGCAGAGACTGCCGCTCCAGGCGAATGCGGCGGCTTTTGCGCGACATCAGGCCATGGTCCACGCCGCCGGCCGCGGTTGGGAAGCGGGGAGGGCCAGGGGTAGACTTGCAGTGACCGTTCGCTCCGCCCGCTCCGCAGGACTCCGCCCCCCATGCCGCGACAACGCGATGGCCACGACCAGCCGCGGCGCCGATCCGCAGCCGGTCGCAGCCGCAACGATGGCGTGGTCGGCGTCTTCAAGCGGGCCGCCGGCGGCTATGGCTTCGTGCGGCCGCTCGACGCGCCCGCCGGCGACCGCTCGCAGGACATCCACGTCGCCGCGACCGCCGCGCTCGACGCCGCCACGGGCGACACCGTTCGCGTGAAGCTCGGCCGGACCCGCGACGTTCGCCGGCCGGGCCCGTCCGGCGAGATCGTGGAGGTCGTGAAGCGGCGGACCACGCGGTTCGTCGGATCCTACTTCGAGGCCGCGGGCCAGGGCTGGGTGCAGATCGACGGCACCGGGTTTGCCCGGCCCGTGTCGGTCGGCGATCCCGGGGCGAAGGGCGTGCGGAAGGACGACAAGGTCGTCGTCGAATTGGTCCGCTTCCCGACGCCGATCCGGGACGGCGAGGGTGTGGTCGTCGAGGTGCTCGGCAAGGCGGGCGCCGTGGGCGTGGACACCGCCACGATCAGCGCCGAGTTCGGCCTGCCGGGTCCGTTCCCCGAGGCGGCTCTCGACGACGCCCGCCGCCAGGCGGCGGTCTTCGACGAGTCCGTGCCTGCGGGCCGCCGCGACCTCACCGGCCGCACGATCGTGACCATCGACCCGGTGGACGCCCGCGACTTCGACGACGCGATCTCGCTCGAGCGGGTGGAACGGGACCACTGGCTGCTCGGCGTGCACATCGCCGACGTCTCGCACTTCGTCCGCGAGGGATCGCCGCTCGATCAGGAGGCCCGCACCCGCGGCACGAGCGTCTACCTGCCCGACCGCGTGATCCCGATGCTGCCGGAGATCGTCTCCAACAACCTCGCCAGCCTGCAGCCGGGCAAGGTCCGCTACGCCCGCACCTGCTGGATCGAGTTCACGCCCGAGGGGATCCCGGTGCATGCGGCCGTCGAACCCTCCGCCATCAAAAGCGCGCGGCGGTTCACCTACGAGGAGGTGGACGTCTTCCTGGCCGATCCGGCCACACCCGCGATCGAGATGACTCCCGAGGTCCGTGGCCTGCTCGGCCGGATGCGGGACCTGGCCCGCCTGCTGCGGGGCCGGCGGACCGCCCGCGGGTCGCTCGAACTGCACATGCCCGAGGTGAAGATCGACCTCGACCGGGAAGGCCGCGTGGCCGGGGCCCACGTCGTGGAGAACACCGAAAGCCACCGGATCATCGAGGAGTTCATGCTCGCCGCCAACGAGGCGGTGGCGGGGGCGCTGGCCGCCGCGGGGGCCGGCTTCCTGCGGCGGATCCACCCGCAGCCCGACCCGCGGAAGCTCCGCCAGCTCACCGAGTTCGTCACCGAGCTGAGCTTCGAGGTCGATTCGCTCGAAAGCCGCTTCGAGTTGCAGCGGCTCCTCGACATGGCCCGCGGGCGGCCCGAGGAGCATGCCGTGCACTATGCCGTGCTGCGGAGCCTCTCCCGCGCCGCCTACGGCCCGCAGGACGACGGCCACTACGCCCTGGCGAGCGACTGCTACTGCCACTTCACCTCGCCGATCCGCCGCTATCCCGACCTCACGGTCCATCGGGCCCTCGAGGCCATCGCCAAGGGCCGGCGGCCGCCGGCCGACGGCCTCGTGCAGCTCGGCGGCGAGTGCTCCGACCTCGAGCGGCGAGCCGAGGCGGCCGAGCGGGAGCTGGTGAAGCTCAAGCTCCTGCTCTTCCTCTCGAAGCGGATCGGCGAGGAGATGGACGCGGTGGTCACGGGCGTGGAGCCCTTCGGCCTGTTCGTGCAGGGTCTGGCCATTCCCGCCGAGGGCCTCATGCCGCTCGACAGCCTGCCGGACGACATCTACCGCTACGACAAGGCCGCGCACACGCTCGCGGGCCGCCGGCCCGGCCGATCGTTTCGGCTCGGCGACCGCGTCCGCGTGGCCGTGGCGAGAGTCGATCTCGACCGCCGATCGCTCGACTTCCGGCTGGTCGCCGAGGGGGGCCGGGACCGCCGCCGCGTTCCCCCGCCGCCGCGGCGGGATCGGGGCCGCAACCGGCCCGAACGCGGCCAGGCCAAGCGTCACAAGCCACGGGGCAAAAAGGGGCACCGCCGCGGCCCCCTTAACTGAACTAGAAAACAAACTAACGATCACGGTCTGCCAGGTCCACAAGCTCCCGCCGGTGCACCGCGACCCATTCGACCGGATCCTCGTCGCCCAGGCGAATTGCCATGGCCTCGCAATCGTCACCGACGACCAGTGGATCGGCCGCTACCCGGTGCGGACGCTGTGGTAGGCGGACCGGAAGTCCGGTGACCGGTGCTGACGGGTCGTGGGGCGAACCGATCGCGGGCAAGCATGTGGGAAGCGTCGCCGCCCGCCGGAAAGACAGCGGCGCGCCGCGGCTCAGTCGCCGCCGACCGGCTCCATCTTGAACGTCAGCGTGGTTTCCGCGCCGTCCCGGAGGACGACGACCGTGGCCGGCAAGGTGTGCGGGTTCATCGCCAGCAACAAATACATCTGCGCCGCCATCCGGACGGGCTCTCCCTGGCACCGGACGATCGTGTCACCCGCCTTGAACCCGGCCCGGTCCCCGTCGCTCCCCGGAGCCACGCTGCGGATCACCGGAGCGACGTAATCGACCATGGCAGCCCGCCCCGGCTCCTGCCATTCGATCCCTTCGAGCCGCCCGTGCCGCACCGGGCCGCCCCGCGCCGCCTTCAAGAGCGGCAGCCAGCGTTTGATTCGATTCACGGGGACCGCAAACCCGAGCCCCGTGTTGGACCTGAGCCCCATCCGCGGCTGCATCTTGCCGTTGATGCCGATCAGTTCCCCCGCCGCGTTGATCAGCGGCCCTCCCGAATTCCCCGGGTTGATCGAAGCGTCGATGACCAGGGCGTCGGCATAGTTGTCGCTCAGGCGGTTCCGCGCCGAGATCACGCCGGTGGAGATGGTGGGCTGTTGGTCGATCAGCCCGAGCGCGAGCGGGTTGCCGATGGCGAAGCAGAACGCTCCGGGATTGATGACATCGGAATCACCGAGCGGCAGGAACGGAAGATCCTTGCCCCCCTCGATCTGAAGGAGCGCCAGGTCGCCGAAGGCGTGGTAGCCGAGCAGGTTCGCCTTGAAGGGTCGGCCATCGCCGAGACGGACGTTGAACGACCGCTGCTTGCCGACGACGTGGGCGTTGCTCAGGATCAGGCCGTCGGCGGAGACCAGCACCCCGCTGCCGCCGGCCAAGAAGACGAACGCGGGCATGGTCCGGGCTGCCAGATCACCCACGGCAGTGCTCGCCTGCGGGGCGATCTCGGCCATCGCCGCCCCCATCGTGGCCACGGTCAGCCAGGCGGCCAGGGACACGGCGGCGCGGATGCTCGAAAACGTGCTCATCGCTGCTCCTGCAGGGTGACTTCGAACGTCGGCGTGGAATCCTCGTCGCGGATCACCCGGCCCGAGAACTCGTCCTTGCCTCCGAGCGACTCGATCATTTTCTTCAGGTCGCGTTCGTTGCGGACGGCGATGCCGTTGATCTCGACATGGGCCGGCTTGGCCTTGCGTTCCACGCGGATCGAGAGCACGTCGCCCACCTTGCGCGCCGCGAGAATCTCGAGCAGCACTTTCCAGTTCGGGACGTCGCGACCGTCGATCTGGACCACCCGGTCGCCGACGGCGAGGCCGGCCTCGGCGGCGGGCGATTTCGGCTCCAGGCGATGCACGATCACCTCGTTCTTGAAGGCCTGTTGGACGTCCAGGTTCGGCACGATTCCGAGGTAGTGCATGCCGGCCGGGAGCAAATTGCGGCCCTGCATGAGGGTCGGCAGTGATTCGAGGATCCGGCCGATCGGCGCCGCGAATCCGACGCCGGAGTTGGGCGCGGTCTGCCAGAGGACCAGGCTCGGCTGGTTGCCGGCGCCCATCAGCGGAAACACCCGGCCACTGGAGAGCCCGCTCGATTTGGGGAACGGGGGCACGCGGAGCATTGATTCGAGCCCTTCACCCGCCCGCAAGGGCTCGAGAATCAATCCCAGGATCCGGCCATCGGCGTTGATCACCGGCCCGCCGGAGTTGCCGTAATTGACCAGCGCCGTGAACTGGAACCGGCGGCCCTCGTTGCGGCGAACCGCGCTGATCATGCCCTCGTTCAGCGTGAACCCGTTCGTTCCATCGGGCGCGATGCCGACGGCCCCCACGGCCTCGCCCAGGACCGGTGCGGCATGCGAGTTCTTCAGGTCGAGGTGGGGCAGATCCTGCTCCGCGACCTTCAGGAGCGCGACGCCGAGCTGGAGGTCCTGGGCCACGATGGTGGCAGGGCAGGATTTCCCGTCGGCGAGCGTCGCCGTCACCGACCGCACCGGATTGGCCACGGTTTCATACTCGGCGGCCTCGAAGGCCACGAGCCGGGCGAGGCTGCCGTCATACTGGCGGGGCTTCGTCTGGCCCTGGCGGTGCTTGAACACGGTGTCGCTGGCGACATTGAAGGCACTGGTGAGGATGTAGCCGTCGGCCGAGATCACCACGCCCGTGACCATCTTCTGGGGCCGGCAGACCAGTCGATTGGCGTTGATGGTCATCTCGGCGCCGACCAGGTCGGCCTGCCGAGCCATCCGCGTGGCCGCGGTGAGCGACTCCCAGTTGGGGATCGTCTTGCGGTAGGCCGGCCAATGCACCGTGGCGAGTCTTTCGACCTGAAACTCCCGCTCGACGGTCAGCCGCACCAGGCAGTTCGCCCAGGGCTGCACCCGATCCGCCATCGTCTTGCGGCCATCGTCGGGGGATGCATCGTCGAGCAGGGGGCGGTCGCTCACCCGCACCCGGCCGTCTCGGAAAGCCTTCATGCCCTCGAGGATCCGGGCCATCGGCACCGCCGTCCCCTGCCAGCGGCTCTCGGCAAGACTCAGGGAAATCATGCCCATGATCCGACCGGCGGCATCGAGCAACGGGCCGCCGTCCTGCCCGGGATTGACCGCTGCCGTGGTCTCGATGGCCAGGCCGGCGTAGCTGCTTTGACTGTCGCCGCTCTGGACGTCGTACACCCCGCTCACGGTCCCCATGCTGAACGTGGGCTCGCCGCTCAGCCTGATCAGGTGATCGGCATTGCCCGCCGAGAACGCCCGCGTGCCCACCCGCGGAATCGCCCGTGCAACAGGCAGGCTGGCGAGGCCCTGGGCGTCGACCTTCAGCAACACGCTCTCCAGCGGCATGTTGATCTCCACGACCTTCGCCTTCATGACGCGAAAGTCGGGGAAGTGCACGAACACCTCCTCGACGCCGTCGAAGACCGACGTGGTCGAGGTGAGGATGTAGCCGTCGGCCGACACCACGGCGCCGGTGCCCGTGTACCCCTCGTAGTCGTCCCGCATGCAGTACACGCCGACCACGGCGTCGTGGCACGCCGCGGCGAGCCGCTCCGCCGCGGTGTCGGCGGCCCGCAAGGGCATGGCCGAAAGGCAGGCCAGACAGATTGCCCACGACACCATCCGCCGCCAGCCCGCCATGGATTGAATCGCTCCGCAGATATCCATACCTGCCCGCGCCATCCAAACGGCCGAGCCACAAGCAGGCAGAATACCCGGAAATTCCGCGGCGCGGTAGCACGCCCAAGGCGGTGCAAACCAGCCGCAGATGACTTCTCCTGCGGGAATCCCGCCCTCAGGCCGCGAGTGCGGTTCCGGCGGGAGGCTGACGAAATTGGAAGTGGAAACGCCGGTCGAAAAGTGCAGCGGGCGGCGGGGCAGCCCGGCCGCCCGAAAAATGCAGCTGACAACTGCGCAGCGCTCTCGCACCCGCCCGGCGAGGCGCAGGTGGATTTTGGGTACGCGTGCCGAAGGTGGCGACGCTTGTCGAGCTCAACGAGACCCTGGAAGAGCGGTGCCGGGCGGATCTCGAGCGAAAGCTGCGGGACAAGGTCGGCACGAAGGCCGTACTCCTGGGCGAGGAGCGTGCCGCCTTCCTGCCGTTCCCGGCCCAGGAGTGCGAGGCCCGACGGATCGCGCAGGCGCACGCCAACTCCCTGTCACTGGTACGGTTCGACACCAACAGTTACAGAGTCCCGGTGAAGTACGCCCATCGGACGATCACGGTGGTGGCGACCGTCGATGACGTGAAGCTGGTCTTCGAGGACCGGCTGATCGCCCGGCACCGCCGCCACTGGGGCCGGGAACAGTTCTTCTTCGACCCGATCCACTATCTGGCACTCCTGGAACGGAGGCCGGGGCCTTCACTCTGCCCGGCCGCTTGCTGATTGGCAGGTGCCGGAGTGCCTGAATGTTCTGCGGCGGCGGTGGAATATGCCACGAGCCTGGGAATCTCGGCTGTCGATAGATCTCGCCGATCAGTTGCAACGATAGCTCCGCCGCGATGGTGGAGAGAGCAGTCGGGTCGAAGATGCGGACCGACTCGGATAGTGATCCGAGTGACGTGCGCTTGACCCCCAGTCACTTTCGCACCTTGTCGAACTCCGCGACTCGCTGCAGTTCACGGAGCGTACGAATCGCGGGATTGAATGACCACAAGAGAACCAGCACGCAGTACTGATCCATGTGCAGCTGCCGATTGCCAGCCGCATCACGCTTCGTCCCGACCTCATGCAGTCGAAACAACAGCTTCCACAGGGAGCGAAAGTGCTTGAACCCCTGCAGATCACGATCGCCGATACCCGCATTTCCGGCTGCCATGCCGGACACTATCGACGATCCAAGCCCAGGGGCGCACGTTTTGATGGTGCGCGTTCCCCAGTCTTGCTCTCAGCGTGACACGCGCGAACGGCACAAGACGCCCCCGGCGGAAGCCGGGAGACTCCGGGTCGCATGCCTTCCCAGGTGCCATGCAATGTGGGTTTGAACCGGGAACTTGGCCGCCGTCATCCGGCATGGATGGCGGGGTGGCTTTCATGCCCGGAGTCCCCGGGTTTCCACCCGGGGCTTCTTGTGTGCGTGCCAGGCCCGGAGGGCCGGGTTGATTCCAAGCGGGCGCAGGCCCGCCAAGCGAACCGCGGCACGACGCCGCGGGTT
>CAZJHQ010000078.1:7966-11649 GCA_964545915.1 uncultured Candidatus Kuenenia sp. | reverse complement strand
GCCCTCCGGGCCTGGCACGCACACAAGAAGCCCCGGGTGGAAACCCGGGAGCGTGATGCACGCGAACCCGCGGCGTCGTGCCGCGGTTCGCTTGGCGGGCCTGCGCCCGCTTGGAATCAACCCGGCCCTCCGGGCCTGGCACGCACACAAGAAGCCCCGGGTGGAAACCCGGGAGCGTGATGCACGCGAACCCGCGGCGTCGTGCCGCGGTTCGCTTGGCGGGCCTGCGCCCGCTTGGAATCAACCCGGCCCTCCGGGCCTGGCACGCACACAAGAAGCCCCGGGTGGAAACCCGGGGACTCCGGGCATGAAAGCCACCCCGCCGTCCATGCCGGATGACGGCACTCAATTTCCCGGTTCAAACCCACCTCGCATGGCACCTGGGAAGGCATGCGACCCGGAGTCCCCCGGCTTCCGCCGGGGGCTTCTTGTGCCGTTCGTGCGTGGCAAGCTGAGAGCAAGACCGGGGAACGCGCAACATCAAAAGGCGCACGCCATTCATCTTGCCCAGGGCTCCCGGTGTGTGATGCGCAAATCCCGTGCCGAACGGGATTGCCATGGAGGGCTTTGTCCACGGACAGCTAGCGGGCCGAGAACGCGGCTCTCCCCGGCTGGGCAAGCCGGGCGATCGAGCCGGTCCGGCGGTGCGGATATACTGCGGGACTTCCGCTCCGTTCCGAGGACATGATGTCGCCCGTCGATCCCGCCCATCCGCTGTACCAGCTTCTGGACCGCGACCGCCGCTACACGCTCGACGCCTACCTGTTCGTCCTCGAGGCGCTGTCGTTCGCCCAGGAGACGCTCGGCATGGGCGCGGAGCCGGCCGCCGAGGAGCTCGAGCCCGCGGCTGATTTCGAGGCGGGTGGCAAGCCGCGGTCACGGTCCGGCCGCGGCCGCAAGCGGCAGGCGGAGCGGCACGTTTCGGGGCAGGAACTGTGCGAGGCCGCGCGGCGCTACGGCCTGCAGCAGTACGGCTACCTCGCGCCCACGGTGCTGGCCACCTGGGGCATCCGTGCGACCGACGATCTTGGTGAGATCGTCTTCAACATGATCGACATCGGGCAGATGCGGAAGACGAAGACCGACCGGCGGGAGGACTTCCATGGCGTCTACGAGTTTGCCGAGGCGTTCGCCCGTGATCTGGCGTTCGTCGTTCCCGACCCCGTCTGACGGAGCGCTCCGATGACCGACTGCTGCGGCCGTGGATTCCGCGGCGGGTTCGCCGGGGCGCTCGTGGCGGAGGCCTGCTGGCTCGGTTTTCTCGTGTGGATGGCGCTGCGCTCATGACGACCTGGTCGTTCGCCGCCGTGCCGCTGTGGGCCGCGATCCTGCCGGCCGCGGCGTATCTGCTCGCGGTCGCCGGCCTGCACCTGCGGCGTCGTCCCGCGGTCGTGGCCGGCTCCAGCGACCTGCTGCTCCTGGCCGCGGGCACCGCGGGGCTGGCGGTGGCAGGACCGCTGGCGCTGTTGCAGCCGGTGGTCGGGGGCACCGTGTGGGCGGCCCTGATGCTGCTGCTGGCGACCGGTCTGCTGTTTGCGGCGCTGCTGCTGGCGGCCCGGCCCCGACTGGTCGTCTACAACATCACGCTCGAGCAACTGCGGCCGGTCGTGGCGGAGATCGTGGCCGCGCTCGATCCGACGGCCCGCTGGGCCGGGGAGACCGTGGCGCTGCCCGGCCGCGGCATCCAGGTGCATCTCGACGGTCGGGGCGGCATGCGGAGCGTGAGCGTGGTGGCCTTGGGCAGCCGCACGAGCGCCGAGGGCTGGGGCGAGTTCAGCCGCCGGCTGCGGCAGGCGATCCGCGGCCTGCGGGTCCGACCCAGCCCCTGGGCGGCCGTGTTCGGCTGCGGCGGCTGCGGGCTGCTGGCCGCGGCCGCGATCCTCGCCTGCCTCCCCGCTGGCCGCGACCCTGCAGCCCCGGCCCCGTCGAGCCCCCCTCCCGCCTCAGGAGCCCGCCATGCCCCTGCCGGTCGATCTGTCGCCGCATGACATCACCGTTCCGGTCGTGATTCGGAACGCCCCGCCGGGGCGGCTCTACGAGGACGCCGTCTCCCGTGAGGCGGCGGCGATCATGTCGACCGGCGCGATCGCGATCCGCTCCGGAGCCAAGACGGGCCGCAGCCCCGGCGACAAGCACGTCGTGCGGGCTCCCGAGTCGGAGGCCGACGTCTGGTGGGGCAGCGTGAACCACCCCATCGACGACCACACCTTCCTGCTCAACCGCCAGCGGGCCGTGGACTACCTCAACACCCGCGATCAGATCTATGTCTGCGACGGCTACGCGGGCTGGGATCCGAGCTGTCGGATCAAGGTCCGCGTGGTCTGCGGCCGCGCCTACCACGCCCTGTACATGCAGAACATGCTCATCCGGCCCACGCTCGACGAGCTGGAGCGGTTCGGCAGCCCCGATTACGTGATCTTCAATGCCGGCCAGTTTCCGGCCAATCCCCACACGACCCACATGACGAGCCGCACGAGCATCGACCTGTCGCTCGAGCGGCACGAGCAGGTGATCCTGGGCACCGAGTATGCCGGCGAGATGAAGAAGGGCGTGTTCACCTACATGCACTGGCTGCTGCCGGGGCGGGGCGTGCTGTCGATGCACTGCTCGGCGAACCAGGGCATCACCCGCGATGGCCGGCCGGGGGAGGTGTCGCTGTTCTTCGGCCTCTCGGGCACGGGCAAGACGACGCTCTCGGCCGACCCTGCGCGGCGGCTGATCGGCGACGACGAGCACGGCTGGGGGGACGACGGCGTGTTCAACATAGAGGGGGGCTGCTACGCCAAGTGCATCCACCTCACCGAGCGCCGAGAACCGGAGATCTGGCGGGCGATCCGCTTCGGCACGGTGCTCGAGAACGTGGTCTACGACCCGGCCACGCGGCTGGTGGACTATGAGTCGAGCGCGGTCACGGAGAACACCCGGGCCGCATACCCCATCGAGTTCATCGACAACGCGCAGGTGCCGTGCGTGGGGCCGCACCCCCGGCACGTCATCTTCCTCACCTGCGACGCCTCGGGGGTGCTGCCGCCGGTGAGCCGGCTGTCGCGCGAGCAGGCGATGTATCACTTCCTCTCCGGCTACACCGCGCGGGTGGCGGGCACGGAGATGGGCGTGTCGGAGCCGCAGGCGGCCTTCTCGGCCTGCTTCAGCGCCGCCTTCCTCGTGCGGCATCCGGCCGTCTACGCGCGGATGCTGGCGGCGAAGCTCGCCCGGCACGAGGCCCGCGCCTGGCTCGTGAACACGGGCTGGACGGGGGGCGGCTACGGCGCAGGGACGCGGATCGACCTGGGGGCGACGCGGCGGATCATCGACGCCATCCATGCCGGCGTGCTCGACGCGGCTCCGGTGCACCGCGACCGCGTCTTCGGCCTCGACGCGGTCACGCGGGTGCCGGGCGTCGACGAAAAACTCCTCGTGCCGCATCGCGCGTGGCCCGACGATGCCGCCTGGGAGGCGGCCGCCCGGCGGCTCGCCGCCAAGTTCAAAGACAACTTCCGGGCCTACGCCGACCAGGCGGGGGCCGATGTCGTGGCCGCCGGTCCGGCCTGACCGGGCGGCACATCTGGCGGCGTGTCGCCCGCGATGTTTTTGCATGGATGGCGGGACGGCGTTCAGACCCGGTGTCCCCGGGCTTCCGCCCGGGGCTTTTTGTGGGAGCGCTAGGCCCGGAGGGCCGAGTT
>CAZJHQ010000078.1:0-7866 GCA_964545915.1 uncultured Candidatus Kuenenia sp. | reverse complement strand
CGATGCCGCGGATTCGCGTGCACACAGCTCCCGGGCTTCCGCCCGGGGCTTTTTGTGGGAGCGCTAGGCCCGGAGGGCCGAGTTGACTTTGTGCGGGCGGCGGCCCGCCGAGCGAATCGCGGTACGATGCCGCGGATTCGCGTGCACACAGCTCCCGGGCTTCCGCCCGGGGCTTTTTGAGTGATCGGAGGGACGGATGGCGTCGCACGTGCAACTGCTGCTCGACTCCTTCGCGCGGCTGCTGGGGCGGGAACTGATCTCCCGGCAGGGCGCTGCCGAGGCGCAGGCCGAGCGGCTGTTTCAGGCGCCATTCGTCGTCGTCTCCCACGGCACCGAGGCCGACCCGATCCTCAACTACGGCAACGCGGCGGCGCTGGCCCTGTGGGAGATGGATCTCGCCACGCTCACGCGGACGCCGTCGCGGCTCACGGCCGAGCCGGTCCACCGCGACGAACGGGCGCGGCTGCTGGAGCGGACGCGGCGCGACGGCTACGTGGACGACTACGCCGGGATCCGCATCTCGAGCACGGGCCGGCGGTTTCGCATCGAGCAGGCGATCGTCTGGAATCTCGTCGATGCAGCCGGCATGCACCACGGCCAGGCGGCCACGTTCGATCGCTGGAAGCCGCTGGATTCGTGAGCCGGCGGCCCGGCCATTTGCCAACAGCGGGCCAGGGCGTCTAATGGCGGAGAATCATCCCGTCGTCCCGAGGAGGAATGCCCATGAAGATCGTCGCCCTCGCGTTGTGCCTCTCGTTCGCCGCCGCCGTCGCCGCCCGGGCCGAGTCGTCCACGCCGCTGGCGGGCGAAATGAAGGGCCTCGACGGCAAGCCCGTCGATCTGGCCTCCTATAAGGGCAAGGTCGTGCTCGTCGTGAACGTCGCCAGCCGCTGCGGCTACACGGGGCAGTATGCCGGCCTGCAGAAGCTCTACGACGCCCACAAGGACAAGGGCTTCGTGATCCTCGGCTTCCCGGCGAACGACTTCGGCGCCCAAGAGCCGGGCAGCGATGTCCAGATCGCCGAGTTCTGTTCGTCCAAGTACGGCGTGACGTTTCCGATGTTCTCCAAGATCACGGTCAAGGGGGCGGGCAAGGCCCCGCTCTACAAGGCGCTCACCGAGGCGGCCGACCCCAAGGGGGAGGTGGGCTGGAACTTCGAGAAGTTTCTCATCGGCAAGGACGGCGGCGTGATCGGCCGCTTCAAGAGCGGCGTGGCCCCCGACGACGCGAAGCTCGTGCAGGCGATCGAGGCCGCGCTGGCGAAGTGACGCCGGACAACGCGGGTGTGCTCCCAAGAAGCCCCGGGTGGCAACCCGGGGACACCGGGCATGAAAACCACTCCGTCGTCCATGCTGGAAGGCTGCACGTGATTCCGCGGTTCAAGCTCGCCTCGCACGGCGACCTGGACGGCATGCCACCCGGAGTCCCCGGGCTCCCGCCCGGGGCTTTTTGCGTGCGTGGCGTGCGGCCCCAAGAAGCCCCGGGTGGCAACCCGGGGACACCGGGCACGAAAACCACTCCGTCGTCCATGCTCGAAGGCTGCACGTGATTCCGCGGTTCAAGCTCGCCTCGCATGGCGACCGGGACGGCATGCCACCCGGAGTCCCCGGGCTCCCGCCCGGGGCTTTTTGTGCGCGGTGATCAGCGCCGGCCTTTGCGTCGCCTACGCCGCCCGCGACGAGCCAGTCGTCGCCCGCTCGCGTCCGAGCGTGCGACGCACGACCCACGTCGGCCGGCCCTGGGCCTCGCGGTAGGCCCGCACGACGTACTCGCCCACGATCGCCACGGCCGCGGTCTGCACGGCCGCCACGGTCGCCACCACGGCCGTCACCGCCGCCAGTGAGACGCCCGGCTGTGGCGCGGCGGCCGTCAGCTGGGCGACGATCGCCATGCTGCCGCTGACGATGCCGATCGCGCCGAGCCCGGCCGCGGCCACCCAGGTGAGCCGCACCGGGGCGTCGGAGGAGAGCACCAGCGCGTCACCGGCGAGCTTGAGCAGCTTCCAAGGCGAGTATTTCGTGGTGCCTGCCATCCGCGCGTGACGGTCGTACCACACCGGCTCGTGGCGGAAGCCGGCCCAGGGCACCAGGCTCCGCAGGTAGCGGCGCTTTTCGGGCAGGGCGTTCACGGCGTCGGCCACCGCGCGGTCGATGAGCTTGAAGTCGCCGGTGTCGACCGGCATCGGATAGGGGATCAGGCTGGCGAACAGCCGGTGGAACAGGCTCGCGGTCACGAGTTTGAAGGCCGTCTCGCCGTCGCGGTGCCGCCGCCGGCCGTAGGCGACGTCCACCCCCTCCCGCCAGCGGCGGACCATCTCGGGGATCACCTCGGGCGGGTCCTGCAGGTCGGCGTCGGTGATCACGATCGCATCGCCCCGCGCGGCCGCCAGGCCGGCCGACATCGCCGCCTGCTGGCCGAAGTTCCGCGCCAATTCGATGACGACCGCCCGCGAATCGTGCCCGGCGATCGCCTCCAGCGCGCGGAGCGTGCCGTCGCGGCTGCCGTCGTCGACGTACACGATCTCGAAGTCCATGCCCGTCGCCGGCAGCACCGCGGCGAGCCGCGCGTGCGTGGCCGCGATCACTTCCTCCTCGTTGTGGCACGGGATCACGACCGACAGCAGGCCGCGGCCGGCGCGGCGCCGGTCGGAGCCCGAAGCCGGCCATGGGCAGGCGAGGATTTCGGGGCCGGTCGGCGTCATCGGGTCACCTCGGGAGCGGCGGCGGTGCGGTGCGACGCGGGCTCCCCGGTGGGCAGCGCCCCGATCGCGAGCACGTCGTGCTTGCGGAAGATCGGTCGCGTCCGCCCCAGCACGCCCCAGCCCGCCGGCAGCGTGGCGGCGATCTCGTCGTAGCGATCCGCGGGGAGCAGGAGGATGGCGTCTGCGCCGGTCTGCAGGAACGTGGCCGCGTCGGTGTCGTGCTCCATGACGAACTGCCGCACGTGGCCGTTGGAGTAGAAGACAACGTTCGGGCTGGCCAGCAGATAGGTGCCCAGCCGCGCGCCGCCGTCGTGGCGGGCCTGCATCTCCCGCACCAGCGCCGGCAGGGTGTTTGCCCCGGCGAGTCGGCTGCCGGCGGGCCCGACGGCCAGCGCCGTGTAGATCAGTCCCGTGAGCGTCAGGGCCGCGACGGCGGCCTGCGGATGCCGCCGCGCGAGCCAGCCGCAGGCGATGGCGCCCCCCACGGGCACGAGGCCCACCAGCGCCGCCGGCTCCGCGTCGGGAATGCCGTGGCGGGTCGCCACCAGCACGGTCACGGCCGTCGCGGCGCCGCCGAATGCCAGCCAGCCGAGGCCCGACGCCAGCCACCAGCCGTGCGGCCAACGGGCGGTCGCCGCATGGCGGGCCGCCTCGACGCCGAGAGCCGCCACGAGCAGGGCGGCCGCGGGATAGGCCGGCAGGATGTAGTTGGGGAGTTTCGTCGCCGCGGCGGAGAACCCCCCCACCCAGACGGCCAGCCAGACGATCAGCAGTCCGAGCGTCGCGTGGACTGCCAGCGGGGCCGTCCGCCGCCACAGCCGCCAGCCCGCCACAGCGATCGCCAGGGGGAGGAAGCAGGACCACGGATAGAAGCCCACGAGCATGGTGAGCGGATGGAAGAGGACGCTGCCGCCGTGCTTCTCCATCGGGGAGAGAAAGCGGCCGACGTTGTGGACGAAGAAGAAGCCGGTCGTCCATGCGCCGTCGGTGCGGAGCGACACGGCGACGTACCACGGGGCGGCGACGGCGAGCGTCGCGGCGAGGATGGTCAGCGGCCGGATCGCGCGGAGCGCGGCCAGGGCCGCGGGCAGCAGGGCCGGCAGGAGCCGAGTGCCGGCGGCCAGCCGCCGCTCGACCGCCAGCCAGCCCACCCAGAGGACGATCACCGCGGCAGGGCCCACGAAACCGATCGGACCTTTGCAGACCACCGCCAGGCCGGCGAGACCGCCGATCGCCGCGGCCCGCGGCACGGACAGCAGCGGGAGTGGGCCGTCGGCCGGCGGGGCCGTGCCGCCGCGTCGGTCCGGCAGGAAGGGCTCGGCGGCGAGCACGGTGGCCCAGGCGGTGAGGGCCACGAGGATCGCGTCGGGGGTGGCCGCATGGGCCTCGATGCCCACCAACAGGCAGCCGACGTACGCCAGCGCCGCCACGACGCCCGTTTCGACATCGAACCAGCGCCGCCCGGCGCGGAGCAGGGCCAACGCCGTGAGCAGGACGGCGATCGCCGAGGGGAGGCGGGCGGCGAACTCGTTCGGTCCGCAGACGGTCATCGCCGCCGCCATGCACCAGTGCATGAGCACCGGCTTGTCGACGGCCAGCGCGTCGTTGTAGATCGGCACCACCCAGTCGCCCGACTCGACCATCGCCCGCGCGATCGCGGCGAACCGCGGCTCGTCCTCGTCCCACAGCGGCGTTCGCGAAAAGCCGACGGCGAGGGCGGCCGTGGCCGCGACGAGAACCAGGGTCGTGGGATGCGTGAACTTCATGAATGCGTCCGGTCCGGGAAAGGGGAATCGTTCAGTGGCGGTGCGCGGCGGCCTCGGCGGCGAGACGGTCGGGGCGATCGCTCGGCCCCACGAGGAGGAGCCGGCGGGATTCGGGGAGCGTGGTGGTGGCGTGCAGCACGCGGTAGGAGGAGGGCAAGGCCGGGGCAACCTCTTCCTCGAACCGCGCGTCGATGATCAGGTGGGCCCCTGGATGGTCGGCGATGAAGGCCACAACTTCGGCGGGCGCCTGCAACTCGGTGATCCGTCCGTCGGCGGCGCGGCGGCCACCATAGAAGGCGGTGCTCGGCGGCGCCCGGTAGCCGGCGATCGGCAGTTCACCGGGCGCCGCGGCGGGCATGCGGGCGATCAGGTTTCGCATACCGCCGGCGCGGCCCAGCGCCGCGGGGCCGGCGGCCATGAGCAGGCCCACCGTTGCGCAGGCCGTCGCAGCCAGGGCGGCCGAGGCCGCGAGCCGCGAGTGCAGGGATTGGCAGGCCCAGGCGAGCGCCGCGCCCACCAGCGGCACGATGCCGATCAGGCCGAGCCACTCGCCGCCGGGGGCGAAGCGGCGGGCCACCAGGGGCAGGCCGACGGCCAACGCGACGCCGGCGGCGCCGAGCAGCACCCAGGCCAGCCGCATCCAGCGGTCGGTCGTCGGCGCCGGGAGCCGTGCCCAATCGGCGAAAAACAGACCCGTCAGCAGGGCGAGCGCCGGGTACGCGGGCCACACGTAGCCGGGCAGCTTCGTGGCCGCCAGGGAGAAGGGCACGATCCACGCCGCCGCCCAGCAGGCGAGCAGCCGCACGGCGACGCCGTCGGTGCCGGTCCGCGCGGAGCGGATCGCGTGGCCCCCGATCAGGGCCGCGGCCATCGACCAGGGGAACATGCCGACGAGCACGACGGCGGGATAGTAGAGCAGCGGCGAACCCGCATGGCCTTCCATCGGTGCCGTGAAGCGGCCGACGTTGTGGATGAGGAAGAAGCCGCGCAGCCATTCGCCGTCGGTCCGCAGGGCCACGGCCGCATACCAGGGGGTGGCCACGGCCGCGGCCGCGCCGAGGATCACCAGCGGCCTGACGCCGCGGCACGCGGCGGCCAGCGCTGCCGCGGCCCGTGTCGGCAGCGGGCCGCAGCGGGCGGGATCGAGGAGCGCCTGCCACCAGGCGAACAGGCCGAACGCCACCAGCGGCGGCACCACGCCCACCGGGCCCTTCGTCAGCACCGCCAGTCCGCAAGCCGCGCCGAGCGCCGCGGCCGCGCCGGCCGAGAGCCGCACCGGCGCGTCCCGCCAGCCGGGGCCAGAAGCGGTCGGCACGCGGGCGGCCCGCACGAAGAGCCACAGGGCGAGCGTCGTGAAGAACACCAGCGGCGCGTCGGGGGTGGCCGCCCGGCCCCCCACGCCGGTCCACAGGCAGGTGGCCATCACCACCCCGGCCCAGCAGCCGACCGCCGGGCGGAAGGCGGCCGTGCCGATCCGCCACACCAGCAGGCAGGTGGCGACCGTGAGCAGCGCGGAGCCGAGGCGGGCGCCGGTCTCGTTGACGCCGGCCACGGCGAAGCCCGCCAGGTGGAGCCAGTTCACCAGCGCGGGCTTCTCCACCCGCAGCCGGCCGTTGAAGGTGGGCACGATCCAGTCGCCGGTAGCGTGCATGGCCAGCGAGCAGGCGGCGTTGCGCGGCTCGTCGTCGTCCCACAGCGGCGGAACGCCGAGATTGGGCAGCAGTACGAGCGCCGCGAAGGCGGCGACGAGGAGTCCCTGCGAACGGGCGGTCATGAGGGGCGCAGCCTGTGCCTGGGGGGCCGATGGGGGGCGGGAGGATAGGAGGCCGCAGCGGCGCGGGTCAAGGCATCACGGGCTGGCGAAAAACCCCGGTCAGGCGGCGGTTTCAGGCCGGTTGACCGCCCTGGCATGCCGGGTATGTTCAAGCATCCCGCGGGGCTCGCAGACTACGGATCAAGGCTGCCCGAGCGGGATGCGATGGCCATCGACCCAGGAAACCGTCGGCGTTTCCTGCGGTCGATGAAGTGGAAAAAGGTCAGGGATGACTTTTTTCACTGACAGCATGTCCGGCGGGTTTTTGGGCTCGGAGACCGTTCCTTGGCTGACGACGTGAATCCCCCTGCGGAGGGCGACGGGAGTCCGTCCCCGGCCGACGGTCTGCGGGACATTTCCGGCGGCCGACTCGTCGAGTTGCCGATCGAGCAGGAACTCAAGGACAGCTACCTCACGTACGCCATGAGCGTGATCGTGAGCCGGGCGCTGCCCGACGTGCGCGACGGCCTCAAGCCCTCGCAGCGGCGGATCCTGGTCGCGATGAACGACCTCAACCTCTCGCCCGGCGCCGCCCGCGTGAAGTGCGCCAAGATCTCCGGCGACACCAGCGGCAACTACCACCCGCACGGCGAGAGCGTGATCTACCCCACGCTCGTCCGCATGGCCCAGGAATGGAACATGCGGCACGTGCTCGTCGACAAGCAGGGCAACTTCGGCTCGATCGCCGGCCTGCCCGCCGCCGCCATGCGATACACCGAGGCCCGGCTGTCGCCGATCGCGGCCTTGATGCTCGACGACCTCGACCTCGACACGGTCGACTACGTGCCGAGCTACGACGAGCGGAACACCGAGCCGGTCGTGCTGCCGAGCCGGTTCCCCAACCTCGTGGTCAACGGTGCCGGCGGCATCGCCGTAGGCATGGCCACGAGCATCCCGCCGCACAACCTCGGCGAGGTCTGCCGGGCCCTGGTGGCGATGATCGACAACCCGGGCATCTCGATGGCCGAGCTGCTCCAGATCGTGCCCGGGCCCGACTTTCCCACCGGCGGCATCGTGATGGGCCGCGAGGCGTTGGCCCGCGGCTACCTCACCGGCCGGAGCACGATCACGCTTCGGGCCCGGGCCCACGTCGAGGAGTTCGGCAAGAACCGCCATCGGATCGTGGTCACCGAGATCCCCTACCAGCAGACCCGCGACGCGATCGAGGAGAAGATCGCGGAGCTGGTCAACGAGGACCGGATCAAGGGGATCTCCGCGATCCGCAACGAGAGCGACCTCAAGGAGCCGGTGCGGCTGATCCTGGAGCTGAAGCGCGACGCCGATCCCGACGTCGTCCTCAATCAGCTCTACCAGTTCTCGCCGCTGCAGACCTCGTTCTCGCTGATCTTCCTGGCGCTCGTGGACGGGAAGCCGCGGATCCTGTCGTTCAAGAGCATGCTGGAGGAGTTCCTCCGGCATCGCACGACCGTCATCCGGCGGCGGACGCAGCACCTGCTGCAGAAGGCCCGCAGTCGCAAGCACACGCTCGAGGGCCTGCTCGTCGCGCTGGCCAACATCGACGAGGTGATTCGGATCATCCGCTCGTCGAAGTCGCAGGCGGAGGCCAAGGAGCGGCTCTGCCAGC
>CAZJHQ010000077.1:0-11885 GCA_964545915.1 uncultured Candidatus Kuenenia sp. | reverse complement strand
CCTCGCCAACCCGGGCCATGAGTTTGGCCCAGGCGATCCGCGAGGTGTCGTGGGAGGGTGGTTTGTCGCATGAGCCGCAGCAGTCGCCGGGGGCATCTCCGCCCGCCGCATGTCCGTTGACCGCATGCCGACCGGTCGCGGCATCGCGCCGAACGCCGACATTCCCGATGGCGAGCGCCGTGACGGCGGACCTGAGCTTGTGATTCGGGGCGAACACCCCGTGATACCGGTGCCGATGCTTCCGCGGCGGCGGCACGAGATCGGCCAGCCGGTCCAAGAAGTCACACGGCGAGAGTTCGACGACGCCGTCAGCGCCCGGCCGCGTCGACTTCCGCCCGCGCACCGAGCCGACCCAGTTGGCCGCCTTGTGTCGGGGCAGCACGTAGCGGACGCGACTGATGCGGCCATCTTCACCGCACCTCACGGAGAGCCGCTCCAGCGCGAAGGGCGGCCGGGCACAGTATCGCAGCAGATGCTCGAGACTTGTCCAGCGACCGCGAGCGGGGCTTGCGAAACTGCGGGCTGGTACGATTCGCAAGCTTCTCCTGGAGCCGATGCCACCGCTCGGGCTCCACAAGCGGCTCATAGCCGGCCGGCGCCGTGATGTACTCACCCAACTCGTTGCAGATGAGCCGCAACTGCTCGTTCCCTTCAGCATCGACGGCCATGTCACGATCGTCGATGTCCCTCGGGCCATCGGGCGACCACCGCTTGTGCGTGCCGCCGGACTGCCGGCCGTAGGCCTGCAGTCCGATGATGACGGGATTCTGCAGCAACTGCATCACGGTCTCCGAGTGTCAGGCGGTGCTCACCGGTACCTCCACACCGTTCCGCTTGCGCTTGGTGCCCGCGCCAGGCGTCGGGATGCCCTTCGCCGTCAGCCGGTTCGCGATCGCCCGCGCCCCAAGTCCCTTCTCGGCCTGCTCGATGATCCAGAGCCAGACGCGGACCTTCTCCCAGTTCTTTGGCTTGATCCGCACGCGGCAGCCCGGCTGGTCCACCTTCTTGCCGGGCGGCAGCTCCTCGATCTCCTTGCCGCTCGAATCGACGAGAACTCGAACGAACCCCGGACCACCGAGGCGCTAACCACCGAGGCGCTAACCATCGCCGGCGATCACCTTGGCCGTCTTCAACACGCGGTCGCTGAGCTCGTAGCTATAGCGGCCGCTCCGCGAATAATCGATGTTGCGGGTGACGACCTCGACCGTGTCGTCGTCTCCGGGCCGCCTGGGCTCGACGATCTCGTTCTCGAAGACGATCGTCACTCCCAACTCGAGAATCTCCTCCTCGAGCCGTGAGCCGTCCGACGTGCAATGCGGCCGCGCCAGCCGATCCCGTTTGTGGACGAAGACGTGCGAGATCGTGCGATCGGCCTTGAGGTCGGTGATGAGCTTGTCGAGTCCTGGTCGATTAAGCTCCGAACCCGAGATGCCGTCATCGACGTAGAGGTCGCCGATGTTGCACGCCCCGGTCCGCTCTGCCTCGGCGACGAGTGCCGCGTCGACCGCGAGCGGCACGTTCACATCCCGGGACCGCTTCATCGCGACCTCGTATTGATAGGCGAAAGAGTTCTCCTGCTTTCGCTTGCTTTGGCTGCGACGCCCATACATCACCCCGCGGCCAATCGGTCGCTTGCGGGTCACACGACGGCGGTGACGACCGTTTCCGTTGTTACGTCTCATTGCTCTGCTACTTGGTATTGCTTCGTTCGGCGATGGCCATGATCACGGGAGCGAGGGTCGACGCCTGATCTGCCGGGCACGGCGGACCGCACATCACGACGTCGCACCCCAGCATCTCGCGGGCATCGGGATGGCAGTGTGCAGCCCATGCCTCGGCCACGCGGTTGAACACGGCCGTGCCAGCGGCCGGATCCATGAACGACATCGGATCTACGTGGTATCGCCAGACGAGATCCGACATCGCCGTAGCGGCGGGCGGAAAGTCGAGCGGGATCAGGTGCCGCACTCCGGCATCCTCCCACGCGGCCACCTGAACGACCGCGGCGAGCTCGGCCATGAAGCCCGGGGCGAACTTCGTCTTGGCGACATCGATCCCGAGCGGTTCGAGCAGGGTGTGGAGGGCGACAATCGTGCGATCGAAGACCTCGTCCACGTACAGCCTGACGCCGGCCGGGAGCCGATCACCGACGGACGGAACCGTCGCCGTGCCGGCAGCGGGCTTCGTAATTGATGGCGAGTGGCGCATGGCACCCCTCCGTGAGTGTGTTCGTCGTCGCCTCGAGCGCCCACCGCGGCGGCCAAGGGGCTCTACGGGATCCATCCCGCGAACCTTATTGTTAAGGTTTGGATCGCTGGCACAAATCATTTACCAGCGTGTTCCATCCGGCGTTCCCGCGGCGGCCCCCGGAGCCCGGCACGAGGCCTGGGCTCCGGGGGCGTCTTCCACGTGGTCAACTCCTTCCTGCATCGCCGGAATCAGCCCGGCGGCCGCGCTCGTCGCGGATCCGGCGAGCGATCAGCTCGGCGAGCAACTGCCGGAAGCGATGGACGCCGGCGGGGAAATGCTGGGGCTGAGGAAGGTTCACGTCGCGTTGCCTCCCCCCACGATCGTTGTTGGGCTCGGGATCGGGCCCGCTGGGTCTGGACTTACTCATTGGTCATTCCTGACGAAGAAAGAACCGACAGCGTGCCCGGAAGCCGCACTGACTCCCTGACGGCACGCCGCCGGCGTGAGATAGGCCCGGGCGATCATGTCGCCCGGGTGGAATCAACGGCCAGGTTCAGGAGCCGAGCAGCCGCACGTCGTGCATGAGGCCGTCGAGCATCCGGCCGGCGTGGGAAACAAGCAGTGCCCGCAAGAGCGTCGGGCACTTTGCATAGGGCACGAACCGCGGCGCCAGATTGACTGGCTCGCCGTAGGGTCGGTTCGCGTGCTCGTGGTATTCGTTCGCGTCCCAGATGACGGCGCCGACGCCGCCGGGCATCACGATCGCCGCCTGATAGACGACGAAGTCGTCGCTGAAGGCGCTCGACACACCCGCAGGCCGGCAGTAGACGCTCGGCCCCTCGATCTGAAACTCGACCATCCCCACCGCCGCGAGCCTGTTGAGTTGCTCGTTGATGCCGGGGACGGTGGACTCCGCCTGGTCGAGGCTCGTCCGAATCTTCGCCGCAAGTCGCGAGAGTTCCGCGGCCCGCTGCTGGAGAACATCGTGCATGACACATTCCTGTAGAGAACGCGGCCGATAGAAGTACGACCACCACGGAATATGCCCGGCTTTCGATCAGTTTTTAGGGCAGCCTTCGCGGCGGCTGGTCATTGATGATGGCATGGGCTGGCTTCTCGTTGATGCGCAGCCTGCTCTGGTGGCTCCGAGCGACGCAGCTGGATCGACTGCCTGATCGACCACGCCCGGATGACGCTCCGCGGCGAACTCGCACAGCGCCCCAGGGTACGAGTGCCAGGCAGGATTTTGCCTGTGGGGACGCAGGCCGGTGCGTTTACAACCGCCGGCGGTGGTCGTCACGACGTGCCGCGCGGCGGCGATGGGGCTGACGCCGGGATGGAGCGAGTACCCGATTTCAGTGAGCGACAGGGCGCGCGTGAGCGGATTTGGCTGGCCTCCGAGTGAACGGTCGCCGATTTGTCGTCGTGACGCTCCTTGCGGCGCGGTGGCGGCGAACTAGGGTCGATCGCAGGGCCAACGTCGGCCCTGAACGGCGGCACGAATGCCGCCGCTGATCCTTGACTCGCGTTCTCTCCCTGAAGGAATCACTCCATGTCCCTGCATCGCATCCTCTTGCTCGGTGCTTTCTCGCTCGCCATCGCCTCCTCGGCCGGCGAGTCGCATGCCCAGGACGGGCTGCTGGCCCGCCTCAACAAGTCGCTCGTGCCGACGGCCCCGGGCATGCCCACCGCCAGCCCGCTCGGCCTCATCGCGCCGCGACTGAGCAACGCCGTGTCGATCTTCCAACTCGGCGGGCTGGGCACGCCCGCGGGACGGCTCAGCGCCTTGGGAGTGGTGTCGCCGCGGCTCAGCCCGATCGTGGCCATGCTCCGCTCGCCCCCGGCCACGCCGCAGGCCCGGCGGTCATACGGCCTCACGATCCTCTCGCCGCGGCTGGCGTCGGCCATGGGCATGATGCGGGGCTTCCGCGGCATGGCCGCCGGCGTGCGGTGACCGATCAGGGCGGCCCGTCCCCCGCGGCGCTTGGTCGCGGGGGGCGGGTTCCCGACCAGTTTGAGCTCGATGGATTGATCTTTCCCCTCCCCAGGAGACCGTGACCGATGGGACTCATGAAGGAATTCCGCGACTTCGCCATGCGTGGCAACGTGATCGACCTCGCCGTGGGCGTCGTCATCGGGGCCTCGTTCGGCAAGATCATCAGTTCGCTCGTGTCGAACATCATCATGCCGCCGCTCAATCTGCTCACGAGCAAGTACGGCGTGAACTTCAGTGACCTCGCCTACCGCATCCGCACCGAGGCCCCGAAGCTCAATCCCGACGGCACGGCGGTGATGGAAGCGGGCAAGCCCGTAATGGCCTTCCAGGACTACCCGATCCTCAACTACGGCCCGTTCATCCAGTCGGTCGTCGATTTCCTGCTCGTGGCCATGGCGCTGTTCCTCGTGATCAAGCTCATGAACACGGCAAAGGCGAAGTTCGAGCCGAAGCAGGACGAGGCTCCGACCGCTCCGCCGGAAGACGTGGTGCTCCTCCGCGAGATCCGCGACGCTCTCGCCCGGCGCTGAGGCTCACGGCCGCCTGCCGCGACCGCTGAGGAACGTTCGGAACGCACGGGGCCGGCATACGACACTCGCATGGCCGGCCCCGTGCCTTCGAGACCCGGGGAGCTGATCAGACGTCAACCGGAAATTTCATGCCGGGCAGCACGATGCGGACTTCCGCTCCGCCCAGCGGTGACCGGCCCACGACGATGCGGCCGCCGTGGTTTTCGACCGTGCTCTGCACAACGTAGAGGCCGAGGCCCGTGCCCTGGGGCTTGGTCGTCTCGAGCGGGTCGCCGATGGACTCCGTGGGAAAGCCCGGCCCGTTGTCGCCGACCACGATCACAGCCTCCGCGTCGCCCTGCCCTTCGAGCCGCACGTCGGCCAGCACCCGGCGGGCACCCGCCGGCCGCGTCGCGGCCGCCTCCGCGGCGTTTCGCAGCAGGTTGACGATCGCGGCCTGCAGTTGCACCGCGTCGCCGCGCACTAGGCACCGCCCGTTCGGCGATCCGAGCTGAAAGTCGATTCGATGCTCGTCGAGCACGGGCTGCGCGAACAGCGCCGCCGTCTGCATGACGGTGCCGAGATCGACCGGCACGAGTTCGGTCTGCACGTTGCGGAGCAGCATTCGCATCTTGTCGATCGTGGTGACGACTCGCTTGGCCTCGTCAACGAGCCCCGCCAGCGTCGGCCGCAGCCGTTCGACGTCGGCCGCCGGGGCATTGAGCGCCTCGAGCGCCAGCCGCGCACCCAGCAGGATGTTGCTCAGCGGCAGGTTGATCTCGTGTGCCACCGCCGCGGCAGAGAGGCTCGTCTTGAGCTTGGCCTGCAGCTCGCGCCGCTGCCGCTCCTCGCTGCGGCGTTCTCCGGCCCGCGCCTCCTCCGCCTCGCGCGTCCGCTCCGCCACCTTCTGCTCGAGCGACTCGTACATCCGCACGTTCTCGATGCACACCGCCAGCTGCCTGCAGATCGCCGCGATCGTGTCGACGTGCCGCGGGGTGAAGGCATCGCGAAACAGCTGGTTCTCCAGGATCACGAAGGCTTTCGGCCGTCCCTGCACGAGTACCGGGATCGCCAGGAGCGAGCACCGCGCCATGCCGCCGAAGTAGGGATCTTCACGGAACCGACCGTCGAGCACGGCGTCTTCCGACACGATCGGTTCGAGCGTGGCGAGGCCCAGTCGGATCACCGAGTCGGCCACCTGGCCCCGAGCCACCGCCTCCTCGGCCGGCATGCGGTCGAGAGGCCGCCCGCCGCGCGATCCCCCCTTGAGTATCCAGCGGTCCTCGATGTCGAGAGCAAGGATTCGCATGTCCGTCGCGCCGGTCAATTGGCCGACCACCTCGACTACACGGGCCACCAGCCGCGGCACGGACCGCTCCGAGGCCAGAGCCTTCGCCGCGCTGACGATCGCCTGTTCATCGATCCGCTGCCCCGCGGCGTTGTCGGCCGACAGCGGCACGAGGCCGTGCAGGAACGGCAGCTCCTGCTCGAGTGCGGCGACCTTGCCATGGGCGCCGAACGAGCGGTAGCGGGCGTGCGCCTCGGCGAGGAGCAGCCGGCCGGCGTGGTCGAGGTCATGCCGCAGAAAGCAGCGGCCGGCGTGTTCCGTAATCAGCGCAAGATGCCAGGGCCGCCGGGCGACGACGGCTTGCCGCAGGGCCCGCTCGAAGGCGACGAAGGCATCGTGCGGACGGCCGAGGGCGTCGTGGGTCGAGGCATCGAGGAAATCCACGAGATGGGCGAAGTTCATCGGGGCGTCGGCCGCCCGTGCGGCGAGCCAGCCTCGGGCCGCCGCCAGCTGCGGCTCGAGCGTCGACCGATCCATGCCACAGCGGAGGCGGACGGTGAGCGAGAGGGCGTGCACCAAGGTCACGAGCACCGTCGGATAGAAGCCTGTGATGAACGCCGCGAGTTCGGTCGCCGCCTCGGCATTCTTGATCAGGGCCTCGTCGTCGGTGTAGATGCAGGCCGCGATCGCCCGGTGGAGGTGGAAATAGCAGCGGGCCATCGGATTGCCCGCCACGTTCGCCAGGTGCCTCGCCTCGTCGAACTCGGAATCCGAGAACGAGCCGGGCGCGAGCGTGCGGCCCTCGAGCGCGCGGACGAACTGGCGATAGGCGAGGTAGGCCGGCTCGGCGTGGCGATTGCCGGTCTTGACGGCGAACTCCAGGGCCGCGGCCGTCTCCTGCCCGAGTTCGTCGAGGCAGCCACACGTGTCGAGCAGCGCCGCCTGTGAGGTGAAGAATGTGTAGCAGGCGAACTCCGGTTCCCCGGCGAGCATAAGGCCGTCGAACGCCTGTCGGGCGTGCCCGATCGCATGCTCGAGCGGTTCAAACCAGTGGCAGCCGAACAGACCGAACACGTGTCGTGCCCGGGCCATCTCTACGCCCTGTTCACCGGCCGCCGCGGCCACGGCAAGCGACTGCGTCGCCGCCCGATAGCCGGTCGCGTAGTCGCCGCGGTGACCGATGGTCGCGAGCATCACGCATGCCATGGGGTAGGCATAGGTGGGCCGGTAGCCCTCCTCGATCCACTGCCGACCGCAGTGCGTCGCCATCCAGGAGGCCAGCAGTGGATCCAGGAAGAAGGCGGCCGGGATCATCCGGTTCATCAGCTTCGCGGCCCCGTCCCGGTCGGCATCGGCCCCAGCCGGCTTCCGAGGCAGAGCGTCGAGCCGCCCGGCCGCGACATGCCGTTCCAGCGCCTCGAGCTCCTGCTCCAGCCCCGGCAGCGCGTCGTCTTGGGGCACGCGGACGCCGAGATCGCGAAGCAGCCGGCAACCGAGCTGCAACGCCTCGGCATGGAGAGCACGACTCGACAGGCTCATCACCTGAACACCGGCCGGATCAACGAGCTGGATCGCGGCGGAGGCTCGGGCGGAGAGCGTGCGATAGATCGTGTCTGCTTCCGCGTGCTTGGCCTGGCCGTAGCAGACGAGGTGCAGATCGGCGGTAAACTCCCAAGCCTCGTCAGGGGCGACGGACCAGTGTTCCGCCGGCAAGAGTCCGACGCCGGAGCGAAGGTATCGCTCAGCGACGGCGAACGCACCGGCCCGCCGCGCTTGGCGGCCGGCATCCAAGAACAACCGCCTGACGATGCCTCGTTCCGCGGGAGACGTGATCAGCCCCCGAGCCTCCAAGTATTGCTCCGCCGCCTGCCGTGCGAAGCGGGCATCCTGCCCCGCACTGGCCGCGCGGAACCGGCGGGCGATCTCGAGATGCCGGCGTTGGCGTGCGGGCTCGTCGTCGAGGTGATAAGCCGCCTGCTGCACGCCGTCGTGATGGAACCGCAGGCTGGCGTCGGGCTTCGCACGGCTGAATGCCGCCGTCGTCGACGTGACGAGCAGCCCATCTTCGAGCGCGGGCAGCAGCCGTTCGACGAGGTCCGGCGTCTGCGTGTCCGTCGCCAGCGCGAGCAATCCCAGGCTGAACTCGCCCCCCAGGCAGGCGGCGGTCGTGAGCGCGTCGGCCATGGCGGCGGGCAAACGAGCCAGGTCCGACCGCAGCCATTCGATCACGCTCGTCCGGTCGCGGGCCGTCGCAATGCGGCATTCGTCCCACCGCCAACGGCCGGCTTCCGGGTCGGGCCAAAGCGCGCCATCGCGGTGCCAGGCGTCGAGCAAGGTCTTGGTGAAAAGGGGGTTGCCGCCGCCCGTGGCCAGGGCGATATCGGCCAGCGGCCGCACGTCGGCGACGGAGACGTAGAGCGTCTCGGCCAGGAACGCCTCGAGATCGGCCGACTCGAGGCCTTCGAGCGTGAGGATGGTCGGCGGACCGCCCGCCGACATCGGCTGGCGCAGAAGCAGCGAGAGCGGATGCGAGTGGTCGACTTCGTCGTCGCGATAGGCCCCGATCACGAGCAGACCTGGCAGCGACGCCTCTGCCAGCAGCGCCGCCAGCAGGTGCAGCGAGGGCTGATCGGCCCACTGGAGATCATCGAGCACCAACACGAGCGGCCGCTCCGGCGTGGCGACTTCACGCACGAACCGCACGAACAGCGTCCGCAGTCGGGCCTGGGCCTCGGCCGGCGTCACGTCGGGCGGCGGCCCGACGTCGCCGAGGAGCGGCCGGATTTCCGGGGCCACCTCCACCAGCGCGCCGGCGTGGGGCCCGAGCGACGCGTCGAGACGCCGCCGCAGGCTCGCGAGTTCGGGCTCTGGCTGGGTGAGCAGCACGTGGGTCAGCTGCCGCATGCTCTGTGCCAGGCCGACGAACGGCCGATGCATCTGGAACTGCTCGAACTTGCCGCTGGCGAACACCCCGTGCCGCAGCGTGACGGCCCGCTGCAGTTCATTGATCAGTGCCGTCTTTCCGACACCGGAGCGACCGGCCACGAACAGCCGGCCGGTGTCGCCGTGGGCCACGCTCTCGAAGGCGGCCTCGATGATCGCGATCTGTGCCGCGCGGCCGCGGAGCCGCTGCGATGGCCGGAGGATCAACGCCATGTCGTGCTGCCGCAGCCGCACCTCCTCGAGCGGGCGGCCGTCCCGTGCTGCCTGCCGGAGCCTGGCCAGATCGTCCGCCACGCCCGCCGCGCTCTGATAGCGCTCCTCGGGTTCCTTGGCGAGGAGGCGAAGGATCAAGTCCGCCACGCAGGCGGGCAGCCACGGGGCGGCCTCGCGGGGCGACCGTGGCGCCCGGGCGAGATGGGCGTGCATGGTGCCCTCCTCGGTCGGCTCCGAAAAGGGCGGCCCGCCGGTCGCCAACGCATAGAGCGTCGCCCCGAGCGAATAAAGATCCGTCCTATAGTCCACCGACCGATTCATGCGGCCGCTCTGCTCGGGGGAGGCATAGGCCGCCGCGTCGAGCACGTCGCCGATGACGTCGAATCGGCCGTGTTCCCCCGCGAATCTGGTCGCCGCGGAGAAGTCGGCAAGCGCCAGCCGCGGCGCATGAGCGCAAACCCGGATGGTATCGGGCCGCAGGACATTCACGATCACGCCCTGCCGATGCACCCCGGCGAGGAGGCTCGCCAGTTCTTCGGACAGCGCGAGGAACTCGTCCAGTCCCACCCGACCCATCAGCCGCGATCGAGCAAGCGTCTGACCCTCGTCGTCAGCGGCTGCACCGGCGCCGCCGTCGACCGAAGCCGGTGTCCGTACATCGAGTGGCATTCGTGACACGGGGCGCGTCCGTTCGTCAGCGGAGGAAGTGCAGGGTGGCCGATCCGAAAGAGGGTTTGCCGGAGCCGGGCTCACGGCTTTCAGTGATATACGCCCACGCACATGCCGCCTACAACCGGGTCATCACGTCTCGAGTTTTTTGGGGCAACATGCTCATGCGATTGTTTTCGATCGTGCTTGCCGCGGTGGGATCGCTCCTCGCGACGGTGGGGTGGCGGCAGCCGCCGGTCCACCGGCCGGCCGACTCCGGGGCGAGCCCCGATGTCCTCATGTATTCGGAGTTCGTACGGCTGTACTGCCCCTCCCGGGGGCCGCGGAGGGGCTGGACGACGAACGAGGCGGGTCACTGAAAACCGGTACCCCCTCTGGCGACGGTGCTCGCTAGACTGCGAGGCGGTTGCGTGCCCCGCCCGCCCGCTTTTTCAACCGATGCCAGCCCGTCGTAGCGACGTTCCGATACCGCCGCGCTCCTCCTCAGCGGGAGCTCTGGGCCGCCCGACACAGGGCACGCTCTGCTGCGTTGTCGTGGAGGATCAAACGATGTTCCTCCAGTTGCTCGTCGGCATGCTCCGAACGATTCCGGGCATCCATCTGGCAGCCGTGGCCCAAGGTGTGCGGGAGGCGGTGCAGACGTGCCGGGCCCTGCCTGTCGACCTGCTGGTGCTCGACCTTGCGTTGCCGGACGGAGACGGCCTCGAAGTACTCCGGGATGTGGCCAGGCGGCGGCCGGACGTCGATTGCATTGTGCTATCGAGCGGCGCAGCGGCCTTCGCCTGCCCACAATCCCTGTTCCGTCACATGCGCGGAATCATCGACAAGACGCAGACCTACGAACGTCTGGCCGCCGTGATCGGTGACGTGCTCCGCCGCCGGAACGCAGCCAACGCGGACCATCAGCCATGTGCGGTGGATGCTCGGACGCTCCTGCGACCGAGGGAGCTTGAAGTGTTCCAGCTGATCGGGCAGGGCCTCAAGACCAGCGAGATCGGCAGACGGATGGGGATCTCGAACAACACCGTCGAGACGCATCGCAAGAATCTGGCGTCCAAACTCAACGCCAGCGGCGCGGAACTCGTGCGGTTGGCCACCATTTCCATCCAGACGTCGCTGCCTCGGGGCGATGGCCGCTGACCGACCTGAGCCGGGCGAGCGGCGAGTACCGGGTTTCGGTGAGTCATCCCGCTCGCAGGCAACCAGTCGACCGGCGGGCTTCGGATCAATCGCATTTGCTCCGTTTTGCCGAAGTTTTTGAACCTTCCGCGTCCGGGGCATGGCTCCCTGGCCGGCCGAGGCCCCGGGAAATAGCGCCGCGCGTTGCAGTGATTTCTTGCAAGGCCCAAGGCGCGAACTACGTTGCGTCTGCTGGGTGGCCGACTCGTTCGGCCACCAAACTGGTGGCGCCCCGCCTGTACTCGGATGACCAGCGGTCATGTCGTGGATTGGGACGCCCGCGTTCGATCGTTGGTTTTTTGAAATATCCCCTACGGAGGTTTACGTGATTCGCAAAGTTCTTTTCTGCGCCATGCCGGCCGTCGCCGTCGTCGCCCTGTGCACGAGCACGTGGGCTGCCGACTGCGGTGCCTGCACGAGCGGCTGTGCCGACGGGGCCTGCGAGGGCGCCGTCGTCAGCAGTGGTGAGGTTATGGTCGGCGGTGCCGCTTGTGGCGGCACCAAGACGGTGTATCAGCGGCAGTACGTGACCGAGATGAAGACGGTCACGAGCACCGAGTACACAACCGAGACGCGCGAGCGGACCTACACGGTCACCAAGCGCGTCCCGCGGACCGAGGAGCGGACCCGCACGGTCACCGTGATGGTTCCCGAGACTCGGACCAAGACCGTGAACTACACGGTCAACAAGAACGTGACGGAGACCAAGACGGCCGAGTACACCGTCCAAGTCCCGTACACCGAGGAGGTCGAGCAGACCTACACGGTGATGGTGCCGGTGTCGGAGGAGAAGACCTCCACCTACACCGTGATGGTCCCGAAGCAGGAGGAGAAGACCTCGACCTACACAGTTCAGGTTCCCTACACCGAGCAGGTCGAGCAGACCTACACGGTGATG
>CAZJHQ010000076.1:3737-12182 GCA_964545915.1 uncultured Candidatus Kuenenia sp. | reverse complement strand
GCCCCCGGCGGAAGCCGGGGGACACCGGGTTGCATGCCTTCCCGGGTGCCATGCGCGGTGGGGTGGCAGCGGGGAAGCGCGTGGAGTTGTGTGGCATGGAAGGCGGGAAGGTTTTCGTGCCCGGAGTGCCCGGGCTTCCGCCCGGGGCTTCTGGGGTGCAACGCTACCACAACCCAAAAAGCCCCCGGCGGAAGCCGGGGGACACCGGGTTGCATGCCTTCCCGGGTGCCATGCGAGGTGGGGTGGCAGCGGGGAAGCGCGTGGAGTTGTGTGGCATGGAAGGCGGGAAGGTTTTCGTGCCCGGAGTGCCCGGGCTTCCGCCCGGGGCTTCTGGGGTGCAACGCTACCACAACCCAAAAAGCCCCCGGCGGCTTCCGGCGAGGCTCGCCTGGAGGGCGAGCCTCGCCCGGCTGGTCGCACCTCGGCTGCGACCACGCCGCGATTCACAGGTAGGTGTTGATCACGTTCTCGAAGAGTTCCTGGCGGCCGCTCGTGCACGCCGCCGCCTCGCCCTTCGTGAGCATCTCGGCCTCGAGCGACTTGAACGACTCCGTGCCGGCCTCGATCCGCTTGCCCAGCGGGCCCGACCAGGAGGCGTAGCGCTCCTCGACGAGCTTTTGGATGGCGCCGTCGGCCCGCATCGCCGCGGCGATCTTCAGGCCCCGGGCGAACGTGTCCATGCCGCCGATGTGGGCGTGGAACAGATCCACCGGCTCGAAGCTCTCGCGGCGCACCTTGGCGTCGAAGTTGATGCCGCCGGGGGCGAGGCCGCCGTACTTGAGGATCGAATACATCATCTGCGTCGTCATGTAGACGTTCGTGGGGAACTGGTCGGTGTCCCAGCCGACGAGCGTGTCGCCGGTGTTGGCATCGACCGACCCCAGGAAGCCCTGCATGCCGGCGTATTCCAGCTCATGCTGGATTTCGTGGCCCGCCAGCGTGGCGTGGTTGGTCTCGAGGTTCATCTTCACGTGCTTCTCGAGTCCGTAGGTCCGCAGGAAATTGATGCACGTGGCGGCGTCGAAGTCGTACTGATGCTTCATCGGCTCGCGGGGCTTGGGCTCGAAGTAGAACTGCCCCTTGAAGCCGATCTCCTTGGCGTAGTCCACCGCCATGTGCATGAACTTCGCGAGATGGTCCGTCTCGCGCTTCATGTCGGTGTTCCACAGGCACTGGTAGCCCTCGCGGCCGCCCCAGAAGGTGTAGCCCGCGCCGCCGAGCCGCTGGGTGACCTCGATCGCCTTCTTCACCTGGGCGGCGGCGTAGGCGAACGACTCGACGTTCGGGCTCGTGGCGGCGCCATGCACGTACCGCGGGCTGGAGAACAGGTTCGCCGTGCCCCACAGGAGCTTGATGCCCGTCCGCTGCTGGTGCTTCTCCAGCGCGTCGACGACCACGTCGAGGTTCTTGTTGCTCTCGGCGAGGGTCGCCCCCTCGGGCGCCACGTCGCGGTCGTGGAAGCAGTAGAAGCCGACGCCCAGCTTCTCCAGGAACTCGAAGGCCACGTCGACCCGCTTGACGGCCATCTTCAGCGGGTCGGCTTCGTTCTCCCACGGCCGGTGCATCGTGCCGGGGCCGAACGGGTCGGCGCCGGTGCCGCGAAAGGCGTGCCAGTAGGAAACGGCGAACCGGAGGTGGTCCTTCATCGGCTTGCCTTCCACGAGCGCGTCGGCGTCGTAGTGGCGGAAGGCCAGCATGCTCTTCGCCCCCGGGCCCTCGTACTTGATCCTGCCGATGCCCGCGAACGCCTCGTGTGCCCCTGCCATCTCGTCTCCTACTTGATTCGTGGAATGAATGAAGTGTCCGTCGGCCGAACGTTGTAGCCGGTGGCGGCGGATTTGTCGCGGGGAACGTGGTCCGGTCTTCCGGGGGAATCCCGTCAGCGGCCCCCCCCGGCGACGCGGGCGAGCAGCCGGCGGCCGGCTTCGGGAAACCATTCGATCAGGCCGGCGAGCATGCGGGCCGAGCCGGGCACCGTGAGCTCGCTGCGGCGGTGGCGGCAGGCGGCGAGAATCCGGCGGGCGAGGTCATCGGGGTCGATCTGCCGCAGGCCCGCGGCGGCCCCGGGGGCGGCGGCCTCGGCGGGCAGGCCGCCGCGGGCGACGTCGGTCGCGTATCGATCTGCGGCCCGTTCGGCTGCGGGGTCGTCGCCGGCGCGGCGGATCGGGCCTGGGGAGACCAGCAGCACGTGCCCCCCCTGCGGTGCGAGTTCCAGGCGGACGGCGTCGGCGTAGGCGGCGAGGGCCGACTTGGCCACGCTGTAGCCGCCCATGAACGGCACGACGAGCTTGCCGGCCAGGCTGCCGATGTAGACGACATGCCCCCGGGCGGCGGCCACGTCCTCGGCCGCAGCCCGCGTGATCTCGGCCGCGGCGAACAGGTTGGCGGCGAGATACTCGCGCAGCTCGTCTTCCGTCGTCTCCAGGATTCGGCCGCGGCCCGACCGGCCCACGCAGCAGAACAGGTCGTCGAGCCCACCCAGGATCCGCAGGCACTCGCCGACCACGCGGCGGCCTTCCCCCGGCCGCGCCAGGTCGGCCGTGACGCCACGCGCGGCCGGCGCAACCGCCTCCAGCGCCGCGAGCGCCATGCGCACGCCCTCGCCCGAGCGGCCGACGATCAGCACCTTCGCGCCCGCGGCGGCCAGATGCCGGGCGAGCACGAGGCCGAATCCGGCCGTGCCGCCGGTCACGATCACGCGTCGGTCATGCCACATAAGATGGAGGCCTCGAGGTTCGTTTCATGGTGTGCCCACCAGAGGGATCGTCATCTCTTCTGACCATCGTTGAGGAGGCGAGGGGATCGGCGTGAGGATGCGGAGCGTGGCGTGCGGCCGCCAGCGACGCAACTCATGCCGTCTCCGAGCCGGCTTGGGCTCCAGGGACGTCATGGACAGTCTGCCGCACGATGGACAACTTCGGTGGGAGCACCGGCTCCGGGGGGGGCAAAACTCTCCTCGCTGTGGCCGCGGCGGCCACACGCTCGTCGAGCGTTCGCCGACCCCGTCGCCTCCGTCCTCTGGGGCATGACTCCCGAGCCCAACACCATCCAAATTGGTCACCGTCCGTGTAGATTACTGCCGCGGGAAAACCTCCTCCCACCCCCCGAGCCCCCCCATGTCCGAGCCGCAGATCGTCCGCACGAAGATCGTCGCCACCGTCGGCCCCGTGAGTCGGGCCGAGGAGCCGCTGCAAGCGCTCGTCGCCGCCGGGGTCGACGTGTTCCGGCTCAACATGGCCCACGGCTCGATCGCCGAGCACCAGGAGACGCTCGATCGCATCCGGCGGGTGTCGGACGCGGCCGGCCGGCCGATTGGCGTGTTGGTCGATCTGGCGGGCCCGAAGATCAGGCTCGGCGAGCTGCCGGGCGGCGCGGTCGAGTGCGTCGAGGGGGCGGAGATCACGTTCGTCAGCGGCACCGGTGCCGGGCCCGGCGAGTTCACCACGACCTACGAGCCGCTCGTGCGGGAACTCGCCGTGGGCGATGCCGTGATGCTCGCCGATGGCACCGTGAGCCTGGTGGTCGAGGAGCGGCGGGGCGACCGGGCCCGCTGCCGCGTGGTCCAGGGGGGCATCGTCCGCAGCCGGCAGGGGGTGAATCTCCCGGGCGTGAAGCTCTCCGTGGCCGCGATGAGCGCCGCCGACTGGCAGCACGCGGAATGGGCCGCGGCCGCCGGGGCCGACTTCGTCAGCCTGTCGTTCGTGCGGTCGGCCGTCGAGGTGAAGCTGCTCAAGGAATTGCTGCGGACCCGCGGCTCGCGGGCCCGCGTCGTGGCCAAGATCGAGAAGCGGGAGGCGCTCGACAACCTCGACTCGATCGTCGAGGCGGCCGACGTGGTGATGGTCGCCCGGGGCGACCTGGGCGTGGAGATCGACGTCGCGGGCATGCCGATGGTGCAGAAGCAGATCATTCGTGTCTGCCAGCGGTGGCAGAAGCCGGTGATCGTGGCGACGCAGATGCTCGACAGCATGCAGCACTCGCGGCGGCCGACGCGGGCCGAGACGACCGACGTGGCCAACGCGATCCTCGACGGCGCCGACGCCTGCATGCTCTCCGGCGAAACGGCGATCGGCGACCATCCGCGGCTGGCGGTGGAGATGATGCGCCGGATCGCGGCGGCCACGGAGCGGCAGTATCTCGCCGACCGCTGGCAATACCTCGAGGGCCGGTTCGGCCGCAACGAGACCGGCGCGGCGGTCGCGGCGGTGGAGTTCCCGCCGCCGCCGGAAAAGCTCGTCGAGGGGCTTCATCCGATCACGCAGGCCGTGGTCGACGGTGCCGGGCGGATCGCCGCGGAACTCGACGCCAAGCTGGTCGTCGTGGCGAGCAAGAGCGGCGTGACGGCGATCTCCCGCTCGAAGCGCCGCGGCGCCGTGCCCACGGTGGGTGTGAGCGACAGCCCGGCCACGCTCCGGCAGATGGCGCTCTACTGGGGCGTGACGCCGCTGGCGATGGACGGCTGGGCCGACACCAGCGACCTGCTCGAGCGGGTGACGGCCTGGGGCCTCGCCGCCGGCCGGCTGCGGCGCGGCGACCGGATCCTGCTCGTGGCGGGCACCGGCTTCGGCGCGGGCGGCCACAACATGGCGGTCGTCCACGAGGTCTGAACACGGGGTGCGTGCGGAGGTTGCCATGCAGAACGGGATCAAGACGGTGCTGGCGGTGGTCATGGCGGCGGGCGTCGCCGCCGCGGCGGAGCCGGCCGGGCCGAACGCGGGCCGGGTGTTCGACGTTCGCGCCATGGGGGCGGCCGGCGACGGCACGTCGCTCGACGGGCCGGTCGTGCAGCGGGCCATCGATGTGGCCGCCGCCGCGGGTGGTGGCACGGTGGTGCTTGCGGCCGGCACGTATCTGTCGGGCGCGATTCGCATGCAGTCGCAGGTCACGCTGCGGCTGGAGAAGAACGCCGTGCTGCTGGCCGCTCCCGATCCCGCGCTCTTCCCGCCGGTGACGAGCCGCTGGGAAGGCAGTCAGGCCACCTACCCCGCGCCGCTGGTGGTCATGGAGGAGTGCGCGGATGCCTCGATCGTGGGCGCGGGCACGCTCTCCGGGAGCGAGCGCTGCGTGCTGGTCAAGGAGTGCCGAAACATCCGTTTCGACGGCATCACCTTCATCAGCACGCTGCGCTGGACGCTGCACCTGCTCTATAGCGACGGCATCGTCGTGGAGAACTGCCGCTTCGTCACCCGGGGCACCAACACCGACGGCATCGATCCCGATTCCTCGCGGAACATCGTGATCCGCAAGTGCTTCTTCGACACCGGAGACGACTGCATCGCCATCAAGAGCGGCGTCAATGCGGAGGGGGTGAAGGTGGCACGCCCCAGCGAGAACATCACCATCGAGGACTGCATCATGGAGCGGGGGCACGGGGCCGTTTCGCTGGGCAGCGAGATGTCCGGCGGCGTGCGCAACGTCACCATCAAGGGGTGCCGCATGTCCGGTTGTTCGGCGGGCGTGCGGATCAAGACCCGGCGCGGCCGCGGGGGCGACGTGCAGAACGTCCATGTCAGCGACTGCGTCATCAGCCGCACGAAGGCCGCCCTGCTGATCGACACGCAGTACAAGTGGACGGAAGGCAAGGACGCCATCCCGGGCCCGGAAGGCATCCCGCTGCTGCGGAACTTCCGCTTCCGCGGCATCACGGGCGAAGGCAACCAGGCGGCCCTCGTCATGGTGGGCATGCCCGAACGCCCGATCGAGGGGATCTGGCTGCAGAACATCGCGCTCACGGGCGGCCCGGCTGGCACGATCGAGAACGCCCGCGATGTGGTCGTCGAGTCGATGACGCTCGACGGGCCGGTGCAGGTGGCCAACGTCACGGGCCGCGGCCTGCCGACCGGCCCCGCGGCTCACGACACGCGTGGCGAATGACCGGATGAAGGATGGTTCCAGATGCGGGCGTCTGACTGCGGCGGCGGAAAACGCCGTCGATTGCGCGGGGCGGCTTGCATCCCCGGCGCGGATGCATCCGAATGCGGGTGCGGAGTGGTTCATTTTTCGCGAGGGAGCAGATGAGCAAGCGGTGCGTGCTGGCGTATTCGGGCGGGCTGGACACCTCGGTGATCCTCGGCTGGCTGATCGAGCAGGGCTACGAGGTCGTGGCCGTGTACGTCGATCTCGGACAGCCCTGTGAGGACCGGCAGGCGATTCTCAAGAAGGCCCACGACTGCGGCGCGGTCAAGGCGCTGATCGTCGACGTGCGCGAGGAGTTGTGCCGCGACCTCGCCTTCCCCACGATGCAGTGGCAGGCCCGCTACGAGGGGACGTATCTCCTCGGCACCTCGATCGCCCGGCCGCTGATCGGCAAGGTGTGCGTCGAGATCGCGCATCGCGAGGGCTGCTCGGTGTTCGCCCACGGCGCCACCGGCAAGGGCAACGACCAATGCCGGTTCCAGCTCGCCGCCGAGGCCCTCGACCCGGGCATCAAGGTGCTGGCGCCCTGGCGGATCGCCGCCTTCCGCGAGCGGTTTCCCGGCCGTCAGGAACTGATCGAGTTCTGCGCGGCGAAGAACATCCCCGTCAAGGCATCGAAGGGGAAGCCCTACAGTTCCGACGAGAACTGCCTGCACACCAGCTACGAGGCCGGCGCGCTGGAGGAACTGACGACCGACGGCTTCGGGCTCGTCGAGTTCGGCATGACCGTCTCGCCCCAGGCGGCGCCCGACGCCGTGGAGACGGTGCGGATCGACTTCGACCGCGGCGTGCCGGTGCGGGTCAACGGCAAGACCCTCGCCCCGCACGAGATCGTGCTCGAGCTCAACGCCATCGGCGGCCGCAACGGCGTCGGCCGCACCGACATCGTGGAGAATCGGCTCGTCGGCATGAAGAGCCGGGGCGTCTACGAGGCGCCGGGCATGACGCTGCTCTACGAGGCGCACCGGCTCGTCGAGCAGATGACGCTCGACCGCGATCTCGTGCATCTCCGCGACCGGCTGGCGCCCGAGGTCGCCGAGATGGTGTATTACGGCTTCTGGTACTGCGCGAAGATGGATGCGCTGCTGGCCTTCATCCGCGAGGCGCAGAAGCCGGTGACGGGCACCGTGGAGCTGAACCTCTACAAGGGCAACATCCTGGTCAAGAGCCGGGAGAGCGGCCAGAGCCTCTACGACGCGGCGATCGCGTCGATGGAGGGGGGCGGCTCCTACGACCAGACCGACGCCGAAGGCTTCCTGCGGATCCTCGGCCTGCCGCTGCGGGTGCAGGGGCAGGTGCGGCCGCGGCGGGGTTGAGCGGGGAGGACGGCGTGTTCGCCGCGATCCTGCCCCTGCTGGTGCGGCGCGACGCTCGGCGGCCGGCGTCGTGGCTAGCGTGCGGCATGGCGGCTGCGGCTGGCGCGAGCCTCGCCGCCACGGACACCGCAACGGTGGCCGTGACGACCGCGATCGCGTGTGGTGGCTGGGCGGCGGCGGCGGCGATGGGGCGGCCGCCGCGCGGGCTCGTGCCCGGCCTGGTGCGGCTCGACGCGGCGTGGTGGTGGGAGCGGGCCGCCTGGCCCCTTGTCGGCTGCCTGGCCGCAGCGGCCGGCCGCTGGCTCTGGGCGGGCGACGGTGCGGCGATCGCCGTCGGGCTGGCGATCGGAGTCGGCATCATGACCGCCATGGCGGTGGCGGCCGCGACCCGCGGCGCGACGGCCGCGGATGCCACGAGCCTGGGGCTGGTCGTGGCCGTGGTGGCGGCCGCTGCGGGCACGCAGGGGCGGTCGGCGGTCGAGTCACTCGCCTGCTCCTGCGGGGCCGCAGCGGGGCTCGCGGTGTTCGCATGGTGTGCGTGGCGGCATGGTCGGGGCTGGTCGTGGCATGCCGATGAGCGGGCCCGGGGGGCGGTTTCCTTCGCGGAACTGGGCATGGCCCGCGGTGGTCTGCGGCCGGCGTTGTCGGCGCTGGCGATGGCCACGTCGCTCGCTGGCATGGCGGTGTGGTACTTTCTCGCGCCGACGGCGGCCGCCGGCATGGTCGTGGCCCTGGGCTGGTTCACGGCGCTGGCGGTGCCCGCGGTGTTGCTCGGTCCGGCGGGCCGCGTGGCCTGGTCGCAGCTCGTGGCTACGACTGACGGAACGGCCGGGATTCGCCGGCCGGGCGGCCCATGGGGAGCCGCGGCCCTCGCCTGCGGCCATGCCGTGGTGCTCGGCTGGCCGCCGCTCGTGGCCGGACTCCTTCTCGCGGCCGAAGGCGGGCTCGTTCCGACGGCGCCCCTCCTGTGGCCGTGGCTTACCGTGGCGGCGCTGACGGTGGCCGCGGCCTTACTCGTCTCCCTTGCCCTGGCCACCGCTATGGCTCGGATCGATGCGGAGACCACCCTGGCCTGGGCCGCCGGCCTGGTGATTCTGGCTCTCGTCGCCGGTCTGCCGAGACTGCCCGGCTTGCCCAGCAGGCTGTGAAAGAAGTCTGCCAGCGCAGGATGCGCTGGCCATCGACCCAGGAAACCCTCGGCGTTGCCTGCGGT
>CAZJHQ010000076.1:0-3637 GCA_964545915.1 uncultured Candidatus Kuenenia sp. | reverse complement strand
CTTTTTCCACGTGCATCCAGCGCAGGATGCGCTGGCCATCGACCCAGGAAACCCTCGGCGTTGCCTGCGGTCGATCAAGTGGAAAAAGGCCATGGAGGGCTTTTTCCACGTGCATCCAGCGCAGGATGCGCTGGCCATCGACCCAGGAAACCCTTGGCGTTGCCTGCGGTCGATCAAGTGGAAAAAGGCCATGGAGGGCTTTTTCCACGGGCATCCAGCGCCTGTTGATGTCGCGGGGAGAAGTGCAACGGAGCATCGCCGCTGCACGGATCGAGCTGCGAATCGTGTTTTGCCGACCCGTGAACAGGGGCTCGGTCCCCTCACCGGTCCAAGAAGCCCCGGGCGGGAGCCCGGGGACTCCGGGCACGACAACCATCCCGCCGTCCATGCCGCATGACGGCTCGTGATTTCCCGGTTCAAACCCGCATCGCATGGCACCCGGGAAGGGATGCACCCCGGAATCCCCCGGCTTCCGCCGGGGGCTTTTTGGGCCGTTCGCGCGTGTCAAGTCGAGACCACGCCTGAAGGATGCGAACCATCAAAACTGGCGCCCCGGGAAAAACCCGAGTTGAGAAAATGGCCCGGTGGGAACGATAAAGGGTGGGTTCGTAGCGATCGTGCCGGTTTCGCAACCTTCCGTCAGGAGGCTCGTTGTGCGTTTCAATGGACTGACAGCCGGGGCCCGCGGGATCCTGCGGGCTGCCTTGGCCTCCCTCGTGGTCGGTGCTTCCTGGGGCGTGGCGGGCAGTTTTCCCCCCAGCGAGACGATCTTCCCCGCCACCACCCGTGCCTGGTTGAGCATCCCGGACATCCGCGGGTTGGAGGAGCGTTTTGACCGCACGTCCTACGGGCAGTTGGTCGCCGATCCGGCGATGAAGGTCTTCGTGGACGGGTTTCGCGAGCAGATCTCGAAGAACGGCAAGCAGCGGCTGGCGAAGCTCGGGCTGACATTGGAGGATCTGGGCAAGGTGCCCGGCGGCGAGGTGGCCGCGGCTGCGGTCGAGGCCACGCCCGGCGTCCTCTCCACCGTCGTGTTGGTCGACACGAGCGGCCATGAGGCCGAGGCCAAGGAACTCGTCGACCGGATCGCCCAGCGGCTCCTCGAGCGCAAGGCCACCAAGGTCGCTATCGCAGGCGCGCCGCCGCAGCTCACCGTCTACCAGTTGCCGCCGGAGGAGGATTCCCGCGGCGATGCGCCGGCCCGCGACCGCCGCGTGGCGTTCGCGCTGGCACCTGCGGCGCTCGTCGTCGGCGACGACGCGGTGCAGGTCGGCCAGGCTTTCGCGGTGCTCGCCCAGGGCCGCCAGGACAATCTGACGACGAATGCGTCGTTCACGACCGCCTTGGCCCGCTGCGGCAAGGAGATCCCCGGTGCGGCGGCCCCCATCCGCTGGTTCGTCGATCCGCTCGGCTTCGCCAAGGCCTACCAGGCCAGCAACCCGCCGCGCGAGAAGCGGAAGGGCCCCGACTACGTCGCCATTCTTGGCCGGCAGGGCTTTGATGCCGTGAAGGGAATCGGTGGCGTCGTGGCCTTCGATCATGGGGGGCATTCCCTGCGGCATCACACCCTGGTGCACGCTCCCGCCCTGCCGGGGCGGGAGCCGTTCGGGCCCGAACGGTTCGACCTCGCCGCCCGGATGCTGCGGTTTCCCGACTCGGAGGGCATCGCGCCCCCCGCCTGGGCGCCGCGCGACCTGGCGGGCTGGACGGCGCTGCAGTGGGACATGCAGGCCGCGTTCGTCGCGGTCGAGACGCTGTTCGACGACGTCGTCGGCGAGAAGGGGACGTTTGACGACGTCATCGCCTCGTTGAAGGAGGATCCGGATGGTCCCCAGATCGACCTCGAGAAGGACATGGTCGCCTGTCTCGGGAAGCGGATGGTCCTTCTCTCGCACCATGTCGAGCCGATCGGCACCGACAGCGAGCGGCTGGTGATCGCCATCGAGGCGACCGATCCGCAGCGGGTGGCGGCCACCGTCGCCAAGACCATGGCCGCCGATTCCGACATGCGGAAGATCCAGATCGGCAGCCATGAGGTGTGGGAACTGATCGACCGCTCGATGGCGATCCCGACGATCGAGGTGGAGACGCCCGGCGGCGCCGTGGTGCATGCCGACCGGCACGAGGGAGACGACGATTCCGCCCATCGCCGCCGCCAGCGGCTCCGGGAGAAGGAGGAGAAGCTCCTGCCGCATTCCGCTGTCACCGTGGCCCACGGCCATCTGCTGATCGCATCGCATCGCGACATCCTCGAACGGGTGCTGGCAAACCCGGGCGGGGCCGATGCCCTCGCTGCCGCCGCCGATTACAAGGCCACGGCCGCCGAACTGGCCCGGCTCTTCCCCGGCAAGGCGGCCCTGCGGGCCTTCGGCCGCGAGGACGAGACCATCAAGCCGACCTACGAACTGCTGCGGCAGGGCTCGATGCCGAAGTCGAAGAGCGTGTTCGGCCAGCTGCTCAACGGGATTCTCGGCGACGGCAAGCCCGGCACGGTGCGGGAGCAGAAGATCGACGGCAGCACGCTGCCGGAGTTCGAGACGGTGCGCCGCTACTTCGGCACCACCTGCCTGGGCATGGAGTCGACCGCGGAGGGCTGGTACATCGCCGGCGCGGCCCTGCCCCGCGGCGATCGCAAGCCCGAGGTGGCCCGCAGTCCGGAGGCCCCGGCCGGCCGGTGAGGGTCTGGAACACCGCGGATGCGGTCGGTGATCGTGTGATCTGCCTCGTGCCCGATCCGTGGAGCGGCCCCGGCGTGGTTCTCGCTGGGCTCGTGCCCCGCACGACCCGGAGTCGTCGTCGCGTTCGCTGAAGGCTCATCATGCTGCAAACCACGCTCCTCCACCCCGACATCCTCCGGGCCCTGGCCCGCGCCGGGCACCACTCGCGGGTGCTGATCGCCGACGGCAACTACCCCGCCGAGAACAAGCGCGGGCCGCGGGCGGAGCTCGTCGCGCTGCAGCTCATGCCCGGGGTGCCCACGGTCGCCCAGGTGCTGGAGGCGATCTTGGCCACGGTGCGGATCGACGAGGTGTGCACGATGGGAGTGGACCGCACCGATCCCTACGCGGCGGCCACGCCGGGTGATCCACCGGTGTGGAGGGAGTACCGCCGGATTCTCGCCGCCGCGGGGTCCCCCTGCGAGCTGCGGCCGATCGTGAAGTGGGACTTCTACGAGGCGGTGGCGGCAGCCGATCATGTGCTCACGATCCAGACCGCCGACACCCAGCCCTGGGCCAACCTCCTGCTCACGCTCGGCTGCCGGACCTTTTGAGGAGGGCGCGGGAAGGCGGGATGGTTGTCGTGCCCGGAGTCCCCGGGCGTGCCGTCGTGCGGCATGGCTGGCGGGGTGGTTTTCGTACCCGGAGTCCCCGGGTTTCCACCCGGGGCTTCTTGGTGCGCGACCGGGGTTTTTTGGCGCGCGGGTGAACGACCGGGCCTCTTCGCGCGCGACCGGCACAAAAAGCCCCCGGCGGGAGCCGGGGGATACCGGCGGTCAGCCACCGCCGCTACAGGGAGGGCAGAAGCTGCGGCCGCATCAGGCCCGGATGGCCGGGTCGATTCCAGCGGGCGGCGGCCCGCCAGGGTGCGTCCGCAAGTGCACCGAACCAGCAAGGTGGAAGTCCTTGCCGGGATGGAA
>CAZJHQ010000075.1:0-12750 GCA_964545915.1 uncultured Candidatus Kuenenia sp. | reverse complement strand
CGAGATGCCCATCTTGCTCATCACCTTGAGCAGGCCCTTCGTCGCCGCCTTGACGTAGTTCTTGTGGAGCTTCTCCCGGGGGTAGTCGCCGGCGATGATCTTCTCCGCCTGCATCTGGTCGATGGTGGCGAAGGCGAGGTAGGGATTGACGGCGCCGGCACCGTAGCCGGTGAGGAGGGCGAAGTGCTGCACCTCCCTGGCCTCGCCGGTCTCGACCACGATCCCGCAGCGGGTGCGGCTGCCCTCGCGGACGAGGTGGTGGTGCACGCCGCCGGTCGCCAGGAGGGCCGGCACCGCCGCCTGCTCGCGGCACACGCCGCGGTCGGAGAGCACGAGGATCGTGGCCCCCGCCTTGATCGCCGCCGACGCCTCGGCCCGGATCTCGTCGAGCCGCCGCCGCATGCCGGCGGCGCCGGCGGCGGCCGGAAAGAGCAGCGAGATCGTCGCCGCCTCGAGGCCGGGCCGGTGGAGGGCCTTGATCCGGGCGCACTCGGCGTTGGTGATCACCGGCGTCTCCAGCCGCAGCAGCCGGGCCTGCCCGGGAGTCGAGTCGAGCAGGTTCCCCTCGCAGCCGATCGTGGTGATCATCGAGGTGATGATCTCCTCGCGGATCGCGTCTAGCGGCGGATTGGTCACCTGGGCGAAGAGCTGCTTGAAGTAGCTGGCGAGCAGCTGGGGCCGGTCGGAGAGCACCGCCAGCGGCGTGTCGTTGCCCATCGAACCGATCGGCTCGGCACCGTCGGTGGCCATGGGCGCGAGGATCACCTTCAGGTCCTCGAGCGTGTAGCCGAAGTTCCGCTGCAGCTCCACGAGGCTGGCATGCTCGCCCGCCACGCCGGCGGCCCGCCAGGGATCGAGGGCGTGGGCATGGGCGTCGATCGCCCCCTTCGCGAGCAGCTCCGAGGGCTCGACCGCGCGGCTCTTGGTCACGGCCTCGACGTCGGCCGGGTCGGGCAGCGCGTCGAGCCGCACCTGGTTCGCCGTCACCCATTCCCGCCACGGCTGGGCCGTGGCGAGCCGCCGTTTGATCTCGTCATCCTCGACGATCCGGCCTTCCTTCGTGTCCACGAGGAACATCCGCCCGGGCCGCAGCCGCCCCTTCCGCACGACCTCGCCCGCGGGGAGCTCGAGCACGCCCGCCTCGCTGGCCATGACGACGAGGCCGTCCTTCATCTGCCACCAGCGGCCCGGCCGCAGGCCGTTGCGGTCGAGGGTGGCCCCGATCCGCACGCCGTCGGTAAAGGCGAGCGCGGCCGGTCCGTCCCAGGGCTCCATCAGGCAGGCCTGAAACTCGTAATAGGCCTTGAGGTCGTCGGCCATGCTCTCGTGGCCGCTCCACGGCTCGGGGATCAGCATGCTCACCGCCTCCTCGAGCGGCCGGCCGGCGAGCACGAGCAATTCGAGCACGTTGTCGAAGGTGGCGGAGTCGCTGCCCCCCTCGCGGATCACCGGCTTGATCTTGTCGAGGTCGGGGCCGAACACCGGATGGGCGAGCATGCTCTCGCGGGCGTGCATCCAGTTGATGTTGCCGCGGACGGTGTTGATCTCGCCGTTGTGGGCGATGTAGCGGAAGGGATGGGCGAGGTCCCAGGTGGGAAACGTGTTCGTGCTGTACCGCTGATGGACCAGGGCCAGGGCCGACGTGACCCGCGGATCGGACAGGTCGGGGAAGTACTTGCTGACCTGGTCGGCGAGCAGCAGCCCCTTGTAGACCAGCGTCTTCGCCGACAGCGAGCAGACGTAGCAGAAGGCCTGCTCCATGAGGCCGAGGCGACCGATCTCGATCCCGAACCGCTTGCGGGCCACGAACAGCTTCCACTCGAAGTGGTCACGGGCCACCTTCTTGCCGCGGCCGATGAACACCTGCTGCACGACCGGCTCGACCTCGCGGGCGGTGCCGCCGATCGAGCGATTGTCGGTGGGCACGGTCCGCCAGCCGAGGAAGTCGAGCCCTTCCTCGCGGACCACCTGCTCGAAGAACTGCTCGGCCGCCTCGCGGTCCCCCTCCGATGGCGGCAGGAACACGTTGCCCACGGCCCAGTCGCCGGCCGGCGGGAGCGTGATGCCGGCCTGCGGGGCGACGGCCGCGAAGAACTCCTGCGGCGTCTGCATGAGGATGCCGGCGCCGTCGCCGGTGAGCGGGTCGCAGCCACAGGCCCCGCGGTGCGTGAGGTTCTCGAGCAGCTCGAGCCCCTGGCGGACGATGGCGTGGCTCTTCACCCCGTGCATGTTGACGACGAAGCCCACGCCGCAGGCGTCGTGCTCGTTGGCGGGATCGTAGAGCCCCTGCGGCGCGGGAAGACCGGGAAGCGGACGGGGGGCGGAGCGGGTCATGGAAGGCTCGTTCAGGCTGCGGGAATCGGAGGGGTGGTGAACGCGGCGCCGAGCCGCGCGGCTGGGTTGTTCAGGAGGCGACGACGGAGGCCACCGCGTCGAGATCGTGGGCATGGCCGCGGAGCAGTTCCACGAACCGCTGCACGGTAGGGGCGAGCGGCTTGCCGCGGACGTGGACGATGCCGAGCGGCCGCATCAAGTCGTCGCCGGCGAGCCGCACCGCCGACAGCGTGCCGGCCGCGAGTTCGCGGCCGACCGTCGGCTCCGGCAGGAGGGCGACGCCGGCGTCGATCTCCACGGCCCGCTTGATCGTCTCGATGTTGTCGAACTCCATGACCACGTCCGGCTCGGCGCCGTGGGCGGCCAGCGCCCGGTCGAGCTCGTGCCGGATGACGAGATCGGTGTCGAAGCCGACGAGCCGCTGGCCGTGCAATTCACCGAGCCCGACCTCCACGCGGCCGGCGAAGGCGTTGCCGGGGGCGCACACGAGCACGATCGGCTCCTCGCGCCAGGGCTCGGCCTCGAGCGTTCGCGTGCTGCGCGGATAGCTGACGATCCCGACATCGGCCTGCCCCTGCTCGACCGACTCGATGACGCGGTCGGGGTGGAGGTATTCGAGCCGCACGTTGGCCTTGGGATGGCGGCTCATGAACTCCTGCACGTAGCGGCTCATGTGATGCAGGCCGACGGAATAGATGGCCGCCACGCGGACACGGCCGGCGACCTCGTCATGGAGCGTGCGGACCGCATCCTCGAGCGCGTCGTAGGCGGCGACGATCTTGCGGGCGCCGTCGAAAAACACCTGCCCTTCGCGGGTCGGCGCCAACGGCCGCTTCGACCGCTCGATGAGCCGCACCCCGAGGTGCCCCTCGAGCTGGCCGACCACCTGGCTGGCGGCCGACTGCGACACGCCGTTGTCTTCCGCCGCGCGGGAAAAACTCCGCCGACTGACGATGTCGCAGAAGATTTTCAGGGACTTGAGATTCACGGAAATCCATGCCCGGCGGCCCAAGGACCGCTTTTTGGCCTCATCCGTGATTAAAAAAACGAATGACGCCGCCTTGCATCATTCGGAATACGAATAGAGCATAGCGCGGATTCGAGGCGCGTCAAGCGGTTCAACATGGGAGGACGGCGGCCCCTCTGCCCAGCCTCGCCCATCTTGCCGCACCGGAAAATCCTGCACGACCGGTGCGACCGCACCCGATGTTCTGCCTCGGGCCCTCCATGCGCGCATCACCCGCTTTATTGGCGTTCGCTTTTTTCAGCCTCGTGCTGGCGACCGGCGCCCCGCGCATCGCTGCCGCCGACCTCACCGACGTGGATGCCGCAGCCGTGGAGCCGGCGCAGTACCTGGAAGAGTCGCTGACCCACGAGGACCCCGACCAGGAGGCCCGCATCCGCGCCCTGGTCGACCAGGCCGTCGCCGCCCGGCTGGCGAACATCCCCCGGCCCCGCTACATCCCGGCCACCGACATCGCGCCGCCCAAGGGCCTGCTGCTCTACCACTCGACCGATCAGGCCGGCACGGTGCCCTTCGCCCTGGCGATGAACGGCTTCATGCAGCTCCGCTGGCTGGAGTTCGCCCGGGAGTCGCGGAGCTGGACCGACTCGCGCGGTATCGTGCGGCCCGTCCAGAACATCAACACCTTCAACCTCAACCGCGTGCTGCTCTCCTTCTCCGGCCACGTCCTCGACGAGCGGCTCGTCTACCGGGCAATGCTGTTCGGCACGTCCGACATCGGCGTGCGGTCCGCGTTCGTGCCCCTCGGCACGGTGGGCTGGAAGTTCAGCGAAGCCGTCACGCTCGCCGGCGGCGTCACGATCGTGCCCAGCTCGCGGGAGTGGGTCGACGCCCAGCCGTGGACGCTCGGCGTGGACCGGAGCATGGCGAACACGTTCTTTCGCCCCGGCTACAGCCCCGGCGTGTTCGCGGTCGGCTCACTGCTCGACGACGAGGTCCAGTACCAGGCCGGCGTCTGGAACGCCATCGACGGCGGCCAGGCCGGCGTGCTCCGCGAGGGCACCTCGATGGCCTGGGCGGGCAACACCTGGTGGGAGCCGCTCGGCCCTTTCGGCCTCGGCTATTCCGACATGGAGTGCCGCGCCGATCCGGTGATCCGCCTCGGGGCCAGCGGCACCTACGCCCGCACGCAGGCGATCATCTTCCCGGGGCTGAATCCCGAAGACACGATCGTGCGGCTTTCCGACGGCACACCGATCGCCCTGCCTGGCGCCCTCGGCCCCGACTCGCGACTGCAGCAGTATCTGTTCCAGCTCGCCACGGTCGACGTCGGCTGGAAGTACGCCGGCTGGGCGGTGAACTTCGAATATTATTTCCGGCTCCTCAACGACTTCGTGGGCGTCGGCACCTTCGAGCGGTCGAGCATCTACGACCACGGCGGCGCGGGCTACCTCTCCTGGTGCTTCGTGCCGCGCACCTACGAGGTCTACGCCCGCTCCAGTGCCCTGACCGGCCCCTACGGCACGGGCCAGGAGTATGGCGGCGGCTTCAACTGGTACGTGCACAAGTCGCGGCAGGGGCGGTTCACGCTCGAGGCGCTGTACATGAACCGCAACCCGGCCCAGAACATCCTCTATCCGTACCGCGCCGGCTACACGGGCACCGCGATCCAGACGCAGTTCCAGATCGCGTTCTAGTTTCACGGCTGTCGGGCCATCCATGGCCCCGACAGCCTTGGGCCGGCGCGGTCGCAGCCGAGGTGCGACCAGCCGGCCGGGCGGTCGCACCTCCGGGCGACCGTGGCCGCCGCGGGGCGGCGGCACGCGGGGCACGCGGGGCACGCGGCGCGGCCTGCGGCCGCTGCGTGCCTTCTGGAGCGGCGGCCTCTGACCGTTGTGCCTGGGCTGGAGGAGCCCTACGCACGTGCCCGCCCTCTGTAGCGGCGGTCTCTGACCGTCGTGCCCGCCGCTGCAGGGAAGCCCGAACCGTAAGGTGAGGGAATCCGCGCCGCTTCGGCCTCAGTCACCCCCATTCCCTCGGCTCACGCCTCGGGCTTCAAGGGCATCTGACCGTCGTGCCTGTCCTGGAGCGGCCCTCGCCAAGAAGCCCCGGGTGGAAACCCGAGGACTCCGGGCATGAACGCCACCCCGCCGTCCATGCCACACGACGGCACACGCTTTCCCATCGGGCCGCGGCGAGCCCCGGCCGCCGCGCCTAAGGGTTGTCCACCTGGAACGCCCGGTCCATGAGGTCCGGGTTTCCCGTCTTCAGGCCGTACAAGAACCAGCGCACCCGCTGCTCACTGGACCCGTGCGTGAACGCCTCGGGCACCACGTAGCCCTGGGCCTGCTTCTGGATCCGGTCGTCGCCGATCGCCTGGGCGGCGTTGACCGCCTCGCGGATGTCCTCCTCGTCGAGGATGCCGGCATACCGGGCCATGTGATGGGCCCACACGCCTGCCAGGAAGTCGGCCTGCAGTTCCATGCGGACGGAGAGCTTGTTGTAGTCGCGTTCCGAAAGCCGGGCCCGCATCGATTGCACCTTGTTGCTGATCCCGAGCTGATTCTGCACGTGGTGGCCGACCTCATGGGCGATCACGTAGGCCTGGGCGAAGTCGCCGGGCGCGCCGAACCGCCGCTTCAGCTCCTCGTAGAACACCGGGTCGATGTAGACCGTCTTGTCGAGCGGGCAGTAGAAGGGTCCGGCCCCCGCGTCGGCGATGCCGCAGCCGCTGCGGACCTGCCGGGTGAACATCACGAGCTTCGGCGGCGCAAACCGCCGACCGAAAGCCTTGGGGAACAACTGCGACCAGACGTCCTCGTTGTCGGCCACCACGGTCTTGATGAACTTGCCCATCTCGTCGTCGACGGGCTTGCCCCCCTGCTGCTGGGCCTGGGGCGCCATCATCTCGGGAGCCATCTGCATCATCTGCATCGGGTCGGCGCCGAGAAACATCATCACGATCATGAACAACAGCGTGAGCAGGCCCCCCCCGACGAGCACCTGCTGGCCGGTGCTCCGCCGATCCTCGACGTTCTCGCTCTGCCGTCTGCCTTCCCAACGCATGCCTGGAGTCCCCTCGCGTGTGATGATCCCGATCCCGCCGCGACCGGCGGTGCCCCGATTCTAGGCCCACCGCGCGGCGGCTGCACGCCCCCGGACGTTGACGGGCCGCCGCGAAGGGTCGCCCGCCGCCGCTGCCGGGAAGCCCGAATCGTCGGATGAGGGAATCCGCGTCGCTCCACCGGAGGCCATCCGCATTCCCTCGGCTCACGCCTCGGGCTTCAAGGAACGGGACCGCCAAACCCGACAGACCGGAAACGCAACACCAGTCCCAAGAGGCAGACTGGGGAGACTACTGGGCGAGATGTGCGAGTTGCGTCCTACTCAAAAAGACCAAGCAGACGGCCGAGCAAAGTTTCCAGGCAGAACCTATTCCGGCAGGGGCCGGCCCTTCGTCTCGGGCAGGAAGGGCAGCACGGCCAGGCCGAGGAGGAACGCGGCGCACATCGTGATCCCCGCCGGCCGCATCGGCTCCGCCATCCAGCCCGGGCTTTCGATGCCCTTGTAGACCGAGCTCGTCAGCAGCCCGAGCAGGAACGGCCCGCCGGCCGCCACGAACCGGCCGACGTTGTAGCAGAAGCTCGTGCCCGTGCTCCGCAGCCGCGTGGGGAAGAGCTCGGGGAAATAGATCGCATACCCGGCGAACACCGACAGCTGGCAGAAGCCCATGATCGGCAGCATCCACCAGATGTCGGACGGCTCGTCGAGGTAGCGGAACACGTAGGCCGTCGACAGCATCGCCAGCGTGAAGGCGATGGCGAAGAACGACTTGCGGCCGATCTGCTGGCAGATCCGCGCGGCGAGCATCATGCTCACGAAGGCCCCCACCTGGATCATCATCATCGCCACGGCGGGCCAGATCGTGAGCCGGCCGGCGATCTCCTGCTCCGACAGCCCCTCCGCCCGGTAGGCCTTCTGGAACACGCTCCGCACCAGGTCGGGCGTGAAAAAGCCGATGCCCCACAGGCCGATCACGCCGGCGCAGGCCAGCAGCATGCCGAGGATCGCGTTCTTCCGCCACCGCGGATCGGAGAACAGCGGGCCGTAGCCGCCGAGCTTCTCGCCGGTGGCGGCGGCGCGGGCCTGCATCTCGCGCCACTTCTCCGGCTCCTTGAGCCCGGCCCGGATGACCAGGGCCAGCACCGCCGGCAGGGCGCCGATGACGAACTTCCACCGCCACGGCTCCCAGCCGAAGAGCTTCGCCCCCATGTGCAGCTGCGCCTGCCCGAGGCTGATGCCGATGACCGCGGCGGTGAAATTGCCCACGGTCGAGAGCGCCTGAAGCAGGCCGAGGGCATGGGGCCGGGCGCGGTCGGGCATCACCTCGGCCACGAGGGCCACGCCCACGGCGAACTCGCCGCCGACGCCGAGCCCCGTGATAAACCGGTAGAAGGCGAAATCCCAGAACCCCTGCGAGAACGCCGACAGCCCCGTACAGACCGAATAGATGATGATCGTGATCATCATCGTCTTCGCCCGGCCGAACCGGTCGCCGATCACGCCGAAGATCAGCCCGCCCGTCGCCCAGCCGAGCATGAAGATGCAGGTCGACAGGCCGCCGTAAAAATCGACGCGGGCGTCGACCTCCCGCCTCTGCTCGGGTGTCAGCGTGGCCGGGTCGAGCCCCGCCTCCACGACGAGCGACTGCATCGCCGGCTTGCGGGCGAGGGTGAAGAGCTGCTGGTCGAGGCAGTCGAACAGCCAGCCGAGCGCGGCGACCACGAGCACGAACCAGTGGTAGCGGGTCATGCCGCGCCACCAGGGCCCGTCGGCGGGCCCGGCGGAGGATGCGTGTGTCGTGAAGTGCGGCAATTCGCCCATGGCTCCTCCTCGAGCGTCAGTCAGCCCAGCGCGGCCTCGATCCGCCGCATGTAGTCGATGCTCTCCCGGGCGAGTCGCTCGGGGCCGGGAGCATAGTCGAAAACCTCCACGCTCACCCAGCCGGAGTAGCGGACCTCGTCGAGGGCGGTGAAGATCGGCGTGAAATCCACGGCCCCGAAGCCGGGCCCCTGGAGATTCGGGTCGTTGGCGTGGAAGTGCTCGAGGTGCCGGGCGCTGGCCAGGATGATCTCGGGGATCGCCTCGGCCTCGCTCGCCATCGCCTTCACGTCGAGGTGCAGCCGCACGTGCGGCGAGCCGATCCGCTCGATCAACCGGCAGGTTTCCGCGGCGGTCGTGAGCACGTCGGTCTCCACCGGGGCGAGCGGTTCGAGGGCCACGACCGTGTCGGTCGTTTCGAGCACCGGCACGAGCCGCGAGAAGACCTCGTGAATGTGGCTGAGGGCCTGCTCTGCCGTCACCCCGGGCAGCAGGCTCCGCTGCTTCGGCGAACCGAAGACGAGCACACGGCCGCCGAGGTCATGGCACAACCGGGCGAGGTCGCCGAGGTACTCGACCGTGCGGCCGCGCACGGTCGCATCCGGATGGGCGACATGAAAGCCCTCGGTCTTCGCCAGGAGCCAGTGCAGGCCCACGCAATCGAGACCGGCACGGGCGATGGTCCGCCGGATCTCGCCGCGCTGGGCGGCCGTGACATCGGAGGCCAGCGGGGCGAGTGTGAACGGGGCCACCTCCAGGCCCGTGTAGCCGCAGGCCGCCGCGAAATCGCAGGCCTTTGCCAGCGGCCAGCCCTCGAAGGTCTCGTTGCAGATGGCGTAGCGCAGGGGGTTGTTCATGCGGGCGTTCCTGGTCCGGCTCCGGCGACCTTCACCGGCCGCCCGGTGCGAGCCGACTTATAGCAGGCCTCGATGATCGCCACTGCCTTGCGGCCTTCGATCCCGTCGAGCGGCGGGCGGCGGCCGTCCCGGATGGCGGCGAGAAACTCCTCGAAGTTGCGGGTGTGGCAGGTGTAGTTGATCGCCAGCGGATCGGCGGCGCCCCCCGAGGTGCCGCTCGCGGCGCCGAACCGGCTCCGGATCGTGTCGTCGTCCGCCGCCGGCTCCCGGAATTGCCAGGTGACGAGCTGCTCCTCCAGGATCTCGGCGGTGCCCGCCCGGCCCCCGAAGAGAAACCGGCGCATCTGCCCCGGAAACAGGCTCGTGGCCGCCAGCAGCTGCCCGAGGGCGCCGTTGCGGAAGCGGAGGATGGCGACGCACGTGTCCTCCACCTCGAGCCGCGTCGCGTCGTGGGCCCGCACGGCCGTCAACGCGACGACGCTCTCCACGGGATTCTCACCCGCGGCGAGGTCGGGCATCGTGGCGCCGACGATCCACTGCAGGGCATCGACGCCATGGATCGACTGGTTCATGAGGGCGCCGCCGCCGTCGAGCGCCTGGGTGCCCTGCCAGCGGCCCGGGCCGTAGTAGGCGTCGTCCCGCCACCAGGGCACGGAGCTGGTCGCCAGGGCGAGCGGCCCGAACCGCCCCGCGGCGGCCGCCTCATGCACGGTGCGGACGACCGGATTGAACCGCTGCGGGAAGATCGCCCCGAGCGTGACGCCGGCCTGGTCGCAGGCGGCGATCATGCGATCGATCCGCTTGAGCGAGATCTCCAGCGGCTTCTCGCAGATCACGTGGACGCCGCGGCGGGCGGCCGCGAGCACCGCCGGCAGGTGGGCGCCCGACGGCGTCGCCACGGTGACGAAATCGGGCTTCTCGCGGCGGAGCATGCGGGCCGCGTCGCCGTGCCAGCGACAGCCGAACTCCGCCGCGAACGCCTGGCCCTTCGCCTCCGTGCGGCAGCAGGCTGCCACGAGCTCGACGCCCGGGATGTCGCGCAGCGCCCGCGCGTGCATGCCCGCGATGGCCCCGATACCGATGATCGCCGCCCGCATCCACTCGTCTCCGTTGCCGCCGCCGGGCGGGCTCCCAGTGTGGCGACCGGGCATGCGGGGCACAAGCGGCCGCGCCCGCGGGGTCGCCGGTCGGTATCATGCACGAGGGTCGGAAGCGGTGAAGTTCGCGGATTCGGGTGATCGCAGACGCCGTCGCCCCGGGCGTTGGCCGATCGCCGGTGCAGCGGGCCGTCTCCGGCAGCGGACGGATGTTTGTCGCACTGCCTCCCGACCGATCGGGCTCCAGCCATGCACCTCCCCGACGCGGCAGCGACGATCGCCGGCCTGGAAACCGCCGCGGCCAAGATCGTGCTCGTGGCCACCGGCGGAGGCACCCGCGCCATCGCGCACCTGGCGAGCACGCCCGGCGCCAGCAGCGTGGTCCTGGAGGGACTGGTGCCCTACGCCCGCGCGGCGATCGACCGCCTGCTCGGCGGGCCGCAGGAGTCCTATTGCTCGTCGCGCACGGCCCGCCGTCTGGCGGTGGCGGCATGGCAGCGGGCCCGCGATCTGGGCGCGGCCGCCGACGCCGCCGTGGGCGCCGCCGTGACCGCGAGCCTGAGAACCACCACGCCGAAGCGGGGCGACCATCGCCTGTTCGTCGCGGTGCAGACGCTGCGGGCGACGGCGACTGCGGAACTGGTCCTGGAAAAGGCCGCCCGGTCGCGGGACGAGGAGGAGACGCTGACGGCGGCGCTGCTGCTGGCCGAATTGGTGGCGGCCGGCGGCGGGCAGGCGGCCGCCGGGCCGGCGCTCGTGCTCCGTCCCGGAGAGCAGGTGCTCCGCGACCGCTGCACGCCGCCTGCAGCCTGGCAGGAACTGTTCGCGGGCACGCGGGATGCCGTGCGGGCCGACGGCGTTGCCGAGCCGCCGTCGGCTCGCACGGGACGGCTGATCTTTCCCGGGTCGTTCGATCCGCTCCACGAGGGCCATCTGCTCATGGCGCGGATCGCCGAGGAGATTGCGGAGCGGCCCTTGGAATACGAGCTCTCGATCACCAACGTCGACAAGCCCGCCCTCGACTACATGGAGATCCGGGCTCGGGCGGCCCAGTTCGCGGACCGGCCGCTGTGGCTCTCGCGGGCTCCGCGATTCCTCGAAAAACTGGAGACGTTCCCCGGCAGCACGTTCGTGATGGGCGCCGACACCTACGTGCGGCTGGCCGACCCGCGCTATTACGGCGGGTCGGCGACGGCCGCCGCCGACGCCGCCCGCGCGATCGCCACGCGGGCCGCCGGCCTGATCGTGTTCGGCCGCTCGCAGGGCGACGTCTTCCTGGAGGCCGCCCAGCTCGACGTGCCGCCGCCGCTCCGCGACGTCACATACTTCGTGTCGCAGCGGGAGTTTCGCCTCGACATCTCGAGCACCGAACTGCGGCGCCGGCAACGGGAGGCAGCGGAGGCGACATGCGCGGGCTGACTGGAATCATGGCGGTGCTGGTCACGGCCATCTCCGCAGGTACGTCCACGCCGGCCCGCGCGGACGAACTCGCCGCCAAGCTCCAGCCGCATGTCGGCGCGACGCTCGACCTCGTCGAACTCGGCACCGGCAAGCGGTTCGTGCGGCCGACGTTGGAGAACGTCGTCGAGAAGGAGGGCCGGGCGGCGTTCCTCCGGCTGCGGCCGGAGGGGGAGAAGGCGGTCACCAGCCTGCCGATCGGCGTCATCGTGAAGATCGTCGCCGGTCGTGAGACGATCCACGAGACGGAGGTGAAGGGCAAGGGCACGGCCCAGGTGAAAGGCAAGAAGGCCAGGGAGGCCTACGAGAAGAAAGTGGCCGCCTCACTGGCCCGGATGCAGGACCGGGGCGTCCGTCCCTGGCCGGCGCTCACGGCGGCGGAGCACGCCGCCGAGGTGGCTGAATTGAAGCGGTTCGTCGCCGCCGTCAAGGAGGCCTTTCCGAACCTGCAGGTCACCGAGACCCACGAGTTCATCGTGGCCACCGACATACCGGCCGGCCAGATGGCGCCCTACGTGGGCAGCCTCGACGCCATGCACGACTTCCTCTGCGACCTCTACGGCATCCCCCGGGGCGAACCGGTGTGGAAGGGCAAGTGCCTGGTGGTCGCGTTCCTCCGCGAACAAGACTTCCAGGCCTTCGAGGCCCGGTTCATGAAGGTCCGCATGCAGGGTGCCCACGGGCTCTGCCACCAGAGCAGCGACGGCCGCGTGATCATGGCCTGCTACCGCGGCGACGACGCCCCGGCCTTCGCCCACATGCTCGTCCACGAAACCAGCCACGGCTTCAACCACCGCTGGACGTCGCCGGAGCGGCTGCCGAATTGGCTCAACGAGGGGATCGCGGAATGGGTGGGCACGAAGGTCGTGCCCGGCTCCGACCAGGTGCCGCTCAAGGAGGCCGAGGCGCTGGAGTTCATGCGCCGCACCGGCACGCTGGGCCCCGACTTCCTCACGCGGGAGAACATCGACGCCGTGCAATACGGCATCGCTTCGAGCCTGGTGAAGTTTCTGGCCCGCGACCTGAAGAAGTTCGCCTCCTTCGTGCAGGGCATCAAGGAGGGCGCGGCCGTCGAGGAGAGTTTGCAGGCCAGCTACAAGGTCTCGCTGGCCGACCTCATCAAAGCCTACGGCGCCGCCGTCGGCGTGCCGCAGTTGAA
>CAZJHQ010000074.1:0-13013 GCA_964545915.1 uncultured Candidatus Kuenenia sp. | reverse complement strand
CCCGGAGTCCCCGGGTTTCCACCCGGGGCTTCCCGGCGCGCCCCCCCAAAAAGCCCCCGGCGGAAGCCGGGGGACCCGGCGGCCGTTTCACGTGAAAACCGGCAAGGCGGGGCGGCTGCGTTGCATGGGGTGGCTGCGCAAGCTTCGCGGTTTCACGTGAAACCGCGGCCGTCCGCCTGCGGCGACCTTGCGCGCTGAACCGGTTCTTGCGGGTTCGCGTGCACGGCGTATCGATCGTGCCTGGCGTGGCCGATATTCCGAAGGCACCTGTCGTGTGCGTGCGACCGTCGGGAAGGATTCTGCGCGTGGGAAGGATTCTCTGCGTGGCCAACCAAAAGGGTGGCGTCGGCAAGACGACCACCGCTTCCAACCTCGCCGCCGCCCTCGCGCACGGAGGCCAGCGCACGCTGCTCATCGACCTCGATCCGCAATGCAATGCCACGACCGGCTTCGGCGTGGCCCCTGCCGCTTCGCACCCGCTCGTCTCCGAAGCCCCGCTCCACGAGTCGCTCGTGACGACGGACGTGCCCGGCCTGGCGATCCTGCCCGGCAGCCGCAGCGTGCGCGACGTGGAGCGGATCGCCGCGGCGGCCCGGGCCGGCTCGATGGTGCTGGAACGGCACCTGTCCGGCGGGCTCAACGCCTGGGACTACTGCCTCATCGACTGCCCGCCGTCGGCGGGCGAACTCACCCGCGCGGCACTCGCCGGCAGCACCGAGGTGCTGATGCCGATCCAGTGCGAATATTTCGCGCTCGAGGGGCTGACGCAGATGATCGAGGTGGTCCGCGACGTGATGGAGGAGCGGCCCGGCCGGCTGTCCTTCAGCGGCATCGTGCTCACGATGCATGATGCGGCCCTCGAACTGACCGCCGAGGTCGAGGCCGAGGTCCGCGACTTCTTCGGCGAGATCGTCTTCGAGACGGTGATCCCGCGGGACGTCGCCGTGTCGGAGGCGCCGAGCCACGGGAAGAGTGTCATCGACTACGCGCCGCGCTCGTGGGGAGCGCGGGCCTACACGGAACTGTGCATGGAGGTACGCGACTGTGAGTAGGGAACGCCGCCTGGGCCGGGGACTCGAGGCACTCTTGGGACGCGCCGGGCTCGACCCGGCCCCGGCCACGCAGGGCACGGCGGCGCTGGCCGCCCAGCCGAGCCGATCCCCGCAACACGGGCTCGGCGCGGGAGCCGCCCGGCTGATCCTCCACGCGCCGGAGGAGATCGAGCAGGCCGCCGCCGCGCTGCCGGCCACCGAGGTGGCGGTGGCGACGATCGACCCCAATCCCTGGCAGCCGCGGAGCGTACTCGGCGACGCCGAGCTGGCCGAGCTGGCCGAGAGCCTGCGGGAGCACGGCCTCGTGCAGCCGATCGTGGTGCGGGCGCGGGGCGACCGCTACCAACTGATCGCCGGCCAGCGCCGCCTGGCCGCGGCCGGCCGCCTCGGCTGGGAGCGGGTGCCGGTCCGCGTGCTCGACGTGGACGATCGCCAGATGGCGGAGATCGCGATCGTCGAGAACCTGCAGCGTCGCGACCTCGACGCCTTGGAGAAGGCGGCCAGCTTCAAACAGTATCTCGCCACCTGGGGCTGCACGCAGGAGGAGCTCGCCAAGCGGCTCTCGATCGACCGCTCGCATGTGGCCAACCTGATCCGCCTGCTGGAGCTGCCCGAGGCCGTGCAGAAGCAGCTGCGGTCCGGGACGCTGTCGATGGGCCATGCCCGCGCCCTGCTGCCGCTCGGCGACGAGGACGAGCAGGTGCGGCTGGCGAGCCGGGTCGCCGCCGAGGGGCTGTCGGTGCGGGCCGTGGAGGCCGAGGTGCAGGAGATCCTGCGGCGCGACGAGGCCGTCGAGGCCACTGAGCTGCCGGCGCTCGACGCCGCCGAGGAGGCCGCGGCCGGTCTGCCGTCGGGCGGGGGCGTGCGGCGCAAGCCCGGCCGGCCGGCCACCCGTCGCGCGAGCCAGATCGTGGCGGTGGAAAACCAGCTGCGGCGGGCGCTGGGTGTGAAGGTCGTGGTCCACGCCAACGGCAAGGGTGCGGGCCGGATCGTGATCCCGTTCGCCGACCTGGACGAGTTCCAGCGGCTGCTGGACCACATCACCGAATAACCGGCCCTGTGTGGCACGCGGGCCGCCGCCGCGGCCGCGTGTTACACTGCCGAGCCTCCGGGGCGTAGCGCAGTCTGGCTAGCGCGCTTGGTTTGGGACCAAGAGGTCGAGAGTTCGAATCTCTCCGCCCCGATTTTCCCAGGGTCGGCTCTGTGCGTGGCGTCCGCCTTCGGCGGCGGCTACGATTCGTCGCATGAAAACGCACGTGCCCTCCGGCTTCCGGCGCCGGTCGTTCGCCGGTTTTTGGCTGGTTGCCCTGGCTGCGCCGGTCGCCGCCTTCGACGGCTGGCAGGGGATGCGGGTGATTCCGCTCGACGGTCGCGCCGAGCGGCTCGCCGTGGCCGACCTCGGCAACGACGGCCGCGACGACGTGATCGTCGTCAACCCGCGGCAGGCGCGGCTCGACCTGTACCGCTGGCTCGCGCCGGCCGAGCGGACCCGGGAAGACAAAAAAGATCCCGAACGCCCCAATGAATTGCCGCTGGCTGCCGACTGGGCGCACGGCGAGGTGGCGATCGACGAGATGCCCGTCGATGCGGTGGCCCACGACGTCGATGGCGACAAGCGGCCTGAACTGCTCGTGCTCACCAACCCGTCGAACCGCATCTCCATCTACACCCAGGCCGCCGACAAGGCGGTGGACGCCAAGGGGGCGTGGAAGAAGACGGGCGAGTGGAACCTGCTCCCGGGAACGCCCACCGGTCGGCGCGGCTGCCTGCTGATCCGCGACCTGCCCGGCGGCCGGCACGAACTGCTCATCAGCTATGAGCAGGGCATCCAGCAGCTGCCGCTGGTCCGCGGCGGCCGGGCGGTGTGGCTCGCCCCGCGGGAGATCCGCCCGCGGCTCGACTGGCACCTCGCGGATCTCGACGGCGACGGCGACCAGGATCTCGTCGAGTGGTCGAGCGCGGCCCGGCAGGTGGTCCGCTGGTATCCCTGCGGCTCCGAGGGCCGCCTGCTCGCCGCCCAGACGCTCCACGACCAGACGGTCGACGGCTTCCGGGTCGCCGTGCCCCGGACCGGCAAGGCCGACCTGCTGCTCCTGGGCGGGAGTGACAAGGGCGTGCTGCGGCGGTATCAGCTCGCGCAGGGCGAGGCGACCGACATCGGACGTCAGGACGCCCTGCCGATGCCCTCCGCCGCGAAGCGTGGCTGGTGCGGCATCATCCTCGGCGACGGCGCCACCAAGACGCCGGCCATCGTGGCGGTCGATGCCACCCAGCCGCGACTGCGGGTCCACCGGCTGGGAGCGGCCGGCTGGCTCGACGAGGAGACGTTTCCCGCGATCGGCGGCATCAAGGCGGTGGCCGCCCCCGCCGCGGCTCCGGGCACGCTCCTGGCGTGGGCGAAGGACGCCGCCGACCTGCACCTCTGCCGCTGGGAAAACGGCCGGCTCACCTACCCGCAGCCCTGGGAGCAGCAGGGCAAGGACCGCAAGATTCTCGCGCTCGACGTGGTCGGGAAGACGGTCTGGTGGGCCCAGCGGGTGGCCACCGACCTCGACCTTTTCGTCTGGCCTGCGGACAAGCCGGAGCCGGTGAAGACCCGCTATGCCGACCTCGGCGCCAAGGTGGAGCAGGTCGTGTGGCTCGGCGGTGACACGCTCCTCGTGCAGGATGCCTTCGCACCTGCCGGCAAGCTCGTCACGCTCCAGGACGGCAAGCCGGTGGTCTCCTCCCCGGCGCTCCTGGCGAAGTTTGAGCCGGGCGAGTACGGCGTGCTCGACGTCGGCGGCAGTCTGCGCAAGGCGCGGCTCACCGACGGCGTGCTCCAGTGGCTCGGGGACGACCTCCATCCGGTTGATCAGGTGATGCTCACCGAGGGGCAGAAGATCGCGTCGTACCTGCCGATTCCGACTGCCCCGGGCAAGCCCGCCGCCGCCTGGGCGCTCGAGCAGGGGGGGGCGTTCCTCCACCGCCTCCAGGCCGATGACGCCGGTGTGATGCGGGTGGCCGAGAGCGTGAAGCCACCGACGGGGGCCGGTCTCCGCGGCGACCCGGTGCTCGGCGTCATGCTCGTCGATCAGGAGCGGATCGTGCGGCTTTCCCGCGGCCAGCCCTGGGAGCTCAAGCTGCTCGAGAGCGTCGATGGCCGCATCGGCCGCCGCAGCGGCGTGAGCGAGTCGACGATCCACCGTGTGCTGGTCACCGACATCGACGGCGACCGGACGGAGGACGTCGCCCTGTGCGATGACCGCAAGCACCAGCTCACGGCCCTTCTCCGCGGTGCCGACGCGCTGCAGCGGTCGGTGACGTGGAAGGTGTTCGAGGACCGGAAGTATCCCTACGACGGCGGCGAGTCGAAGGACATGGTCTCGGAGCCGCGGCTCGTGGCCGGCCTCAACGCCGACGGCGACGCCGCCCGCGACCTGGCGGTGGTCAGCCAGGATCGGCTCGTGATCTACGTCGGCCGCGACAAGGAGGCCCCCTGATGCTCCGCCTGCCCGTTCTTCTGTGCGCCCTCGCCCTGTCGGCCGCCACGGCCGCCGCCGCCGAGATCGTCACCGTCACGCTCGTGGGTGGCGGCAAGGTCACCGGTCCGCTCCTTCGGCAGAATGACGATGGCGTGGTCCTCGACCTGGGCTTCGAGGTCGTGCAGATTCCCGCCAAGCGGGTGCTCGCCGTGACGAGCGAAGACACGAGCGGCCGCAAGCTGGAGGCGGAGACCGACCGCGGCATCTTCCGCACCGGCACGCTCGAGGCCCGCGAGGTGCCGGAGCTCGTGAAGCGATTCGGGGAGGCGGTGGTCATGATCCGCAACCCCGGCGGCCTCGGCACCGGCTTTCTCATCAGCCGCGACGGCCACGTCGTCACCAACTACCACGTCGTCGAGAACAACACCCGGCTGCAGGCGACCCTGTTCCGCAAGACCGACAAGGGCTTCGAGAAGACGGAGCTGCGCAAGGTGAAGATCATCGCGCTCCAGCCGCTCCGCGACCTGGCGATCCTCCAGCTCGACGTCGAGGAGGCCAAGGGGCGGCTGCCCGAGCCCGTGGTGATCAATGATCGGGACGACCTGCGGGTGGGCGACATGGTGTTCGCGATCGGCAATCCCCTGGGCATGGAGCGGAGCGTGACGCAGGGGATCGTCTCCAGCACCACCCGCACGATCGAGCAGATGCGGCTCATCCAGACCGATGCCGCCATCAACCCGGGAAACAGCGGCGGCCCGATCTTCAACGCCCGCGGCGAGGTGGTGGCGGTGGCCTGTGCCGGCGCCGCGATCTTCGATGGGCTCGCCTTCGGGATCCCGGCCAACGAACTGATCGACTTTCTCGTCCACCGCGACACGTACCTGTACGACGAGTCGCAGCCCCAGAACGGAGTCACCTACCTGCCGCCGCCGTTCCGGCCGAGCCCGCCCGTCGAGAAGGCGAAGGAGTCGCGATGAACGCCCCCCGCCATTGGATTCTGCCTGCCGTCGTGGCCGCGGCTTCGGCCGTGGGAGCGGGGGCGACCGCCGCCGACCTGCGTCCGAGTTGGGAGTGCCTGCCGGAGAAGACGGCCGTGATGGTGCGGCTGCCGCAGCCCCGCGGGTTCGTCGACGCGCTCAGGTCCCGGACCAAGTTCGGCGCTACCGCGCTCGGCCCGCAGCGGCTGGAGAAGATCGGGAAGCTCGTGCTCGACAACCTCCGCCGCGCAGGCGCCGAGGAGGCGGTCGACGGGATGGAGGAGTCGCTCGCCAAGTATGGCCTCGAGAAGGACGATCCGACGGCATTGTTCGCCGGTGACATGGGATTCGGGATCGTCGTCCTGCGGCGGGACGAGGGGCGGCCGCCGTTGCAGATGGTGCTCGCCTGGCTCGAGCCGGGCGCGGGGCCGGCGGAGCGGCTCGTCGCCGCCGGCAAGAAGGTGCTCGCGGAGTGGCAGGCCGAGGGTGACGCGGCACCCAAGCGGATCGACCTCGAGATGGCGGGCCGCGAGGTGCTCTGGGTCCAGGAGCCGGTGCTGAGCATCGACATGGGGAACCTCGCCGTCGATGCGGCGGAAGACGAGAACGTCGAGGCCCAGGTCAAGGCTCTTCAGGAGCGGATCAAGGGGGCGAAGCGCGAGCAGTCGGGACTGGCCCATTCGTTCGTGACGCGGATCGGCGGCCGGCTGCTCGTCGGCCAGACGATCCCCGCTGCGGCCGGCGGCCAGGGGGGCGCGGGCGGCGGCGACCGCGACTGGAACGCCGAGAGCGGCGCCGACGAGGCAAAGAAGACCTTCCTTCGCTTCCTGGCGGCCCACGAGGCCGCCGGCGCGGCGCCGGTGGCCGACATCCTCGGCCTGCCGGGCGTCCGCAACGCGTTGCCCGACGGGCTGACCTTCGTCGATGTGATCGTCGACCCGCGGGTCTTCCAGGCGGCCTTTGCCGGGGCGGGCGCGGAGGCCGAGGCGGCCACCCGGTTCCTGGAGAGCATCGGGCTCGGGGGCGTGGGGCCGTTCGCCTGGCGGCAGACGCTGGACGGCGGCCTGTTCCATCAGGGCATGTTCCTCGCCATGCCCGCACCGCGGACCGGCCTGATGCAGATCCTCGACCAAAAGTGCGACCCGGCGGAGCCGCCGCCGTTCGTGTCGAAGGAGGCGGTGAGCCTGTGCCAGATCTCGCTCGATCTCGGCAAGGCTTACCAGACGGTCCGCGAGGTGATGGCCGCGGCGGTTGGTGAGGAGGCGGGCAACATGTTCACGGTCGCGGAGATGCAGGCCCAGGGGAACCTGGGGATCGAATTGCCCAAGTTCCTGTCGGCGCTCGGCAGCCGGCATTGGATCATCGACTACCCGCCCCGGATCGCCGAGGCGGTGGCGGTCGGACGGGAGGCGGGCGCCGTCGCCGCGAACCTCAATCAGGCCAATCGCGGGGCGTTCGTCTGGCAGTTGACCGACGAGGCACCCTTCCGCAAGGTGATGCAGTTGATGGGGCCGCTGGCCGGCGGCGCGGTCAAGGACGAGCAGGGCTTCAGCGTGATCCGGCTCCCGAGCGAGGCCGGGGCGGTCGCCATCGGCATGAACCACCTCGTGGTGGCGATCGGCGGCGATTCACTGGAGCGGACGCTGGCCGGCATCCGCAACCCGCCCGCCGGCGACGCCTCGCTGCGCGAGGGGGACGTCATGCGGCGGGCCGGCAAGCTCCTGCCGCTCGACCCCGCGCGGATGTTCGCCGTGGGCGACGCCGGCAAAACCGGCGGCATGCTCGGCAGCCTGCGGGAGATGGCGGCCAATCTCGAGCCGGACGACGTGCCCGAGGAGTATCGGGAGCTGCTTCGGAGCATCAAGGACGCCCTGCCGACCGCCGCCGAGATGGAGGGCATGTTTGGCGTCAGCGCCGCCACGATGCGGATGACCGACGACGGCCTCGTGCTCCGCACCGCCTGGGAAATGCCCCCCCCGTGAGTCAGGCGGCGCCCGCTCGCAGGCCGGCCCATACGGCGGCGATGCCGGCACTGTTTGTGGCCAGCACGTAGGCCGCGGCGGCCGGCAGTCGGCCGTGCTGGAGCATCTCGGTCGTCTGGAAGGCGAAGCTCGAGTAGGTGGTGAAGCCGCCGAGCAGGCCGACGAGGAGGATCGTCTCGGCCTCGGTGGACAGGCCGCCGCGGGCGCGGGCCGCCGCAAAGACGAGACCGAAGGCAAAGGAGCCGAGCAGGTTGACGGCCAGCGTGCCCCACGGAAATCCCGGCCCGAGGAGCCGCACGGCGAGCGTCGTCAGCCCGGCCCGCAGGAGCGTGCCGACGGCCCCGGCTGCGGCGAGCCCGAGTGCTGTCATGAACGGATGCATAGCCGACGGATCTCCGCGCAGGGTTGGGTAAAACCGTGGGCACGGCAAAACCGTCGCCCTGCCGCTCGCGGGGCAGGCACGGGGATCGGCGTGAGGATGCGGAGCGTGGCGGACTTTCGCCAGCGACGCAACTCATGCCGTCCCCGAGCCGGGTTGGGCTGATTCGGGTTCTTGTCATGCCGCAGATGTGGCCAGGCATCTCAGAAGAGGCAGGCGCGGGGATCGGCGTGAGGATGCGGAGCGTGGCGGACCTTCGCCAGCGACGCAACTCATGCCGTCCCCGAGCCGGGTTGGGCCGATGCGGCCGGCGACGGCCGGCGACGAACCTCCAGCATACCGGCCGCCGGGCCGCCGGTTGAACAATTCCTCCCGCATCGCGTAAACATCAGGCGATCCTGCCCCGGTTCCCTGCCCTCCTGGAAACGAAATGCTCCACTTCCACAAGCGCATCCTGTTCGTCGGTTTCGGCGCCGTGGCCCGCTGCACGCTGCCGATCCTCCTCGACCACGTGAAGGTGTCTCCCCAGGACATCACGATCCTGGAGTTCCAGCCGGACGAGGGGGCGCTGCGGCCGTGGACGGAGCGGGGCGTGAACTTCGTCCGCGGCAAGGTCGAGCCGGGCAACCTCGGGACGATCCTGGGAAAGCATCTGGCGGCCGGCGACATCCTCATCGACCTGGCCTGGAACATCGACTGCTGCGAGATCGTGCAGTGGTGCCACGACCACGGCGTGAATTACCTCAACACGTCGGTCGAGCTCTGGGATCCGTACGAGCACTCGAAGGGCGCCCACCCCACGCACCTCACGCTCTACTGGCGGCACATGAACCTGCGGCGGATGATCGCCGGCTGGAAGACGCCCGGGCCGACGGCGGTGCTCGAGCACGGGGCCAATCCCGGTCTGATCAGCCACTTCACCAAGCATGCCCTGCTCGACATCGCCGCGGCGTGCCTGGAGGAGAAGAAGTTCGCGGGGGAGCAGGCGGAGCGGATCGCCCAGCACGCCACGAGCCACGCCTTCAACCACCTGGCCCACGAGCTGGGGGTGAAGGTCATCCACTGCAGCGAGCGCGACACGCAGATCTCCGACCGGCCCAAGGAGGTGGACGAGTTCGTCAACACCTGGAGCGTGGAGGGCTTCCGCGAGGAGGGCACCACGACCGCCGAGATGGGCTGGGGCACGCACGAGAAGGAGCTGCCTCCCTTCGCCTACGAGCACGCCGACGGCCCGCGGAGCCAGATCTGCCTGGCCCGGATGGGCATCAACACGCAGGTCGTCAGCTGGGTGCCGCCCAACCACACGATCGTGGGCATGGTCGTCCGCCACGGCGAGGCCTTCAGCATCACCGAGAAGCTCTCCGTGCGCGACGCCGCCGGCAAGACCGTCTACCGGCCGACGGTGCACTACGCCTATTGCCCGTGCGATGCCGCCATCGCCAGCCTGTGGGAGCTGCGGGGCAACGATTACCGGCTCCAGCCGAAGATCCGCATCATGACCGACGAGATCACCAGCGGCGCCGACATCCTCGGGGCGCTGGTCATGGGGCATCCGCTCACGAGCTGGTGGTGCGGCACCGATCTCTCGATCGAGGAATCGCGGCGGCTGGTGCCCGGGCAGAATGCGACGACCATGCAGGTGGCCTGCTCGGTGGTCGCGGCCACGATGTGGATGATCGAGAATCCCGACCAGGGCGTGAAGCTTCCCGACGACCTGCCGCACGACTACGTGCTCTCGATCGCGAAGCCCTACCTGGGCAGGTTCGTCTCGGTGGCCAGCGATTGGACGCCGCTCAAGCACTATTCCAACGCGTTTCACGGCTACAACCGCCCGGCGATCGACCCCGCCGACCCGTGGCAGTTCAAGAACTTTTTGTTGACGGATGGCGACTGACATGAACCAGAAAACCCTGCTCGATCTCGCCAAGCAGCACGGCACGCCGCTGTTCGTCGTCGATCACGCCGAACTGCGGAAGAACTACGCCCTGTTTCGCAAGCACTTTCCCCGCGTCCAGGTCTACTACGCGGTCAAGGTCAACAGCGACCCGGCGATCGTCGAGACGTTCTACAAGCTCGGCGGCAGTTTCGACGTGGCGAGCATCCAGGAGTTCCGCACCGTCTACCAGTTCATCGCCAAGCTGCCGGCGAAGGAGCGGCAGGACTTCATCTGGGACAAGATCATCTACGCCAATCCGATCAAGCCGATCGAGACGCTGGAGGAGCTCGACCGCTACAAGCCCCTGGTCACCTACGACAACCAGGAGGAGGTGAAGAAGATCGCCAGGCACGCCCCGCACGCGGGGCTGGCCCTGCGGCTCCGGGTGCCCAACACCGGCTCGATGGTGGAGCTGTCGAGCAAGTTCGGCGCCCTGCCGGGCGAGGCGGTCGACCTCATCAAGTATGCCCACGACCACGATCTCGTCGTGGAGGGGCTCTCCTTCCACGTCGGCAGCCAGTGCACCAACCCGCAGAACTACATCCAGGCCCTGCACCTCTGTGCCGGGATCTTCTCCGAGGCCAAGTCGCGCGGCTTCAACCTCAAGCTGCTCGACATCGGGGGCGGCTTTCCGGCCGCCTACGACGCCACGGTGCCGAAGTTTTCGGCCCTGGCGAAGCAGATCAACCACGAGCTCGACCGGCTGTTCCCCAAGGAGATCGAGATCCTCGCGGAGCCGGGGCGGTTTCTCGTCGCATCGGCCGGCTCGGCCGTGTGCAAGATCATCGGCAAGGCGTTCCGCAACGAGAAGCTCGGCTACTACGTGGACGACGGCGTCTATCACACCTACTCGGGCGTGATCTTCGACCACTGCACCTACCACCTGAAAAGCTTCAAGAAGGGCGCGCCGCAACTGTGCGCCGTGTTCGGCCCGACCTGCGACGCCCTCGACACGATCAGCCTCTCGGAGCAGCTGCCCGACCTGGAGATCGGCGATTACCTGTATTCCGAGAACATCGGCGCCTACTCGGCCGCCAGTTCCACCCACTTCAACGGCTTCCCGCCCGCCAAGGTGGTGCACGTGAATCGGTGAACGGGCGAGGCGGCCGCGATCGCGGCGGTTTCACGCAAGCCCCTGGCGGCTTTCGACACGCTGCTTTCTGGGGTGCGGCGGGGGTTCGCGTTGAGCCTTACGGAATGGGTTGCGAGTTGGCCCTCTTGCCCGGAGTCCCCCGGCTTCCGCCGGGGGCTTTTTGTAGGACGGTCACGCCCAAGAAGCCCCGGGCGGGAGCCCGGGGACACCGGGCATGAACACCACCCCGCCTTCCAGGCGGCCGATCATTCAGGCCGCTGGGCCTCGATCAAGTGATAACCTTTGACCTCCTCGCGGGCGACGTGCGTCCACATTCGGGGGAGGTTTTCGACGTACCAGGTGGGCTGCTTCGTCACCACCAGCAGCGTGCCGCCCGGGGCCAGGGCCATGCGGGCCGACTCCACGAAGATTTCGGCGAGTCTGAAATCGGAGTAGTAGGGCGGATTGGCGAGCGCCAGATCCCAGCTGCCCGGCTCCGGCACCCGGCCCGCCGCCTCGAGCGCCACCGTGAGGTTCGTCAGGCCGTTCCGCTCGGCGCCGCGGCGGGTGCAGTCCACCGCGCGGGCGGATGAATCGAAGGCATGCACGCGGATCGACGGATCGCGGGCCGCGATCCCGAGCGCCACGCAGCCCGAGCCGCAGCCGATGTCGAGCACGCGGGTCTCCGGGGCGACGTCCACGGCGTTGAGCAGATGGCGGGCCCCGGGATCGATCCGCCGATGGGCAAACACGCCCGGCCGCGTGACGGCCGTGAGCAGCCGGTCGCGGTCGCGGAACACGACCTCACAGGAGAAGTCGCGGACCTTCGCCGGCGGGCGGGTCTTCTGCACCACGTAGGCGATCGTCCCCGGCTTCGCCCTGCGGTCGGCGGCCTCGACGGGCCGCACCCGCACCTTCTCGCCCGTCTCGGCGAGCTGCTCCCGGAGCCAGTTGTCGCGGGGATTGTCGATCGCCGCCACGAGGTGGCCCCCGATCGCGAGGTTGACCAACGCCGCCTGGAGCAGGTCGCGGGCGAGTTCCGTCTCTCCGGCCTTCGCAAGCGGCACGACTGCCAGGTCGAACGGCCCGGCCGGCATGTCGGGCGCGCACTCGGCGGCCAGGTTGGGCGGGGGCGGGGCCCAGGCTTCCCGGGCTGCCGTGCACGGATGGAGGTCGAGGAACCAGGCGACGACGGTTGCACCGGGCCGCTCGAGGGCCAAGGCGTGAGACGCCTGGCCGCGACCGGCAGTCGTGCACACGATCCGCTCGCCCGACAGCGTGCGGGCGACGGCGAGCGCATGGGCTTCGGCGGGACGGGCGGGGAGCTGCTCTGCGGTGAGATTCATCATCTGCAGAGCATACCTCGTCTCACTCGGGCTGCTGCGGTCGCTCCGGCCGCGGGCCACCCTCGGGTGGGCCCCCCGGTCCTCCCGGGCCGCGGCCGCCGCGCATCCGCTGCTGAATCTCGCGGGCGAACTCCTCGATTTCCGAACGGTCGAGCTTCGCGTCACCGTTCGCGTCGAACGACAGCGCCCGCTCGACGAACCGCTCCGACGCCCGGCCGCCGGGCCGCAGACCACCTGCGGGCCGCTCGCCGCGGGAACCACCAAACTCACGCGGTGGCCCGCCCTCGGGCGGCGGGCTGCGCGGAGGCCCTGCGGCATCGAGGGGAGGCCGCCGAGCATCGTCACCATCCTCGGGGGGGCCGCGCCGCGGGGGCCGCGGTGGGCGGAACTCCTCGTGGTCGATCCGGCCGTCGCCGTTGCGGTCGAGCCGCGCGATGGCGATGGCCGCATTCTTGATCTCGTCGGCGCTCAACTCGCGGTCGCCGTCGGCATCGAGCGCCGCCCGCAGCGGGTCGCGTGGCGGTCCGCCGGGGCCGCGAGCTGGAGGCCCACCCTCAGGCGGCTGGGCGGCCGCCACCGTCGCCAGGGCCAGGGCCGCGACGGTCGTGAGAAGTCCATCGAACCGGGCGGTGCGTTGCATGGGTCGAATCTCCGATGGCGTCGAGCGGCGGTCATGGGCCGCGGATCCTCCACTGCGACGTTGCACCGGAGGCATGTCTTCAACGGCCGACGGCCGGAAAGGTTTCGCTTCATGCACACGGGTCATCCAGCAGGCGTCGGGACCGACCGGGGCGATGACGTGGAA
>CAZJHQ010000073.1:11875-13162 GCA_964545915.1 uncultured Candidatus Kuenenia sp. | reverse complement strand
CATGCGGTGCGAGCGCGAGCCTGGGAATCACGGGCCGTCGTGCCGCATGGATGGCTTTGTCCACGGACAGCTAGACTGGTGGCATGGCCGATCGCACCCCGCCCGAGATGGACCGCGTCACCGACAGCCCCTGGTTCTGGGGACTGCTGTTCGCGCTGATGGCGTTGGCGGGCATCGGCCTGATCGCGCCGAAGTTCGACGTTCGACAGCGGCAGGTCGAGGGGCGGTTCCTCGGCCGGCAGGCGGCGGCGGACGAGCGGACGCGGCGGTCGGCGGGTCTCGAGCCCGTCGATCTGGCCGACTCGGCCCGCGACCGCGACGAAGTGCAGCCCGGCCGCATCGTTCCCCTCTGGACGCTCGCTCTCGGATCGGCCTCCGCCGCGGCCGCCTGCGGCGCGAGGCTGTGGCGCGAGCGACGGCGGCTGCCGCCCGCCTGACCGGCGGCGAACAGGCGTTTTGCCCGCGAATTTCCGGAAAACCGGTTTTTGGCTTGGGCGTTTTTGCCCCGCTCCGGCTAGATTGCCGGCGGCTGAACGACCGCGGGCGCCCGCGGCGGCCGGCCCGCCGGATCACCTGGAAGGGATTGCGATCCGGCGCGGTTTGTCATCAGGAGGTTCTCATGAAGCGTTTCCCCAAGTTCGTGTCGATGTTCCTCGCGCTGGCCTTCATCGGTCTCACGGCCGTTGAGACGGTCTCCGCCGCCAGCCACGGCTGCAACGCCTGTGCCGAGCCCGCCTGCGGTGCGGCTGAACCCGGTTGCGCTGCCGCCGCGGAGCCGGCATGTGCAGCTGCCGAGCCGGCCTGTGCCGCCGCACCGACCTGCAATTCGCAGCCGCGTCAACGCCGCGCCCGGCGGGGCCTGTTCAGCCGCCGCGCCAAGGCCAGCGCCAGCAACTGCAGCAGCTGCAGCACGGAGCCCAGCTGTGCCGCCACGGCAGGCTGCGGTGCCGAGCCCGGCTGTGCCGCCGAGCCGGCCTGCGGCGCCTGCGCCGGGGGCTGATCGTCCCGATCCGCATCGGCTCCGCGTGAGCCGGCGGACGTGAACCAGGGCCGGGCCTTCCCAGCGGAGGCCCGGCCTTTTTCATTTGGGCATGTGTCGCGCGTGGCCCAAAAAGCCCCGGGTGGAAACCCGGGAGCATGCTGCACGCAAACCCGCGGCGTCGTGCCGCGGTTCGCTTGGCGAGCCGCCGCCCGCTTGGAATCAACCCGGCCCTCCGGGCCTGGCACTCACACAAGAAGCCCCGGGTGGAAACCCGGGGACTCCGGGCATGAAAACCAACCCGCCAT
>CAZJHQ010000073.1:0-11775 GCA_964545915.1 uncultured Candidatus Kuenenia sp. | reverse complement strand
TTTTGTGGAACTGTCGCGCGTGCCCCCAAGAAGCCCCGGGTGGAAACCCGGGGACTCCGGGCATGAAAACCAACCCGCCATCCATGCCGGATGACGGCACGCAATTTCTCGGTTCAACCCCGCACCGCATGGCACGCGGGAATGCATGCCACCCGGAGTCCCCCGGCTTCCGCCGGGGGCTTTTTGTGGAACTGTCGCGCGTGCCCCCAAGAAGCCCCGGGTGGAAACCCGGGGACACCGGGCTTGAAGACCGCCCCGCCATCCATGCCGCACGACGGCCCGTGATTCCCCGGCTCACCCGATGATCGAGCGGCGGCGGGCGACGTAGTCCCAGACGACGAACCGGTCGAGATCCCGGCCCGCGGCGAAGAACACCCGGCCCTGGGCCGCCTCCGCCAGCCGGTAGGCGAACTGGATGTCCTCCCGCGACTGCGACCAGCCGGCGAGCAGGAACACGTTCACCCGTATCCCGTCGCGGCGGCAGGCCCGGGCCTCGCGGAGCGTCGCCTCCTCCGTCCGCCGGTGCGGCGGGTAGAGGAGATACAGCTGGCTGCCCTCGAAGTGGGCCGTGGGCAGGCCGTCGGTGATCAGGATCACCTGCTTGTTGGGCGTGTCCTGCCGGGCGAGGTGCTGCCGCGAGAGCTGCAGGGCGTGCTGGATGTTCGTGAAGTGCGGCGGCACGTCGGCTTCCGTGATCCGCGGGTCGGCCATGTCGGCGCGGAGTCGCACGACCGACTCGAAGACCGTGACCGGCTTGGGCATGAGCTTCACGATCTCGCCCGCCAGCCGCGGCTTGGCGAACGAATACATTTCGATGAACTGCAGGAAGTCGCCGGGAAACTCCCGCTGCACGAGCCCCTGCAGCGCCAGCGCCATCTTCTTCACGCTCACGTGCAGCGCCCCGTAGCGCATCGAGCCGCTCATGTCGAGGACCACGCTCGTGGCGCACTTCGGCGTGTTCCGCGTGCGGTGCACCTCGATGTCGCGGGGCGTGAGCCGCAGGGGCCCGGCGGCCTCGGCCGCCTGCCGCAGCATGGCGTTGACGAGCGAGCCGGGAATGTCGATCTGGGCCACGGAGTCGCCGAACTCATAGGGCCGCGTGGGCACGAGCTCGACGGCGCCGTCGCCGACCACGTCGCCCTGATGGCGGCCCGTCCGCGACGGATCGAGGTCGGCGAAGATCCGCTCCAGGAGCTTTCCCTGGAACACCCGCAGGGCCTGCGGCGTGAGGCCGTAGCCGCGGCCGGTCTTCTCCAGGCCCTGGCGGGCGGCGAGCTGCTCGACCATGTCCTGCACCTGCCGCCGCAGTCCCTGCAGCTCGTCGAGATCGCCCTCCTCGACGTGGCGGCCCAGGGCCTCCAGATTCACGAGGAAGACCTGCGCGTTCTTGCGGGCCTCCTCCAGCTGCCGCAGCAGGGCCTCGATCTCCTCGAGCTGCGCCTTGACGGCGAGCGCCTCCTCGACGGTGAGCTTTTCCCGGCCGGTGAAGGTCCACTTCGCCGCCAGCTCGTCGATTTGATAGACGTCGCCGAGCCGCTCGATCAGCCCGGCGAGCTGCGCCGCGAACGGGCTCTGATCGTCCTCCTGGGCATACCACAACCGCTCGAGCCGCCGCAGCTGCTCCTCGCGGACGGCCCGCTCGAAGCCCGCGCGGTGCGGCGGGGGCGGGCTCGCCCGGCGGGCGGCATCGCGAAACGCCGCGCGGGCCCGCTTCCGCACGGCCTCGGTTTCGTACCGTTCCAGGATCCGCCGCCGCGCTTCCTCGAGCTTGCGACGCAGCGTGTCGAGCGAGGGCCCGAGCCGGGCGATCTGCTCCGGGTCGAGCTCCACGGCCGCGGCCAGCTGCTCCTCGGTGAGGTCATCGACGTCGCCGAACTCGAGCAGATGCTCCATCAGCGGCGAGACGAGGTCCGACTCCGGCGGCCGCGGCGGCGGAATCCGCGCCGGATCGTACTTCTGGTACGTGTGGACGACCCCGCCGAGCGTGTCACGGGTGGGCATGGATCACCTGAATCCGCCGGTGTCGTAGACCGTGCGGCCATGGGATTGGATCCGTGAGATCCGCTCCGTGGCGTACAGCCCCGCGAGCACGAACTCGATGCAGCTCGCCCGCACGGCCGGGTCCTGCGCGGCGTTCACCTCGAAGGCCTTCTCCCACACCTGCGGCACCTCCGCGACGAGCTCTGCGTACGCCGCCGACGGCACGGCGTCGCCGACCTCGATCTTCACGCCCTGCCCGAAGACCTTCGCGATCTCGTCAAGGCCGTGGGCCTCCACGTATTCCTCGAACACCGCGGCGATCGCCGCGGCGACGACGGCGTCGAGCACCTGCCGCTCGGTCATCTGGTGGCTGCCCATGAGGTCGAGTTCGAGCTTGCCGAGGCTCGACGAATAGAGGTGGCCGAGGTCGCTGATCCGCGGCACGGCCGGTCGCTCCCCGAGCCGCACGCCCCGCTGCCGGGCGCTGGCCACGACCGTTTCGTAGTTGGCGATCGAGAACCGCGCGCTCACGCCCGACTGCTGGTCGATGAACTTGCTCTTCCGGGCCTCGATCGTCACCTGCTCCAGGATCTGCTTCATGAAATACGGTACCACCACCGGCCACTCGCCCCCGACGTCGATGCCCGCCTCCTGCTCGACCATGCGGATGCCGAGGTCGCGATCGGCGGGATAGTGGGTGTGGATCACGGCGCCGATCCGGTCCTTGAGCTGCGGGATCACCTTGCCCGAGCGGTTGTAGGTCGAGGGATTGGCGGAGAAGAGCAGCATCACGTCGATGTCGAACTTCACCGGATAGCCGCGGATCTGCACGTCCCGCTCCTCGAGGATGTTGAACATCCCCACCTGCACCAGTTCGTCGAGTTCCGGCAGCTCGTTCATGGCGAAGATGCCGCGGTGCATCCGCGGGATGAGCCCCAGGTGGAGGGCCTCCTCACTGGCCATGCTCGTGCCGCCGGCGAGCTTGGCGGGATCGATCTCGCCGATGATGTCGGCGAACTTCGTGCCCGGGGCGAGCCGCTCGGCGTACCGCTCCGCCCGCGGCCACCAGGCGATCGGCACCTCCTCCGGCGGCCGCGTGGCGACGAGCCGGCGGCCCGCGCTGGTGATCGGCGCGTAAGGGTCGTCGTGGAGCGGGATCGCGGGATCGTCGAGGTAGGGGAGGTGCTCGTCGAGAAACCGCAAGAGCAGCCGCATCAGCCGGCTCTTGGCCTGCCCCTTTTCGCCGAGGAACAGCATGTCGTGTCCGGCGAGGAGGGCGATGTTGATCTCGGGGATGACCGTGTGGTCGTAGCCGACGATGCCGGGAAAAAGCTCGTCGCCGGCGCGGAGCATCCGCAGAAAGTTCTCCCGCACCTCGTCTTTGACGGGGCGGCTCTTCCAGCCGCTGGCACGAAGCGCGGCGAGGGTGCGGGGCAGGGGGGCGGTCATGCGGGCGGCTCCTTCGCGAGATGCCCGGATTGTAGGCGAGCGATGCGTCACGGACACGTGGCGGGCGTGTCATACCGTGGCAACCTCGGCTGCCACGGCACGACGACTTCTCATGCGCCGCCCCTTGACGCCCCCCCAGCTAGCCCAAACACGCGGGGGGCGAGCCGCTTGCGTTCCACACGTTTGGGCCAAACGATGAACCCGCGTTCGGCATGAGCCTCGTGCCAGGGCGGCAACGCGTCGACCCGACGGACAACTGGAGGATCTGGTTCGAAGCGACTGGCCCGAGCACGACCGCGGGCGACATCGTCTTCACGCTCACGGGCGACTCCCACGGCCCACCGGCGCGGGACGTGGTCCGGGCGAAGCTGAATGCTGCACCGAACATTAACGACCAAACCCGTAACGTCTTTGGCGGACCTCGTTCGGTTGGTCGAACAATGTGACGAGACGTGTCTGTGGAATCTCGAATTCGAGGATTCGGGCAAATCCCTTACCCGATGGTGTTATGCCAGCCCGACATCAGGGGCGTTTCGGGGCCGGTTTATGGCAGCTGGCGAGCCCATCGAAAAGAGAGAGGACTATCTGCCCGTGGACAAAGCCCTCCATGGCCTTTGTCCACTTGGCCGACCGGTGGAAACGCCGAGGGTTTCCACGGTCGGCAGTCCTCGCATCCTGCTCGGGCAGACTTGTTCCACAGTCTGCTGTGTTCTGTCTCGTTCAGTCACCTTGCAAAAGGACAAATCGCCGCTGGCGCTTCTCAGGCTCTGGGTCGATGGGCCGTAAAGAAAAAAGTGGCGATCGCACATGATGCTGTCGGGGACGTAACGCGATCAGGCGGTTGACGTTGCGAGTTGGCAACGACGATCGGCCGACGGTGGCGAGGAATCCGTGACAGGAGCGATTTTCGGCATGCGGAGGCGAGCTTCAGACTCCTGCCAATCCGAAGTCCTGCCCCGCTCGACTGCTCCGCAAGATGAACGTTGACGCCGCGGCGACCAGGGGCGTGGCGATCACTGCGGGCGAGCAGGCCACCGTCTCGTTCGTGGTTGCCGACAGCCGCAATGCGGCGAGATTTTTCCGCTCGTGACTGAACGAATCCCCGGGTACTTCTTCACGGCGTTCTTCGGCAGCTACGCCAAGGGCTTCGATCCGTACGCCCGGCCGGCAGCACGGACGCCGGGGAGACGGTGCGGTATCCGCTCGTCACCTGCGAGCGGCGACGGCTCAACAAGGATGGCGAAAAAGACCTCGAGATCGACATCGTGCATCGGCCCCAGGGCGACTGCTATTTCGACATCCAGGCGCGTTCCTTCAACCCGCCCGACGACACCGTCGTCCGCAACACGCTTTCCGAGGCCATCGCCTTGCTCGACGTGAAGGCCGAAATCTGGGACGGCGACCCGTTCCTCCGCTGGCAGTAGCCAGAAGGGCCAACTGCACCCTATCGCCCGTTCCCAACCCGCACCACCCCGCTCTCCCGAGGAACACCCCGTGCTCGAAGACCTCGATACCATAGATCTTGTCATGCAAGGCGAGCCCGGCGAGGTGATCATCAAAATCATCGACGGGGGCGTGACGACCGACGCCACCGAGTTCAACACGCTCCTCAAGGCGAAGATCAGCCAGGCGATCAACGCCCTGGCCGACGATGGCAACTTCGAGGAGGCCGGCCGGCCGGATCGGCTCCGCATCGAGGTCGTGCACCGCATCCCGCGGCCGCCCTTCGAGGACGGCTCGGTCTACACGATCAACACGCCCGCCTCGATGCCGCGGCCGCTCGCGATCTCCATGGTGTTCGTCACGCGCGAGTCGCGCTACGCAATGCGCGAGTAACGGCGAGCCGGCGGAACCCGGGCTTTTCGTGGGCACCGCCAGCCCTTGTCGCGGGCCATCGCCTTCGCCACCGGCCGCAATGGGTCGTGCCGACAGTGCAGACCCAATCTGTCCTGATCGCGACTTGGCGGCGTGGCCCCGCTTATTGGCATTTGAATGCCGGCGTCACGCCGCGGCGGCCTGGAGCACCGGGAGGCGGATCGTGATCGCCGTGCCCTTGCCGGGCGCGCTTTCCACGCGGATCCGCCCGCGATGGGCCTCCACGATCTCGCGGCAGGCGGTGAGGCCGAGGCCCGTGCCCCCCTTGCCGGTCTCGTCGGGGCCGGCCTTCGTCGTGAAGTGCGGGTCGAAGATCCGCCGCATCACCTCGGGCGTCATGCCGCAGCCGGTGTCGCGGACCATCAGATCCACCAGACCGCTCGGCTCGTCGTGGGCGAGACGGAGAATCAGCCGGCCACCGCTGGGCATCGCCTGCCGGGCGTTGACGAGGAGGTTGAGCAGCACCTGCTGGATCTGGCTCGGGTTCGCCGACACCCGCGGCACCGGGGCGAACTCCCGCTCCACCTGCACGCGATACTTCATCATCTCGCGTTCCAGCAGCACGAGCACGTCCTCGACGAGCAGCGTCAGGTCGGTCGGCTCGAACCGGGCCGCGCGGCTCCGCGACATGGAGAGCACGCTGGCGGTGATCTTCGCCGCCCGCGTGCCGGCGGAGAGGATCCGGTCGAGCGCCTTGTCGCGGGTCGGCTGATCGCGGTGCCGCAGGCCCATGCGGGCGTAGTTGAGGATCGTCGTCAGCGCGTTGTTGAACTCGTGCGTCGTGGTGCCGAGCAGTTCGCCGAGGCTGGCCAGCTTGCGGGCCTCGAGCACCTGCCGCTGCAGGTCGGCCAGTTCGGCGGCATGCCGGCAGCGGGCCGCGTCGAGCTCACCGCGAGCCGCCGTCACCTGCCGGCGCAGGTGCTCGATTTCCGGCTCAACCGCGGCGGGCCGCGGCGGGCAGGCCGCGATCGCGGACGGCGGCACATCGGTGCGCACGACGATCAGGTCCCGGCGCGGTGACTCCCGCGCCGGCCCGGTCCAGGGCCCCGACGGCTGTGGCGACTCCTGCTGCATTCCGGCTCGCGGCTCCCCGTGCGCTCTCCCAACCCCCCTCCAGCCACCGACTTCCGACTCGCCGTGGGGTATCGTCCGTGGTCGAGCGGCCGCTATACAATTGGCAAAACGCTCCGTTTGGTTCCCTCGACCGTTGAACTTCCGCGAATCCGACCGCTTCCGGCCGAAAGCCGGGGCCTTTGTCGCGGACCGTTCGCATGGGGCGGACTTTTCCGCCCGCGAAGCCGCATCACCTCCCCGCCAACCTCCCATGCCGCTCCGCCCCGCGATCCAGCGTCCCCTCCGTCGCGGCATCACGCTCGTCGAGATTCTCGTCGTAATCGCGATCATCGGCCTGCTCATCGGCCTGCTCTTGCCGGCCGTGCAGTCGGTCCGCGAGCAGGCCCGGCGGCTGCAGTGCAAGTCGAACCTGAAGAACATCGGACTCGCCTTCCAGCTCTACCTGGACCGCAAGACCGGCGGCGGCCAGAAGGGCAAGTTTCCCGACGCCGCCGTCCTCCCCAGCGCGGAGCTCTGGTTCTGGACGCCCACGCGGCCGATCCGGCCGAGCATCGCCAAGGTGCTCGGGCCATTCATCGAGGAAAACCGGGAGGTGTTTCGCTGCCCTTCCGATACCGGCTACTTCGTCCAAAACGGCACCTACATGGTGTCGGACACCTATCCCACGCCCCAGAGCTACGTAGACGCGATGAAGCAGCAGTCCGCTTCACTGCCGCCCGCCGCCCGGCCGCCGGAGTACGAGAACCTGCCCTACGAGGGCACGAGCTACGAGTACCCCGCCCGCCGCCTGGCGAACAAAACCCGTGAGCAGGCGCTCGTGTACCGCGGCAACCAGGGAGCGACGTCGAGGCTCTGGGTGCTCTACGAGTTCGAGGCCTTCCACGGCGGCTTCACGCTTTTCCCGTCGGCAGCCGACGACTTCAACGATCCCGACCCAAATCGACCGCCGCCGCAGGACGGTGCCCGCAACTTCCTCTACTTCGACGGCCACGTGGACAATCTCTGACGGCCACCGCTTCCGGCTCTCGATTCGAGCGAGGTAATCCATGGCTTCCGCATCGCTCTCCGCCCGCTCGTCCGCGGCCGCTGCCGATCGCCCTGCCGGCGTCGGCCGCTGGCTGGCCGCGCTGGCGGTCCTCGCGGCGTTCGCCCTGCTCGGCGCCTGGTGGCTCGGCTGGTTCGGCGCTGCGGTAGACCCGCGAGTCGCGGAGATCCGCAAGCAGCGGGAGGAACTCGCGGCGAAGTACCCCAACGGCGCCGCGCCCACCGACCTCGGCGCGGCGACCGCGATGGCGACCGAGATGGCCAGCATCCGCCAGAAGATCGAAGCCCTGCCCGAGCACCTTCGGCCGCAGGCGGAGCAGGGGGGCGGCACCATGTTTCGCAACGCGATGCGGGCCCGCATTAACGCCTACTTCAACGCCCCACCCGCGCAGCGGGATGCGGTCCTCGACCGGCAGATCGACGAGATGGAGGTGATGCGGCAGGCGTTCGCGGCGGCCGAAAAGGTGACGGCGGCGTTCGGTGGTGGTGGTGGTGGCGGCGGCGGTGGTTCGACCCCATCCGCCACCCCGCCGTCCGGCGGCCCGCCGCGCAGCACGAACGAGGAAGAGCGGAACAAGTTTCGCAAGGGCATCATCGACCGCACGTCGCCGTCCGAGCGGGCCCGCTATGTCGAATACTGGCGGGCGGTGGCGGAACGCCGTGAGAAGCGGGGCATGCCACCGAGCCCGTGGGGCAGGTGACCGCATGGCCGACACGCTCGGCCTCCTCCAGGAGGCGTTGCAGCTCGCGCAGGACCTCGGCTATCGCGTTCGCGAGGAGCCGCTCGGCGATCTTCCCGGCGGGGCGTGCACTGTCGGCGACGCGCGGCACGTGCTGCTCAATCTCGAGCAGTCGGTCGCGAGTCGGCTCGACGTACTCCTCCGGGCGCTCGCCGCCGACCCGCGGCTCGCGGCGGAGCCGAAGAGCCGGCTCCTCGCCGCCCGGCTCGCGGCGATCCCGCCGCCGGGCTGATGGAGTTCCTCTGTTGTGCGCATGGACGGCGGGTTGGTTTTCGTGCCCGGTGTCCCCGGGTTGCCACCCGGGGCTTCTTGGACCAAGCGGATCACGCGCCCAAAAAGCCCCCGGCGGGAGCCGGGGGACTCCGGGTGGAATGCCTTCCCGCGTGCCATTCGATGCAGGTTTGAGCTGGGGAATCACGTGTGGTCGTGCGGCATGGATGGCGAGGTGGCCTTCGTGCCCGGAGTCCCCGGGTTTCCACCCGGGGCTTCTTGGAGGTGTGACGAGACCCATTCAGCATTCATCGGGTCGCCGCAACACGTCTTGCCGATCGGCCCGCACCTCACGGCCATGCGCCACGCGTCAGGCTGAACGATAGAGGCCGTGCGCCGCGATGAAGGCCTCGACGGCCCGCGGCGTGTGGTAGCGAATGCTGCGGCCGGCGGCCACGGCGGCCCGGATGTCGCTGGCCCGGATGCCGATCGCCGGCATCCGCACGCGTCTCTCGAGCACCGCCGCCAGCCGCTCCGCGCCGAGCAGCATGGCCAGCCCCGCAGCCGTGGCCGCGGTGGGCAGGTCGTCGAGCCCCTCGCGTTCCACGCCCACGAGCGTGGCGAGCTCGGCGATCCGCTCCGGCTCCCGCCACGTCGGCAGACCGGCGAGCGCGTCGGGGCCGAGCAGCAGGCAGAGCTCGGCATCGGGGTGCGCCGCCGCGAGCGCGGTGAGCGTGTCCACCGTGTAGCTCACGCCCCCTCGTTCGATTTCGAGCGTCGCGACGGCGAAGGCAGGATGGCCGCCCGTCGCCAGCCGCAGCATCTCGACGCGATGCTCGGGGGCCGCGAGCCGCCGGTCCTGCTTGTGCGGCTGCGTCGCCGCCGGCACGAAGAGCACGCGATCGAGGCCCGCCTGCTCGCGGCAACACTCGGCGAGCAGCAAGTGCCCGACGTGCACCGGATCGAAACTGCCGCCGAACACTCCGATTCGCATCGAATCCTCCCGAACACACCGCATTCGACAGACCACCTCCGAAATGGCCGCCGCGGCCGGAGCACCCAACGGCGCGGGGATCGGCGTGCGGATGCGGACTGCCTGGGCCGAGGAACGCAAGGCTCAGGCACGGACCTTCGCCAGCGACGCAACTCATGCCATTTCCGAGCCGGGTTGGATCGGCAGGGTCATCGCTCCGCACGTCGAATACGCTCTAATCATCCCCATGCCCGCCGACAGCACAAGCCAGCGCGAGCTCTTCGAGCGCCGCCCGCAGTGGGACGAGGACGACGTGCGCCGGGGCACGATCGCCACCGTCGTGCTTCCCGACGGCGTGGACAAGCCACTCGACTACCTCGTGCCGGAGCGGCTGGCGGCCGACGTCGAGCCCGGCCGCCGCGTGCTCGTGCCGCTGGGGCGGGCCAACCGCGAACGGCTCGCCTATTGCGTGGCCGTGCGCACTGGCGACCTGCCGCAGGCGCCGCTCAAGAGCGTGATCGGTGTCGAGGATCCACGGCCGTTGCTGTCGCGGCGGATGCTCGAACTGACGAAGTGGATGGCCGAGCGATGGATGGCCCGGTGGGGCGAGGTGCTCGAGGCCGTGCTGCCGGCGGGCGTGCGGGCCCGCACGCGGGTGCGGATGGATCCGCTGCTCGCAGCTACCGGCGTCGCGCCGGCGCGGCAGCCCACGCCGCCCCAGGCCCGCGTGCTCGCCGCAGCCGCCGCCGGCCCGCAGACCGTGGCGGCGCTAGCCCAAGCCTCGGGGGCGAGCCGGGCCGTGATCAGCCGGCTCGTGAAGCTTGGCCTGCTCGCCGAGACCGGCGCCGTCGAGCGGCCACGGGGCCGCGGGGAGGAGGGCCGCGAGAAGATCCGCCACGACAAGCCCACCGCACTGTCGCCTGCGCAGACCGCGGCCCTGGAGGCGATCCGCCGCCCGATGCGGGAGACGCGGCACGAGACGATCGTGCTCTTCGGCGTCACCGGCAGCGGCAAGACGGAGGTCTACCTGCAGGCCGTGGAGGAGACGATCGCCTACGGCCGTCAGGCGATCGTGCTCGTGCCCGAGATCAGCCTCACCCCGCAGACCTGCGACCGCTTTCGGGCCCGGTTCGGCACCGTGGCCGTGCTCCACAGTCATCTCACGCCCGCCGAGCGGCACGCCCAGTGGCGGGAGATCGCGGCCGGCCGCGTGAACGTGATCGTGGGCGCCCGCAGCGCCGTCTTCGCGCCGGCGCCGCGGCTCGGCCTGATCGTCATCGACGAGGAGCATGAAAACTCCTTCAAGCAGGGAACCGCGCCGCGGTACCACGCCCGCGACGTGGCCGAGTGGATCGCGCGGGAGGAGAAGGTGCCGCTCGTGCTCGGCTCGGCGACGCCGTCGCTCGAGACCTTCGCCCGCTGCCTGGCCGGCGACTGGACGATGTGCCGGCTGGCCGAGCGGGTGGGGGGCTCGCAATTACCCGCGGTGATCACGGTGGACCTGCGGGACAAGACGGGCCGGCCCCGCGGCGCGATGACGGCCCGGCTCACGGCCGGCATCCGCTGGGCGCTCGACGCCGGCGGGCAGGTGATGCTGCTGCTCAACCGCCGCGGCTTCGCCACGCACGTCCAGTGCGGCGCCTGCGGCCACACGGCCCGCTGCCCGCAGTGCGACCTCGCGCTCACGCTCCACCAGCCGGGCAACCGCGGCATCTGCCACGGCTGCGGCCTCGTGAACCGCCTGCCGGCCGACTGCCCGGAGTGCCACGCCCCCGGCCTCGTGCAGCGCGGCACGGGCACGCAGCGGCTGGAGGAGCAGGTCCGCCGCGGGTTTCCCGACGCCGCCGTGGCCCGCATGGACACCGACACGATGCGGGCCCGCGGCAGCCATGAGAAGACGCTCGACGCCTTCCGCGTTAAGCAGATCGACATCCTCGTCGGCACGCAGATGATCGCCAAGGGGCTCGACTTCCCGAGCGTGATGCTCGTGGGCGTGGTCAACGCCGACGCGGCCTTGCACCTCGCCGACTTCCGCGCGGCGGAGCGGACGTGCCAACTCGTCACGCAGGTGGCGGGCCGCAGCGGCCGTGGGCCGCTCGGCGGCCGGGTGGTGGTGCAGACGAGCACGCCCGACCATCCTGCGATCCGGGCCGCGGCCGTCCACGACTACGAGGCCTTCGTCCGCAGCGAGCTGCCGATCCGCGAGGCGCTGCTCTATCCGCCTTTCGGCCACGTGATCCGATTCGTGGTCCGCAGCCTCGACGACCAGGCCGCCGCCACGTGGGCCGGTGCGATCGCCGACCGGCTGCGACAGGCCGCCGGTGCCGCGGCCGGCATCCGCGTCCTCGGTCCCGCCCCCGCGCCGATCGCCCGGCTCCGCGACCGCTTCCGCTGGCACGTGCAGGTGCACGGCCCCGACGGCCCCGCGCT
>CAZJHQ010000072.1:8007-13170 GCA_964545915.1 uncultured Candidatus Kuenenia sp. | reverse complement strand
AACCCGGCCCTCCGGGCCTGGCACCCACACAAGAAGCCCCGGGTGGAAACCCGGGAGCATGATCCACGCGAACCCGCGGCCTCGTGCCGCGGTTCCCTTGGCGGGCCGCCGCCCGCTTGGAATCAACCCGGCCCTCCGGGCCTGGCACCCACACAAGAAGCCCCGGGTGGAAACCCGGGGACTCCGGGCACGAAAACCACCCCGCCATCCATGCCGGATGACGGCGGCCAAGTTCCCGGTTCAAACCGACATCGCATGGCACCTGGGAAGGCATGCCACCTGGAGTCCCCCGGCTCCCGCCGGGGGCTTTTTGTTGGTCTATCGCGCACCGCTGGCCGCATACCCACGCCTTGAGGCGTGCGCCACCATCGAGCGATCACCGCGGCTGGCCGAGCACGACCTGGAGCGTCACTTCCTGGCCGTCCCGCTTCACCACCACCGGCACCGTTTCGCCCCCCTTGTGTTTCCGCAGCGCGCTGTCGAAGTCCTCGAGGCCGGTGATGGCGCTGGCGCCGATCCGCACGATCAGGTCGCCCCCCTTCAGCCCCCCCTGGGCCGCCGGCGAATCCTTGGCGACCCCGGAGATCGCGTAGCCGCCGCCGGGCTTGCCGAAGTCGGGGATGCTGCCGAAGTAGGGGCGGTCGCCGCCTCCGCGGGCGAACATCTTCGAGGCCACCTCGACGTACGCGGGCCGCTCCGGGGCGCTGGCCAGTTCGCGGACGATGTCGGCGACGAGCGCGGCCAGCCGCACCATGCCGTCGTAGTTGATCTTGTCGGCCGTGTCGCTGGGGCGGTGGTAGTCGGCATGCGAGCCGGTGAACAGGTGCAGCACGGGCACCTTCTTGGCGTAGAAGCTGGCATGGTCGCTGGGCCCGAAGCCGCCCGGTTCCTTCGCGGCCGTGAAGCGATGCTGGCCGAGGAGTCGGTCCACGAGGGCGTCGAGGCCGGTGCCGGTGCCGGTGCCGTGCACGATCAGCTTGTCGCCGTCGAGCCGCCCCACCATGTCGAGATTGACCATGACCACCGTGTCGCCCAGCGGCACGACCGGATTGGCGGCGTAGTGGCCGCTGCCGAGCAGGCCGCGCTCCTCGCCGGAAAAGGCCACGAACAGAATCCGTCTCGGCAGCGGACCCGCGGCGGCCAGCTGCCGGGCGACCTCGACGAGCAGGGCCGTGCCGCTGGCATTGTCGTCGGCGCCGTGATGCACGGCCCGCTTGCCGGGCTCAGCCGAATTGGCCCCGCCGTAGCCGAGGTGGTCGTAGTGGGCGCCGAGCACGACCGTCTCGGCGGGATCGATCGCGGGCCGCCCTTCCGCGGCCGGCGCACCGCGGCCCGGCAGCGCGGCGAGCACGTTTCGCCCCTGGGTTTCGACCCGCTCGATGGCCGTCCGACCACGGATCCGCCAGCCCTCGAGCGGCTTGCTCGCGGGCTCGAGCGACTCGTCGATCGACTTTTGGATCTCGCCCAGGCCGCGGCCGACCGCGCGGCGGACCACGTCGTCCACGACCGAGCGGCGGACGTGGAGCACCGGCAGGGTGCGCTTCTCCGAGCCCTCTCCGGCCCGCGTGAAGGCCATCAGGGCGTCGCCTTCGGCATCGGCGTCGTTGCAGAACACCAGGCCGCCGACCTCGTGCTCCGAGGCGTTGGCGACCTTCCGGGCGAGTGCGGCGTGCTGCGAGGCCTGGTTGCCGGCGAACACGCTGTGCGGGTCGTCCTTCTGCGGCTCCTGCCGCAGGACGATCGCGGCCCGCCCCTTGACGCCGCCCCCAGCGGCGGCGAGCGGCGCGTAGTCGTCGTACTTCTCGGCAGGCGCGGTGATCCCGTAGCCGGCGAATGCCAGCGGCAGGTCGAACGCTCCCGATCCGCCCGCCGCGAGCGGCGTGAAGTCGCGGCCCAGTTCGAGCCGCGTGACCACCGGCTGGCCGTCGGGCCCCGGCGGCCCCACGATCTCGGCCACGTTCTCCGCGGCCGGCCCGAGTTTCGCGTCGAGCGTCATCGCAAACTGCTGAAACGCCGCGGCCTCGTTCGCCGGCGGCTGCGCGCCGATCGCGGCGAACTGCTCGGCGACCCAGGCAGCGGCCGCATCGATGCCCTGGGTGCCGGGCCCGCGTCCCTCGCGCTCCGGAGCGGCGAGCCACTCCACCGCCTGCCGCAACCGCTCGCGTCGCCCGGCCACCGCCCCCTCGTCGGCCCCGGCCCAGCCCACCACGAGGGCGGTCACCACACCGCCCCCCACCAGCCTCACCGACCACGAGCAGATGCGAGAGGAAAACATGGCGGACTCCTTGCGCGCGACTTCGAGGCCCGGACGCTCCAACCCTTTGATTCTATGGTGGTCGCCAAAACTGTGGAGCACCCTGCCGGATGTCGGTGAGGAAGGCGAGCGGGTCGGCGAACGCTCGATGAGCGTGTGGCCGCCGCGGCCACAGCGAGAATCTGCAAGACCGCGCAGCGGCGACTTTTGCCGCCCGCGAGCCGCGGTTGGGCGAATGAGACACCGGCTTCCAGTCGACCGGTGTCTGTGCGACAATTTGTCGTCCGCGAACCCCAGGAATCCCCGCATCGTGGCCGCCCTCTTCGTCATCCAAGGCCGCAACAAGGGCGCGCGGTTCGACCTGGCGGGCCAGCCCCTGGCCGTGACGATCGGCCGGGAGTCGGGCAACTTCATCAAGTTGGAGGACCATGAGGTCTCCCGGCGGCACGCTGAAATTCGCCGCGTCGGCGAGACGCTGGTGCTTGGTGACCTGAAGAGTTCCAACGGCACGTTCGTCAACGACCGCAAGGTGGAGCGGGCCGAACTCGCCAGCGGCGACCGGATCCGCATCGGGCGGACGGTGCTCGTGTACGCGAAGGACCACGACGACGAACAGGCGATCGGCCTGGTGGACATCGTGGGGGGCGAAGCCGGCGTCGACGGCTCGCGGATCATCCGCACGATGCGGGAGGATGACTCGATCGCCCGCGCCGCCCCCGAGAACGGCCAGAGCCGCTGGCTGGCCCGAGCCCGCAGCAACGTGCAGGTGATGTACCGCACGTCGCTGGCGGTGAGCCACACGCTCGACATCGACGAATTGCTGGGGCGGGTGCTGCAGCTGGTCTTCGAGTGGGTCGAGGCCGATCGGGGCTGCATCATGCTCCTCGATCCAGAGACCAAGGAGCTCACGACCAAGGCCCGCCGCGACCGCCGCGCGGGGGACACCGGGTCGATGGCCATCAGCCGCACGATCCTCGATTACGTGCTCTCCAATCGCGAGGGCGTGCTGACGAGCGACGCCCAGGACGACGACCGCTTCGCCTCTGGCAACAGCGTGGTCCGCACCGGCGTCCGCGAGGCGATCTGCGTGCCGCTGCAGGGCCGCTACGACATCGTGGGCGTGATCTACGTGGACACGACGACGCCGCTGGCCGAGGCGGTGGAGTCGGGCCGCCGGTTCGGCGACGATCATCTCAAGCTGATGATCGCGATCGCCCACCAGGCGGCCCTGGCCGTCGAGGACACGACCTACTACTCGGCGATGGTCCAGGCGGAGCGGCTGGCGGCCGTCGGCCAGACCATCGCCACGCTCTCGCATCACATCAAAAACATCCTCCAGGGCATCCGCGGGGGCAGCTACCTCGTCGACATGGGCCTGGAGGGGGACGATCTGGCGATGGTCCGCAAGGGCTGGGACATCGTAAACCGCAACCAGAACAAGATCTCGTCGCTGGTGATGGACATGCTCTCCTTCGGCAAGGAGCGCGAGCCCGACCCCGTGCCCAGCGATCTGGCGGCCTTGATCGCGGAGATCGTCGAGACGGTACACCAGCGGGCCGAGGAACTGGGGGCGACGATCCGCTGGCAGCCCCCCGCCGGCATGCCGGCGCTGCTCTTCGACCCCGAGGGAATCTCCCGCGCGGTGCTGAACGTCGTCACCAACGCCCTCGACGCCGTGGAGGGCCGGCCCGACCCGACGATCTCCATCGAGACCGGCATCGACCGTGGCAGCGGCATGGTGCGGATCGTCGTCACCGACAACGGCGCCGGCATGTCTCCCGAAACACTGGACCAGATCTTCAACGTCTTCGTGTCGACGAAGGGTGCCCGGGGCACGGGTCTGGGCCTCGCCGTGAGCCGCAAGATCCTCCGCGAGCACGGTGGCGACATCCGGGCCACGAGCCGCGCAGACGCGGGAAGCACGTTCGTGATGGAGTTTCCGGCGCGGTTCGCCACGGCGGAGCCCCACGCGACGGCGGTATCCGCGGCGGCCGGGCCCACGAGCGGCGCGTCCTCATGACCGCCCCCCTTCCGCATCCGGCCCCGCTGCCGATCTCGGCGGTGATCATCACGCGCGACGCGGAGCGGCACCTCGCGGCGGTGCTCGCCGCCTGCGACTTCTGCGCCGAGCGGCTGGTGCTCGATTCCGGCTCGACCGACGGCACGGAAGCGATCGCACACCAGGCGGGCGCGCGGTTCGAGCGGCAGGAGTTTCTCGGCTACGGACCGCAGAAGCGCCGGGCGGTGGAACTCGCCCGGTACGACTGGATCCTGGCGCTCGACGCCGACGAGGTGCTCGACGACGAGGCGCGGCGGGCGATCGCGGGGCTGGATCTGTCCGCCCCGGCCGCCTGCTGGCAGCTTCACCGCCGGACGTTCATCGGCCGCCGCGAGATCCGTCACGGCCCCTGGGGGCGGGACCGCGTGCTGCGGCTGTTCAACCGCACGACCGCGGCCTTCAAGCCGCTGGCGGTGCACGAAGAGGTCACGCCGTCGCGACCGCCCGTCCTACTGCCGGGGTCGATCCTGCATTTCAGCTACGCCACCCTGCCGGACGTGATCGCCCGGTCGCTGCGCTATGCGCCGCTCAAGGCGGAGGTGATGCGGGGCAAGGGGCAGCGGCCCGCGATCTGGTCGCTGCCCCTCCGCGGCATGGCGGCCTTCATCGGCAGCTACGTCACCGCGGGGGGCTGGCGGGACGGCGCCGCGGGCTTCGTGATCGCGGTGGCCCGCGTGATCGACTCGACGCTGCCCCGGGCCCTGCTGCTCTTCGAGGAAGAGCCCTGATCGGCGGGGGGCTCGGGGCGGAACGCCTGCCCGGTGGCCATGGGATGCGGTTTCGATCCGGGGATTCGCGTGCCGCCGTGCGGCATGGAAGGCGGGGCGGTTTCCAGAGCCGGAGTCCCCGG
>CAZJHQ010000072.1:0-7907 GCA_964545915.1 uncultured Candidatus Kuenenia sp. | reverse complement strand
GTTTCCACCCGGGGCTTCTTGAACACCCACAAAAAGCCCCCGGCGGAAGCCGGGGGACTCCGGGTCGCATGCCTGCCCGCGTGCCATGCAATGTGGGTTTGAACCGGGACATTGCGTGCTGTCATCCGGCATGCACGGCGGGATGGTTTTCAGAGCCGGAGTCCCCGGGTTTCCACCCGGGGCTTCTTGAACACCCACAAAAAGCCCCCGGCGGAAGCCGGGGCCACGGTGGTCAGAGACCGCCGCTACTGGCTCGCGGCCCGCAGGGCGGCGAGCGTCCGCTCCATGTCGGCAGGCAGCTCGGCGGCGAACACCGTCCGCGTGCCCGACGCCGGATGGTCGAGGATGAGCCGGGCGGCGTGCAGCGCCTGCCGCGCGAGCAGCGGGCTCCCGGCCAGCGGATGGTCCGCCGACAGGCGGAAAAACCCCGGCTCGATCACCGTGCGGCCGCTGTACAGGCCATCGCACAGCACCGGGCAGCCGATCGCCGCCAGGTGCACGCGGATCTGGTGCGTGCGGCCCGTCTTTGGCGTCACCCGCACCAGCGCCGCCCCGCGAAACCGCTCCACCACTTCGAACCGCGTCACCGCCTCGCGGCTCGTGGCGTGATCACGGCGGACGGCCATCTTCTCGCGCTGGTAGGGATGGATGCCGATCGGGAGGCTGATCTCGTCGCGGTCGAACTGCGGCTGGCCCTGGGTGATCGCCAGGTAAGTCTTTTCCACCGTGCGCCGTTCGAACTGCCGGGCCAGCGCGTGATGCACCTCCTCGGTGCGGGCGACCACGATCACGCCGCTGGTATCGCGGTCGAGCCGATGCACGATCCCCGGCCGCACGGGGCCGCCCGCCTGCGAGAGACCGCCGCCCGACCGCTCCAGGTGCCACTTGAGGGCGCCGGCGAGCGTGCCCTTCCAGTTGCCCTTGGCCGGATGCACGACCATGCCCGCCGGCTTGTTGACGGCCGCGAGCCACTCGTCGAGATGAAGAAACTCCAGCGGAATCTCCTCGGCCTCCGGACCGGCCCGCGGCGGCTCGGGCACGACGAACCGCACGACGCTTCCCGCCTTCAATTTCACTGCGGCCCGCGCGGTGAGGCCATCCACGCGGACGGCCCCCTTCTCGATGGCTCGGGCGAGGAACGACCGGCTCCGCTCGGGGAACGCTCGGGCCAGGAACACGTCGACCCGCGCACCGGCCGCATCGGCATCGACGGGCAGGCAGACTTCCGTGCCGGGGGGGGCGTCCGCCACCGCCGCGACGGGAACCGGCGGATCACTTGCCGGCGGCGGGGGCGGCGGACTCTGCGGCGTTGGCGGCGGGGGCTGCATCGGCGGACGGGGCATCGGGGGGCGCGGCCTTGCCACCTTCCGCGGGAGCCGCGGGGGGGGCTGGCTTCTGGGCCGCGAACCAATCGTACCACTGCCGCGTCGCGTCGCGCGAAACCGCCGCCACGCGGTTTGCCGCCAGGCTTGCCGCCGCACTGCCCGGGTGGTCGGCGATCACCGCCTCGTAGCCCTTGCGGGCATCGTCGAGATTGCCGAGCGCTTCGTTCGCCTTGGCCAGGCCGAACACCGTCCGCTCCGCGAGCATGCCGGTCGGCCGGGCGGCGAGCAGCTGGCGATAGCGGCCGACGGCATCCTCGAGACGCTCCCGGCCGCGGGTTCGATCGGTGAACAGCAGGTCGCATCCCTGGGCGAGGGCGGAGTCGGCGAGCACGAGCTGGGCCCAGCCCGCCGCCGGCGTGTCGGCGTGCTGCCGGACGACGGCCTCGAGTCCGGCGGCGTCGCCGCTGGAGAGGGCGGCGATGCAGGTCTCCCAGCTGCGGGCCTTGGCGGCCGACTGCTGCGAACCAATCAGCGTCCAGGCGGCGAGGCCGGCGAACAGCAGCCCGATTGCGGTCACGATCGTGCGCAGGTGCGGGCGGATCCTGTCCACGACCTGCAGCGTGCTGCCGGCCAGATCATTCTCTTCGAGTTCGTGCCGCCGGTCCGATTCCATCCTGCCATCTCCTGTGGGCGAAGCGAAAATAGAGACTTCCGGGCACAGGGCGTCAAGGTGATTCACGCCCCGCAGGCTCCCGCGCGCCGAGGCGTGTGCTACATTCGCCCGCCATGACCGTGCCCAGCGCCGAAACGCCCGCGTCAGCCCCACAGCGGCCCCCGGTGCGCACCGGTGTGCCGGGCCTCAATGCGGCCCAGGCCGAAGCCGTGCTCGCCCCCCCCGGCCCCCTGCTCGTGCTCGCCGGCGCGGGCACGGGCAAGACGCGGGTGGTGATCACACGGATCGCCCATCTGGTGCGCAAAGGCGCGCGGCCGTCGCGGATCCTGGCCGTGACGTTCACCAACAAGGCCGCGCGGGAGATGCTGGCCCGGGCCGCGGCGCAGCTCGGCCGCAAGCTCGACGAGAAGCCGGAGATCTCCACGATCCATTCGCTGTGCGTGCGGATCCTGCGGCGGAACGCCGCGAAGCTCGGCCTGCCGGAGCGGTTCGCGATCGTGGACCGAGGCGAGCAGGAGGCGGCCGCCCGCACGGCCCTCAAGGAACTCCGGGTGCCCGACACCGTCCTCCGCCCCGGCGACCTGCTCGACCGCATCAGTCGCTGGAAGAGCCGGGCGATCCGCCCCGACGGCGCGCTCGACACCGTCGCCGGCGACGCCGACGACTCGTGGACGCTGGCCGCCGCCGGCTACCGCCGCTACCAAAACGCGATGCGCACCGCCGGGGCCGTGGACTTCGACGACCTGCTGCTGCTGGTGGACGAACTGTTCTCGACCGACGAGCAGGCCCGCCGCGACGAGGCCGGTCGGTTCGACCACCTGCTGATCGACGAGTACCAGGACACCAGCGCCATTCAGGAACGGATCCTCACGGCGCTGGCCCGCGACCACAAGAGCCTGTGCGTGGTGGGGGACGACGACCAGTCGATCTATTCCTGGCGGGGCGCGGAGGTCTCGCACATCCTCGACTTCGCCCGGCGCTGGCCCGGCGCGCGGATCGTGAAGCTCGAGGAGAACTACCGCTCCACGCCGGAGATCATCCGCGCGGCCAACCTGCTCATCGAGCGGAACGCGCGCCGGCACGGCAAGACGCTCGTCGCCAACCTCCCGCCGGGCGCGCCGCCGGCCGTGCTCCAGGCCCAGGATGAGATCGACGAGTCGCGCCGGGTCGTGAGCGACCTCGAGAGCCTCCTCAAGGAGGGGCGGGTGGATCCGACGGAGGCCGTGATCCTCGTTCGCACCGGCGAGCAGACGCGGGCCTTCGAGCAGGAATTGCGGCGGCGGCAGATTCCCTACGAGCTCGTCGGCAGCCGCTCCTTCTTCGACCGCCGCGAGGTCAAGGACGTGATGGCCTTCCTCCGGATGCTCGTCGACCCCGACGACGACCTCGCCCTGTCGCGGATCGCCAACGTGCCGCCCCGCGGGCTCTCCGCGCAGGCCGTGCAGGGGGCCCGCAACCGGGCCCAGGAGCAGGGCCACAGCCTGTGGCACGAGCTCCGCGCCACCCGTGACGCCGGCAAGCTCTCGGCGGCGGCGGCTGGGGGCGTGGCGGCGCTCGAGCGGCTCGTCGCCCTGCGGCAGGCGGCGTCGCCGGTCGAGCCGGGGCGGACGCGGGCCGGCGCGGTGCTCCGCGACCTGCTCGCCGCCGCCGGCTACCAGCAGCACCTCGGCAAGGAATACGAGGACGACCCGAACGAGGCCCTGCAGCGGTGGGACTGCTGCGAGGAAGTGGCCAACGCGCTCGACCAGCACGAGCGGGCCCACGGTGCCGGCAAGGAACTGGCCGCGGTCATGCGTGGCTTCCTCGACGACTTCGTGCTCCAGGTCGAGGAAGACAACCGCTTCCAGGACGACAAGCCCAAGGCGGGCGCGGTGCGGCTGATGACGCTCCACGCCGCGAAGGGGCTGGAGTTCGACTGCGTGTGGATGGTGGGCATGGAGGAAGGCCTGCTGCCGCACCGCCGATCGATCGACGACGGCCTGCAGGCGCTCGACGAGGAGCGACGGCTGTGCTACGTGGGCGTGACGCGGGCCAAGCGTCGGCTCGTGCTCTCGCTGTGCCTCACACGGTCGAAGTGGGGCAGGAGCAAGCCCTCGAAGCCGAGCCGGTTTCTCTACGAGCTCACGGGGCAGGCGGAGAAGTTCAGCGCCGAACCGGCGCAGCCCGCTCCCGGCCCGACAGGACGGGGCCGCCCGGCGAACCGCGGCCGCTGACGGCCCTGGAGCGACGGGGGCTGACCGTCGTGCTCGCCTGCCGGGAAGCCCGCAGCGCACGTGTTGATGGTGCGCGTTCTCCCGTTTTGGTTTCGGCTTGACACACGCGACCGACACAAAAAGCCCCCGGCGGAAGCCGGGGGAAATGGTGCACGCGAACCTGCGGCATCGTGCCGCAGTTCGCTTGGCCGGCCGCCGCCCGCTCGAAGACAACCCGGCCCTCCGGGCCTGACGCCCCCACAAAAAGCCCCCGGCGGAAGCCGGGGGACTCCGGGTTGCATACCTTCCCGGGTGCCATGCGATGTGGGTTTAAATAGGGAAATCACGGACAGTCATGCGGCATGGACGGCGGGGTGGTTGTCCTGCCCGGTGTCCCCGGGCTCCCGCCCGGGGCTTTTTGGAACGGTGACGAGACCGATTCCCTGTCCCAACGGTCCGCTGCACCTCCAGTGGCCATCCATGCCGCGCTCCACCGCCGGCGGCCGCCTCGCTCACCGGGAGAACTATCCCGCCAGCACATCGGGCAGCATCGCGGCGAGCCGCATGACGCCGCTGCCGCCCCGCGCGATCGCGGCATAGATGTCCACCAGCCCACGAGCCAGCCGATCGCCGCGGGAATGCCACGGGAACCAGGCGGGCGCGGGCCAGGCGGCGAGCGGCGCCTCGACGATCGTGTTGTGCACCAGCGGCAGGAGCAACGGGTCGTGCACGCGACCGATGCCACTCCGCGGATCGGCGAGCGTCGCGCCCGGATACCCGCCCCAGGGCACGCTGGCGAACGAGTAGGCCAGCGCCGACCAGGTGTTGCGGGCCACGACGCCGTATTCGAGATGCTCGACCAGCGTGGTCACGCGGCGCTCGTCGTGCGCCGCCAGGCCGGCGGGCGCGGTGACGCTCGCGGCCAGGCTCCCCGGCAGCGTCCGGGCCAAGGCCGCGGCCCGGCCGCAGAACGCATCGAGCGAATCGGCATCCAGCGGCACCTCGACCGCCACGGGACCGAACCACTCCCGCTCCAGCCACCGCGGCTCGCGGGCCGGATCGACGCCGCTGCGAAATGTCCACGGCAACGTGCCGTCGGCCGGGGCCGCGGCACCGGTGACCGTCTCCCAGGCCGCGGTCGAGCCCGGATACCAGGCCCGCCGCGGCGGCAGCCCGGCGAGCCGCCGCTGCACGAGCCGGAGAAACTCGTCCCGCTGATCCCACGCCCGGCAGGTGACCACGCACTTCGTGGCGATGCAGTTGAACGACGTGTTGTTGGCGATCGACGCGGCCACCGCGTCGGCCTGGTAGCGGAGCTGCGCCGGCGTGTAGCGGCCCGGCACGACGATCCACGGCGTGACGTTGCCCAGTTCGCAGGTAATCGGCTTGTCGAGCACGGGGCGGGCGTCGGCAGTGCGGGGCCCTGTGCCGCCCCAGACCAGCGCGTCGAAGGCCCCCTGCCCGCCCGTGAGGTGGACGTGCGCGACCTGCGGCATGGCGACTGCCGCCCGAGCGACGTCGGCGCCGCCGGAGACGATCGCCAGCAGGTCGGCGGCGACCAGCGGCCCGAGCGCCGCTGCCAGAACGGGCTCCAGCGGAGCATGCTGCGGATGGAGCTTGAGCAGCACGGCACGCCCGTGCTCGAAGATTTGCGCGATGGCGTCGGCAGCCGCAAGCCCCGTGACGTTGCCCGCGCCGAGGACGGCGGCCACGCCCCCCTGCCGCGGCCGCTCACGGGCCTCCTCCCGCCACGACCGCAGAAACGCCTCCTCACCTCCGGGATTCCCGCACCGCACCGTCGCCCGATGGTTGCGAAACACGACGCCATCCAAGAGCCCCGGCTCGGGGAGCAGCTCGATGCCGACAAACGATTCCGGTCCCGCCGCTCCGGCGGCCGGATGCAGGATCCGCGGTGGCCGGGCAGGCCGCGGCAGCCCGGAGCGGGCGATCTCGCCAAGCCGCCGTGCGGTGACGAGCAACAGCCGCAGCGTGCCGATCGGCCCGGTCGCGATCTCCTCGGCGACGGCCGCCCGATTCCCCGCGGCGGCCTTGATCGCCAGCGCCGCTTCCACCCAACGGTCGGCCGCGGCGGCAACCGTCAGGGCCGTCGCCCGCGCGACCGCGGCCCGGGCCGTAGCATCGCGGGCTTGATGCCGGAGGGCCCCGGCCGTGAGCCGCTCGCAGGCTGATTGCAGTTCGGGCACCATGCGTGGGCGAGGCTCCGCGGCCGGATCGGCACCTACTTGCCGATGCAGTGCCGCGAGAATATCCGATCGAGCAGGTCGGTGCCGATCTCGGCGCCCGTGACCTCCCCGAGGGCATCGACCGCCCGGCGAATGTGCGCCGCGACGAGCGCCTCGTCGGCAGGTCCGCCCGCCGACGCGGCGGTCACGCCGGGCAGCACCGCGGCGAGGGCCGCGCGGGCGGCCGCCACGCCGACCGCCATGCGGAGCGTGGCGGGCGACTCCCGCGGCGGCACGGCGGCAACGGCGGCCGCGATGGCCAACCGCACCGCGCCGATGCCCGTCCCGTCGCGCGCGCTCGTGCAGATGCCGGCGGCCGCGGCGATCCCGGTGCCGGACCGGTCGCAGCGAGTGATGACGTCGATCCGCGGCACCTCCGGCAGCACCCATGCACAGTCGGCCGCGGCCGTCGCGTCGCGGCAGACGACGACCACGTCGGCGCGGGCGACCTGCTCCCGAGCCACCGCGACCGCCGCCGCCTCGAGCGGATCCTCGATCGGGCCATCGGGCACGCCGGCGAGATCGACGAGCACGCAGGCGGCCCCCGAGTCGGCGGCGATCCGGGCCTCGATCCAGTCGCGGGTGGTGCCCGCTTCGTCGGCCACGAGCGCCGCATCGCGGCCCACGAGCGTGTTGAAGAGGCTGCTCTTGCCGACGTTCGGCCGGCCGACGAGCACGACCCGCGGCAGGTCGCCGCTCCCCGCACCGCGGCTGGCCAGGCGCGCCTCGACCTCCGCGAGCGTCTTCTGCTCCGCCTCCAGTCGGGATTCGATCGCCCGCCAGGCCGCGACGTCGGCGACCGGCACGGCATCGGGCGTCGTCTCGTCGGCGAAGTCGATCGCCGCCTCGATGTCGGCGAGCAGATCGAGCAGGGCCGCGCGGCTCGTGCCGAGGGCAAGGCCCGCCCCCCCCGCCATCCGGTCGAGGGCGGCGGCGAGCTCGTTCTGCGTGCGGGCATCGATGACGCCGAGCACCGCCTCGGCCTGGAGCAGGTCGAGCCGGCCCGCGAGAAACGCCCGGAGCGTGAACTCGCCCCCCCGCGCCAGCCGCGCCCCGTGCCGGCAGGCCTCGGCCACGACCGCTTCCACGAGCGGCGGCGAGCAGGGCAACTGCACCTCCGCGAGCGGCCCGCCGATCGGCCCGCCGGGCCCCGGCCAATGCAGCACCGTGACGGGCACCGCGCCCCACTCGCGGCCCAAGCCCCCGCTTGCCAGTCGTGCCCCGACAACCCGTGCCGGATCCCCGGCGGCGGCGAACCCGGGAGCGATGGCCGTGAACAATCGCGGGAGCAGCGTGTCGAGCCCGTCGCCAGCGAGCCGCACGATCGCCCGCGTGCCAGGTCCGGGCACGGTCGCCGGCGCGACGATCAGTTCATGAGCAGAAAACACGGGTGGCTCCACTCGCTCGCGACGCAACGCCAGGTTGCATGGCACGCGGGATCGCATACTACCCGGAGTCCCCCGGCTGCCGCCGG
>CAZJHQ010000071.1:0-13244 GCA_964545915.1 uncultured Candidatus Kuenenia sp. | reverse complement strand
AAGGTGCGCGACCCGGAGTCCCCCGGCTTCCGCCGGGGGCTTTTTGGGGGTGCGTCACGCGTGCGGCACAAGAAGCCCCGGGTGGAAACCCGGGGACACCGGGCATGAAAACCATCCCGCCATCCATGCCGCCGATCAGCTGTCGGCGGTCTCTTCCAGGCCGTGCTCCTGGAGCTTCTTGCGGAGCGTGTTGCGGTTGATGCCGAGGCGGGCGGCGGCCTTGAGCTGCACGCCGTTGCAGGCCGCGAGCATCTGGGCGATCAGCTCCCGTTCCACGCGGCTCACGATCCGTTCGAACAGGGCGTCGTCGTCGGGGGCCGCCGTCGTCAGGCCCTGCTCGACCAGCTCCCGGGCCAGGCTGTCGAGGTCGCCGCCCCGGCCGGGAATGGCGATGGCCGGCGTGCGGTCGCCGCGGATCACCGGCGGCAGCAGGTCGAGCGTGAGCTCGTCGCCGGGGGCCATGACCACGCACCGCTCGACGACGTTCTGCAGCTCGCGGACGTTGCCCGGCCAGTGATACTTCACCAGCGCCTCGAGGGCATCCTTCTGGATGTGGACGACGTAGCGGTCGTTCTCGCGGTTGTAGTGCTCGAGGAAGTGGCTCACCAGCGCCGGGATGTCGTCGCGCCGCGACCGCAGCGGGGGCAGGTGGATCGGCACCACGTTGAGCCGGTAATAGAGGTCCTCGCGAAATCGCTCCCGGGCGACCTCGTCGAGCAGGTCGCGGTTGCTGGCGGCGATGACCCGCGTGTCGACGCGGATCGTTTCGGTGTCGCCGACCCGCTCGAACTCCCGTTCCTGGAGCACCCGCAGGAGCTTGACCTGGAGCTTCGGAGTCGTGGAGTTGATTTCGTCGAGGAAGATCGTGCCGGTGTGGGCGGCTTCGAAGCGGCCGGCCCGGTTGGCAACCGCGCCGGTGAACGAACCGCGGACGTGGCCGAAGAGCTCGCTCTCCAGCAGGCTCTCGGAGAGGGCGCCGCAGTTGACGCGGACGAACGGCCCGCTGCCCCGCGGCGAGAGCTGGTGGATCGCCTTGGCGATCAGTTCCTTGCCGGTGCCGGTCTCGCCGAGCAACAGCACCGAGGCGTTGGAGACCGCCACCCGGCGGGTGGTGGCGTAGACGTCTCGCATCGCCGCGCTGCCGCCGATGAGCCCCTGGAGGGGCGGGGAGGCAGGATCTTCAGCGGGTTGTCCGGGCTGACGCAGCATCGCGGGAAACGGAGCGGTGGGCCCGGCTGGGCGCCTCGATCACGTCGAGGATCTCCGCCGCCGCCCTGCGGGTGTCTTCATCGGTCGCCCGATTGTACACCGCGTAATCAGCGAGCATTTCTCGGCTGGTCAACAGCAGTCCGTGGCGGGCCACGCTCGTGTTCAGGGCCGCGAGCGTCAGCCGGCGGGTCGGCTCCGGCAGGTCGCCGCGCGTCGCTTCGTCATGCAGCGCCTGCTGGGCCTCCGCCCGGCCGATGGCGGCGAGAAGGGTGAGGGCCGGCTGGCGGAGATCGGCGTGCTGCAGGGCGTCGCCCGCCGTCCGCAGGCTCCCGGAAACGTCCTGGCCGCGGCGGCCCAGCCGCGCCAGCAGGATGATCGCCTCACGGGCGCGCTCGAGCCGGGCTTCGGCCGCCACCGCCCGGCTCGCCGGATCGACGGCCCGGGGTCCGCCCGCCTGGGCTAGGGCGTCGGGGAACCGCGGCGCCGTGACCACGGCGCCGGTCTCTGGGTCGGTGGTAGCCGCGAAGAAGCTGTCGAGCCGGTCGACGATCGCGATGCCATGCACGTCACAAAACTTGACGATCAGCTGCTGCAGGAAGCAGCCGCGGCCGTCGTCATCGAGGGGATCGACGACGATCAGCACCGGCGGCGCGATGCCCGTGCCCTGCTGCTGCAGGAACTGGACCGTCTCCAGCGGCGTCGGCCGGATCGTCCGCGCGCCGAGGAGCACGAGCGTGGTGTCGGCCGACGCGCGGGCGGCGAAGATCGCCTCGCGGCCGGTGGCCACGGCGACCGGCTCGTACCCGAACCGCGACACGTCGCCGGCGAGTTCCTGGGCGACGTCCACGCGGTGATGTGCGACGACGGCGCGGTCCACGCCCCGGGCCGTGGCCGCGTGGGCGAGGATCTCCACCACCCGGCTCGAGCCCGCATAGGGAGGATCACCGGCCGCCAGCGCCAGGGCCCGCGCCGCGGCGAACTGGACTGCCGGGTCGGGCACGGCGAGGGCCCGCACGAGGGCCTTGCGGGCCGCCGGCGGCAGCGGCAGCGCCGCGTCGTCCAACGGTTCGAGTGCCCGCGCGGCGGCGGCCGCGGCTTCCCACATCCCGTGGGTCACGGCCAGGTCGAGCACGTCGGCCGCGGCCTCGACGGAGAAGCCCTCCGGCGGGCTGACCGCGGCGCGGAGTTTTTCCGGTGCGATGCGATCGAGGGCCGTGGCCGGGTCGCCGGCGAAGACGAGCGTGGCCTCGAGTCGCGCCAGCAGGGCCAGGCGGATGGCGGCGGGATCCTGCGGCGCCAACGCCATCAGGTCTCGGGCGAGATGCATCGCCTCCTGCACGCGGGCCGCCCGCGGCGGCAGGTTCAGGCGGTCGAACCGCCGGGCCTCGGGGTTCCACACGAACCGCTCCACGGAGCCGGTCACCGCACCACCGAAGGCGGCGGCTGCCTGCCGCGGATCGGTGACGGGTTCGAGCCGCAGGTGATCGACCTCCGGGAGGCCGGCGGGCCCGAGCGTGCGGTCGAGCCGCGCGGCGAGCCGGACGCTGGCTTCGTCGGGAGACGGCGGCACGGGCAGCGGCGGGTCGCCGCCGCGGCCCGCCGCGCGAGCCTGCAGTGCCGCGATCGCCGCGGCGCGGGCGGCGGGGGGCGTGTCGGTCACCAGCGCCGGGGCGAGCAGGAACGTCTCGATGTCGTCCGCACCGCTGGCCTCGAGGGCGGCGATGATGCCGGGCCAGTGGGGGACGTCGTCCGCGGCGAGCCATTCCAGCAGCGGCTGCCGCGCCGCCGGCCCGAGGCCGCCGACGAGCGTGCGGGCCAGCGCCTTGGCCGGCTCGCCGGCCGCATCCGACTGGAGCAACTCCACCAGCGCGGGCAGGGCGTCCTCGCGGGCGGCTGCGAGCCGCGCGGCCGCCGCCTGCCGCTCGGCGGCGGAATCAGCAGCGAGCGCCTGCGCCGCCGCTGCGAGCCGCACCGGATCGCGGCGCCGGAGGGCCGCCGCCTCGCGGATCGCGGCGACCACCTTGGCGATCGCGGGTTCCCGCGGCCGGAGGTTCCGTTCCAGACGGCCGAGGTCAGCCGGGTCGAACGTGTCGCCAAGCTCGGCGAGCAATTGGAGCCGATCCGCCCCCGCCCCATCGACCGCCGCGACCAGTCGGCCGATGTAGCCGAGCGCCACGTCGAGGGCATCGACGTCGGCCGCGCGAATCGCGGCGTCGAGCAGTTCGGGCGGCGTGGTGCGGGCAGGAAAGGCGAGCGAATCGACGACGGACTGCTGGAGGGGATCGAGCGGCGGTGCCGGGGGAGCGGCCGCCGCACCGGCGCCGATCGCCGCCAGGCAGACCATCGCCATGGCCAGTACGGGCCGCAGTCCGATCCCCCTCGATCCCACGATCTTCAGTTCCCGCGCGCTGGCGTCAGCCGGCGGGTCCGAGCCGCCGCCGCCAGTCGGCAATCTGTTCGGCAACGCGGGCCGGGGCGGTGGAGCCGAAACTCGCCATCCGCTCAACTGCCCGGGAGGCGCCCAGGGCGCCACGCAGGGCGGCGTTCCAGCCGGCATATTCGCCAGAGAACTCGTCGTCGGAAAGGTCCGCCAGGGCCACGCCCCGGGTCATCGCCAGCCGCACGAGGCGGCCCACGATCTCGTGACCGGTCCGCTGCGGCACGCCTTGGGCGATCAACGCCTCCATGAGGCTCGTGGCGTCGAGGTGCCCGCGGTCGAGCGAGGCCGCCACGGCGGCGTGGTCGAACCGCGTGCCGGCCACCAGCGGTGCGGCCACGCCGAGCACGGCCTCGAGCGTGTCGATGGAGTCGAAGATCGCCTCCTTGTCCTCCTGCAGGTCGCGGTTGTAGGCGGTGGGCAGCCCCTTGAGGAGCACCAGCAGGGCCTGCAGGTTGCCGATGGCCCGCGCCGACTTGCCGCGGACGAGCTCGAGGACGTCGGGATTGATCTTCTGCGGCATGATCGAGCTGCCGGTGCAGAAGCCCTCCGGCAGAACGAGGAAGCCGAACTCCTGCGTGCTGTAGAGCACCCACTCCTCGGCCCACTGCGACAGATGCACGCCGGTCAACGCGATCACGAAGGCCAGTTCGCAGACGAAGTCGCGGTCGCTGGCGCCGTCGAGGCTATTGGCCGCCACGGCGTCGAACCCCAGCGCCGCCCGCACGTGTTCGCGGTCGATGGGCAGGCTCGTGCCGGCCAACGCACCCGAGCCGAGCGGCAGCACGTTCGTCCGCCGCCGGCAGTCGGCGAGCCGGTCGCGGTCGCGCTGCAGTTTCTCGCACCATGCCAGCAGCTGGTGGGAGGCGAGCACCGGCTGGGCCCGCCGCAGGTGGGTGTAGCCGGGGATTACGAGCCCCGCCTCGCGCTCGGCGAAGCCGACGAAGGCCCGCTGCAGGTCGGCGAGCCCCTGGTCGAGCCGGTCGCTGGCCCGCCGGCAGTAGAGCCGCAGGTCGGTCGCCACCTGGTCGTTGCGGCTTCGCGCCGTGTGCAGCTTGCGGCCGGCGTCGCCGAGGCGGGCGGTGAGAGCCGATTCGATGTGGAGGTGGATATCCTCCTTGGCCGCCGTGAACTCGAAGCGGCCCGCGTGGATCGCGCCGCGGATCTCCTCCAGCACCTGGGCGATCGCGTCGGCCTCCTGCACGGTCATCAGGCCGCACGCCGCGAGCATCCGCGCGTGCGCGATCGAGCCGTCGATATCGTCATCGGCCAGCCGGCGGTCGAACGACACACTCTCCGAGAACGCCTCCACACGCTTGTCGGTCGGCACGCGGAACACGCCCCCCCAGGCCTTGGCCGGCGCGGCCTGCGAGTCGGCGGGATCGTCGGACTGGGACAAGGGCGGGCTCCTCGGGGGCGGTGAGGCTGAAAATCCTACTACGCACCGCGGGCGGGGAAAATGCAGCCGCTACACTCTCCGGCATGACGACTCCCGCAGACCTCCTGGCGCCCGGCGGCCGGCTCTCGGCCCGCCTCGCCGGCTGGGAGTCGCGGCCGCAGCAGCTGGAGATGGCCGCTCTCGTGGCCCGGGCGATCGCCGAGCGGCGGCATGCGATCGTCGAGGCGGGTACGGGCGTCGGCAAGAGCCTGGCGTATCTCGTGCCGGCGATCCTCGCGGCGACGGCGGACCAGGACGAAGCCCCGGTCACCGCCGAGCCCGATGAGGCGGAGGACGATCCGCCGCCGGCCGGTCGCGGCCGGCCGCGCCGCGTCGTCATCTCCACGCACACCATCGCGCTGCAGGAGCAGCTCATGACCAAGGACATCCCGCTGGTCGCGGCGGTGATGCCGCGGGAGTTCTCGGCGGTGCTCGTCAAGGGCCGCGGCAACTACGTCAGCCTGCGCCGGCTGGCGCTCGCCGTCGAGCGGTCGGGGAGCCTGTTCCCCGAGGAGGGGGAGCGGGCCGAGCTGCTCGAACTCGCCCGCTGGGCCCGGCACAGCGGCGACGGATCGCTCGCCGACCTGCCGGCGGCGCCCAACCCGGCGATCTGGGAGGAGGTGGCCAGCGACTCGGGCAACTGCATGGGCCGCGCCTGCCCCACCCACCAGCAGTGCTTCTACTACGCCGCGCGGCGGCGGATGGCCCACGCCCAGGTGCTCGTCGTGAACCACGCCCTGTTCTTCGCCGACCTCGCGCTGCGGCGGGGGGGCGCGAGCCTGCTGCCGAGCCACGACGTGGTGATCTTCGACGAGGCCCACATGGCCGAGAGTGTCGCCGGGGATCACCTCGGCATCGGCGTCTCCAGCGGCGGCGTGGAGCGGGTGCTCTCGAAGCTCCACAACGACCGCACGCATCGCGGCCTGCTGGTCCATTACGGCATGCACGACCTGGAGGCCGACGTGCGCCGCTGCCGGCGGGCGGCGGAGGCCTTCTTCGCGAGCGTGAAGGACGCGCTCGAGCCGCGCGGCGCGCCGCCCTGGCGGGTGGCGGCGCCGCGGTTGGTGGAGAACGTGCTCGGCGAGCCGCTGCTGGGGCTCGCCCGCCGTCTGCGGACCGCCGCCGATGGCCTTTCGTCCGACGCCGAGCGGCACGATCTCACCTCGCTCGCCGATCGGATCACGGCCCAGGCCGGGGCGATCGACACGTGGCTGGGCCAACGCGAGCCGGGGAGCGTGTGGTGGGTGGAGACGATGCGGTCGCGCCGCGGCCGGGAGCGGCTCACGCTCTCCAGCGCGCCCATCGACGTGGCCGCGACGCTCCGCCGCGAGCTCTTCGAGCGGGTGCCGACCGTGATCTTGGCCAGCGCCACGCTCGCGGTGGAGGTGCCGGACCGCCGCGCCGCGGACGAGGCCGATTCCGACCCCTTCGCCTACGTCCGCCGCCGGCTCGGCGTCGGCGACCGGGCGCTGGCCAGTCGGCTGGGCAGCCCGTTCGATTATGCACGGCAGGCGCGGCTGATCCTGGTGGACCGGCTGCCCGATCCGGCGGACCGGGAGGCGTACGATCGCGCCGTGGTGGCGATGGTCCGCCGCTATGTGGCCCGCAGCGCCGGCCGCGCCATGGTGCTGTTCACGAGCCACGCGGCGCTCATGCGGGCGACCGACGAGTTGCGGGGCTGGTGCGTGCGCCGCGACTACCGGCTCGTGAGCCAGGCCGACGGCCTGCCGCGGTCGCGGATGCTCGAGGAGTTTCGCGCCGGACCGGCGAGCGTGCTGCTGGGCACCGACGGCTTCTGGCAGGGCATCGACCTGCCCGGCGACTGCCTGGTGAACGTGATCATCACGAAGCTGCCGTTCGCCGTGCCCGACCGGCCGCTGGTCGCCGCCCGGATCGAGGCCATCAAGCAGGCCGGGGGCAACGCCTTCGCCGAATATCAATTGCCCGAAGCCGTGCTCAAGCTCAAGCAGGGATTCGGGCGGCTGATTCGCACCGCCACGGACAGCGGCACCGTGGTGATTCTGGATCCACGAATGCTCACGAAGCCCTATGGCCGCGTGTTTCTCGACAGCCTGCCGCCGGCGACGGTCGAGGTGGAGCCGTTCGTGGAAGAGTTCGCCTGACCGAGCCGGGGGCTTTTGTGGCCCGAGAAGCCCCGGGTGGAAACCCGGGAGCATGCTGCACGCGAACCCGCGGCCTCGTGCCGCGGTTCGCTTGGCGGGCCTGCGGTCATGAAAACCACCCCGCCGTCCATGCCGGATGACGGCACACGGTTTCCCGGTTCGAACCGGCAGCGCATGGTACCCGGGACGGCATGCGACCCGGAGTCCCCCGGCTCCCGCCGGGGGCTTTTTGTGGCCCGAGAAGCCCCGGGTGGAAACCCGGGGACTCCGGGCATGAAAACCACCCCACCGTCCATGCCGGATGACGGCACACGGTTTCCCGGTTCGAACCGTCTGGGCGGTCACACGGTGAGATCCAGCCCCGCCCAGGTGGTCGGGTCGCTGTCCCATGGGTATTCCGGCGGCGCGAAGCAGGGGATGCGGCCGAGCCGGCGATCGACGACCGCGGCGAAGAAGCCGAGACGGGGAATCTCCACCGGGTCCCAGCCGGGCATGGCGGCGGCGCCGATGCGGGCGTCGATCCGCCAGCCGTCCGCCTCGAGCCGCGACTCCAGCGTGATCGAACCCTCGGGGATTTCCGCCGGGACCTCGCTCGTCCGCGGGATCGCGGCGGCCAGCGCGACCGGCTTGTCGGCCCGCAGACCGCCGCCGGTGGGCAACAGGGCGAGCCGCCGACAGAAGCGGCCGGCGCGGTGGCTGTCGCCGGTCGGCCGGGTCGCGATCCAGAGGTGGAGGCCATCGCTGTCCTCCGCCCGCGTCGGGTGGCACCACCGATTCGCACCCACGCCGCGCACGGCGGCCCGCACGGCAAGACCGGTCTCGTTCCAGCCCAGCGCCAGTTCCAGCACGTCGGGCACTCCGACTACCGCGGCCAGCGCGGGCAGCCGGCAGGTCTCGTCGAGGTCTGCGGCTGCCGGTGGCCAGAGTTTTTCCCGGTGCCGGCAGGGAAACCGGAAGCGAAACAGGGCGGCGGGATTGACCAGGGGGCTCATGGCAAGGCGTGCCTGAATTCCGATCTATAGTAATGGTACTGGAGGCATGGTACCGGACCGCCGGCCCCGGAGACGATTCCACGATGCGCGTGCTCGAAGTGGCCAGCGAGGCCACCCCCTTCGCCAAGACCGGTGGCCTGGCCGACGTGGCCGGCGCCCTGCCGGCGGCGCTCGGTCGCCTGGGCTGCGACGTCACCCTCGTGATTCCCGCCTACCGAGAAGTGTTCGCCAAGGGCCTCGCCCTCGAGCCAACGGGCATCGAGTTCGAGGTGCCGATCGGCACGCGGCGGTCGGTGGCCCGAATCCTGCGCTGCCGGCGGCCCGAGTCGCCCGCCACGGTGCTGCTGGTGGCCAACGACGACTACTACGATCGCCCCAGCCTGTACGGCGGCGCGGAAGACTTTCCCGACAACGCCGAGCGCTACATCTTCTTCTCGCGGGCCGCGCTGGAGCTCGCCTGCCGCCTGGAACAGTCGTTCGACATCCTGCACTGTCACGACTGGCAGACGGGCCTCGTGCCGGCGTACCAGAAGCTGCTCTTCGCCGAGGCTCCGGCGGTGGCGAACGCCCGCACCGTGATGACGATCCACAACATGGCCTACCAGGGATTGTTCTGGCACTGGGACATGCTCCTCACCGGCCTCCACTGGCGGTACTTCAACTGGCAGCAGATGGAGTTCTACAACCAGCTCAATCTCCTCAAGACGGGCATCGTGTTCGCCGACGCCGTGAGCACGGTGAGCCCGACCTATGCGCGGGAGATCCAGCAGGGCCCCGGAGGCTGCGGCCTGGAGGGTTTGCTCGCCTCGCGGGCCGACGTGCTCACCGGCATCGTCAACGGCATCGACACGCAGGCCTGGGACCCGGGCAGCGATCCGCACATCCCCCGGCCGTACGGCGAGTCGGATTTCGAGCAGGGCAAGTACGCCGCCCGTGTGGCGCTCGCCGCGCGGCTCGGCCATGCGGCGCCCGATTCCCGTCCGCTGGTCGCCTTCGTCGGCCGGCTGGTGAACCAGAAGGGCGTGGAACTCGTGATCGAACTGCTCGGCCGCATGGCCGGCGGCGGCCGGGCGCACTTCGTGATCCTGGGCACCGGCAGCCCCCCCTACGAGGACGCCCTGCGCCGTGTGGCGGCGGCATTTCCCGGCACGATCGACCTCGTGCTCGGCTTCGACGAGGGCCTCGCCCATCTCGTGCAGGCGGCGGCCGACGTCACGCTCGTGCCCAGCCTCTTCGAGCCCTGCGGCCTGACGCAACTCTATGCGCTGCGGTACGGCTCGATTCCGCTGGTGCGGGCCACGGGCGGCCTCGTGGACACCGTCGTCGACACCGACCCCGACACGCTCCGTGACGGCACGGCGAGCGGGTTCGTGTTTCAGGGGTTTGACGCACCGGCGCTGGAGCACGCCCTCGTGCGGGCGCTCGACGCGCATGCCGATCGCGAGCTGTGGCGCGGGCTGGTGCGGCGCGGCATGCGGCAGGATTGGTCGTGGGACTCCAGCGCCCGCGACTACCGGCGGCTCTTCGAGCGGACGTGCGCCGCTCCGCCGACCCGGGTGGACTGACCGCGGACGGCGGGCCGCCGCACACACAAAAAGCCCCGGGTGGCAACCCGGGGACTCCGGGTGGCATGCCTTCCCGGGCCCCATGCGATACGGGCCCGAACCCGGGAACCGCCCGAGTCAATAACTCATGGGGCGCGGGGATGGTTTCGCCGATGCTCACCGGCCTGGACTGCCGATAGAATCCGCATGTGCGCCCTTACCCTCCGTTCACGTGCGGCACTCGCTCTCGTCGTGGCCTTGTGCGGTGCCGTCTCCGGGGCGGCGGAGCCGTGCCGACACTGCCGGGGCACGGCCGGTGGGATGCCGACGCCGTATGGCGACACCGGCTGCGGGCCGCGGTATTGCGGCGAGAAACACGAGCCGAGCCGCCCGGACCCGTGCGACGGCTGCAACCGCTGGCGCGGCTGCAACGGCGCCCGCGAGATGCCCGAGGTGCTCGCGCCCTGGCAACTGCCACCGGGCCGGGGGTTCAAGAGCGGTGCCGAGGTCGGCTACCGGCCCGGTCCCTGCACGGCCTGCGGGCCGTCATGGTCTGGCCGCTGACCCCTCGGCGACGAGCGCGGCGGCGTAGGTGATCTCATCGCCGCGGGCGATGCAGGCGCTGCGGAGCGTTTTCCAGGCGGCCGCGGCCGCAGCGAGTTCGACGAGCGACGGCAGCAGACCGGCCGCCTGCACGGTGCTCGGCATGCCCTGATCGCTCGGGCGATCGACCGCCGCCTGGAGGGCCTCGGCCGGGCGGCCCAGCCGCCAGAGGAGGAGCACGAGCACGTCGGTCGGGAGCGTGCCGGATTCGGGTTCGGCCGTGGCCGCGGCCCGGCGAAAGAAGGCGAGCGCCGCGTCCACATCATGGCCGAGCAGCGCCCCGAAGAAGTGTCGCGACGCCGGGGCCACCTGCTCGAAGGGGGGCTCGCCGGGATAGACCACCTCCGCCGGCAGCCGGCAGCCGTACACGGCAAGCTCCCAGGCCCGCTCGAGCGTGGGCTGGTCGTCGCAGACCCGCGCGATCCGCAGCACCGACTGGAGGTGTGAGACGTCGACGTGGATGCTCGGGTCGTCCGTCAGGCCGCCGGCAGCGTCGAGCAGGGCGACGATCGAGTCGGGCTCTGCGGGCACGGCGGCGCGGCCGCGGCTGCGCAGGTCGGCCGCGACGGCGCCGAGCAGTTCCCGGTGCAGATGGGCGACGAGCACCCGGGCGGCGGGCCGCTGTCGCGCCGCCGGCAGCCGCGCGACGGCCTGCTCGTAGGCCGTGATCGCATTGCACGTGCCCTGCGTGCGGAGCACGATGCCGATGCCGAGGGCGGGATCGGCTCCCTCCCAGAGCGCGAAGCCCACGATCTCCTGCAGCCGTCGCGCCGCCTCCTCGTCGGCGGCATCGGCCGCGAGCAGCGGCGGCACGAGCTTTTCCAGGCGGGCCGCAAGCTCGGCCGGTTCGGCGGCGGCCCGCAGGTACATCCAGGCCGCCGCGATCTGGCCATCCTCCAGCAGCGGCCAGCCGACCTCCCGGCAGGCGGCGAGCGACAGCTCGTCGAGTCGGTCACGCACGTCCGCCGGCACGGCACCCAGATCACCCGCGACCGGCAGTCCCAGTGCCAGCCGCGCCTGCATGAGCCGCACGTCGAACACCGCATGCCAGCGGCTCCGGTCGGCGAGCGAGGCGGCCAGTGACTCGAGCATCGCCTGCGGGCCCGACGCGGCACAGGCTTCGTCGAGCCGCTGGAACGCCGTGGCATCCTGGTTCATCGGCGGTGCTCCATCTGCCGGACCGCCTCGTAGGCCAGCACCGCCGCCGTGACGGAGAGGTTGAGGCTGTCGGCGACGCCGTGCATGGGCAGGCGAACCGTGTCGAGCGCGATCGATCCGGCGGTCGCCGCCTGCTGCCAGGCGGGGGTGATCCCATGGGCCTCGCTGCCGAGCAGGAGCGCCGTGTTCCCGGCGAGGGCCGCTTCGTGCCAGAGGAGCTGCCCGGTGGGGGTCGCGGCCACGACCCGCCGGCCATGGCTCGCGCACCACCGGATCGCCTCCGCGGTCGTGCCGACGGCCAGTGGGACCGCGAACACGGTGCCGAGGCTGGCGCGGATGACCGCGGGATTCGCCGGATCGGTGCGACCGTCACACACGACGACACCGGCCAGTCCGGCGGCGTCTGCCGAGCGGAGAATCGCGCCTAAGTTGCCGGGCTTCTCGACCCCCTCGATGACCAGCACGGGCCGATCGGCGGGCAGCGTCACGGCGTCGAGCGCGGCGGCCCGCCAGCGGACGACGGCCACCACGCCCTCGTTGCGACCGCCGAAGGCGAGCCGCTCGAACGGCTTCTCGGCCACGATGGTGGGCGGCGTGCCCCGTGCCGTGAGGCCGCCGAGCCATTCGGCAAACGCCCCACTGTCAGGTCGTGACCGGGTAAACACGTCGGCCGTGACGAACAGTTCCACGACCTCGGCGCCGGCCGCCACGGCCCGGGCGCACTCGCGGCGGCCGTCGATGAGCGTGAGGCCCGTGTCGCGGCGGGCGTCGGCATCGCGCAGCGCCGCAGCGGCCCGGACCCGTGGGTTGGACGAACTCGTGATCGTTTCGAACGTGCTCATGCAGTGGGCACTCGCCGGGCGAAGTCACCAAGGTCGAGCGTGCGGCCGAAGTCGTCGGTGCAGCCGAGTCGACCGCTCTCCAGCCTGCCCGCCGGCAGGCCGGCCGCCGCGCAGGCGGAGGCAAGTGTCTCCCGCAGGCGGCGATGATGCCAGGCGGGCGAGTGGCACGTGAGCAACAGGGGGCCGGGGGGCGGTCCGCCGGCGCCGGTCATGACAGCCGTCACGTCGTGCACGAGGGCCGGGAGATCGCGGTCGATCGCGAAGGCTTCGCCGCGGGGGCCGTGACCCCAGGAGGGTGGATCGAGGACGGCTCCGGAGAACCGTGCGCCGCGGCGGGCCTGCCGGGCGACGAACGTGGCGGCGTCGGCGCAGACCCAGCGGATCGGCAGGTCGGCCATGCCCGAGGCCGCGGCATTCCGTCGTGCCAGGGCGATCGCCTGCTTCGAGGCATCGACGTGCACGACCTCCGCGCCGGCGGCAGCCAACGCGAGCGACGCCGCGCCGGAATGGGCGAACAGCGAGAGCATCACCGCGCCGCGAGGCGTGACCCGGGCCAGCCATGCCCACTGCTCGACCTGCTCGAGGAAGATCCCGATCTGGCCGGAAGGCGCCGGCCGCACCTCGAGCGCGAGCGTCGCCGGGCCGACGGGCACATGCACGAGCCATGGATCGGGCCGGGGGGCGGTGAACTCCCATGCTCCCCGGCCGCGGTCGCCGCCGGGTCCGCGGAAGATGGCGGCCGCCTCGCCCCAGGCCGCGGGCCGCCGCCGCGGGCCTTCCGCGTGCGGCAGGAACCGGTCCACGAGGATGCCCGCCAGTCGCTCGAGGCGGCGACCACGGCCAGCGGCATCGACGCCGAAATCGACGAGCGCGGGGTCGCGCAACGGTTCACCGGTCA
>CAZJHQ010000070.1:0-13507 GCA_964545915.1 uncultured Candidatus Kuenenia sp. | reverse complement strand
CGAGGGTTTCTCCGGTCGCCATGCCTCGCATCCTGCTCGGGCAGACCTGTTTCACAGTCTGCTAAGCTCTGCGATGCGGCTATCGCCACCGCTCGGTGGTGCCGGACCGCCTCCATCCCTGTGGGTCGTCCGGGCTCTTGATCATGCACCCTTTCCGCCGTCATGTGCTGCTCGCCTGCCTCGGTTCGCTGGCGCTGGCCGCGGGGCAAGCGCGGGCCGACCTGCTGGCCGACTTCGACACCGGAGCCGACCTGCAGCGGTGGTCGGCACAGGGCAGGATCAAGGTGCAACGGACGGAGGGGCCGCCCGGTCCGCAGCAGGCGGGGCCGAACGGTCCGGCGGGGAGTGCCGCCCGGATTGAGACGGCGGGCAACAGCGGCCTGTTCATCAAGGCCGGACAACTGCCTCCCGACCTGTCGGACTTCGACAGCCTGCGGTTCTGGGTGCATCGCGATCTCGCCGCCGCACCGAGCACGATCGAGGTGCGGTTCTATGAACAGGACGGCGCTGCCTGGTTCTGGCGAAAGGTCGTGCTCGATCGGCCCGGCTGGACGGAGGTCGCGGTGCCGTTCAAGTGGACCCGCTGGAGCCCCGGACGCATTCCGCGCTGGGAGAAGGTGAACCGACTGGGAATCTTCTTTCGGAACGACGCCAACCTGCTCGTGGACTCCTGCTCGCTGGCCGACGATCCGCCGCCGAACGGCCCCGCCGACAAGCCGGTGCTGACCGCGGACGACGTCGCCGCGGTCGCCTTCGGTGCGGCCGGGGCCGACACCGATGGGGTGCGGATCGTCGCCGCCGACGGGATCACGGTGATCACCGACGCCCCCGACTGCGATGCCGACGCGCTGCGGGCCCATCTGGCCAAGGTGGCCGCGGTGGTAAAGGCCGATCTGCCCTTCGCCCCCCAGCCCGCAAACCCGTTGATGCTCGTCGTCTTCGCCGCGGAGGATCGCTACCGGCAGTTCCCGGTCGCGCTTGCGGAACGTCTCGGTGCCAGCGCCGCACCAACCACGGCGGCGGGCTACACGGTGCAGGGGGTCGCCACGTCCTTCTGGGACCCGCGGCAGGGGACGCTGCGACCGGTGTTCACTCACGAGTTCGTGCACGCGTTGCTCTCGGCGACGCTCCATCTCGACAATTCGTCGGAGTGGTTCCAGGAGGGCTTGGCGGCGCACTACCAGCTCCGCTTCCATCCGCAGGCCGACATCCGTGCGGTCGTGACCAAGAGCCTGGATGCCGCCCCCCCCGACACGCTCGCCAAGGTCTGCTCCGGCGCGGGCATCCCGCTCGATCGCTACTGGGTCGCCGCCACGCTCTGCCGCATGCTCCTGGAAGACCCCCCCCTCGCCGCCAAGCTGCCGGCGGTCGTGGCCGCGGTGCAGAAGAGCGGGTCCACGGCCATCGAGCCGCTGCTGCCGGTGCTCGGTCTGTCGCTGGACGAGCTCGACGGAAAGTGGCGGGCCTTCTGCCGCCGGGCCTACGGCACGTAACTGCCCGTGGCCAAAGCCCTCCATGGCCTTTGTCCACGTGGCCGACCGGTGGAAACGCCGCGGGTTTCCCCGGTCGGCATGCCGCGCATCCTACTCGGGCAGACCTGTTTCACAGTCTGCGAACGCTGACCTGCGTATTTCGCCGGACGAATGCGGACGTGTCGCGTCAAGCCGGCATCTTTCGCCACGTGTCAGCCGGCGCCGGAGTGGAGCGCCGCCCGGGCGTTTGGCAAGGCGGGGGGATTGCGTCGGGGGGGCGAGCTGACAGGACCCTCGGGCGACCACCCGGGGGCGCAACGATCCGGCCGAGGTCGGTGCCGATACCCCTCACACACCGTTTCCGCCGCCACCACCGCCCTGGCCCCAGATGGCGATCCACCCAGAGTCTGCATCCACGATGAGTCAGTCTTCCATCCGGCCGAGCGGCCGTTCATCGGCCGTCGCGCTGCGTGCGGTGGCGATGCTGCTGGCGTGGGGGGTGCTCGTCGGCGGCTGGTTTTCACGTGCCGTGGAGGCGGCGGGCGCGAAGACCCGTTCACCCGCTCGATTCTTCGAGAGCCTGCTCGGCAAGGAGCCGCCGACCCCCGACTTCATTCCCCTGCCGCAGCCCCCTACTGCCGAGGAGGCCGCGCGGGCCGCGCGGCTGGCGTCGGTCCCCGACAAGAGCCGCGGCACGCCCGCCGCTCCGGTGGCGCCGCAGCCCCGGCCACCGGCGGCCGACAAGCCGGCCCGGCTGCCGACCTGGAATGAAACCGTGGCGTTCAGCACGGCGTTGCAGGAATCGGCACGAAAGGTGATCGGTGACGCCGCCAATCCCGAGTTCAAGCCCAGGCCCCGGCCCGCCGCGCCGCCGGCCCCGCCGACCACCCTCGTGATCACGGCCCGCGCGGGCAGCCGCCGGCAGACGCCGCCGATCGTGGCCACGAAACTGCAGGCCACCGGCATGCCGGCGCCGCGGACGCGGCGGTTCGAGCGGCTTCGGGCCAACATCGCCCGGACGCTCGCCACCTATCAGAAGCGGCCGCTGAACACGGTGCAGCACACGCCCTGGGAAGTGATGCATGGCTTCATCGCCTTCGGGATTCCCACCCAGATCCGCGTCGGCGGCCCCGCCGGCGACCTCGTCAACGCCATTGGCTGGTCCAACATGGGCGGCCGATGTCGCGGCCAGGTGATGCTCGCCGCCAGCGGTGAGCGGCTCGTCGCCCTCAAGGGCGTCGGCGTGCAGGGGCACTCCGCCCAGTACCTCGCGATCCTCGCCCAGTGCCGCGTCGCCGCCAACTCGCCGATCACTCTGCAGTCGCAGTCGTTCACCGTCGCCGACCTCATCGAGGAAGAGAAGCTCTCCTGCAAGGCGGGCACGGAGCTGACGTTCGCCCTCATCGCCCTGGCCCACTACCTGCCGACCGACGCCCGCTGGCAGAGCAGCGACGGCGTGGAGTGGTCGCTGGAGAAGCTCGTCGAGGAGGAGATCGTGCAGCCGATCCGGGGCGCCCCCTGCGGCGGCACGCACCGGCTCTTCGGCCTCGCCTATGGCTGCCAACGGCGGCTGCGGGCCACCGGCACGCTCGACGGGGCCTATCTGCGGGCCGACAAGTACGTCCGCGACTACCAGAACTTCACGCTCGCGAAGCTCCAGAACCGCGACGGCTCGTTCAGCACCGAATGGTTCAAGTATCTGGCCGACCGCGACGACGACATCGACCGCAAGATCCAAACCACCGGCCACATTCTCGAGTGGCTGGTGGCCTCGCTCGACCAGGAGCGGCTCTACGAGCCGCGGGTCGTGGCCGCCACGGAGTTCCTCGTGTCGGCCCTGGCCCGGGAGCCGTCGCGGGAGTGGAAGCTCGGGCCGCTCGGCCACGCCCTGCACGCGCTCAACATCTACCAGGAGCGGGCCTGGGGCACGGTGCTGCCCGGCGGCATCGCGGCCTTCACCGGTCCGATGAAGGCCGCCTCGGCGTCCCCCATGATCGCCGTGGAGCCGGAGACCGAGGCCGGCGGCCCGCGCCGCCGCTGAGCGGGCGTTCTTGAACCGGCCGGCGGTTGCCCGTAGTCTTGCGCCGCGGACGGGCGGCCCGTGCGACCGGCCGGCCTGTGCGGCGTCCGACGCGCCGCGCGACGTCCGCCGCAGGAGCGGACCATGGCACCGGCCGACATTTCGCCGCAGCTCGCCCAACTGCTCGACGCCGCGGCTCGGCTCTGCGAGGCCACGGCGTCGGAGGCGATCCTCCTGCTCGTCGATCAGCGGCTCGACTGGGAGCAGGTCCGCCGCCTCACCGGCACCGTGACCGTGCTCGTGGCGGCCGACGACGAGGCGGATCTGGCGGGCACAACCGACCACGGCCTGAAGAAGATGCCGCTCGACGTGGCCGGGCTCCCGGTGCATGAGCGGCTCGCCCAGGCGCTGCTGGAGTGCGTGGCCGACGAGATGATCGCGCCGGAAGCGGCGGTCGTCGCCGTGTACAGCGGCTTCGAGGCCGGCACCATCGACTCGGTGAGCCTCCTGAAACTGGAGGAGCACCTCGGCCAGCTCACGAGCCGCGACCTGCGGAACCTGGAGACGAAGGTGCCGCTGGAGACGCTCAAGCTCGTCGTCGATCTGGCCGTGGAGATCGGCCGCGAGGGCCGCGAGGGCAAGCCGGTGGGCACGTTGTTCGTGGTCGGCGATGCGCGGAAGGTGCTGCAGGCGAGCCATGCCGCGGGCTTCGACCCGGTCCGCGGCTACAGCCGCGCCGAGCGCCGGCTCACCGATCCCCGGGTCCGCGAGGGCATCAAGGAGATCGCCCAGCTCGACGGCGCCTTCGTGATCGGCTCCGATGCCACGGTGGAGGGTGCCGCCCGCTACATCGACGCCTCGGCGGAGAACGTCTCGGTGGCCAAGGGCCTCGGGGCCCGGCATTGGGCGGCGGCGGCGATCACGCGGCGCACGAAGAGCGTGGCCGTGGCCGTGAGCGAGACCAGCGGCACCGTGCGGATCTTCCAGAACGGCGAGGTGGTGCTGCGGATCGAGCCCTTCCGCCGGGCCATGAAGTGGAAGGATTTCGAGTACGAGCCGCCGGGGTCGGAATGACCGCCCCTCTCGCCGCCGGCCCCGATCCCGACCTCCGCGGCAAGACCGTGTGGGCGATCGACACGCTCTCCCGGGCCTACCAGCTGTTCCACGCGCTGCCCGAGATGACGGCCCGCGACGGCACGCCGGTGTCGGTGGTCTTCGGGTTCACCCGCGACCTGCTCGACATCGTCGAGAAGAAGCGGCCCGACTATCTCATCTGCGCGATGGATCCGCCGGGCCCGACCTTCCGTCACGAGGCGTTCGCCGCCTACAAGGCGAACCGGGCCGAGATGCCCGCCGACCTGGTGCCCCAGATCCCGCTGCTGCGGCGGCTGCTCGAGGTGTTCGGCATCCCGTGCCTGGAGGTGCCGGGCTACGAGGCCGACGACGTGCTCGCCACCCTCGCCACCCGCACCGTGGCGGCGGGCGGCGCCTGCACGATCGCCACGTCCGACAAGGACTCGCGGCAGCTCCTCGGGCCCCACGTGCGGCTCTTCAACCTGCGGACCAACGCCAGCCTCGGGCCCGACGAGCTGCATGCCGAGTGGGGCATCCGCCCCGACCAGGTCGTCGACTTCCTGGCCCTCGTCGGCGACAGCGTGGACAACGTGCCGGGCGTGCCGGGCATCGGCCCCAAGATCGCCTCCGAGCTGTTGCAGAAGCATGACACGCTCGACGGCGTGCTGGCCGCGGTCGAGACCATCTCCGGCGCGAAGCGGAAGGAGAACCTGCGGGCACACGGCGACACCGCCCGGGCCGGCCGCGAACTGATTCGTCTCGATGCGACGGTGCCGCTGGCGATTCCCTGGGACGCGGCCGCCCTGCATCCGCCCGACACGGATGCCTTGGCGGAACTGTGCCGCGCGTGTGGATTCCGCAGCCTTCTCGACCGGGTCGTGCAGGCGGGGCCGCGGACCGCCGCGCCGCCACCGCCGCCGGCGGCGAAGCCGCGGGCGGCGGGCACGCTCTTCGACCTGGACGGGGAGGAGCCGGCACCGGCGGCCGCTCATCCGCACCTGGTGGTGCACGAACCGCGCGACGCCGCGGCGATCACGGCCGCGGTGCAGCGGCTCCGGGCGGGGGGCAGCGTCACGATCTGCGTGCCGCGTCCCGCCGTCGGTGGGCCGCTCGCACGGCCGCTGGCCGTCATGCTCGCGACCGGCACCGACACCTTCTGGTTCGACGCGGCTGCGGTCGCGGCGCACGACGCTCTGCGCGGGCTGCTGGCCGATCCCGCGGTCGCCAAGCACGGCCACGACCTGAAGCGCCAGGATGTCGGGCTGCGGACGCTGGGCGTCGCGCTCGCTGGCAGCGTTGTCGATACGCTGCTGGCCGCCTATCTGCTCGAGGCCGGCGAGCGGAACCTCGGCCTCGTCGAGACGGCGATCCGGCACGGTGTGCAGGTCGGGGATCCGGCGGCCGCGGCCGCCATCGAGAGCCCGACCGGCGCTGCCGACGCGGCCCGGCACTGCGAGCTGGTGCAGGCCCTCGCCGCTCGACTGCCGGAGCGGCTGGCCGCCGCCGGGCTGGCCGACCTGTTCGCGACCGTGGAGATGCCGCTGGCGCGGATCCTCGCCGCCATGGAGTTTCGCGGCGTGCGGATCGATGCGGCCGTCCTCGCCGCGCTGGCGACGGAATATGCCGCCCGCCTCGCGACGCTCGAGGCCGAGATTCACGCCCTCGCCGGCCGGCCGTTCGCGATCGCCTCGCCGCTGCAGCTGCGGGGGGTGCTGTTCGACGAGCTCGGCCTGCCGGTCGTGAAGCGGGGCAAGACCGGGCCCAGCACCGACGCCGAGGTGCTGGAGCAGCTCGCCCCGCTCCACCCGCTGCCCGCGAAGCTGCTCGAGCACCGGCGCTACGCCAAGCTGAAGAGCACCTACGTGGACGCCCTGCCGGCGCTCGTCGATCCGACGACGGGGCGGATCCACACCACGTTCAACCAGACGGTGACCGCGACCGGGCGGTTGAGCTCCTCCGAACCGAACCTGCAGAACATCCCGATCCGCACGGCCGAGGGGCTCCAGATCCGCGCGGCCTTCCTGCCGGCCGCGGCCGGCTGGCGGTTCGTGGCGGCCGACTACTCGCAGATCGAACTGCGGATCCTCGCCCACCTCTCCGGCGACGCCGCCATGCGGGGGGCGTTCGCCGCCGGCGAGGACATCCACGCGCGGACGGCGGCGGCCGTGTGCGGGGTGGCGGCCGCCGACGTCACGCCGGCGATGCGGCGGCTGGCGAAGGCGGTCAACTTCGGCATCCTCTACGGGCAGTCGGCCTTCGGGCTGGCCAAGGCCCTCGGCATCCCGCAGGCGGACGCCGCGGAGTTCATCGCCGGCTACTTCCGCGTCTTCGCCGGGGCCGCGGCCTTCATGGACGAAGTGCTCGATCGCTGCCGCCGCGACGGATTCGTGACCACGATGCTCGGCCGCCGCCGGTCGATCGCGGGCGTCCGCGACCGGGACCGCCGCCGCAACGCCGCCGGCGTGCCCGCCCTCACGCTGCCCGAGCGGGAGGCGGTGAACACGGTCGTGCAGGGATCCGCCGCGGATCTCATCAAGCTGGCGATGCTGCGGGTCGATGCCCGCCTGCGGGCCGAAGGCCGGCGGGCGGCGCTGGTGCTCCAGATTCACGACGAGCTGCTTCTCGAGGCGCCCCCGGATGAGGTGGCGGCCGTCGAGCGGCTGGTGGCCGACGAGATGCGGCAGGCGATGGCGTTGACGGTGCCGATCGAGGTCGCGGTGCACGCGGGCGGCACCTGGGCGGAATGCGAGTGAGGCGGCGATGATCGTCATCGGGCTCGTGGGGCGGAGCGGCGCGGGGAAGTCCACGGTGGCGCGGATGTTCGCGGCGCTGGGGGCCGACGTCATCGATGCCGATGCCGTCGCCCACGAGGTGCTCGACGATCCGGAGGTTCGGGCGGCGGTCGTCGCCCGGTTCGGGGCCGAGGTCGTCGACCCGGCCGGCCGCGTCGCGCGGGCCGCCCTGGCAGGCCGGGTCTTCGGGCCGACGCCCGACCATGCCACGGCGCTGGCGGACCTGGAGGCGATCGTGCATCCGCCGGTGCGGACGCGGATCGCCGCGCGGCTGGCCGCGCTGCGGGCGGCCGAAGATGCGGATGGTCGGCGGCGCGTCGCGGTGCTCGACGTTCCCTTGCTCGTGCAGTCAGGATGGGACGCGGCCTGCGACCGGCTCGTCGTGGTGGCGTGCGCCGAGCCCGTGAGGCAGGCGCGGCTCGCCGCCCGCGGCTGGAGCCCGGAGCAGATTGCCAGCCGGGATCGGGCCTGGGAGCGGAACGGCGGCCGGCCACTGTCCGCGGCACGAGCGGCTCCCGTGGATACCTCCGGGGATCCGGCTTATACTGCCCGCGAGGTGGAACGGATTTGGAATGCACTCCCGTCTCATTGAGACGCGGGGTCGTTCCCGGCGCCGGTCACCGCCAGCCTTACGGGGTTCCCATGTCTTGCCGGTGCGCGGCTCCGCCACGCCCGGTCCCGCCTGTCTCTCCTCCGCGATTCACACCTTCGACGTTCAGGTCGGGGCCTCAGCGCCCCGTGGGTGCCGTATGCAAGATGCCGATCCCCCACCGGACGACCATGACCGCGAGCCGATGTCCTTGGCGGAGGAGATCGCCGCCGAGGTCAAGGACGGGGGAGACGTCACGGGCCACTACGAGGCGCTCAAGAAGGGCGACTCGCAGGTTGCCGAGCTGCAGAAGCTCTCGATGCAGGAGCTGGTGGAACTCGCCCGGCGGGAGCAGATCGGCGACGTCACGGGCGCGAAGAAGCAGGATCTCGTGTTTCGCATCCTCCGCGAACGGGTGAAGCTCAACGGCCTGATGTTCGGCGAGGGCACGCTGGAGATTCTGCCCGACGGCTTCGGCTTCCTCCGCAGCCCCGACGCCCACTACCTCTCCTGCCCGGACGACATCTACGTCTCGCCCAGCCAGGTCCGGCGGTTCGGCCTGCGCAACGGCATGAGCGTGGCGGGGCAGATTCGCCCCCCCAAGGAGAGCGAACGCTACTTCGCGCTCCTTCGGGTCGAGGCCATCAATGGCGAGGATCCGGCCAAGCTCTCGACGCGGAGGTTCTTCGACGACCTCACGCCGCTGCATCCCGACGAGCGGATCGTGCTCGAGACCACGGCCGAGGAGATCTCGACCCGCGTCGTCGATCTGATCGTGCCCATCGGCTTCGGCCAGCGGGGCCTGATCGTCAGCCCGCCGCGGGCCGGCAAGACGATTCTCCTGCAGAAGATGGCCAAGGCCGTGCTCGCCAACTATCCCGAGGCCTACGTCTTCATGCTCCTCATCGATGAGCGGCCGGAGGAGGTCACCGACATGGAGCGGCAGGTGAAGGGGCCGTCGTGCGAGGTGATCAGCTCCACGTTCGACGAGAACGCGAGCCGCCACGTGCAGGTGGCCGACATGGTGATCGAGAAGGCGAAGCGGCTCGTGGAGTATGGCCGCGACGTCGTCATCTTCCTCGACTCGATCACGCGGCTGGCCCGGGCCTGGAACGCCGAGGTGCCGAACTCCGGCAAGATCCTCTCTGGCGGCGTCGATGCCAACGCCCTGCAGCGGCCGAAGCGGTTCTTCGGCAGCGCCCGCAAGGTGGAGGAGGGGGGCTCGCTGACGATCATCGCCACGGCCCTGGTGGACACCGGCAGCAAGATGGACGACGTGATCTTCGAGGAGTTCAAGGGGACCGGCAATCTGGAGATCGTGCTCGACCGGCGGCTCGTGGACAAGCGGATCTATCCGGCCATCGACATCAACCGCTCCGGCACCCGCCGCGAGGAAATGCTGCTGGAAGCCGACGAATACCGGCGCATCTGCGTGCTGCGGAGAGTCCTCGGCGACATGAACCCCACCGACGCGATGGAACTGCTCGTCAACCGGCTGTCGAAGACGAAGTCGAACAGCGAGTTCCTCATGTCCCTGAAGTCGTAGCGGCGGGGGCCTCATGGACGACGGTACTGGCAAGTCGAGGCCCCGTGGCGGCACGTCCGCCGTGCTCCCCTCGGACACCCGGGTGGCGGTGGTCGTGGCCCGCTGGAACGAGACGGTCACGCGGGGCATGCTCGGCGCGGCGCAGGCCAGGCTGGCCGCCGCCGGGCTGGCCGCTGACGCGGTGGACGTGGTCTGGGTTCCGGGCTCGTTCGAACTGCCGCTCGCGGCCGACCGGCTCGCCGCCACGGGCCGCTATGCGGCGGTTCTGTGCCTGGGCGCGATCATCCGCGGTGAGACGTCGCACGATCGGCACATCGCCACCGCCGTGGCCGGCGGCATCGAGCAGACGGCGCGGGCGCGGGGACTGCCCGTCCTGTTCGGCGTGCTCACCTGCGACACTCCGGCCCAGGCCGCCGCCCGGTCGGGCGGCAGCGCGGCCGACGACTACGCCGGCAACAAGGGGGCCGAGTGCGCCGCCGCGGCCCTGGAGATGATCGCCGTGCTCGCGGCGATCGGCGGACCGGCCGGACGGAGGGAGCCGACCACATGACACGACGCAGCCGGGCCCGGGAGGTCGCCCTCCAGGTGCTCTACCAGGCGGAAGTGAATCCCGGCACCGCCCCCCGCGACCGCGCGCGATTCCTCAAGGGCCGTCTCCGCTCCGGGGCGCTGGTGGAGTTCGCGGAGTCGCTCATCGACGGGGTTGGCCGGCATCGCGAGGCGATCGACGCGGTGCTCGAGGACCGGTCGCGAAATTGGCGGGTGGCGCGGATGGCCGCCACGGACCGGGCGGTGCTGCGGATCGCCGTCTTCGAAATGCGGCACACCGACACGCCGGGGCCGGTCGTCGTGGACGAGGCCATCGAACTCGCCCGGCGCTACGGCAACGAGGCGTCTCCGCGGTTCGTGGCGGGCATCCTCGGCGGCCTGTTGGCGACGGGATGCACGGCGGCCGACCCTGTCACCCCGGTCACTTGATTCGAGGATCGTTCGCGATGGCCATCTTCGGTTTCGGACGCAAGGACAAGCCCGATGCACCGGCCGAACAGTCGGCCGAACCGGCGGCGGAGCGACCGCGCGGGATCCTCGACCGGCTGCGGGCCGGCCTGGCGAAGACGGCGCAGGTTCTGCAGACCGACGTTCGCGATCTCTTCAAGCGGGAGGGGCGGCTCGTGGACGAGCCCTTCCTCGAGGAGTTGCGGGCTGCACTGATCCGCACCGACATGGGGCCCGCCGCCGCCGAGGCGATCGTGGTCGACGTGCGCGAGCGGCTGCGGGCCCGGGTCGTCGATCCCGAGGTGGTGCTCGACTCGATCCGCTCCCAGTTGCTGGTCCGGCTCGCGCCGGCCGAGGCTGGCCTGAAGGTCGCGGCCACCGGTCCCACGGTGATCCTCGTCACCGGTGTCAACGGCTCGGGGAAGACGACGTCGATCGCGAAGCTCGCCCGGCGGTTCACCCGCGATGGGAAGCGGGTCGTGCTCGGTGCCGGCGACACCTTTCGCGCGGCCGCCGTCGAGCAGTTGGCGCTGTGGGCCGGGCGGCTCGGGGCGGAGATCGTACGCGGCGCGCCCGGCTGCGATCCGGCGAGCGTCGCCCACCGGGCGGTGGCCCGCGCGGTCGAGGGGGGCTTCGACGTGTGCATCGTCGACACCGCCGGCCGGCTGCAGACCCAGTCGAACCTGATGCAGGAACTCGGCAAGATCCGTCGCGTGATCGCCAAGCAGATCCCCGAGGCGCCGCACGAGACGCTCCTCGTCATCGACGCGACCGCCGGCCAGAACGCCCTCTCCCAGGCCAAGGGCTTCAAGGAGGCGGCCGGCTGCACGGGGATCGTGCTGGCGAAACTCGACGGCTCGGCCCGCGGGGGCGTGATCGTGCCGGTGGCGGAGCAGTTCGGACTGCCGGTGAAGTTCGTGGGCGTGGGGGAGTCGGCCGACGACTTCGAGGCCTTCGATCCCGGGGCATTTCTGGCCGCGTTGCTCGAAGGCGCGCTGGCCGACGGCGGCTGACGGTCCACCGGTCGACGCAGCCCGCAGGGTTTGCCACGGGAGCGGACCGGTCGAGCAAGGTGTGCGGCGTGGCGTCGCCGCAGCCACGGCGGGCAGGGCGTCCCGTCCGATAGACCCAGCGGGGGGAACGGCGTCCGTTTCGGCGGAGCGGGCGCATTCTCATGTTGCAACGCCGGACGATCGGCCCCTGCGCCGAGAGTCCATTCACACCTCCGATTGGGAGTTTTGGAAACCATGCGCAAGATCGAGTTGAAACTTCCGCTGTGGGTGGCGGCGGGTCTGCTGACCGTCACCCTCGGCGCCGCCGAGGCCTACGCCCAGACCGCCCCTGTGGTGCCCAACGTGCCGCAGGAAGACGCCTACCAGATGCGGGCCCTGCCTCCCGAAGAGGCGGCCGCCGAAGCCGCCGCGGAGACCGGGCCGGAACGCTACCTGGAGTTCGAGCCGCTGAAGAGCCGGGGCATCAACACCTACGGCTGGATCAACGCCGGGATCGGAGCCAACAACTGGGGCAGCCCCTTCAACGGCCCGATCACCTTCAACGACCGCAACTGGCAGGGCCAGATGAACCAGTTGTACCTCGTCAACGAGCGGCTGCTCGACGTCGAGAACGGCCGGTACTTCGGCGGTCGCGTCGATCTGCTCTACGGCACCGACTACATCTACACCACGGCCCGTGGCCTCGACGGCAACCTGTTCAATCGCCCCAACCAGTGGGGCGTGACCGGGGCTCCGTCGTGGGTGTCCAGCAAGGACTACGGTCTGGCGATGCCGCAGCTCTACGGCGAAGTGGGCTATGGCAACCATGCCGTCAAGTTCGGCCACTTCTACACGATCATCGGGTACGAAGTCGTGCCGGCCATCGGTAACTTCTTCTACACGCACGCCTACACGATGCAGTACGGCGAGCCGTTCACCCACACCGGCATCCTCGACACCTGGACCGTCAACGACCAGATGACGGTGTACGCCGGTATCACCAATGGCTGGGACAACTTCAGCGACCCCATCAACATCCTGGGGATCGCCAATCCCGGCTATCCGGGGGCGAACAGCAACGCCGCCTTCCTCGGCGGTGTGACGTTCAAGAACTCGGACCAGACCCAGGCCCTGACGGTGACCACGTCGAGCGGCAACGAGATCGGCGGCTTCACGTCGCCCCTCGCGACCATCGGCAACCGGTCGTTGATCAGCACGGTCTACACCAACAAGCTGAACGACAAGCTGACCTACGTCTTCCAGAACGACAACGGCTGGCAGTTCAACGCCGTCGGGGTCGCGGAGACGATCGGTCAGCAGCGGGGCACGGCGCAGTGGTACGGCATCAATCAGTACATGTTCTACAACTTCACGGACACGCTGATCGGCGGCATGCGGCTTGAGTGGTTCCGCGACAACAACGGGTATCGCGTGTTCAACCCGATCCGCAACTACTGGGCTGGCGGGCCGTGGCAGGGTGGCTACCAGGGCAACTTCTGGCAGGTGACCTGGGGCCTGAACTGGCGGGCGACCAGCAACTGGATGATCCGCCCCGAACTGCGGTACGACTGGTACTCGCCGGACAAGGCCAACACGCCGCTGCCCTTCGGCCGCAACAGCGACCAGTACGGCCAGTTCTACGGCGGCTGCGACGCGATCTGGCAGTTCTAACTTTCCCGGCTGCCGGGCCATCCATGGCCCCGGCAGCCTCCGCCAGCCGCGGGCACAGCCAAGGTGTGCCCGGGCTGGCAGCGGCGGCCCTCCCGGCCGCCTGATGACGAGCAGACCAGCGGGGCCCACCGGAAACGGTGGGCCCCGCGGCGTTTGGTGGCGGCACGCGGCGCGGCCTGTGGCCGCTGCGTGCGGTCCTATGAGCCGCATGCCCGCCTGGCATAACGTTCGCCGCGGCGGAACGGTGCGTGGCGTCGTGCGGCGTGGACGGCGGGTTGGTTGTTGTGCCCGGAGTCCCCGGGCGGAAGCCGGGGAGGATGGTGTACGCGAACCTGCGGCATCGTGCCGCAGTTCG
>CAZJHQ010000069.1:0-13565 GCA_964545915.1 uncultured Candidatus Kuenenia sp. | reverse complement strand
ATCAACTCTGGACAAACCCCGACTCATATGTGCGCAACTTGACGAACGCTACCCCGCGGGGCCGCCTGGGTCAAACGCCAGGGAACCTGGGCGAAGGTCGCCGTCGCGATGCCCGCCACGCTCGATGGCTGGCCGCAGTTCAACTACGACGGCCAGGCCACCAACCGCAACCACGATGAGGAAGTCGGCATTCCCACCGGCATCCAATGGACCACGGGCCCGCATCGGGCCACCGCCAACAACGGCTATCGTTTCGCCCACGGTCTCGCCGTGTACGAGCGGCCCGACCACACCCGCGGCGAGCGCGATGCTGGCGACCATCTCGTCGCCCGCGATGCCTTCAACGGCACTCTCCTGTGGTGGCAGGGCACCCATGGCGGCCACGTCATCGGCTCGAGGAAGCTCAAGCCGTTCCTGATCGCGGGCGACAGCGTCGTCCGTCTTGCCCAGGCGGGCAAGCCGCTCGTCGAATACGACGCCCGCACCGGCGCCATCAAGCGCAGCCTCGAAGCATCGCTGGTCGGCGTTCCGCAGGGCCGCAACGGGCCCGACATGGGCGAGGCCGTCCTCGATGGCGACACGCTTCTGCACGTGGTCGAGGATCGCGTCGCCGCGATCGACTGGCCGGCCGGCACGCTCCGCTGGACCAAGCAGGTCGGCCGGGGCGGATGGCTTCGCTACCCGCTGATCGACGCCGGCAATGGCATGGTCTACGTCGCCGAACACGCCGCGAAGGAGCGCCGCGACGGCCGCTGGCCCGCCGCGGCCATCGTCGGCCTGCACGGACTCGACGCGAAGACTGGTGACGTGAAATGGTCCAACGACGGCGGGAAGTGGGGCAGGAATGCCGCCGGCATGGGCTGCGCCGGCGGTATGATCGTCGTCATGGGCGCGCAAGACAACGGCGGCGACGGCGTGTTCATGGGCGTCGACGGGAAGACCGGCGCGATCATCCACGAACGCGGCGGCAAAGGCGGCAACAGCTACCGCTTCGTCGACGGCCCCCAGTACGGCGGGATGGGACAACGCAAAACCCTCGTCCTCGCCGACGGCAAGGCATACCTCGGCGGCAGCGGCGTATCCACCTTCGACGTCGCCACCGGGTCGCTCCTCGGCGTCGCCGATTGGTTCAATACGCGGTGTGAAGGCACCCGTGGCACCGGCCGGTGGATTCTCGGTGGCTTCAGCAACCTCATGGAAATCAAGAACCAGGGAGCGTCGTTCGCGACCTACCCGATTTCCCGCGGCGCCTGCAGCACGGGCTACTGGCCCGCCTACGGCATGCTGCACTACATGCCTACCGGTTGCGGCTGCATCGACCCGGTCAACGGCTTCACCAGCGTCGGCCGTGACGCGGTGCCTGATCCCATCCCCGACGACCAGAGGCTGATCAAAGGGCCGGCCTTCGGCCGTCAGCCGATCGCTCGACCTGGAGCATGGCCGACCTATCGCGCCGACATCGGCCGCAGCGGATGGATCGATGCCGGCATCGACGACTCCCCGCTCGAGCCCGCATGGTCCACTTCCATCGCCCCGCCGCTGGCCGCACAGCCCGCCGGCCCGGTGGAGGAAGAGTGGCGCTGGGCCCCCCACTTCACCGGCGTGGCCGAGGGCCCGGTCAGCGACGGCGTGGTCGTCGTCTCGGTCGACCGCGAACGCCACACCGTGGTCGCCGTCGATGCCGCCACGGGGAAGCCTGTGTGGCGGTTTGTCACCAGCGGCCGCATCGTTTCGCCTCCGGTCATCGCCGACGGCCGCTGCATCTTCGGCGGCCGCGACGGCTACCTCTACTGCGTCGACGTCGCTTCCGGGCAGCTCGCGTGGCGTTTCCTTGCCGCCCGAGCCGAGCGTTGGATGAATGCCAACGGACAACTGGAAAGCACATGGCCGCTGTTCGGCAGCGTGGGCGTGCAGGATGGAGTGGTCGTGGCCCTCGCCGGCTACGCCCCGCTGGCGAACGGCGGGATTCACGCCTGGGGCATCCGGATCGCCGATGGAAGCGTGGCCTGGAAGCGGATCATCGACCGCCCTGTGGAAACACAGCCGCTCCGCGCGGCCGTCTCCGTCGACACGAACAACAACCACGACAACAAGATCACCCACACCACCAGCGACGGCACCGGCGTCAACCGTGTCATCAATCGCGTGCCCTACGGCGACGGCAGACTCATGGCCCTCTCCAGCCGCATGGTCATCGAGCCCTCCACCGGCAAGCTCTATTTCACGGAAAGCCGCTCGGGTGATCTCGAGATCGCCCCGCAGCCGCAGGGCGAAAACCAGCAACGCAAGGGCAAACCCGCTCCCGCCTGGCCCTTGCCCTTCACCATCACTCAGAACCACGGCCACATCCAGAATCGCTGGGGCCGCGGCGACGGCATGGGGGCCAGCCATGAGTCGTACATGGCGTTCTTCCGACTCGCCGCCGACACGCCGGGTTTCACGAAACTCTTCTGCTTCCCCGCCTTTCGCGGCAGCGAAGTCATCCTGGCGACGGCTTCATTCGGAGGCTCGGGCAAAGATGCCATCCTGCGGATCGACGTCGGCAGGATGGCGAAGGAGAATGACATCAACGCCGCCCGCTGGGCCTTTCCGCTGCAACGCGGCATCCATCCCACCTCGCTGATCGTCGCCGGCGACAGCGTCTTCGCCGCGTGGCGAACATCCGAGCAGAACGTCAACACCGCCTTTCAGCCTGCATCGGGCACCATCGTGCGCATCTCCCTGGCCGACGGCGAGGAGCGGCAGAAGCTCGACGTCGACACCGCGGTCATCGTCAACGGTCTGATGGTCGTCGCAGGCCGGCTCTACGCTATGCATGAGGACGGCACGCTCCGCTGCTATGCGACTGATTGACAAGTGACCCGCGAGGCCGTCGCGCAGCGACCACCGCATCTTCGAACGCCTCCGCGACGAACACGGGTATACCGGCGATGAACGACTCTCGAGCACCTGCTGCGATGCTGTGCCCGGCCGCCCTTCGCGCTGGAGCGGCTCTCCGCGGTCCGCGGCGAAGATGGCCGCATCGCCCGCTTCCGCTCCGTGCTCCCGCGACTGCTGCGACTCATGCGACAAACCGCCCTCCCACGACACCTCGCGGATCGCGTGGGCCAAACTCATGGCCCGGGTGGGGGAGGAGTTTCCTTTTGCGTGCCCGGGGTGTGGTGGCGACATCCGACTCATCGCGTTCATCACCGATCCGGGGCCGATCCGGAAGATCCTGACACATCTCGGCGAACCACTCGAACCGCCGCCCGTCTCTCCGGCCCGTGGCCCGCCGACCGACTGGGGAGAGCTCGTGCAGGTCCACTTTCGACCGGGCAATCTTTCAGGCGTCGCCCGACGAGCTGCCCGTGATCGACATCCGCAGCCTCTGACGGGATCCCATGCCACGGTGCGGACGGCCCGTGAGAAGGGCGGTTTCAAGGCCGGTCTGCGCCGACGAGAAAAATCCGGCCTGGAGCGTGGATAGGAAGCTCACCGGCACCTCCACGATCGGGCCGCATCCAGCCCGACCAGCTCCGGCGGCTGCTCCTCATGATCCGCCCCGCTCGTCCGACGTTTGCCGAAGTGCCATTGGCCGACCTATTCTTCATCCACACGCAGCGTGCCCGTGGTGGAAGCCGCCACCGCTGGGCTTCTGGACCCCGAAGGCCCTTCGCGGAAGCGAGCGGGATGACGCTGGTCATCACCACCGACTCCGCGTGCCGCATAACGGCCGTGCTGACATACTACTGACAGACCCGCTTGAGGAGTGTGACCATGCAATTGCGTTCCATCATCGTCTGCCTGATCGGCCTGGTTGGCTGCGGTGCCACCGCCTCCGCGGCGACCGTCCTCGTCGAGGCCGAGTGCTTCGCCGATCACGGCGGCTGGAGCCTCGACACGCAGTTCATCCAGCAGATGGGCTCGCCCTATCTCCTCGCCCACGGCCTCGGCAAGCCGGTGGCCGACGCGACGACGAAGGTCACGTTTCCAGCCGCCGGCACTTACCGGGTCTTCGTGCGGACGAAAGACTGGGTGGCCCGCTGGAATGCACCGGGAACGCCCGGCAAGTTTCAGCTGCTCGTCAACGGCACACCGCTCGCTGAGACCTTCGGCACGAAGGGGGCCGAATGGGGCTGGCAGGATGGCGGCACGGTGACGGTGCCCGCCGGCAAGGCGACAATCGCACTGCATGATCTCGCGGGCTTCGACGGCCGCTGCGACTGCATCCTCTTCACGACCGAGTCGAGCCCGCCGCCGAATGACTCGGGCGTGCTCGCCGCCTGGCGGCGATCGGCACTCGGCCTGCCGGAGAAGCCCGAAGCAAAGGGGCGGTATGACCTCGTGGTGGTCGGCGGCGGCTACTCCGGCATGGGCGCGGCGATTGCGGCGGCCCGCATGGGGCTCAAAGTCGCGCTGATTCAAGACCGGCCCGTCCTCGGCGGCAACGGCTCGAGCGAGATCCGCGTTTGGGCGATGGGGCTCATCAAGCGCGGCAGGTATCCGCTCATCGGCGAGATCGTGGACGAGTTTGCCGACAAGGCCAAAAAGAGCCCGGGCACCGCGGAGGAGTTTGGCGACGACAAGAAAGAGGCCGTCGTGCGGGCGGAGCCGAATATCGATCTCTTCCTGAATACGCACGCCTTCGCCGTGGCCCGCGACGGGGCCCGGATCACCTCTATCTCTTGCCTCGACACGAAGACGAGCCGCGAACTCGTGTTCACCGGCACCTTCTTCTGCGACGCCACCGGCCATGCCACGATCGGCCACCTCGCCGGCGCCGAGACGGTGATGGAGCCGAAGGGCCGGATGGGGATGAGCAACATGTGGACGTGGGCCGAGGCGGCGGCGCCGCAGTCGTTCCCCGAGACGCCCTGGGCACTGCCGCTCACGATGGCCGATTTTCCGTATCCGCGGAATTTTCACGCCGAGTGGTTCTGGGAGAGCGGCTACGACAAGGATCCCATCGGCGACGCGGAGGGCATCCGCGACTGGAACCTGCGGGCGGTCTACGGCGCCTGGAACGCGATGAAGAATGGCGACGGCGCCGCGAAGCATTCCAATGCCGTGCTTACGTGGGTGGCCTTCGTGGGCGGGCCGCGGGAGAGCCGGCGGATCCTCGGCGACGTGGTGCTCACGCAGGACGACATCGTTTCGAAGAAGGAGTTTCCCGACGGCTGCGTCCCTTCCACCTGGTCGATCGATCTCCACTATCCGAAAAAGGAATACGCCCAGAAGTTCCCCGACAACCCGTTCATCTCGATCGCCGTGCATGACAGGCGGATCGACCGGAACTTCGGCTATCCGGTCCCCTACCGCTGCTTCTATTCGAAGGACGTCGAAAACCTCTTCATGGCGGGCCGCTGCATCTCCGTCACGCACGAGGCACTTGGCACCGTTCGGGTGATGAAGACCTGCGGGATGATGGGCGAGGTCGTCGGCAAGGCGGCGAGCGTGGCGATCAAGCACGGCACGACACCGCGGGGCGTGTATGGAAAGCACTGGGCCGAGATGGACGAGCTCCTGAAGCTCCCCGGCAAGGCCCGGCGAAAGTCGCCCGAAGCGCCGATCGAATTGCCGGCCGAGGTGCCGCCCGCCACACCGGCGAAGCCAGTCTCAGCGGCGGCGCCGGGCTGAGGAGCGCCGGTGGCCCGTGGCGGGATCGAGCACGTCGATGAAGGCAAAGCGGTTGAAATCGCTGTCGTGCGTATAAATGGCCCGCACGCCGTTCTCTCGCATCAGAATTGCGGTGTGGACGTCGAAGACGATATTGCCGGCGACACCTGGAATCTCGGCGAGCACTTCGGCCGCCACATGCGCATGCCGCTCGGTCTCGACGAGCATGCCTAGGCCGGGCGACGCGAACACAGCCTCGAGAAACGCCCAGGCATCTTTCACTGCGAGCGGGTGACGGAAGATCGCCGGGTGGGTGGTGACGCGGAGAAACTCGCAGGCGATGCCCCAGGTCAGATACTACGGCTCCGCCTGCGCCCGGCATCGCTCCACGATGCCGCGACAGGCCTCATGGTCGGCAGCGTCGCGATCGATCGCGTAGACCAGCACGTTCGTGTCGATGACGATCACGCTACCGCCCCATCGCGTCGTAGAGGGCTTTGCGGTCGGAGATGTCCACGCGGACGCCACCGCTGGCATGGACGGGCAACGGCGGCAGTTTCTTCACGGGCCGCGACTGCCCGAGCGCCTGTCGCAGCGCCGACTCGACGAGGTCCGACATCGTCTGCCCCCGGCGGGCAGCCTCGCGCTTCACGGCCCGCATCGTGGCGTCGCTGATCGAAAGCGACGTTTTCATATGGCAGAGCATGCGCATGAGATGGCAATGCGTCAATCGACGGCCAGGCGGCTTTTCGCGTAAAGTGTGGGGCATGCGTGCATCCGACCACTCCCAAGTTCGTCGTCTGCTCACGCACGGCGGTCGCCTCGCCGTGGTGGCGGCGATCGTGTGGCTCGTGCACGCGGAACACGTCGCATTCCTCGGCCGGCAGCAGGCGGCGACGCTCGACGCGCTGCCGATCGGGCGGGTGCAGCGGCATCTCCCGGAGGCGGCGGCGATCGGCGGCGCTTCTCCGGCGGTTGCCGGCGGGCTCGATCTAGTCGACGCGGCGGGCGACCGGGTGGGCGTGGTCTTCAAGACGTCGCCGGCGGGCGACGCTGCGGTCGGTTTCTCCGGGCCGACTGACCTGCTCGTCGTGTGCGACTCGGGCCTGCGCGTGGCCGGCGTCGAAATCCTCGCGAGCCGCGACACCCGCGACCACGTGGCGGCGATCGAGCGGGATCCGGGATTTCTGAACTCGTTCGCCGGAAAGTCGCTCGACGATCTTGGGGCCGGGGGTGCATCGAAGCCCGACGCCGTCGCTGGTTCGACGCTCACCTGCATGGCGATCGCGGAGGCGCTCGCCCTGCGTGTCGGCGGCGAGGCCGGGGCCGGCCGGTTCGAAAGAACACCGTCGCTCGACGACCTCGAAAAGATCTTCGCCGACGCCGTCGCGATCGAGCTCGATGTGGGCGACCCCGCCGTGATCCGCGTGCTGGCGGCCGACCGGATTCCGCTCGGCTGGGCGCTGCGAACAAGTCCGGCGGCCGACCGCACGATCGGCTATCAGGGGCCCACGGATGCCGTGATCGGGTTCGATCCTGCAGGCCGCGTGGCAGGCGTGTTGGTGCTCGAGAGCTACGACAACGAGCCCTATGTGGGCTACGTCCGCGACGACGAGGCGTTTCGCGGGGTCTATCGCGGCATGACGTTCGAGGAACTCGCCGGCATCGATCCGCTCGACACGGGAATCGAGGGGGTGAGCGGCGCCACGATGACGAGTCAGGCCGTGGCACGGGGCATCGTGCAGGCTGCGAGCCACCAGCTGGCCCATCAACGCGGGCGGAAGGAATCGGGTCTCGTCGGCGGACTCCTGCGCGACCTCGACGGCCCCCGGCTGGGCGCCCTCGGCGTGATCGCGACCGCAATCGTCACGGCGTTCACCCGGCTGCGCGGCACGTGGTTCGGGCGGCTCGCCCTGCCGATCGCCGTGCTCCTGTATCTCGGGTTTGGGGCTGGGGCGCTCCTCTCGCAGGCGCAGCTGTGGGGATGGTCGCAGGCGGGCGTGCCGCGGGGCGCCGTCGTGCTCCTCGCGCTTGGCATCGCCGCGGTCGTGCTGCCGGTGACGACCCGCCGCAACGTCTACTGTTCGCATCTCTGCGCGCATGGTGCAGCGCAGCAGCTGCTCGTGCGGTTTGTGCAGCCGAAGCGCACGATTCCCGAACGGCTGCGGCCCTGGCTTACATTCCTGCCTTGGGCGCTGCTCGGTCTGGCGATCCTCACGGCCGTGCTCCACCTGCCGCTCGCGCTCGTCGACATCGAGCCCTTCGACGGCTACCTGCCGACGGTCGCCGGCATCGCCGCCCTCGTGATCTTCTTCGTCAGCCTCGTGGCGAGCGGCTTCTATCCGATGGCCTATTGCCGCCACGCCTGCCCCACGGGAGCCCTGCTCGACCATCTCCGGCTGCATGGCCGTTCCGACCGGCTCACGTGGCGCGACGGCGTCATGATGGCCTGTCTCGCTGTCGCGGCGGCGGCGCATTGGTGGCCACGATGATCCGCGCCGCGATCTTCTTTGCGGTGATGAGTGGCGCATGTGCGGCTGCGGCCGAGGACACTGCAATCACGCTCGCCGGCCCGGCGATGGGCACGACCTACCGCGTGACGCTCGCCCGCGGCGTGCCGGGGATGACCGCCGGCGAGGCGCATCGCGAGATCGAGGCGGTGCTTGCACGGATCGACCGGGCGCTGAGCACGTGGCGCGACGACTCCGACGCCAGCCGGTTCAACGGCGCTTCCGCGGGCGAATGGGTCGCGGTGTCGGCAGACCTCGTGGCGGTCGTGGAAATCGCCCGCAAGGTAAACGCGGAGTCGCAGGGGGCTTTCGACATCACGGCCATGCGCCGCGGCCAAGACATGCGCAGCGGCCCAGCCGCGGGCATGCAGCATCTCGAATCGCGACACTCGCCGCCGTCGATCCGCAAACAGGTCGACGGCCTGACGATCGACCTCGGAGGCATCGGGCCCGGCTACGCGGTTGACGAGATCGGCCGCCGGCTCGCGAAGTTAGGCTCCTCCGATCATCTCGTCGAACTCGGCGGCGAGGTGCGGGCCTGGGGCAGCCGGGCCGACGGCGAGAAGTGGCGGGTGCGGCTGCGGCATGGCGATGTGACGAGCTTGGAGGGCGACGTGATCGAACTCTCCGCCGGCGAAGCGGTGGCCACGTCGACCGCACGGCCGGGACGGTCGCCCATCGATCCGCGGACGGGCCGGGTGGTTCAGGCGACCCGCGGATCGGCCACGGTCCGCCGCCCGTCATGCGCCGAGGCAGACGCCTGGGCCGTGGCCGCCCTCGTGCTCGAATAGATGAGGGGACGCAGTTCTTTTCCGCCGGATTCGCGTTAGTCGCAGATTGTTAATCTGCGGTTCGGCGGTGAGCAGACTACCAGTCTGCAATCCCGACGGGAAAAAGCAGACCATCTCGAAGGTCCGCTTGGTGGGCTTGCGGCCGGTGCAGAGCATGATCAATAGGCAGGCGATGATGCCGCAATAGACCTGGATCTCGACGCCATAGTTGGGACTTCGACCACCACTCCCGGTCGGAGTGGTAGGAAGTGATCGGTTCATCGTGGGAGAGATTAGCGGCGGCCCGCCGCCGTCACCGAACGACTGGCGGGCTCTACGGCTCATCCTCGCGATTTTGCCGCAGCCCGTGTGGTTTTAGGGTGAATTCCTGCCGTGGCCGCGTGGCCCGGCGTCCGCCCGTAAACCGCTGTCCTTGGCTCAGGCCACTCCAACCCCTCGTGGTTCTAGGAGATGGCTATGAAGAGCCGCGATGTTTCCAAGGATTCTGTTTCCATCCGCCCCACCGCCGGCACGGCCGGCTCGGGGCAGCGTTCGTCCGACGGCCGCACGAACCCTGCCGCTCCCGCGCTGCCCTACCGCAGCCGGGAGAAGGGCAGGGAGGAATGGGGCCTGCCGCCGGTTGAATCCCTCCGGTCGCTCGCCCGCACCTTCCTCGAGCAGCAGGCCATCCACTGGCCCGGGCTCGTGGGTACGCGGGCCGTGCCCACGGTCACGGAGGCCACGATCGACGCCATGGTTGCCGCGTTCGAGCGGCGGTTCCGGACGCAGTCGATCGACCTCTTCGATCCCGCCGGCGTGCCGGCCCGCTGGCGATCGCTCGGCGGAGCCTATGCCCGGTTCTCCGACGAGGGCTCCAACCCGCGGTCGCTGAACCAGCAGTTGGTCAACATTCTCACCCGGGCCCGGCGAGACGACGTGTTCATCCCGTGGGAATACGTGTGCGGCGACGCCGCTATCAGCGGCACGCTCGCCTGCCGCCGCGGCTACCTGCTGCTCAAGGCAGTCGTCGAGCAGCGCTGCCAGACGCACGTGGAATGGCTCGTGATCGACGAGCTGAGCCGCACCAACCGCAACGTCATCGAGTCGCTGCGGCTGAACGAGCTCGTGCGGCGTGCCGGCGTAAGGCTCGTGGGTGCGAGCGACTCGTTCGACAGCGCCAGCGAGCAGTCGAAGATCCTGCTCTCGATGATGGCGACCATGCACGAGATGCAGATCGACCAGAACGCTTCCCGCGTGAATCGCGGGATGGGCGACACCTTCGAGCAAGGCAGGCTCGTTCAGCCGCCAGGCTTCGGCTACCAGCTCGTGCCGTTCGTCGATACAAACGGCCGTCCAGTGCAGACCCGAAAGGGCACCGACGCGAAGAGAGCCGAGATCGATCCGGAGCAGGCCGCATGGATTGTCCGCGCTGCCGAGATGATCGCCAACGAAGGCAAGAGCCCTCGCGACGTGGCGAAGCTCTTCAATGCGGAGAAGGTAAGCGGCAAGGCGACCTGGAGTGACATTCGTGTGCGGCGGCTGTTTCACCGTGAGCGGCTCGTCGGCAAGGAGGTGTTCCGGAAGACCAAGCAGCTCCGGGACCGCGAGACTGGCCACGTCGACGTGGTCGAGCGGGATCGGGACGAATGGATGGAGCGGGACGTGCCGCACCTGCGGATTCCGTCGGACGAGTTGGCGGCGGCCGTGAAGGCGAAGCTCGGCGAGGGTGCCAAGCGGTTCGGCAAGAAGGCCGCCGAGCTGGCGGCGGCCGCCCGCCGGCCGAAGGGATCGACCGTGAAGCTAGAACGCGAGATCGCGAAGCGGGAGCGGCAGATCGCCATTGTGAACCGCAACCTCGAGGAGATGGAGGGCGACGCGGCCATCAAGTCGATCATTCGGAAGGTGGCCGAGATGGAGCAGGATCTCGAGTATCTGCGGGCGGATCTCGTCGCCGAGCGCCGTCGCAACCAGAGCCCACCGGTCACGCGGGTGAAGGAGAAGGACGTGCTCGCGGAACTCAACCGTCTACGCGACATTCTGCTGTCGGACGTGGGCACCGCAGCGCCGGTGCTCAAGGCCCTCGTGGGCGACGTCGTGATCGAGGCTAGGGCGGTCGAGGGCCATGCGAAGCCGGAAATGGTGGCTCGGTTCACTATCGATGCGGTGCCGGCTATCGCGGCGTTGCGGCGAGGAAAAGCGGTCGGAGCGAATGATCCAACCGCCGATCTTTGGGAGTTCCTGAATGCTGACCGTTGGACAATGCTCGGAAAGGCACCTCGCGGCCGTCGCGATATCGTGGTGCCGCTGCGTCGCACGCCAAAATACGAAGTGATGCTGCCCCAGATCGTCGAGATGGCAGAGGCCGGCGAGGGTTTCGACCGTGTTGCTCGGGAACTGAAGGTCAGCCGCGGTACGGTCGTGCTGGCCTGCGACTTCGCGAGCCGCGACGAAGCCGCCGCCGCGGCCCGCCAGGGCCGAAAGCCGACACGTCCGCCCCACAAGTGGAGCGAGAAATCACGGGCCGCAAGACGCAAACCGCGGGGTGCGTGACGGCGGTGGGAGCCTGTGGCGCCCGCAGAAGCATGCGTCACAGGCCTCCTGCGCCGAGACGTCACCCGGGTTGAGGCAGCGGTTGAGCAGGGGGGGCTCTGGTGAGGGTTGCGCACATCGGACTTGTCGCCGCAATGGTGTGCGGTCGCGCATCTCTTCCGTGCGTGCTCCGGTGCGCTCATGGTCGCCGTCCTGGCTGCGTCGCCGACGCGGTCCAGAGTCATCCCGAACTGCGGCACGGCGAGTTCCCGCCGCTACGAGCGACGCCGGCCGGAGAGAAAACCGCTCTCCAAGGTCGTCGCAGAGCACTTCGAAAGCAGGCTCGAGAATCGAGCGGTCGCCGAGCACCCCGTCTCGGCGTACGTCGAGGGGGAGCTGCGGTCGTACCTCACCTGCGGCATCCTCTGCTTTGGATTTGGCAGGGGACGCTGTGCTTCGTGCGAGCAGGTTTTTGTCGTGGCCTCGCGGCTGAGCCGGGTTCGGGAGCCATGGGAACCCTTGGCGGTGGCATCTGCTGCCCAGCAGGACGAGGCCATGGAAGGCTCGCCCTGCCTTTGGCTATCTGCAAGGGCCGCGGCGTCTGTCCGTCCTGCAATTCAGAGGATTCCTTGCCGACCGGCCCCGGGCTGTTGCTCCTCATGATCCATTCCGCTCGGTCGACGCTTGCCGAAGTGCCACTGGCGGACCTGTCCTTGGAACTTGGTCGGCATGGGTTCGAAGGTTCGTGGTGGCCACACAGTCCGGCGCGAGGACCTCGGGCGGCCCAATTCACGTCCGGCTCCCGCTTGACTCGCCTGACTCGACCGCGGCTGACGCGAAAACGAAGGGGGGCCGAACGCCTCCGCGTTCGGCCCCCCCGTTGGGCACATCACGACCGGGGCAAAACCCCGGGCGACAGTCCTCAGCAGCCGCGGCGGCGGCAGCCAGGGCCACGGCGGCTTCCGCAGTCGCCACAGGCGGCCGCACCGGCACCAGCGTTGCCGCAGGCGCCGGCAGCACCGCAGGCGCCGGCAGCACCGCAGGCGCCGGCAGCACCGGCGTCACCGCCGATCGCGTTGCCGCAGGCATCGGCCGACACCTCGACGGCGACGGTCACGCACTTCTGCACGGGCACTTCCTTCGTCACCGTGTGAGGAACGCGAACCGTGTAGCTCGCGGTCTTCGTCTCGGGGACGGAGTCGTACACCGTGACCGAGTAGCTCTCGGTCTTCTGCTGCGGGACGCTGACCGTGTAGGAAACCTCCTTGGTCATCGTCTCGGGGACGGACTTGGTCACCGTGTACTCCCGAGTCTTGGTCTCGGTGCGGTACTTGGTGACGCTGACCGAACGGCTCTTCTGCTCCGGCACCATCTTCGTGACGGTGTAGGTGCGGGTCCGCTCCTCCGGCACCATGGTGGTGACGGTGTAGCTGCGGGTCCGCTCCTCCGGCCGGTACTTGGTAACGCTGACCGAGCGGGTCTTCGTCTCCGGAACGGACTTCGTCACCGTGTAGGTGCGGGTCCGCTCCTCCGACCGGTACTTGGTGACGCTGACCGAACGGGTCTTCGTCTCCGGCACCATCTTCGTGACGGTGTAGGTGCGAGTCCGCTCCTCGGGACGGCTCGTCGTGACCGTGTAGGTCCGCTGACGCTCCTCGGAACGATGCTTCGTAACGTTCACGATCCGGCTCCGCTGCTCCTGGCGGAACTTGGTGACGTTCACCGTGTGGGGAACCTCCTCCGACACGCACTCATAGGTGGTGACCGGGACTTCCTTCATCTCACACGTCGGCACCCAGACGCGCTTGCAGCAGACCTTCTCAGGGCATGGGCAGCCGTTGGCATCGACGCCACCGCCGACCGTGTACTGCTGGCTCTGCCACGAGCCACCACGGACCTGCACCGTCTTCGACGACTGTACCGGCACCCGCTTGGTCACGGTATGCGAGTGGGTGACCTGCTCGGTGTAGGGCACGTTCACCGTGTAGGTCTGCTCGACCTGCTCGGTGTAGGGCACGCTCACCGTGTAGGTGGAAACCTTCTCCTCGGTCTGCGGGACCATCACCGTGTAGGTGGCGGTCTTTTCCTCGGAGACGGGCACCATCACCGTGTAGGTCTGCTCGACCTGCTCGGTGTAGGGAACCTGAACTGTGTAGGT
>CAZJHQ010000068.1:0-13989 GCA_964545915.1 uncultured Candidatus Kuenenia sp. | reverse complement strand
CCACGATTCACGGCAGTGCGAAACGCTATCCGCTCCAACCCGGAGTCCCCCGGCTCCCGCCGGGGGCTTTTTGGAGACAGCGCGTCAAAAAGCCCCGGGTGGAAACCCGGGGACTCCGGGCATGAACACCACCCCGCCAGCCATGCACGAGCGGTGGTGCACCACGATTCACGGCAGTGTGAAACGCTATCCGCTCCAACCCGGAGTCCCCCGGCTTCCGCCGGGGGCTTTTTGGAGACAGCGCGTCAAGAAGCCCCGGGTGGAAACCCGGGGACTCCGGGCCGGAACGCCTCACCGCACCCGCTTGGTGAGCCCGGGGTCAGACGAGCCCCGTGAGCCGCTCCGACGAGTCGCCGAACCTGTCGAGTTCCAGGCCGCCCCAGTCCATGAGGTGGAGGAACAGGCTGCACATCCGCCGATTCGGCGCCTGGAGATAGTCGAGCACGCGGCCTCCCTTGAGCCTGCCGCCGGCCCCGCCGAGCAGCAGCACCGGCAGCTGCTTCGCGTCGTGGTTGCCGTGCAGCATGCTCGAGCAGTGCATGATCGCCGTGTTGTCGAGCAGCGTGCGGTCGCCCTCCTTCACCTCGGCCATCCGCTCGCAGAGGTAGGCGACCTGCGACATGAAGAACTGGTTGAGCGTGATCAAGGACTCGGGCTCGCCATGCGCGAGATTGTGATGGTGGTCGCCGATGCCCAGGTGGGAGTGCACGATGATCGAGGCGTCGTTGCAGTATTTCAGCGTCGCGATCCGCGTCGTATCGGTGCGGAAGGCGAGGAGGAGGATGTCGGTCATGAGCCGCCAGTATTCCGGCAGCTCGGCCGGGATGCCGTCGGCCGGCCGCTCCCGATCGGGGGCGGCGAGGGTCGGCTTCCAGCCGTCGGCGGGCCGCTCCTTGTCGGCCCGCTTGATGCGGCCCTCGATCTCGTGCACGCTGCCGAGATACTCCTCGAACCGCTGCCGGTCCGACACCGAAAGCCGTCGCCTGAGGGACCGGGCGTCGTCGAGCACGGCATCGACCACTCGGCGGTCCTCGCGGCCGTGGTCGGTGCGGAACAGCTGGTCGAAGGCGAGGGCCGGACGGGTTTCCGTCCAGGTGGGCGAGACGGGGGAACTCCAGGAGATGTGCGACCCGTAGAGCAGCGGATGGCCGTCCTGCAGGCCGGGGGTCGGATCCTCGCAGCCGAGGACGAGCGACGGGATCTTCGTGCGGTCGCCGATCCGCTCCGCCATCACCTGGTCGAAGCTCACGCCGGTGTGGACATGCTTCTTCTCCAGCAGCGCGCCGCTGAGCAGGTTGCCCGTCTGCATGCAGTGGATGACGCCGTTATTGGCCTTCTCGTTCCACAGGCCGCGAATGAACACCATCCGCTCCCGCCAGGGCTCGAGCGGCTTGAGGCAGGGCCCGAGTTCCATGCCGCTGCCCTCGCCCTTCGCCCACCAATGCTTCGAGTGGAAGCCCATGCCGGTGAACGTGACGAGCGTGCGGATCGGCGGCTGATCGGCCCCACCGGTGACGGCCGCCGCCGCCCGGGGGAGCGATTCGAGCCAGGGCAGTGCCATCGACACCCCGAGTCCGCGGAGCATGGTGCGGCGTGAGCAGGCGAAGGAGGCTGTCGTCATGGGAGGTCCTTTCGCGGCGGAAGGGGAGTCTTCAACGGGATGTCGAGGTCACGGAGGCGGCCGGCCGGATGCAGCGGAATTGCTCACTCTTCACCAGCACGAGCAGGATGTCTGACCAGCGGCCGCCGGCGGCCATGGTCTTGGTCAGCGAATCCACGAGGGCTCGGTCGGAGGGGAGCGTGGCCCGGCCGAGCGCGTAGCCGGTGAGTTTGCGGGCCAGCGACCGGAGGAAGTCGTCCCGTCGCGGCCCGGCGATATAGTCCCGCAGGCCGGCCACGTCATCGAGCACGGTGCCGTCGCGGAGGGCTGCCCGCGACTCGCCCGGCTTCAGCGCGGCGGCAGGCCGCAGCCGGCCGAGAGCGTCGAACCGTTCCAGCGACATGCCGTAGGGGTCGATGCGGCTGTGGCAGCCGGAACACCGCGAATCCTTGGTATGGAACTCGGTGATCTCCCGCGAGGTCAGCCCGGCGGGTGGCGTTTCGGGCAAGGGCGGCACGTCGGGCGGCGGGTTGGGCAGCCGCTCTCCGAGCATGTGGGCCACCCACGCCCCGCGCTTGATGGGGCTCGTGCGGGAGGCCGCGCAGTGCTTGGCCAGCACCGCGCCGAGGCCGAGCAGCCCGCCGCGTCCGGCGGCTGCGACCTTCTCGACACGTCGCCATTCGGGGCCGGACACGCCGGGGATGCCATAGTGCTTCGCGAGCACGTCGTTGACCACGACGGCGTCGGCGGCGATGAGGTCGACCACCGGCCGGTCGCTCACGAGCATGTCCTCGAACCAGCGGACGGGCTCCTCGGCCAGGGCGTCCCGCACGGCCGGCGTGAACTCGGGGAAGTCCTTGAGGCTGCGGCCGTGGTTGGCGACGAAGTCCCGCACGCCCAGCCAGCGTGCCCCGAACTCCTCGGCCATGCCTCTGGCCCGGCGGTCCTCGAGCATGCGGCGAAGCTGGGCCTCGAGGACGGCCGGCTCGTGGAGCCGCGGAGCCGCCGCCAGCAATTCGTCGTCGGGGATCGAGTCCCAGACGAGAAAGCTCAGCCGTGTGGCCAGTTCCAGGCCGGTCACCGGCTGCCATCGCGGCCCGCGGGCCGGCTCCTCGACACGAAACAAAAACCACGGCGAGGCGAGCACGCGGGCGAGGGCCGCGCGGAACGCCGGCTCGTGCTCCATGCCGTCGGCGCGGTCGGCCCGGTAGCCGGCGAGGAGCGCCGCGCGTTCCTCGTCGGCGAGCGGCCGACGCCAGGCGCGGGCGGCGAAAGACACCAGCTGCTCGAGCTGCCGCGGCTCGGCCGCCGCCTGGGCGGCCCGGAGCTCCCGCTCCGACTGTTCCACCAGATCGACCGCGCCAGGGATGAAAAAGAAATCCGACGCGGGCCCCTTATCGACGCGATAATACCGACTGTTCGCCTCGTACATCTGCCGATTCGAGACGGCGTCTTCGCTGATGAGGTGCAGTTCGGCCCACAGCCGGTCGAGCTCCGCCCGACCCGCCTCGTCGAGCATGAGCCGCTGCAGCGGCGCGTCGTAGCGGCGGTAGAGGAAAGTGCTGCCCTGGGCGTCGCGCGGCGTGAGCGGCGCGAAGAACAACGCGGGCGGAAACAGTTCACGAAACTCCGCCGTCGGGCGGGACCGGTCGGCCACGACCCGGCGGTGCACGATCTGCGCGACCCGCGGCTCGGGTTCCTGCAGGACGAGAGGGCCACCGGGCTTGTGTGCGGTGGTGGGCGGCTTGCCGGCGTCGCCGAGGAGCAGGGCCTGCACCGTGGCCGATTCCGGGCTGCCCTCGTCGAGACGGACGTCGGCGCGGACGATACGCGGCACCGCGAGCGTCTTCAGGAGCTCCGCAGGGAGTTTCGTCAGGTCGACGACCACCTCCGCCGGCGCCTCCGTAACCAGGGCCGTCGGTGGCACCGGACGGCCCAGCGGATGGTGGCCGAACCGCAGCCCGCGGGCCTCGATGGCCGCCCGCAACTCCGGCTGCTCGGCCAGCACGAGCGACGCCGCACCGCCCCCTTCCAGCCGCAGCCGGTCCCAGATCACGAACGTTCCCGGTTGGAGTGGGGCCACCTGCCGGGCGACGAGACGAACGATCGGCGTGATGACGTAGCCCTCGACCCGTTCGTCGGCGACCACGCGGAGCAGTTCCTCCCAGACGGGCATGCCGTTGCCGACCGCCTGGACGTTGTTCTTGCCATAGTTGTTCTGGAACAGGCCGTCCTGAAAGGTCTTGATCGTCTGGAGGAGCGGCCGCACGTCGGTCGTCGCCTCCCGCCACATGCTTCGCACGACGGGCATGGCCGCACGAGGGCCAACGGCCGTGGAAGTGCCGCGGACCTTTCCCAGTTCGGCGAGCGCCGGCCCCGTGTCCGGAGCCGCGATGTGCGACAGTTCGAATGCCACGCCATCGGAACTCGAGGGGTCCATGTCGGCGACCCGGCCCACGACGGACACTTCGGCGTCGATCGGGCTCGTCCACGCCACGGCCACCAGCCGCTTGTTTCCCGGATGCACGAAGAACGACCGAGCGGGCAAGGTCGGCGCGGCTGCGTCAGCGGAGTTGACGAATACCGCCGGTTCGGAACCGAGACTCCAAGCCTGGACACGGGCCTGCCCTATCTGCTTGACCTCCAGGTTGGTGAGGAAGGTCGGCGACGTCGTCGTCTCCAGGAAACTCCAGCGGTCACCGGCCGCGTCGGGCCAGGGATTGCCCTTTTTGAGGTCGGAGATCAGATCGGCGACGCTCCACGACCGCTTTTCCCCGGTCATCTCGCTGATCGTCCATTCGACCTTGGTCGTGTCGTGCCCGTAGTTGCCATTCGGGGATACCGTGAGGACGAGCAGTTCACCGCGGCGGATCGTGACTTTCTGCTCGAAGGATTGCTCGCCCTTTTCCGCCACCTTGGCCTCCGCGAGCACACGCTTCGCGGTGGTCCAGCCGGCGTTGATCTTCTGCTTGATCGCTGCCACAGCCGCCTCTTTCGCTCGTTGCGGGGCTTCTTCTGCGGCCACGGCGGAGGGCCGCGTGAGTCCCGTCCACAACGCGGTCAGGTAGACCGGGTTCAGCTTCTCCTCGGCGGCGACCGCGGCGAGGGCAGCGGCACCGTCCTTGGTGAGCCGCTCGCGGTGGCGGAGCGTCGCCGCCAGGTGCCGCTCGAGCGGCGGCTCACCGTTCGGTCCGCCGTGGCGGGCATGGAACGCCCGCAGGGCCTCTTCCGCAGCGGCCGTCCAGGCCGGCCGATCCGTCGAGGCGGAGAACCGGAAGCCCGTCGGCAGCAGCACCGCCCGTGCGGCCACGTCGCGGGCGGCCTGCAGGTACCGCTTCACGAGCACGGGCGATACGGGCATCGCCTCGCCCACGTTCGCAAAACCCTCGCCGCCGACGGCGTCGGGTGGAAACTCACGGGCCTGCGTGGGCCGCATGTCCACGCCGGTGAGATCCCGCATGGCGTTGTCGTATTCGACGTTGGTCAGCCGCCGCAGCATCACCGGGCCGGGGTCGCCGGCCCGGGCGGCCGCCTCCGCTTCGAGCGCCGCGGTGAACCAGCCGAGCAGCTGCTGCCGCTCGGCCTCGCTCGGCTGCGGAGCCTCGCGGGGGGGCATGTCGCCGACGTGCAGTCGCTCGATCACGTGTTCGAGCACCGCGGGCCGGGCGAGGACGGCATCGGCGGTCGCCAGGCCGACGAGGTCGAGGTCGTTGTCCTTCGGCCGGGCCCCGTGGCAGCCCCCGCAGGTCTTGGCCACGAGGGGATGAATCTCGGACGCATACGTCTGGGCCAGGTCGCCGCCCGCGGCGGCGGCAGGCAAGCAGAGGCCGAATGCTGCGACGGCGAAAATCCAGACCAAGACACGCATCGATCTTGTTGCTCAATCGCGGCGCCGAATCGGCACGGGGTTAACCCAGGCTTCCGGGGAAGTCTAGGGCCCCAGCCAGGGTGTGTCGACCAATCCGCTTCGCAGACTGAAGCGGGAACAGGTTGTGCCACGGCTAGGCTCTCGCTCGCCGCAGCGGGCCGCTGCACTGGCGGGCCTGGCGTCGGATCGACAGCCCCTCACGGCCCCGGGGCGGACGGGAATCCCGCGGCGCCGCGGCATTACGCACGCACCCGCTTGACGAGGCCGGCGGCGAGGCGGTCGAGTGTGCGGCTGCGGTCCTCGAGGCCGATGTGCGCGCGGATGATGCTCATCCCCGAGGTGTCGGCCAGGGCACGGGTCAGCGCCGCGTCGAACTCCCCTTCCGTGCGGACTTCGTAGCCCGTGCCGCCGCCGAGCACCTGCGGCAGGAGCTGATACTGCCAGGGGTTGATGTCGTTGAAACTCCCCTCGTGGAGCAGTCGCTCGGTGCCGTAGCCCTTGTTGTCGAGGACGATCACCGTGACCGCCAGGCCGCGACGGACGATCGTCGAGAGCTCCATGCCCGTCATCTGAAAGGCGCCGTCGCCGACGAGGGCGATCACCTTGAGGTCGGGCCGGGCCATCTTCGCGCCCAGGGTCGCCGGTGTCGCGAACCCCATCGAGGTGTAGTAGGCCGGCGCGATGAACTCCGTCTGGCCGCGGATCACCAGCTCGCTCGAAGCGAACAGCGCATCGCCCACGTCGGCGATCACGATCGTCTTGTCGTCGAGCGACTCGTCGAGGCGGCGGACCAGCCGCGTGGTCGTGATCGGGGCGTCGGGCACGAGCGTGAACGGGCCGGCCGCCGCCGCCGGGCCGGGAGGCAGCTTCCGGGCCGCCGCCTGGGGCCGCGCCGCGACGAGGCCGCGGATGAAGTCGTCGAGGAGCACGTCGTGGAAGTGATGGTGGCTGATGCGGAGGTCATCGCTGGTGGCGAAGATGCTCTTCGTGGCGTCGAGCTTGGCGGTGAAGATCCCGAGGTCGATGTCGGTGAGGATCGTGCCCAGGAGAATCAGGCAGTCGCTCGCCTCGACGAAATCAGTCACCTCCTGCCGCCCCATCGCCCCCTCGTAGAGGCCGATGTAGAGCGGATGCACCTCGCTGACCACGCTCTTGGCGAGCATCGTGGCCGCGATCGGGATGCCCGACGCCTCCGCCAGGGCCACGGCGTCGGCCTGCAGGCCGTAGCGATGCAGCTCGATGCCGGCGATGATCACCGGTCGCTTGGCGGCGGCGATCCGCGCGGCGGCCTCGCGGACGGCCTCGGCCAGGGCGTCGGGATCGCTGCGCCGCTCCGGCGGTGAGTAGGGACGAATCTGGTCGGGCACCACCGCGACCATGTCCCGCGGCAGCTCGAGGTACACCGGCCGCTTCAGCCGCCAGGCCGTGTCGAGGAGGAAGTCGATGTCGCGGAAGGCCGTGGCGGGGTCGACGATCTCCAGGCTGGCGGCGCAGATCTTCTCGAACACCTCCAGCTGCGTCCGCCATTCGCGGACGCGGTGATGGAGCAGCGGATCGCTGGCCCGCTCGCCCACACCGGGCGCCCCCGAGATCATCACGACCGGGCTCTTCTCGGCGTAGGCCCCGGCGATCGAGTTGGCCACGCTCAGGCCGCCCACGCCGTAGGTCACGCACAGCGCGCCCATGCCGTTGACCCGCGCGTAGGCGTCGGCCGCGTAGCCGGCGCAGTCCTCGCGGGTGCAGTTCACGAGGTCGAGCGGGCTGTGCTCGAGCATGCTGTAGAAGGAGAGCACGTAGTCGCCGGGGAGGCCGAAGACGTGCCGCAGCCCGTAGTCGGAGAGCCGGCGGATCAGATACTGCCCGATCGACAGGCTCGTGACGCTCGTGGCCCGCTGGACGGCGGGCCGGGTGGCCACGGCCGCCGCGAGCCCGTTGTCGAGACTCGATCCGAGGACGATCGACATCATTCCCTCCCTGCGAGCCTCCGCCGCCGCGCGGCGAGCATCGCCAGCCAGAACCCCAGAAATCCGAACACACAGGCCAGCACCACCAGCGGCCGACGGGCGTCGTGATTGAGCGTCCAGGCGCCGACGGCGTGAATCGCTCCCCAGCCGAGGATCGCCAGCATGATCCAGCGGATCAGTCGCTCCGCGTCGGCGGGAGGCTGGTGCGTCGCCATCAGTTTGATTCTATGCCGCACAGGCCAACCGGGGCCGGCGCAAAAAAAAGGCCCCCGGAACGGTCCAGGTCCCAGGGGGGCGGAGAACCTGAACCGTTTCCGGGAGCGATTGGTCGGTGCCGTGTCTCGTGAGGAGCGTGCAATCCGCTCGAGGTCGCCGGCCAGCGTCCGTGCTGCCGGCGACTTCGAGGGGAGCGAGCCTCGCGGTCACGCTCCCTGGCCTTCAGGCGGGGGGACATTAGGGAGGGCTTTTTTCGGGGTCAAGGCCGGTTCAATAGGCGTTTTCCCGCGGCAAGAACGTTACCCAGCCCCCCCAGCGCCGACACGGTGGGCGGCAAACTCGAGCCTTGGAGGCGGCCTCGCAGACGCGGAACGCTATCATCCGGCCTCGTCACCACGCGCCCCCAGGAGACCTGCCGCATGACCGCCGTCGTCCCGTCGCCCGCCCCCCCGATCCCCGGCGCCGGTGCGCCGCCCACCGCCGAGGCGTGGGCCGCCGCGTTCGCCGCCGCGCTGCCCTATCGCGACTACCTCGACCGCCATGCCACGCCCGAGCAGCGGGCCCGCTGGGATGCCAGCCACGACCGCATCGCGCTCAAGGCGGACCAGGAGCGGCTGCTGGCGGGCTTCGTGCGCCGCATGCCGGTGCTCGTGCTGTCGGGCGCCTGGTGCGGCGACTGCGTGAACCAGTGCCCGATCTTCGCCCGATTCGCCGCGGCCGCGCCGGCGATCGACCTCCGGTTTCTCGACCGTGACGCCCGGCCCGACATCGCCGCGCACCTCAAGGTCTGCGGCGGCCAGCGGGTGCCGGTGGCGGCCTTCTTCAGCGAGGACTTCACGCCGGTGCTCTTCTACGGCGATCGGACGCTCTCCGCCTACCGCGCCGCCGCGGCCGCCCAGTTCGGAGCCGGCTGTGCCACGGGCATCGTGCCGCCGGCCGCCGAGGCGGTCGCCGCCGTGACGGCCGATTGGCTCGATCAGTTCGAGCGAGTGCAGCTCATCCTCAGGCTCTCCGGCCGGCTCCGCGAATTGCATGGCGAGGCGTGAGGCCGACCCCATGAGCAGCCGCGAACGCTGGACCGTCTACCCGCTCCTGTTTCTCGCCATCGGATTGGCCGTGCGGGCGGCGGCCCTGCCCGCCGAGCGGCTGGAGACCTTGGCCGCCGGCGCGATCGAGGCCGAGCAGATCGTCTGCCGGGAGATCCTCGTCACCGGCACCGACGGCACCGTGCTCGTGCACATCGGCCGGGTGGTCGGCGGTGGCGGCGGCCGGATCGAGATCAAGGACGCCGCCGGCGTGGACGCGATCGCGGTGGGGACGCGACCAGCGGGCCGCGACGGCGCCGTGGAGCGGTTCGACGCCCAGGGCCGCCCGGTGGATTGAGAATCCGCCCGGCAGGACTCGAACCTGCAGGCTGCTTCACGCGATGCCTCGCCCTCCGGGCTCCCATCGCTTCGGCACCCGCCGGTGCCGCTCCTATGGCGGGCTTCCTGCCCGCCAACCCTCCAATACGCCCGGCAGGACTCGAACCTGCAACCCTCGGTTCCGAAGACCGATGCTCTATCCAATTGAGCTACGGACGCCCGAGCCTGCATGGTAGCCGGTGCGGCACCCCCTCGGAACCGCCACCCCCTTTCCCCCGCCGCGGCAGGCCCTTTGACCGCGGCGACTCCCGCAGCGTGTATCCTCACGAGGAGAAAGAGGTGCGTCCGGGCGGACGGCAGCGGGGCGAAGGGCCGCATGGCCTGGCCGCTGCGGCGGACGCGATCGTCCTATGGCATTCATCACGCTGCGGGTGCTGCACGGCGCCGATCGGGGCAAGGTCTTCGATCGCATCCCCACCCCGGTCACCATCGGCCGGGAGGAGGGCAACTCGATCCAGCTCAACGACGAGCGGATCAGCCGCTACCACCTCAAGCTCCAGGAAGACAACGACCGGATCGTCGCCACCGACCTGGAGAGCACCAACGGCACGAAGGTCAACGGCGAGGACATCCAGGTGCGGATCGTCCGCGACGGCGACATGATCGCCGTGGGCCGGTCCCTCCTGCTCGTCGGCTCGCACAGCGACATCGACCGCCGCATCGCGGCCCTCGCGGGCCGACACCCGGCCGCCGAGGAGGGGCGGGCCCGCGAGATGCGGGAGCGGCTGGAGCGGATCGCGACCCACAACTCCGACGTCATCGCCGACGTGGGCAAGGTGCGGTCGCCGCTGCTGCCCGCCGAGCCGCCGCAACTGCCCGACAAGCTCAGCCCGGCCCAGTCGGCGGAACTCACGGAACTGCTCGAGTATGTGCAGAACGTGCTCCGCGACGCGACCCATGGGGCCGTGATGCGACCCGGAAACGAGAAGGTGGAGATCGACTTTGCCGAATGGCAGTCCGTGCTCGACCTCCAGGCCCGGCTCGCCGAACTCCTCCGGCTGATCGGCGACCGGCCATAGCAGACTGCGGCGTACGTCAGCCCGAGCAGGATGCGACACATGCCGCCTGGGGAAACCCGCGGCGTTTCCCCCGGTCGGCCAGGTGGACGACGGCCACGGGGGGCTTCATCCACGGGCTGCCAGGGCCCGTCCGCTACAATCGCCAGGTCCCCAACGAGGCCCACGGATGAGCACGTCGTCCTTCGTCCACCTGCACTGCCATAGCCACTACAGCCTGCTCGACGGCGCCAGCCCGATCGACCGGCTGGTGTCGCGGACCGTCGAGCTGGGGATGAACGCCCTGGCCATCACCGACCACGGCAACCTGCACGGAGCCCTCGAGTTCTACCAGGCCGCCAAGGGGGCGGGCATCAACCCGATCATCGGCTACGAGGCCTACATCGCCCCCGGCAGCCGGTTCCAGAAGGACGCCGGCAGCCAGAAGGAATCGAGCTTCCACCTCACGCTCCTGGCCCGCGACCGCACCGGCTTCGCCAACCTCCTGCAGCTGGCGACGAAGGCCTATCTGGAGGGGTTCTATTTCAAGCCGCGGATCGACCGCGAGCTGCTGGAGGAGTTCGGCGAGGGGATCATCTGTCTGTCGGGCTGCCTGTCGGGCGAGTTCAGCCGCGCCCTCGTCGGCTCGTCCCGCGAGCAGCGCGAGTCGCTGGCCCAGGCCCGGGAGATCGCCGGCTGGTTCCAGCGCACGTTCGGCGACCGCTACTTCATCGAGATCCAGGACAACGGCCTCGACGTGCAACGGCAGGTCACCGACGCCGCCCTGGAGATCGCCCGTGAGCTCGGCATCCCGCCGGTCGCGACCTGCGACTGCCACTACGTCAACCGCGAGGACGCCGAGGCCCAGGACATCCTCCTGTGCGTGAACACCGGCCGGTTCCGCAACGACGCCACGCGGATGCGGATGGACTCCAGCGAGTTCTATCTGAAGAGCCCGACGGAGATGCACGCCGCGTTCGCCGGCCATGACCGCGGCCTGGTGGCCGACGCCGTCACCCGCAGCCAGACGATCGCCGATTCCGTGGCCCTCGACCTCGACCTCGGCAAGCGGCACTTCCCCGGCTTCGACGTGCCGGGCGGCCGAACGGCGAGCGCCGAACTGCGGCGGCTCTGCCTGGAAGGACTGCGGGAGCGGTACGCCACCATCCCCAAGCGCTGGGCCGACGGCACGGTGCCGGCCGATCCCGCCGCCGCGGAGCTCCATCCGCAGGTGCTCGAGCGGCTCGACCGCGAGCTGGCCGTGATCGACACGCTCGGCTTTGCCAGCTACTTCCTCATCGTCTGGGACTTCGTCCGCCACGCCCGGGAGCAGGGCATCCCGGCGGCGGCCAGAGGCTCGGGCGTGGGGGCCCTTGTCGCCTACTCGCTCTACCTGTCGCACGTTTGTCCGCTGGAATACGACCTGCTCTTCGAGCGGTTCCTCGACGTCAACCGCCGCGAGGCGCCCGATATCGACATCGACTTCTGCAAGGAGCGGCGCGGCGAAGTCATCGAGTACGTGAAGCGCAAGTATGGCGCGGCGAACGTGGCCCAGATCGGCACCTTCGGCACGCTGGCGGCCCGGGCCGCGATCCGCGACGTGGGCCGGGCCATGGGCCTGCCGGTGCCCCGCGTGGACCAGATCGTGGCCCTCGTGCCCGACCAGCTCGGCATCTCGCTGGAAGACGCGGCCGCGCCGGGTTCCCAGCTGGCGGCGGCCTGCGAGGCCGACGCCGAGGTCCGCGAGCTCGTCGACCTGGCGGGGCGGATCGAGGGGCTGGCCCGAAACGTTGGCACGCACGCGGCCGCCGTCGTGATCGCCGACCGCCCGCTCGTGGAATACGTGCCGCTGCAGCGGGTGACGGGCAAGGAGGAAGTGATCACCCAGTGGGCGATGGGCGACGTCGAGCGGGCCGGCCTCATGAAGATGGACTTCCTCGGCCTCCGCTACCTGACGGTCGTCGCCAAGACGCTCGACATCATCGAGTCGGCCACGGGCCGGCGGCCCGACCCCTTCGCCTTCCCGCTCGACGACGCGGCCACCTTCGCGCTCCTGTGCCGCGGCGAGACGAAGGGCATCTTTCAGCTGGAAAGCGGCGGCATCCGCGACCTCCTCCAGCGGATGAAGCCCGACCACTTCCTCGACATCGTGGCCGTGAACGCCCTCTACCGCCCCGGCCCGCTCGAAGGCGGGATGGTCGACGAGTACGTCGACGTGAAGCACGGTCGGAAGCGGGCGGAGTTTCTCCATCCGGTGATGAAGGACGTGCTCGCCGAGACCCACGGCGTGATGGTCTACCAGGAGCAGGTGATGCGGATCCTGGAGCGGCTCGGGGGCATCGAGCTCTCCTCCGCCTACACCTGCATCAAGGCGATCAGCAAGAAGAAGCTCGAGACCATCGCCGCCTTCCGCGAGCAGTTCGTGAAGGGGGCCCAGGCGCAGGGGCTGACGAAGCAGCAGGCCGACGAGGTCTTCGCGCTGATCGAGAAGTTCGCCGGCTACGGCTTCAACAAGAGCCACTCCACCGCCTACGCGCTCCTCGCCTGGCAGACCGCCCATCTGAAAACGCACCACCCGCGGGAGTTCATGGCCGCGTTGCTCTCCGGCGACATCACCGGCCGCAACTTCAAGAAGAAGGACGCGCTGGTCGAGCACGTCGAGGACTGCCGGCGGATGGGGATCGAGGTCGCGCCCCCCGACGTGAACACGTCGCTGCCAGACTTCTCCGTGAGCGGCGGCCGGATCCTCTTCGGGCTGGCCGCGATCAAGGGCTGCGGGCTGCAGGCCGCCGAGGCGATCGCCGCCGATCGCGCGAAGCACGGCCCGTATCGCGACCTGCACGACTTCTGCGGCCGGCTCGACCCCTCCGTGGTCAACAAGACCGCGATCGAGAACCTCGCCAAGGCCGGCGCCCTCGACCAGCTCGGGGGCCACCGCGGCGCGATCCTCGCCGGCATCGAGCGGGCGATGGCGGCCGGCGCCGCGCGGCTGGCGGACCGGAAGAGCGGCCAGAAGAACCTGTTCGCCGCCTTCGACCCACCCGCGGCCGGTCCCGCCGCGGCGGAGCCCTCCGCCTTGCCCGACGTGCCGCCGCTGTCGGACCTGGAGATGCGGTCCGGGGAAAAAGAGGTGCTGGGCTATTACGTCCACAGCCATCCGCTCGCCGAGCACAAGGACCTCCTCGACAGCCTGTGTAGCCACGGCACCGCCGGGCTCGGCGGCGTGAAGGCCAAGGGCGAGGTCGTGATCGGCGGCCTCGTCTCCGCTCTCAAGCTCTCGAACACCAAGCAGGCCCGCCCCGGCTCCACCCACACCCGCTACGCGATGTTCGACCTGGAGGACATGGACGGCCTCGTCCGCACGATCTGCTGGCCGGAGGACTACGCGCGGCTCGGCGAGGCGATCCAGCCCGACGCCGTGATTGTGGTCGCCGGCTCGATCGATCGCCGGGCCGGCAGCGAGGAGACGAACCTCGTGGTCAACGAGATCGTGCCGATCGCCGAAGCCCGGCGGCTGCCGGCCCGGAGCGTCACCGTGCGGATGGTCGAGGGCACGCACGACGCCGCCGTGCTCGACCGGCTCGCGGAGCTCGTCGGCCGCCATCCCGGCACCGTGCCGTTGCGGCTGGTGATCGATCTCGCCGACGGGTCGCGGGTGCTCCTGGAAGCCGACCGCCACCAGGTGGCGTGGTCACCGGAGCTCCACGCGGCCGTGGCGGAGCTGCTCGGTCCGGGGAGCGTGCGGGCCGCCGTGGCGATCGGCGGCCGAGGTCGCCGTGACGGCCCCGGCGGTCCGCGGGGCGACGGCCCCCGGCGCGGTCAGGGACGGGCGCCCGCCGGCGTCGCCTGACGGCGGCTTTGACCGCCGTGTCCCCCGGCTTCCGCCGGGGGCTTTTTGGGGACAGCGCGTCGGGAAGCCCCG
>CAZJHQ010000067.1:10082-14099 GCA_964545915.1 uncultured Candidatus Kuenenia sp. | reverse complement strand
CGACCGGCACGCCCAAGGGCGTGATGCTCTCGCACGAGAACCTGCTCCACAACTCGCTGCGGATCATGCAGGCCTTCGAGATCACCCGCAGCCAGTCGGGTGTGTTCTGGCTCCCGAGCTTCCACGACATGGGGCTGATCGGCGGCATCCTCGTGCCGCTCTACGGCGGCAAGTTCAACGTCCTCATGTCGCCGGTCGCATTCCTGCAGAAGCCGCTCCGCTGGCTGCAGGCGATCTCGAAATACCGGGCCACGATCAGCGGCGGGCCGAACTTCGCCTACGAGCTGTGCGTCCGCAAGACCACGCCAGAGCAGCGGGCCGCGCTCGATCTCTCCAGCTGGTCGCTGGCCTTCAACGGCGCCGAGCCGGTGCGGGCCGAGACGATCGACGCCTTCTGCGAAGCCTTCGCGCCGGCCGGCTTCCGCCGCCAGGCCTTCTATCCCTGCTACGGCCTGGCCGAGAGCACGCTGATGGTCACCGGTGGCATGAAGTTCGAGCCCCCCGTGCTCCGCTCGTTCGACGCTGCCTCGATCGAGACCGGCGCCGCGGTGACCCGGCCCGCCAACGCGACCGGCGCTCGCCGCCTGGTGGGCAGCGGCCGCGAGCTCGACGGGCAGGACGTGCTGATCGTCGATCCGCAGAGTTGCGAGGCGCTGCCGCCGGGCCGGGTCGGCGAGATCTGGGTGAGCGGCCCGAGCGTCGCCCAGGGCTACTGGAACCGGCCCGAGGAGTCGCAGGCGACCTTCGGCGCGATGCTCGCCCAGGGCGAGCCCGCGGGCCCCGCGCAGGGCGTGGCCAAGTGGCGGCCGAACCCCGGGCCCTACCTGCGGACGGGCGACCTGGGCTTCTTCGACGACGGCGAGCTGTTCGTCACGGGGCGGCTCAAGGACCTGATCATCATCCGCGGCCGCAACCACTACCCGCAGGATCTGGAGCACTCCGTCGAGGAGGCGAGCGGCCTGGTCCGTGCCGGCAGCGTGGCGGCCTTCGCCGTCGACGTGGGGGGGCGGGAGCGGGTGGTCGTGGTGGCGGAGGTGGAGCGCGGCCGCCGCGACTCGGCCGAGGTGTCGGCGGCCTTCGACGCGATCCGCAAGCGGCTGGCGACGGAGCACGAGGTGGCCGCCGAGGCGATCGTGCTCGTGCGGCCCAACAGCATCCCCAAGACATCCAGCGGCAAGATTCAGCGGCACGCCAGCAAGCGGCAGTTCCTCGACAATGCCCTCGACGTGGTCGAGCAGCACATCGGCTGGCTGGCGCCGGCCGCCGGCGCGGCTCCCGCACCGGCCTCCGACGCGCCGCGGCTGGCCCGGCAGCGGCCGGTGGGCGAGGCCTCCCGGGGCCTGCGGCCGGACCGCGAGCTTCCGCCCGAGATCGTGGAGACGGTCTTCGAGCACGTGCGCCGCATCGCCAAGGAACGCGCCGGCGCCCTCACGCTCGACACCAACATCGTCGAGCTCGGTCTCGACTCCCTGGAGCGGATGGAGATCGTCGCCAGCCTGGAGGAGGCCTTCGGGGCCCGGTTCCCGGAGCAGGTGCTGCCGCAGATCGAGACCTGCCGCGAGGTCACCGAGGCGATCATCGACCACATGCCGGTCGAGGGGCGGGCGAACGTCCAAGCGGCGCGGGTCGTCGCCGAGATCGCCCCCGACGCCTATCGGATCGAACAGTTCCCCGAGGTGCGGGCCCTCGAGCAGAACTTCACGATGGTTCGCGACGCCGGCCTGGAAAACCCCTACTTCAGCCTCCACGAGGGGCTGACCAACGACCGGACCGTGATCGGCGGCCGGGAGATGATCAGCTGGGCCACCTACAACTACCTCGGCATGTCGGGCGACCCCGAGGTGACGGCGGCCGCGAAGGAGGCGATCGACCGCTTCGGCACGAGCGTCTCCGCGAGCCGGCTGGTGTCGGGCGAGAAGACGATCCACCGCGAGCTGGAACGGGAGATCGCCCGCGTCGTCGGCACCGAGGACGCGATCACCTTCGTGGGCGGCCACGCGACCAACGAGACGGTGATCGGCCACGTGGTCGGCCCGGGCGACCTCGTGCTGCACGACGCCCTGGCCCACAACAGCCTCCTCCAGGGGGCCGTGCTCTCCGGGGCCCGGCGCCGCCCCTTCCCGCACAACGATTACGCCGCCGCCGAGGCCCTGCTCTCCCAGATGCGGAGCCAGTACCGCCGGGTGCTGATCGTCATCGAGGGCATCTACAGCATGGACGGCGACTTCGCCGACCTGCCGAAGTTCGTCGGCGTGGCGAAGCGGCACAAGGCCCTGCTGATGGTGGACGAGGCCCATTCGATCGGCGTCATGGGCCGCCGCGGCCGCGGGATCGGCGAGCACTTCGGCGTCAATCCCGCCGACGTCGACCTGTGGATGGGCACGCTCTCCAAGGCCCTGGGCAGCTGCGGCGGCTACATCGCCGGCACGCACACCCTCGTCCGCTGGCTGAAGTACACGGTGCCGGGCTTCGTCTACTCCGTCGGCCTGCCGCCGGCCGCCGCCGGCGCCGCGCTGGGGGCCCTCAAGGTGCTCGAGCGGGAGCCGCAGCGGGTGGAGCAGCTGCATGCCAACGCCCGGTTGTTCCTCCAGTTGGCCCGCGAGGCGGGGCTCGACACCGGCCCCTCGGGGGGCTCGGCGATCGTGCCGATCATCCTCGGCAACTCGATGAACAGCCTGCGGCTGTCGCGGGCCCTCTTCGCCCGGGGCATCAACGTGCAGCCGATCCTCTATCCGGCGGTCGAAGAGCGGGCCGCCCGGCTGCGGTTCTTCATCACGTCGCGGCACACGCCCGACCAGATCCGCCGCACGGTGGCGGCGATGCAGGAAGAACTGGCGAAGATCGACCCGCAGCGGGCTCGGCGGCCGGTCGGCGTCGCCTGACCTGGCGGCTTTTCGCTGCGGGCCGCGATTCGTATAAATCGGGGCATGCCCGCCCCGGAGACCACGAGCCATCGGCTCGTCCTGCCCGCCGACGCCAACCATCACGGCACGCTGTATGCCGGGAGCCTGCTGCGCTACGCGCTCGAGGCGGCCTATGCATCCGCCTGCCGCGGCGCCGGCGCGGGGGCGAATCTGATGCTGCGGCGGGTCTTGGCGCTCGAGTGCCGGCGGGCCGTGCCGGTGGGATCGCTCGTGGAGATCCGTGGCGCGGTGCTCCAGGTGCGGCAGGGTTATCTCGTGGTGGGCGTCGTGGGCATGCCGCTGCCGGGCCACACGCTGCCCTGGATGGACGGCCTGCTCGGTTTCGCGCAGGTGGATGCGGCGGGCCTGCCGGTGGACTTGCCGGGACCCGTGGAGACGGCCGGTGACGCGCCGCTCTGGCAGCCGCTCGTGGCGCGGCTCGAGAAACTCGCCGACCTTCGCGGTGCCACCGCCGACTGGATCAGCGCCGGCTTTGGCGCGTGACCGCCCCTGGAGCGGCGGTCTCCGACCGTCGAAATGCGTCGTCCATCACCGTGAGCCCTGATCGCCGCCGCTCGGGGTCGCCCATGCCCCGTCGCCGGACGTTCGCTGCGGGCCTCCAGCCCTCCGCTTTCTCGGAGGCGTCTGCGCTCCGGCGGGCACCGATCCGCCGCAGGCGGATTGGTCGTTGCCTCCGCTGGCCGCCTACGCCGGCTCCCGGGGCACGGGCGACCCCTCGCTCGACCCGATCCGTTTACAAGAAGCCCCGGGCGGAAGCCCGGGGACTCCGGGTGTGACAACCATCCCGCTGTCCATGTCGCACGACGGCATGTGATTCCACAGTTCGAAACCGCACCGCATGGCACGCGGGAAGCTATGCGACCCGGAGTCCCCCGGCTTCCGCCGGGGGCTTCTTGTGCTGTTGACCCGCGTCAAACCGGAAGGGAACGGCCACAGTCAACCGGCAGACCGAGCACGCAGCGGCCGCAGGCCGCGCCGCGTGCGCTGCAGTTTTCCGGCACGCAGCGGCCGCAGGCCGCGCCGCGTGCGCTGCAGTTCTCCGGCACGCAGCGGCCGCAGGCCGCGCCGCGTGCGCTGCAGTTCTCCGGCACGC
>CAZJHQ010000067.1:0-9982 GCA_964545915.1 uncultured Candidatus Kuenenia sp. | reverse complement strand
CGCCGCGTGCGCTGCAGTTCTCCGGCACGCAGCGGCCGCAGGCCGCGCCGCGTGCCTCGCGCCGCCGCAGCCCCGCTGCGGCCACGGCCGCCCGGAAGGCGGCCGGCCGCCCGGCTGGTCGCACCTTGGCTGCGACCACGCCGGGCCAAGCCCGCGGGGGCCATGGATGGCCCCGCGGGCGCTTAGTAATTGATCTCGATCCCGAAGTCGACGCCGTTGACGAACATGTAGGTCATGTCGTTGCCCCGACGCGGGCCCACGCTGTTGTAGACGCGGAGCTGGTTATTGGTCGAGCCGTCGGTGCTCGGGGCCTGGACCGGCGGCGGCGTCCACGTCGCGACGTCCTGGAAGATGCGCTGGGGATTGTCGGGGCCGGCGGGCTCTTCAGGGTTGTACAGGGGATTCGCGATCTCGACCCGTCTGGTGGGGCCGTTCTGCGTCGCCACCAGCACCGGCTTCAGGTCGGCCTTGAACTCGGTGTTGGTGCTCGCCCGCGTGATCCCGCCGAGCCACATGCCGGTGTAGCCGAGGTTCAGCGAGATCGCCTTGCTCACCTTGTAGCGGCCCCGCAGCCGCCATTCACCCAGCGGCGAGAACACGAAGTTGTGCTCGGCCGCATTGGTGGCGTTGTTCTGGCCGATGCCGTAGATCTGGACGAACAGCGGGGGCGCGGCCACGAGGCTCGAGTTGTTGGTGGCCTGCGACACCGTGTTGGCGAAGGTGTAGGTCGAGCGGAAGTAGTCGGCCCCGAGGGCGGCCGGGAAGTTCGAGCCCTGGTAGAGCGTGTTCTGCCAGTTCATGCCCGCGGTGAAGCGGAGGTCGGTCTCGATCGACCAGCGGCCCCGCTCGAGCTTGTAGTTGAGGCCGAACTCGGGCCCCACGATGTTGTTGTAGGCCCCCGTGTCCCAGCCGCCGAACTGGAGCGGGTTGGGATTGCCAACCGCGGCGCCCGTCACGGCATTGAAGCCGTCCACGGTGCTCGAATAGTTGATGCTGTAGCGATCTGCGACCTGCAGGTACCGCGGGCCGAACGTGAAGCGGGCGGTGCGGATCGATCCCGACCCGGCCGTGGAGAGGTTGCGGCGCACCGCCCAGGCGAAGCCGGCCGACGTCAGTTCGGACGAGTTTCGCTGGGTGAGGCTCTGGGTGATGACGTGGTCGGGCGGCGGGCTGACAGCCGTGATCGTGGTCACCACGATGGGGTTGCCGACGAAGCCGCCCGGCACGGCGGTCTGATTGAAGGTGGTCGTCGGCGAGTTGACGGCGAAGGCGTTGGTCGTCACGAACTCCTGGCTGTCGGGACCGGATCCGAAGTAGTTGAACAGCATCCCGAAGTCGTCGTAGATCCAGCCCCCCTCGAAGCGGTTGCCCCACTGGAGGTCGGTCCGCATCCAGTTGGTGTTGAGGTCGAGACGGAGCGGGTCGGAGCCGAAGACGTACAGCCCGGAGGAAGGCGCCCCGGCGGCGATGAGGTTGTTGTTGAGCTGGGCGACCGCGAACGGCGACAGCGGCTGCACCGGGATGAAAAAGTCGTTGAGAATCGGCCGCGACTGCGGCGGTGTGATCGCCCAGATCGTGCGGTCGTAGGTGAAGAAGATGCCTTCCTGCGGATCCTGGCGGATGGCGTATTCCTGCAGATCCGGCGGCGCGAAGATCTGGAAGTCGTAGAAGTCCTGGTCGGGGAGCAACGGCATCCAGTTCTGCCCGGCCTGCCCGGCCGTCGCCGAGGCCAACAGCCCCGCGGCCGCGAGCAGAAGTCCCGCCAGACGCTTCAATCCCAGTGTGGTAGCCATCGCTCGTGTGTCCTGTGGTGCAGGAGCCGTGTTCCGCCGCTGCGGACTCTCCCGTCGTATCGGTCGTGCCGGTCGATCGGGTTGATGAAACTTGGCAAACCCTGCCGGTTCTCCCGGTTTTTGGGGGGCACGGCCGAAAGCGTGGCAGGCTGGAGGGGCTCGGGTATCCTGCGGTTGGGCCGTCGGAGCCCAACCCGGCTCGGGGACGGCATGAGTTGCGTCGCTGGCGGCCGCACGCCACGCTCCGCATCCTCACGCCGATCCCCTCGCCTACCCTACCGAAGGCTTGTCCGTGGTCGTTGACGCGATGTTGTGCGTGGCGTCGTCTTCTTAGAGGAGCGTTCTGTGATGGTGAATCCCTCTGCCCTGGTCTGGGGCACCGTGGTCGCCTTGCTGGCAGTCTCTGCCGCGCGGGCCGAGGAGCCGGCCCGGGCCGCGGCCGCGGAGAAGGTGGAGTTTCTGCGGCTCTCGCGGGACGATCGGGACCGGCCGCTCTCCCTCGACACGTCGATCGTCGAATACGGGCGGCCCGCCGACCGGCAGGGGGTGGCGGGCCGGCCACCGCTGCGGGTCGATCTCGTCGCGGCCATCCACCTGGGCAGCCGGTCCTATTACGACACGCTCGACCGCCTGTTCGCCGACTATGACGCGGTGCTTTACGAACTCGTCGCCCCGCCGAATGCCCGGCCCAAGCCGGGTGCCAAGCCGGCGGGGGCGATCGGCTCAGCCCAGCAGGGGCTGACGCAGATGCTGGGGCTGCAGTTCCAGCTCGAGGCGGTGGACTACACGGCCGGCAACTTCGTCCATGCCGACCTCTCGCCCCAGGAGTTCGATGCGGCGATGAAGAAGCGGGGCGAGTCGTGGTGGTCGATGTTCATGAAACTGATGCGCGAGGGCGCGGCCCGGGCGGAACGGGAGGGGCGGCAGCCGGGCGGCGACGTCGGCTTCGGCGAGATGTTCGGCCTGCTCTTCGGCTCGGGCGAGGCCCGCCAATTGAAGCTGCGGCGGATCATGGCCGAGCAGTTCACCGACATGGAGGTGCTGACGGCGACCTTCGGCGGCGAGGAGGGCTCGACCCTGATCACCGACCGCAACGCCGCCGCGCTGCGTGTGCTTCGCGAACAGATGGCGCGGGGACGCAAGCGGATCGCGATCTTCTACGGCGCCGCCCACATGGAAGACTTCGACCGCCGCCTGCGGGCCGACTTCGGACTTCAGCCGCGGGAGGCGGTCTGGCTCGAGGCCTGGGACCTGCGGGAGCCTGCGCCGGTGGCCTCGCCCCGGCGATGAAGCGTGCGCGGCGGTGAGAGGCATGTCTCCGCCGTGCGGCCGAGCCAGGTGGCCGCGGTCCGGGCGGTTTCCCGCAGCACCGCCTCGTGGCCGAGGGACTCGACCAGCTCGCCGACGGGATCGAACTCGAAGTCGCCCTGATAGCCGTGGCGAATCAGGTCGCCAAGGAGCGTTTCGAGCGGCAGGTCTCCCCTTCCGGCCGGCAGCCTGTCGGCATGGGGCGATGGCGGGCCGTGCCGGTCGGCCACCTGGACGACGGCGGCAAGTTCCGCCAGCTGGGGCAGCCGATCGACGGCGTCGGCCGCGTCGGCGAACTGCCACAGGTCGACGGCCAGGCCGACGGCCGGGTCACCGACCTGCTCCACGAGTTCGATGGCGTCCGCCAGACCGGTCAGCAGGCTGCAGCCGGGAGCCACGGCGGCGAGGATCGGCCGCAGGGCGAGGGTCACGCCCGCCCGCCGGGCGACTGGCGCCAGCGTCTCCAATGCGTCGCGGACGAGGCGGCCGGCGTGGCTCAGGGTATGCCCCCCCCGGCAGCCGCTGTGCACCACGAGCACCGGCGCGGCCAGGAGCCGCGCGGCATCGATCGCTTCCACGGCGTCGTCCACGCTCTCGGCGAACGACCGGCCGTCTCCCGCGGTGAAGCCGCCTGCCCACTGCAGGCTCGACACCCGCACGCCCGCACACGCCAGGGCCGCGGCCACGGTGCCGAGGCCCTGGTCGGAGAGTTTCGGACGCCATAGCGAGATCGCGTCGAAGCCGGCCGCGGTGGCGAAGGCGAGTTCCTGGTGCAGGTCCAGGCGGGGCGCCGTCAGCTGGCTGATCGCGACATCGAACATGTGGCAGGTCTCTCCGAACGGACGAACGTCTCGGCTCCCCGAGCTGGCGCGAAGTATGGGGCGGCCGCGCACGCACTGTCCAGAGAATCGCCGCCGATCGCGTCAGGCCCGCGATTTGAAGCAGCCTGCGTGCCGGCGGGAGATGACAGCACGCTGTGGCACAGCGGGCTTGACAAAATCGCCGCGCCGCCATCGCCCCTCGCGATGATTATTGCCCGCCGAGTTCGAGGCACACCAGCCGCCCCTGCCCGCGCACGTAGCCGAGCCCGCGGGCGATCACCGGCGCCGCCCAGCATGGTGGGGCGAGGAGGTCGGTGCGGCCGTCCGCCGGATCCCGCAGCCGCGCTCGCGACACCTCGACATAGCGATCCGGAACCGCCCGCACCAGCGCGAGGTCGCCGTACTCGCCGAGCACCAGCAGGTGCCCGGCGACGAGCACGAGGCTGGCGCGGCCGAAGCCCCCTTCCACCCAGCGAACCGCGCCGGTCTTCCAGTCCACGCAGGCGAGCACCGCGTCGCCCGAATTGCGGCCGCTCACGCCGTACAGATGTCCCTCATGGAGCACGGGCGTGGCCCAGTGGGCCTTGAGCGCGGCGTCGGGGCGGGCGCGACGCCGGTCCTGCCGCAGCGGCCGCGGGTCGCCGCCGGCCGCGAGGTCGAGGAGCACGCTGCCGGGACCATAACACTCCGACAGCAGCACGCAGCCGTCTTTGGCGACCGGGCTGGCACAGACGGCGCTGAACACCTCGTCGGCCCGCCAGCGGAACTCGCCTTCGACGGCACCGGAGGCCGGATCGACGACGAGCAGCGCGTCGCGGGTCCAGGCGAGGATGCGATCGCGCTCGCCGATCCGCGCGAGGATCGGGGCGCTGTAGCTCGCGAGCTGGTCCGCGGCCCGCCAGCGCTCGCGGCCGGTCGCCAGATCGAAGGCCACGAGCCCGCTGTCGAGCCCCTTGACGAGATCGAGACGTTCGGGCGCCGCAGGCGTCGAGCCCGGCCGGCTGCCGCCGACCTGCACCACGACCACCGGGCCGGCGCCGGCATCGACCACCAGGGGGGCGGCGCCGACGCCGAAGAAGTTCTGCACGACGTGGTATTCGCGAGCAGTGTCGATTTTCCAGTCGCTCGCGCCGTCGGCCAGGGACCGGCACTCCAGTCGGCCTTCGGGGCCGAAGCTGATCACGCGATCCCGGGCGATCACCGGCGCGGCCCGCGGCCCGCCGTCGTAGCCGAACATGTCGGTGTAGGCGGCGGGATACCGTTCCTCCCACAGCTTGCGGCCCGTCTCGGATTCGAGGCAGCGGAGCCGCATGTCCTGCCCGATGCGGTCGAAGACGACGGCGCGGCCGAGGGCCACGGCCGGCGCGCAATAGCCTTCGCCGACGCCGCAGTGCCACACGACCGGCGGCCCGCGGTCCGGCCACGGCGCCCGCAGGTCGCGGAGGCTGCTGCGGCCGTTGCCCGTCGGCCCGAGAAAAACGCCCCAGTCCTCCCCCCGCCGCTGGCCGATATCCGGCGTCTCCGCAGTCGCCGCCGGCGGCACCACCTCCGCCGCTCCAGCCCCAGCCATGACCCCGGCGAACCAGGCCCCGAGCAAAACAGCTCGCAGCATGCCCCCTCGCGCGACCGGCCTTTCGGCTGATCGCCAGAAGGCTCCTCGGGAACGAGCCAGAAGGTGTCTGGGCCTTCCCCCCTCCCTCACGGACGAAGGCGGAGGGGTCGGCGTGAGGATTGCGAGCGTGTCAGCGAGCAAACTCATGCCGCCCCGCAGCCGGGTTGGGCGAGCAGAGCCCGCTGTGCAACGAGTAAAACGGCCATGCAGTTTGTCGTCCAGCGGCAAAGCGAAACCCGGAAGAGTATAAAGCCAAGTCGCATCCGGTTCGCAGGATCCCTCCCCCACCATGGCCACCTCCCGCGGGATCCGCGTCACCGACGGTCGCCGTGTCGTCGTCGTGCCGGCCGACGCCCTGGAATGGCAGTTCGTCCGCTCCAGCGGGCCGGGCGGGCAGCACGTCAACCGCACGAGCAGCAAGGCCGTGCTCCGGTTCGACGTCGGCCGCTGTGTCGGGCTGCCGGAGGAAGTGCGGCAACGATTCCTCGCCCGGGAGCGGTCCCGGCTCACCCAGGAGGGAGTGCTCGTCATCACCAGCCAGCGGCACCGCGAGCAGCCGCGGAACGTCGCCGACTGCCTGGCGAAACTGTCGGCCATCCTCGAGCGGGCCCTCGTGCGGCCGACGCCACGGCGGCGGACGAAGACGCCGCGGTCGGCCGTGCGCGACCGGCTGGACGAGAAGAAACGCCGCTCGAAAACCAAGCGGCTCCGCGGCCGGCCCGACGAGTGAGCCGGCTGGTATAATCGGCCGTGCGGGCGACGATGCCCGCGTCCGCCGACCGACAAGGACAGCCCCATGGCGATCCGCCGCGACATCGACCCGCTGCTGAAGAGGTGGGAGTTCCGCCCCGGTGAGGTGAATGCCCGCCTCGTGAAGGCTCGCGACGGTCGCGAGGTCTTGCAGATGCGGGTCGACATGGGCGTGCTGCAGATGGAGACCGACCTGCGGCCCGACGGCGTGCGGCCAAACGGCGCCGAGACCTACTACGACTACCTGGTCGGCGAGGTGATCCGCGAAGGGGGCTCGTTCCGGCTCTCCAAGGAGCAGTGTGCCGAAGCCGACCGCGAGTTCGTGCAGTACTACCACCGCCGGCTGTGCTGGCTGTCCCTGCGGGAATACGCGCGGGCGGCCCGCGACGCCGACCATAGCCTGGCCTTCATGGACTTCGTCCGCGAGCACTCCGCCGACGAGGAATGGACGCTGTCCCACGAGCAGTACCGGCCGTTCGTGCTCTTTCACCGGGTGCAGGCGGCGGCACTGGCCGCGCTGCAGGACGGCGGCCCGGAGCGGGCGATCGCCGAGATCAACGCCGGCCTGGCCCGGTTTCGCGAGCTCTTCGCCCGCTACGACGCCGAGGAGCAGTACTCGGGCGACGAGCTGGTCCGCCGTCTCGAGGAGATGCGGGAGGGCGTGCGGCAGCGGTACGAAGTCGGTGAGACGCTGCACGAGCAACTCGCCGAGGCGGTGCGGGCCGAGAACTACGAGCTGGCCGCCCAAATCCGCGATCGGATCCGCGGCCAGGCCCGCGAGCGGAACGCCGCCGGTCCGGGCTGAAAAAATTGCAACGCCTGATCGGCCCGCCCCGCGTTCTCTTCCCAGTTTGCCGCGCCGGCCGAGAAGGCACGCAGGATGTGACGGTTGCGCGGGACGCCGTGGCCTGTTTTCGTTTGGCACGCGATCTGCACTGGTCTGTCTCGCCGGCGGACGTCGCCCGTCGGCCTGCCCGCCCGTCAGCAGGAGGACCAGACCATGAACGTCATCGCCTACCAGACGTCCCGCCGTCCCGAGCCCAGTTCGTCCGCCTGCTTCGTGATGCGGGTGGCCGGCACCGAGTGCACCGTCCGGGCGACGACCGTGTGGCCGATCCACGAGGTGCTGGAGGCCGAGGCCGAGATGCTCCTCGCGGCCGGCGACCAGGAAGCCGCCGCCGAGATGCTCGTCGATCTGCTCGATTCGCGGATGATCGCCCCCTACCGGCCCCGCCGCCGTCGCGAGCGGGCCGTCAGCTCGCGGGCCATGTTCTACGCCGGCGCGGACGACTGATCCGGTTCACGGTAGCGGTGCGCAACCCGCACATCTCGCGACACGCCGTCAGCAAGGCTGTCACGATGCCCCGCTTTGCCAGCGTCACCGGCCAACGACGACGTGATTCCCTGGCACGGCGGTCTCCGACCGTCGAATCGAGGCCTGTGGCTCCACGCCCCGCATTCGCAAGCCTGGAGGCTTGCGCCGCGGGAGCGGCGGTCTCCGACCGCCGTGCCCGGTTGCCGGGAAGCCCGAAGCGTAAGCTGAGGGAATCCGCGGTGCTTCACTTGCGGCCGTCCGCATGAGGTCTCATGAAGACGCTCGCGAACTGTCCACTCTGCGGATGCTCCCGGTAGGATCCGGGTCTGCTACACTCCCGGCCGCCAGGGAGTATTCGCCGCATGGGATCGTCCGATCAGCCGCTGCACGTGCCCGCGGGCCGCGACATTCGCCTCGCCGACTTCGATGCCGACTTCCACGAGGGGCTCGACCGCGACGCGGCCGAGGCGGAGACGCGGCGGCACTGTGACGCCCTCGACGAACTCGCCTACCGGCTGTTCGCGGAGGCGAAGCGGGCGGTGATCGTCGTCCTCCAGGGGATCGACACCTCCGGCAAGGACGGCACGATCCGCATGCTGGCCAGTGGCATCAGCCCGCAGTGCCTCGACGTCAAGAGCTTCAAGGCTCCCAGCGCCCTGGAACTCTCGCACGACTTCCTCTGGCGGGTGCACGCCGCCGTGCCGGCCCACGGCCGGATCGGCATCTTCAACCGCTCGCACTACGAGGATGTGGTCGTGGTCCGCGTGCGGAAGCTCGTCCCGAAGGAGGTGTGGAAGGCCCGCTATGACCAGATCAACGCCTTCGAGAAGCTCCTCGCCGACGGTGGCATCACGCTGGTCAAGTGCTTTCTTCACATCAGCAAGAAGGAGCAGCGGGAGCGGCTCGAGGACCGGCTCCGCGACCCGAAGAAGCAGTGGAAGCTCGGGCCCGACGATCTCACCGACCGCACCCGCTGGGACGACTTCCAGCAGGCCTACGACGATGCCCTCACGCTCTGCAACACCGAGCATGCCCCGTGGCATGTCGTGCCGGCCGACAAGAAGTGGTATCGCAACCTCGTCGTGGCGCGGCTGGTGCGCAAGACGCTCGAACGGCTCGATCCCCAGTTCCCGCCGTTCGATTCCCGGCTGCTCACGAAACTCGACTGACGGGCCACGGCACGCGTGAACGGCGCCTTTCCTCTGCTCGATCTCGACGCCTGCCGCACCCGCCAGGCCCGGCTGCGGGGCGTGATGGCCGCGCGGTCGCTCGATGCGGTCGTGGTGGTGACGCCCGAGCACGTCCAGTATCTGACCGGCCACCGCTGGGATCACCGTTTTGTGGCGGCGGCCGCGGTTCTGGCCACGGGCGAGACGCTGCTCGTCTGCCCCGACAAGGCGGTCGAGCAGGCGGCCGCGACCGAGGTCCGCAGCTACGAGGCCAAGTGGCAAAGCACGCTCCGCAACGACCAACGGGAGGCGGCCAGCCGCGTGCTCGGCGACTGGCTCGCGGCTCGGCAGCGGCCCGCGCGGGTGGGCGTGGAGTTCTCGGCCTGCCCGCCGCACGTGACGCGGCTCCTGGGAGCGGCTGAACTTTTCGACATCGATCCCGACCTCCTCCGGCTGCGGCGCCGCAAGGATCCCGACGAACTCGCCCTGCTGCGGCGGGCGATCGCCGCGACCGGCGCCATGTACGCAGCGGCGCGGGGCATGATCCGGCCCGGCGTGGACGAGCTTGCCGTCTTCTCGGCGCTCCAGACGGCTGCGGTGGCCGCCTGCGGCGAGATGCTGACGGGCACCGGCAACGACTACGCCTGCGGCGTCCGCGGCGGCCCCCCCCGGCCGCGGCCCTGTGCCGCCGGCGAGCTCTTCATCCTCGACCTCGGCCCCGCCTACCGCGGCTATTTCGCCGACACGTCGCGGGTCATCGCCGTGGACGGCCGGCCCACCGATGGGCAACTCGCAGCCTGGGAGCGGGTCTGCGGGGCGCTCGCGCTCGTGGAGCGGCTGGCCAGGCCCGGCGTCCGCTGCCGCGACATCTATGCGGAGGTGCACGAGTGGCTCAACGCCGGTCCCGTGGGCACGTGGTCGAGCCATCTCGGCCACGGCATCGGCCTGGCCGTGCACGAGCCGCCGCATCTGAATCCGCGGTGGGACGACGTGCTCGAGGAGGGGGACGTGATCGCCGTCGAACCGGCCCTCTACGATCCCGCGCTCGCCGCCGGCCTGCGGATCGAGAACGACTATCTCGTGACCGCCACGGGCGTGGAGAACCTGAGCCCGTTTCCGCTGGACCTGGCGTAGCCGTTTTTGTGGGGTTGTCACGGCCCAAGAAGCCCCGGGTGGAAACCCGGGGACTCCGGGCATGAAAGCCATCCCGCCAT
>CAZJHQ010000066.1:16159-17076 GCA_964545915.1 uncultured Candidatus Kuenenia sp. | reverse complement strand
CCGAGTTGTAGATGCCGGGCGTGAGCACCACGACGTTCGGGTCGCGGGCCTGCGGGGGCGCGACGTACTCGAGCATCGCCCGCAGCTTCTCCGGATAGTCTTCGACGGGGCTGATCCGCTGCCCTTCGAAGAGCTGCGGAAAGATCCGCTTCATGACCTCGCGATTCTCGAGCACGTAGGACACGCCGGAGGGTGTCCGCAGGTTGTCCTCGAGCACGTACATCACGCCGTCGCCGCCGCGAACGAGGTCGGTGCCGGTGATGTGGCACCACACGCCGCGGGGCGGCTGGAGGCCGGCGCACGGTCCGCGGAAGCACTTGCCCGAATCGACCAGCCAATCGGGCACCACGCCGTCGGCCACGATCCGGCGCCGGTTGTAGACGTCGTCGATGAACAGGTTGAGGGCGTGGATCCGCTGCTTCAGCCCGCGCTCGATGGTCGCCCACTCGGCCGCGTCGATGACCCGCGGCACGATGTCGAACGGCCAGATCTTCTCCGTCCCGGCCTCGTGGCCGTAGACGTTGAACGTGATCCCCATCGTGAGCAGCGCCTTGTCGGCCGCCCGCTGCCGCGCGGAGAGCTCACCGCTGGAAAACGCGGCCAGCCGCCGCACGAGCTGCTCGGCGCCGGCCCGTGGCCGGAGCCCGTCGTCGAAGAGCTCGTCGTGGAAACCGTCGGTCTGGTACGCCTGCAGGTCCATGCGGCCGGAACGAAAGAGGAAGGAACGCCGCGACGGCCCGGCCGCCTGCAAGGGAGCCGCGGATGATCCTGGCACCATACACGCGCAGACCCGCCCGCGAAATGGCCGGCCGCTTTTCGCGGGCCACGACGACGTGCGGCATGGATGGCGGGGTGGTTTTCGTACCCGGTGTCCCCGGGTTGCCACCCGGGGCTTCTTGGGCCGCATGCATCACACC
>CAZJHQ010000066.1:13969-16059 GCA_964545915.1 uncultured Candidatus Kuenenia sp. | reverse complement strand
TGGCGGGGTGGTTTTCATACCCGGTGTCCCCGGGTTGCCACCCGGGGCTTCTTGGGCCGCATGCATCACACCCACAAAAAGCCCCCGGCGGAAGCCGGGGGACACCGGGTGCCATGCCTTCCCGTTCACCATGCGCCGCGGGTTTGCACCGGTGAATCACGTGCCGTCGTGCGGCATGGATGGCGGGGTGGTTTTCATACCCGGTGTCCCCGGGTTGCCACCCGGGGCTTCTTGGTCGCACGCGTCACCCCCACACGGGGCACCTTGCCGCGGTTTCCGCGCGGCCTTAGGCGGTCCGCAGTAGATCGGTGAGCAGCCGGGAAAAGTCGGCCGTCAGCATGGGCAGTTGCACGAACTTGCGGCGGTCGTCCACCCGCACCTGCTCCGCGAGGCCGGCCTGTTTCGGGCCGGCGATCAGCACCGCGGGCACCGCCGCATAAAACGGATCGGCCGACAGGGCGTTGAATGCCTCGACCGCTTCCCCTCCGAGTTTCTGGGCGCTCAACACGAGCAGGTCGGCCGGCGGAGGCGTGGTCGAGAACCGCGAGAGCGCCCGCTGCGGGCTCTCGGTGATCAGCACCCGGTAGCCAAGTTTCGTGAAGAACTGTCGCAGATTCTGCTGGGCCTTCTCCGTCGACTCCACCACCATCACGCTCCCCCTGGTGGGAGCGACGGTCGCCGCGGTCGCCGCGGTCGCCGCGGTCGCCGCGGTCGCCGCGGTCGCCGCGGTTGCCGCGGTCGCGACCGGCGCCGGCTCGGCACCGGCCCCGCGTCGGGCGATGATCTGCTCCAGGGCCCGACGGGCGTCGGCGGCCGTCTGCCAACGCTCGAGCGGATCGAGATGCATCATGCGGCCCACGAAGTCGACGACGTCGCGCGGCAGGCGCTGGGCACGGCTGGCGAGCGGCACGACGCCCGTGAACCGCCGCGGATCGGACCGCACGTTGCGATCCCGCGACTCGGTGAGGGCGGAAGCCCCGGCCAAGGCGAGGTAGGCGACGGTGCCGAGGAAGTAGATGTCGCTGCGCACCCCGTCGTCGCGCATCCCCGTGAGCTTCTCGAGGGCGGCGTAGTCCACCGTGCGCGGCTTGTCCATGCGGCCGAGCGACTTGTCGGCCGTGTCGTCCACGCCGGCGAGGCCGAAGTCGACGAGTTTGGCCTGGCCCGCCGCCGACACGATCACGTTCGAGGGCTTCATGTCGCGATGTGTGACACCGCGGCGGTGTGCGTATTCCAGGCCGGCAAGCATCTGCTGGATCAGCTCGAGCGCCCGGGGCAGGTCGACGGCGCCGCGGATCCGCACCAGTTCGCGCAGCGTCTGCCCCTCGACAAACTCCATGCTGATGTAACTCGCCCCATGTTCCTGGCCGACGTCCTCGATGGCCACGATGTTCGGATGCCGCAGCAGCCGCCCCATCTCGCCCTCGTGGCGGAAGACGGCTTGCTTCTCCGCGTCGTTGGCATAGCGGCTGCGGAGCACCTTGACCGCCAGGATCGTGCCGTCGTCACGATGCACGGCCCGGAAGACGCGGGCGAAGGAGCCGGCACCGATCTGATACAGCACCTTGGCACTGCCGTAGAAGAAGCCGGCCCGCTCGCCGCGCAGCAGCCGCTCGAGCTGGTAGCCCGTGAGCAGTTCGCGGCGGACCAGGGTCGTGCCGAAGTCGTAGGCCGGCTGGTCGTGGCCGCCGAACTCGCGCAGGGCGTCGTCGAGCTGCGACTGGCCGACGAGTTCCAAGTCACCGAGCAGGCGCGCGAGGTGTTCCGCCGTGACGGGCGTCATGGAGCGGCCGCGGATCTGGGGCTCACGAAAATCTCACATATCATCGCCTCATGTTCGGGGCATTGCCATCCGGCTTCAAGTCCCCCGGCCTTCCCCGTCGACCCGGCTTGCCCGGACTGCAGGGGCGAGCAGCATCCTCCGCTGGCCCCCCTCTTCCCCGATCTGTACAAGCCGCTGGGTTCTGAGCGGAATCCTCCACACCACGCCGATCCCGACTCGCGCCCGCACCATGAACGCGCAGGAAACCCTCAGGCCTCGGAAGCGGGACGGCATGCAAGCCCGGTGTCCCCGGGTTTCCACCCGGGGC
>CAZJHQ010000066.1:0-13869 GCA_964545915.1 uncultured Candidatus Kuenenia sp. | reverse complement strand
TTCTTGGGCCGCATGCGTCACACCCACAAAAAGCCCCCGGCGGAAGCCGGGGGACTCCGGGTCGCATCTCTTCCCGGGTGCCATGTGCTTCGCGTTCCAGCCCGGAAATCGCCTGCCGCAGTCCGGCATGGACGGTGGGGCGGCATTCACTCCCGGTGTCCCCGGGTTTCCACCCGGGGCTTCTTGGGCCGCATGCGTCACACCCACAAAAAGCCCCCGGCGGAAGCCGGGGGACACGGCGGTCGGAGACCGCCGCTCCAAGAGGCATACCGGCCCACGTGCCATGCGCCCCGATCCCGCATGCCGACGCGAACCTTCCTCCGCAGTCTGCTGGCCGCAGCCGGCATGGTGATCTGGTCGGCCGCGGCCCCGCTGCGGGGCTTTGCGACCGAGCCGACCGAGACGGCCTGGACACTGGCCGAGGCCGACACCGCACCCCGCGTCACCGCCCACGCGCTGTCAGCCGTGGCACCGCATCGCGGGGCGACCTGCGAACAATTCTCCGTCGACGCCTCCGCCGGCACGACCCTGCGGCTGCAGATGCCGGTCGGGCCGGCGGCCGTCATCGACGAGTTCACCGCCGCCGCGTGGATCCGCGGCAATCGCCCCGACATCCGGCTCGCCGCCCGTGTGGTGCTCCCCGACTTCGTGTCGCGGAAGACGGGGCGGCCGGTGGAGCTGATCCTGCCCGGCACGGCCACCCGCGACGCCGACCGCTGGGAGCAGGTGAAGCTCGACGGGCTGCCCGCGGCCCTCGCCCGCCGCCTCCCGGCGGTGCACCGCGAGCACGGCGCCGGCGGCAGCGCCGCCAATGCGATCGTCACCCATCTCGTGCTGGATCTCTATTCCATGCCCGGCCGGTATGAGGTCTGCATCGACGACGTCGCGGTCACGGGCCTGGTCCGCCCCGCGCTGCGCGATCCCCAGGTGCGACCGGCCACCATCGAGACACCGGCGGTCGATCCGCCGGCCGGCCTGGCCCGGGGCGTGCTCGAGGTCGACGGCCTGCCGTTCTTTCCCCGCTGCCTCGACCACAACGGCGAGCCGCTGACGAGCATCGCCGCGCTCGGCTTCAACTGCGTGCGGCTCCCGGAGCCGGCCAGTGGCGAGCTGCTCGCCGCAGCCCGTGCCGCTGGGCTGTGGGTGATCTGCCCGCCGCCGGCGATCCCCGACGTCGACCTCCGCGACCCCGACTCGGTGCCGGCCCTGCGGAACTGGGACCGGGTGCTGATGTGGGACCTCGGCAGCGGCCTGGCGGACGGGGACGTCGCAGCCCTCGCCGAGCAGGCCCGCCGCATCCGGGCCTGCGACCTGCGGGCCTCCCGGCCACTCATCGCTTCGGCCGACTCCGGCCTGCGCAGCGTGTCGCGGCACGTCGACATGCTCGTCGCGCGGCGCACCGTCTTGGGCACGAGCCTGGAACTCGCCGACTACCTCACCTGGCTCCGCGAGCGGCCGCGGCTGGCACGGCCGGGCACGCCGCTGCTGGCCGCGCTATCCACCGAGATCGATCCACTCGCGGCCCGGCAGGCGGCGGCGCTGGCGGGCGTCGGCGCACGCGGACTGGCCGTCGATCCGGAGAGCCTGTGCCTCGCCTCCTTCGCGGCCGTGGCCGCCGGCACCCGCGGCATTCTGTATGCGTCGAGCCGCCGGATCGATGCCGACGACCACGAGGCACGGCTGCGAGCCGCCGCCGCCCGCGAGATGAACCTCCGGCTCGCGGTGCTCGAGCCGTGGGCCGCGGCGGGTCGATTCTCCGCGTCGGCGCAGACGAGCGACCGTGAGGTGCAGGCGGTGGTGATGGAGGCGGCCCGCAGCCGGATGGTGATCGCCTGGCGGTGCGTGCAAGCCGCGCAGATTTGCGCGCGGCGGTACGAGGGCGGCCTGCCCAAGGACGACGCGGCGGTCACGATCCTCGTGCCGGGCGTGCCGGAAGCGCATCAGGCCTGGGAGGTCGCCCCCGGCGGACTCAGGCCGCTGCGGCAACGGCGGGCCACCGGGGGCGTGGCCGTGACGCTCGACCACTTCACGTCGCACGCGCTGATCCTCGTCAGCGGCGAGCCGGCGGTCACGGCCCATGTGCAGGATCGGCTGCGGCAGGCGGCGGCGGCCGAACTGGCCTCGGCCCGGACGCTCGCCGGACTGGTGCTCGCCGACGACGCCGCGCTGCTCGGCAGCCTGCCGCCCCAGGCGCTGGGCAACCTGCCCGTGGCCGCGATGCTCGGCGCCGCCCAACGCGACGCGGTCGAGGCCGAGGCCCTCGCGGCCGGTGATCCGGCGGCGGCCGTCGCCAAGTTCCGCCGCTGCGCCGCCATCTGCGGACAGTTCGAGCGGCTGGCCTGGGAACGCGGCGTGCAGGGCACCGGCTCCCTGCTCTCGCTGATGGCCAGCCCGCTGGCGACCTCCGACTCGACGCTCGCCGAACAGTGGCGGTTCACCGCGGCCCTGGTCACGGCGGTGCCCGGCGCCGAACTGCTCGCCGGCGGCGGCATGGAGCGGGTCGAGGATCTGGCCGGTGGCGGCTGGCGGCACTTCGCCCAGGAGCAGGCCGAGATCAGCACCAGCGTGGAGATCGCCCGCGACCGGCGGTTCGCGGGCGCGGGCAGCCTCCGCCTCGCGGCCCGCGCCGTGCAGGCCGCCGACGCGCCGATCGTGGTCGAGACGCCGCCGGTATGGATCACCACACCGCCGCTGGCGGCGCCTGCGGGCAAGCTGCTCGAGATCTCGGCTCGCGTGTGGGTGCCCAAGCCGATCCAGGGGAGCGTGGACGGCCTGCTGGTCTTCGACTCGCTCGGCGGCCCGGCGCTCGCGGAACGCATCGGCGCCACCCGCGACTGGGCCCGCCTGACGCTCTACCGGATCGTGCCCGCCGAGGCGGCCGGCGAGCCGCTCGTGGTCACCTTCGCACTCACGGGCATGGGCGAGGCGCTCATCGACGACGTCTCGGTCCGCGTGCTCGAGCATGGCGGCACGGGCGTGGCCGCGACCACCGTCTCGGCTGCGCCGCAGGGGGGCTTCCCGGCGCCGGCCGAGCTGCTCGGCGGCCCCGCGGCGGTCCCGCCGGCGATGCCGGCGATCCCCCGGCCTGCGGCCCCGGCCGCCGCGCCGACCACCGGCCAGGCGTGGCCCGGCCTGAACCTCGAATGGCCGAAACTGCTGCCCTTCGGCCAGTCGGCCGAAACGCCCCCCGCCGGCGTCGGCGGCGGCACCGTCGATCCGTTCAAGCGGGCGCGGGGGGGCGAGCAGCCGGCGCCGTGACCCGGCGGCCGGCGCGGGCGGCGCGACCGCGGGCGTCGAGCTCCTCCAGCCGCCGCGTGCACTCAGCCACCAGCGCCCGCTCGTCGAGCGCCGCCACCTCATCCGCCGACAGCACGCTGCCAAACTCCAGCCGGATCCGCCCCGGTCGCGGCGTGCGCCGCGATCGCGGCCAGCACTCGTAGGCTCCCACGATCGCCACCGGCGCGATCGGCACGCGGGCCTTCTTCGCCAGGATCGCGAAGCCGGTCTTGATCTCCCCCATCCGGCCGTCGTGCGTCCGCGTGCCCTCGGGAAACACGATCACCGCCGCGCCGTCCTGCAGCCGCTTGATCACCACCTTCATGGCCGCCACCGCCGACCCCTCGCGATCGATCGGCACGGCGTCGAGCGCCGTGATCACGAAGCCGAACGGCTTGAAGCGGTAGAGCGAACTGCGGGCCATGCTCGACAGCCGGCGGTCAGTGGCCAGGCCCAGCAAGAGCGGATCGAGATGGCTTTGGTGCGTGGAGAGCACCAGCACGCCCCCCGTGCGCGGCAGCGGCTCGTCGCACCGGACGCGAACGCCGAACAGCGCCACGCCGAGCGTGCGGGACAGGATCCAGAGCGCGGAGTAAAGCCAGCGGCCGAAGGTCGAGTGGCCGCGGGCATGGGGCCGGGGACCGGCGTCCGGCGCGGGATGCTGCGGGCCGCTCATGCGGGCCCGCGCGAACCGCGCCGCGCCTCGATGAGGGCCACGAGCCGGTCCACCACCTGCTCCGGAGTGAGGCCGTCGGTCTCGAGGATCACCGCGTCGTCCGCGGGCCGCATGGCGCCGACCGCCCGGCAGCGATCGCCGTCGTCGCGGGCCGCCTGCGCGGCGAGCACGTCGGCGAGCGTCACGCCGCTGCCGCGAGCCTCCTCCTCCCGGTGCCGCCGCCGGGCCCGCTCCTCAGGCGCGGCCGTCACGAACACCTTCACCTCGGCGTGGGGAAAGACGACCGAACCCTGATCACGCCCCTCGGTGACGATGTCGAGGCCCTCGGCCATGCGGCGTTGGATCCGCTTCATGGCCTCGCGCACCGGCGGCGCGTCGGCCACCGGACGGGTGGCGGCGGTGATTCCCGCGGTGCGAATCTCGGTCGAGACGTCGCGGTCGTCCACCAGCACGCGGCCGGCGCGAAACTCGATGCGGATCTGCTCGGCGAGCGCCGCCAGCCGCGGCGCATCGTCGAGCGGGATGCCACGGTCGAGCGCCACCAGCGTGACCGCGCGGTACATCGCCCCGGTGTCCATGTAGCACCAGCCGAGGCGGGCCGCCAGCGCCCGCGCCGCCGAGCTCTTCCCCGCGCCGGCGGGGCCATCGAGCGTGATGATCATGCCGGGAATTCCAAATGCAGCCGCAGCCATTCGTGCCGCCCCAATGAAACTACGGTCGACCGCCCCTCGATCGCAACCGTCACATCGTCACGGGGCCGCCCCGCGAAGTCGCAGCCGCGGGCGACACGAGGCTCGCGGGCCCACTCCACGCGGACCTGCCCCGCGCGGCCCGCCGCCTCGATCAGATCGACGACCGCCCGCACGCCCCCCGCCTCGTCGGGGCCGATGGCAACCGGCGCGAGCCGCACGGTGGCCGGCGTCGCCACGGCGGCGGGGGGCGCCGCCGCGAGCAGCCGCAGGGCCTCGTCCCACGGCCGTTCCAGGCCGATGCCCACGGCGAGCCGCCGGGTGGCGTTCGTGGCGCCGGCGCCGAGGAGAATCGTGTCGAGCACGTGCGAACTCGAGCGGATGTGCCAGGGCAGGCCACCGGTGAGGATCGCCACGTCTTCCGCGTCGCCGCCGCGGCCGCGGCCGCGGATGGCGATGAAGTGCGGCGCCGTGAACCGGGTCCGCTCGGTGACTACGGCCTGGGTGTGCAGGCTCCGGAAAATCTCGACGTCTTCGTTCTCGTGCCACGCGAAGCGGCAGGCGACGTGCTCCTCGAGGAGCGGACCGGACAGCGGGCGGTCGAGCCGCACCTCCAGGTCGAGCACCGCCAGCGGCAGGCCGGGAACGAGCGTCATCCGCTGAACGAACCCGCCGACGCCCCGCCCATCGGCCGCGAGCAGGCGGCCGCGGCTCTCGATGCAGTCGTCCCCCGCCGCGGTCTTGACCCGCGCCACCGCCTCGGCCTGCATCCCCCCATGCTCGGCCCGATCCTCCGCCGACTCCCAGACGGCGCCGACCGCCGGTGCGGGCCGCGTGGTCCGCGGCGCGAGCTGCTGCGAGAGGCGGTTGCCGCGGTCGGCAGGGCGACGCAGCGACAGGAGGCCACCGGTCCGCGGATGGGCCTGGAGGCGGAGCTGGCCGTTGTCGAGCACCAGCTCGGCGCGATCGGCGCGGCGCGACCAGGGCCACCGGCCCGCAGGCCGCGCGGCAGCCGACCGGTCGCCGGCGGGAGGGGCCACGCCCGACGGCAGCAGCGGCCGCAGCCCGGCGGCCGCGGCGACGATCCGCCGCGCCTCGGCCGCGGCATCCGCCACGGGACCGGCGAGCGGATCGCCGGCAGCGGCCGGAGCCGGCACGGGGAAGGCGTCGGCTTCAAAGGCGACCCACGTGCCGCTGCCGGCGGTCCGCTGAAACAGCTCGTCGGGAGTCACGAACGAGCCCAGGGCATCGGTCCAGGAGCCGATCCGCTGCAGCACCATGTGCCATGGACTCGCGGTGCCCGCGTAGCGAGCGAACGTGACGACGGCGAGGTGGTCGTGGTCCATCACATTGCCGAGCGATTCCGGCAGGGCGAGGATGGCACGGGCGGCGCGAACATCGATGGGGGGCCGGGCCACGCCGTCGATGCACGCACCGCCCGCCCCCTCCCAGCGGATCCGGGAGTCGCCGGGGTCAGGCAGCGGCGCACCGTCGAACAGCGGCCACACGGCCCCGGCATAGGCGAAACCGTCGAGCACGGCCGGCAGGACCGCCGAGCCGCCCCCCGCCACGCGGGCGAACGTGCGCGGCACGCAGCCGACGTGCCGCTCCCACGCGGCCCGACCGCGGTCGAAGGACGCGAGCACCTGCTCGGGCGTGGCCAGGGCGAGCGGCTCGTCGGCGTCGCGGCCCCCGCAGGCACACGCCGTGCCCGCCGCGCACCGCGCCCGCAGCCGGGCCAGCGATTCCGGATGCTCCACGGCGAGCCGCTCGACCAGATCACCCGTGGCCACGATCCCCAGGGGAGTCGGCGCCGCGAGTTCCTCGACCAAGGGCCGGCCCAGCGTCGTGTCGGCGAGGAGGACGAGGTCGACGAGCCAGACCTCGGCGGGGTAGTACCGCGATCGAGTCGCCGCCAGGAACCCGAAGCACTCCCGCAGCCGTTCGCGGGCCTCGTCATCTTGGCCGGCCACGGCGGCCCGCGCCGCCGCGACGACCGTGGCGGCGAAATCGGTCACCTCGAGCCCGGCCGCGGATCGCATCCGTCGCGCCAGCAACTCCACCAGCAGCACCGCCAGCCCCAGGGCACGGAAGTCATCCGCGAACGGAACGTCGCCCGCCGCGGGCTCGCTGCCGGCCGCCTCCCGCACCGCCGCGGCCACGGCGGCCAAACCGCGCACGTCCCGCACCCACCGTGAACCGGCGCTGCACATGGCGTCGGCCTGGGCGGCGAACCGCGGGTCGAGGGACGCCGGCACGATGCCGAGGATCGGCTCGTCATCGGGGGGCCGCAGATCGACGCTCGCCCACTCCGGGACCCGACCGATGGTCGCCAGGATCCGAGGCTCCCAGGCGGCCGTCCACGCGGCGAGCACGTCGTCGGCTTCTTGCTCCTCGAGCCACGTGGGGAAATCGTCGAGCGTGTGACAAGGCAGAAAGACTACGATGCGAGCGGGATGCATGGCGAACGAGTGTAATCCACTCTTCACTCGTTGCCGCCTGCCTCCCAACCGGCGCGGGGCGTTTGACACCCCTCCGCGCGGCTTCGTAGAGTGCTGGAAAGACGGCATTTCGGCCGCGCAGCCTGACCCGCCGCCAGCCCTCTTGTCGACGCCTTCTGGAACGGCCCATGGCCCGCAGTCCGTACGTGTGGGGAATCGACATCGGCAAGTACGCCCTCAAGGCGCTCCGCTGCCGCATGTCGCCGTCCGATCCCCGCAAACTCATCGCCGAGGGCTACGACTACCTCGAGTACCCGATGATCCTCACCCAGCCGGAGGCCGATCCGGTGGAGCTGGTGCGGGCCGCCCTGAAGGAGTTCATGGGCCGCAACGATCTCACGGGGGATCGGGTGGCCGTGGCGGTGCCGGGGCAGGCCGGGCTCTCGAAGTTCATCAAACTGCCGCCGATCGAGGCCAAGAAGATCCCCGACATCGTCAAGTACGAAGCCCGGCAGCAGATTCCCTTTCCGCTCGAGCAGGTGGCGTGGGACTGGCAGCGGCTGGCCGGCGGCATGGAGGAGAGCGGCTTCGTCATCGACGCGGAGGTGGCGCTGTTCGCGATGAAGCGCGAGCAGGTCTACAAGACGCTCACTCCGCTCCTCGAGGCGGGCATCGAGGTCGACGTCCTCCAGCTCTCCCCGATCGCGCTGGCGAACATGGTGATGTTCGACCAGCTTCCCGACCCGAAGACGATCGACCCCGACAAGCCGCCGGGCTCGATCGTGCTCGTGTGCATGGGCGTCGACTCGACCGACGTCGTGATGACCAACGGGCTGAAGATCCAGCAGCGGAGCATGCCGATCGGCGGCAACACGTTCACCAAGGCGCTGGTCAAGGACCTGAAGCTGACCTTCGCCAAGGCCGAGCACCTGAAGCGGAACGCGGTCCGGGCCGAGGACCCCAAGGCGGTGTTCAAGGCGATGCGGCCGGTGTTCAGCGAGTTCGCCTCGGAGTTGCAGCGGTCGCTCAACTACTTCACCGGCGCCGACCGCACGGCGACGATCGGCAAGGTGCTGCTGCTCGGCAACGCGACCAAGCTCCGCGGGCTCTCCGACTTCGTCGCCAAGCAGCTGCAGCTCGACGTGCAGCGGCTGGAGAAGTTCGACCGCATGGACGGGCCGACCGTGCTCGGGGCCCCCGCCTTCCGCGAAAATCGCCTCGCCTTCGGCACCGCCTACGGCCTCGCCCTCCAGGCCGCGGCCGGCTCGTTCCTGCAGACGAACCTTCTGCCCAAGGAGATCGTCACCGACCGGCTCATCGAGGCGAAGAAGCCCTGGGCCCTGGCGGCGTTGGTCGGCCTGTTCGCCGCGGCCGCACTCAACTTCGCCGGCATGTTCCTCGCCTGGTCCACCTACGCGCCCCGGCTCTACGCCGCCGCGTTCGCCAAGGCCGACGCGGTCAAGTCGGCCTCGCAGGCGGCGACGGCCGCGCTCGACGAAGTGCGGGCCAAGCGAACCGAGGCCGCGGCCCAGCAGCGGTATCTCGTCGACGTGCAGAACCGCCGGTTCCAAATGCTCGACATGCTGCGGGCAGTGGAGTCGCTCCTGCCCCGCGACCCGCCCGGGAAGCCGGCACCGCATCCGGCCGATCGCAACGAACTGCACATCGACAGTCTCGACATGCAGTATTTTCCCGAACTCGCGACCTGGTTCGCCGGCGCGAAGCGGCAATGGGAAGAGACGCACTCCGTCGGCGGGGCAACCGCCGCTCCGCCCGCCCCTCCCCCGCCGCCCGCGGAGGGGGCCGAGGGGGCGCCGGCCGAAGCCGCGCCGGGTGCGACCGCGCAGGTCGGCCCCAAAGGCCCCGGCTGGGTGGTGCAGATCAAGGGCCACCACTTCCACAACGAAGATCGACACAAGCCGGAGGAGGGCGAGCAGTTTCTGCGATCGTCCCTCGTGCAGCCGCTGCTCGGCAATGGGGACGAAGTGCTCGTCTCGGCCGGTCCCTTGGGGGGCAGGCGGGTGCCCGTCACCGAACTCGGCATTGGCTACCCGATCATCGTGGAGTCACCGAAGGTCCAAAAGGTGCAAATCCAGAAGGCGAAGCCGACGGCCACGCCCACCGGCGGCCCGGCCGCACCGGCCGATGCCGAGACCGTCGAACTCAAGCGCTACGACTTCACGCTCCAGTTCGCCTGGCAGCCGACCACGCCCGGCATCCCCAAGCCGCCCCCGCCCCAGGAGCCGGCCGCGCCGTGACGCCGCGCCCCGATCCCGACCATGCCCCAGCTCCCTGAAAACATCCGCCCCGCGGTCGCCCTCCTGGCGAAGCACCATTTCTGGCTGCTGTCGATCCTGGTGCCGCTCATCCTCCTGCCGCTCCTGTTCGCCGCCCGCGGCGGCCTGCAGGCGCAGATCGTGTCGTCGCAGAGCCAGATCGGCAGCAAGATCAACGCGGTGCAGAGCGTGCGCAACGTCGAGCCGCATCCCAACGCGGGCTGGTCCACCGAGATCGATGCCGACGCCGTGCGGATTCGCCGCGAAACCCTCGCGGAGTGGCAGAAGTTTTGGGACAGCCAGGAATTTCTCCGCGTCTGGCCGGAGGAGCTCGGCGCGGACTTTCTCTCGGCCGTCACCGCCGTCAAGCCCAACGGTCGCCTCGATCGCAACCTGCTGCGGCGCTACCAAAGCACGATCCCCGAGGTCGTCCGCAAGCTGCCCGCGCGGATGGGGGCGAACGAGGCGATGGGCGACGACCGCAAGGCGGCGCCTGCCGGCACGGGCCGCCCTCCGGCGCCGGGGGACGGCGACCGCGAACGGCGGCCAAAGCCACTCCTGACCTGGAATCCGGAAGACCAGCGTCGGCTGCTGAGTTCGTTCGACTGGACGACGCTGCCCACCAATCCGCAGGCGGCCACGACCCAGGTGATGCTCGCCCAAGAGGAACTGTGGGTGTACGGGCTGTTCTGCGACGTCATCGCCCGCACCAATAAAGATGCCGGTGGCGCCTACAACGCGGCCATCGTAAACGTGATGGAACTGGCCGTGGGCTACCCGGCGGCGGAGGACAAGCCGGGGGGCGTGGGGGGAGCGCGGATCGTGATCCCGAAAAACGCCCCCGCTGTGAACGTCGATCAGAATCCCGACATGGCGGCGACGGGTGCGCCGCAGAGCGGACCGTTGAGCAAGCCGCCGCATCCACGGTTCGGCGGCGCTGCCGCCGGGGCCGGCTCGCCCCCCGGCATCGAGGGCGGGCCGACGGCTGCCCCGGACGCCAGCCTCCGCGAATGGATCTACGTCGATTTCAGCGGGAAGCCATTGTCGGCCGCCGAAGTGGCGACGTCTCCCGCGGCGCGGATGGTGCATCTCATGCCGTTCGTGCTCCGGCTGACCATCGACCAGCGCCGCCTCGACGCCTTGCTGGCCGATCTGGCGAAGGCGCCGATCCCGATCGACGTCCGCGAGGTGCGGATCAGCGCGGGGGGCAACCAGGTGCGGCCTGCGATCGGCGGCGCTGCCGGGAATGACCAACAGGCCGACCGCAGGTTCGACGTGCAGGTGGAACTGCGCGGCACCGTGGGCCTGGCGACGTTGCCGACCGCCGCGGCTGTCGGCCTCGAGTCACCGGCGCCGGCGGCTCCGGACGCCGCCGTGACGCCCCCGCGGCGGCCGGCACGCCGGCGGCTCGGACGGAGGGTCACAGTATGAAGCGGCCGAGCATCTCGTTCAATCAAGAAGCGATCGTCGACTTCCTGCTCCAGCACGGCGAGAAGTTCGTCGTGGCGGTGCTCGGCCTGGCCGCCCTCGGGCTCGCCTGGGGGGGAATCTACGCGGTGCAGAACAAGTCGGCCTCCGCCCAGCAGCGGCCCGAGACGATCCTGCGGCAGGCGGACGACGCGGCACGACACATCGAGCGTGAGAAGACGCCGCCGGCGGGCGAGAAGTGGTCGGGGCAACCCCTCGCCACGGCGATCGATCCGTGGCGGAATCCGACCTTGGCCAGCCCGCCGTCACTGGCGTTGCTCGACCGACCGCTGTTCGAGGAGCTCGCCAAGAGGACGCAGCCCGACGTGCTTCCGATCGAGGATCTGCGGGCCGTGGCCGGCCTTGCAGTGCTGCCCTCCAAGGCGCCGGCAGCCGAACCGGCCGCGGCGGACCGGCCCCGGGTTCGGCCACGGGGCCGGGACGGCGAACCCGCCGCCGCCGGGCAGCCCGCCGACCAGGCGGGGGGCCAGCCCGCAGCAGCGGCGGCGGCCGATCCGTCGCGGGGCCGGATCGCGCCTTATGTCGTCGTCACCGGACTGATCCCCGTCTCCAGGCAGGTGGCGGAGTATCGCCGCCGGTTCGAGAGCGTCGGCTTTCAGGATGCCAAACGCGACTCACCGCTGTGGGCCGACTGGACGATCGAGCGAACGGTCGTCGGCCCCGAAGCCGACCTCTGGGAGCCCATCGATCTGGTCGAAGCGGGGCGCCGCTGGCAGGCGGAGTGGTCCGCCGTCGCCCCTGACAAGGTGCCCGACGCCTATTTGCTCACCGGGGCCGAGGACAGGCGCAATCCCAAGACCACGCCGCCGTACTGCGGCCCGCTGCCGCAGCTGCTCCGCGGCTCGTGGGGCGTCACCGGCCTGCACCCCTGGGTGTTGGAGCAGGTGCGGCAGCCGCCCCCTGCCGCGCCCCCTGCCGGCTCGGCCGGGGGAGCGGAGTTCAGGCTGTTCCGGTTCATCGACACGTCGGTCGAGCCGGGCAGGACCTATCGCTACCGCGTGCGGTTCGAGATGTGGAACCCGAACGTGAACCTCCCGGTGCAGCACCTCGCCAACGCGGGGCTCGCGACGCCGTCCAAGCTGACGGCGCCGCTGAGCAACGAGACCGCCGCGGTCAGCGTGCCCGATCCGACGGCCGTGCTCGTGGCCCCGCTCCGCAAGGCCGACCTGAAGAAAATGAAGGCCGGCATGCTGGAGGTGCTCATCCTCGCCCCCAGCGTCCGCACCGGCGACTACGCGCTCCGCGGACTGGTGACGGAGCCGGGCGGCCTCCTGAACGTCGACGAAAAGCTCAACAAGCCCGGCGACAAACGCACCCGCGGCGAGGATTTCCGCACCGACCGCGTGCTCGTCGACGTCCGCGGCCGTCAGGAAGACCGGGCCGACCAGCGGTCCACCCGCCCGCCCGAGCCGTTCGAGGTGCTCTGCCTGCGGCCCGATGGCGGCTTCGAGTTCGCCTCCGCCGCCGACGCCGAGCCGGTGATCGCCGAGCACAAGGCCACGCTGCCCGCTGACGACGCCGGCAAGGGACCGGCCAAGCCGGGGCAGCCCGAAACGGCCCCGAGCCCCTTCGGCAGCCCGTTCTGACCTCCTGGCACCAAAGGCCCCATGCGCGATACCCGTTCCCGGCTTCGATGCGTCCTCGTGGTCCTGCTCGTCGGCGGGCTGTGCGGCTCCGTGCCTGCTCCCGCGCAGGACCCGGCCGCGAAGTTCTCGACCTGGACGAAGGTCGATGCCGCCGTCGAGACTCGCGACTACAAGGAGAAGCTCCGCGACGGCGGCCAGTTCGACGCGGCGGCCCGGAGCTACGTGACGCAGGTCGTCCTGCCGCAGCTCGGCTTCGAGGCGAACCGCAGCACGATCGAGCGGGTGCGGCGCCGGATTCGCGAGACCGTGCTCTCCGACATCGCCGACGAAAAGGCCTTCAACGATGCCGCGAAGACGGTCCTCGACGCCATGGCGGCGGTCGCCAACAATGCCGACGTGGAGCGGGTCGTGCGTGTCAACGCGATGCTGCTCGTGGGCGAACTGCGGGCCAAGGACAATCGGCCGCTTCCGGCCGCCGCGCCGGTGCTGGCCGCGGCCGTGGGCGATGTGCGCCAGCCGCTGGAGGTGCGGATCGCGGCGGCAGCCGGCCTGGCCCGCCACGCGGAGGCCGCGAAGGCCGGCGGCGACGTGGCCGCGATTGCCAAGGCGGTCGGCCCCGCCCTTGTGCCAATGCTCGTCGGCGACCCCAAGACCGGCCCCACGGCGGCGATCGATTGGCTGGCCGGCCGCGGCCTGGCGATCATGCAGGCGCTCGGGCCGCAGGCCGGATCGAAGGCGGCGCTGGCTGCGGCGGCCCGCATCCTGGGGGACGACTCCCGCTCCTTGGACGTGCGGGTTCGCGCCGCCGGGGCCCTCGGGGCCGCCGCCACGGCGAACGCTGGCGTGGACGCCGCCCGGGCGGTCGAGTCGGTGCGGAGCATCGCGATCGCCGCGCTCGAAGCCGATATGGCCACCGCGGAACGGCTGCGGATGGACCGCCGCGTGGCCGGCGGCACCGGGCAGCCGGTCGGTCAGCCGTCCGGCACTCCGACCAACGAACCCACGATCCCTACCCTGGCCTGCCGACGTAACGCCTGGCGGCTCGCGGTGTGCGCCGACGCGATCGAAGGGGCGGACGGCGGCGCCGGGCTCGCGAGCCTGCTCGGCAATGCCGCCGCCCCGGCGAAGGAACTCGCGGGCTCCCTCCGTCAGGCGGCCACCGGGCTCGACGCTCACCCCGACGAGCAGTCGGTGATCGACGCCCTCGAGAAGCTCGGCAAGCCGGTCGCCGGCGCTACGCCCGCGGTGAACCGCCCCGCCCCTGCGGGGACCGGCGAGAAGCCGCAGGACGCGCCGTCCAAGGACGCCCCGGCCTCGCCCTTCGAAACCGGCAGCCCGTTCGGCCCCTGACCGATGGCACACGGGAAGGCATGCGACCCGGAGTCCCCCGGCTCCCGCCGGGGGCTTTTTGTGCGCCAAGAAGCCCCGGGTGGAAAC
>CAZJHQ010000065.1:0-17745 GCA_964545915.1 uncultured Candidatus Kuenenia sp. | reverse complement strand
GCGGCATCGACGCCGAAATCGACGAGCGCGGGGTCGCGCAACGGTTCACCGGTCAGGCCTTTCATACCGGTAGCAGGATACCCCCGCGGCCCGCCAGCCGTCAGTGCCCGGCATGGCCGCGTGCCGGGGCGTCCGACCGGGCGGCCGCGTATCCGAGCCGCCTCCCCAGCCACGAGCGGCCGTGGGAGGCGACCTCGTACAACGTCGGCAGCACCAGCAGGGTCATGAAGGTGCTGCTGATGACGCCGCCGATCACGACCGACGCCAGCGGCCGCTGCACTTCGGCCCCCATTCCCGTCGAGATCGCCATCGGGACGAATCCGAGGCTGGCGACCGTGGCCGTCATGAGCACGGGGCGGAGCCGCGTCACGGCGGCCTCGAAGATCGCCTCGTGCAGTGGCTTGCCTTCATCCTTGAGGTGCCGAATGAACTCGACGAGCACGAGGCTGTTGAGCACCGAGATTCCCGACAAGGCGATGAAGCCGACCGCCGCGGAGATCGAGAACGGCATCTCCCGCAGATAGAGCGTGATGACGCCACCGATGCAGGCGAACGGCACGCTCGTGAACACGAGCATCGAGTCGAACAGGTTGCCGAAGGTCATGTAGAGCATGACGATGATCAGGACCATCGCGATTGGCACGACGATCTGGAGCCGCTTGGTGGCCCGCTGGAGGTTCTCGAATTGCCCGCCCCACACGATCCGGTAGCCCTTGCCGAGCTCCACCCGCTTCGCGATCTCCCGCTGGGCGTCCTGCACGAAGCCGGCCATGTCGCGGCCGCGGATGTTGCACTGGATGGTGATTCGCCGCTCGCTCCACTCCCGAGAAATGACGCGGGCACCGGTGATCTCCTCGACCGCGGCCACCCGCGACAGGGGAATGCGTTCGCCCGCGGTCGTCGTGAGCGTCAATTTCGCGATCGTCTCGGGCGACGTGCGGAGATCCTCCGGGAGGCGGATCGCCAGGGGGAATCGCAGCTCGTCCTCGATGATCTCGCCGATGACCTTGCCGCCGATCGACTCGACGACGTCGAGGACGCTCTTCCGGGAGATGCCGTAGCGGGCGATTTTGTCCTCGTCGATCTTCACCCGCAGGACGGGCTGGCCCTTGATCTGCTCGGTCGTCAGGTCGGCGGCGCCAGGGATCGAACGGAGCACCTCCTCGATCTCGCGGCCCTTGGCGATGAGGGTGTCGAGATCCTTGCCGAAGAGTTTCACCGCCACGTCGGCCCGCACGCCCGAGATCATCTCGTTGATCCGCATCTCGATCGGCTGGGTGAAGAAGACGATCTGGCCGGGGAACTTCTCCACCTCCTTGCTCATGGCCTCGACCAGCTCTTCCTGCGACTCGACCCGCTTCTTCACGGTCGTCTTGACGCCGTCGACGACCCGCTCCAACTCGACGATTTTTTTCCAGGACTCACGCGGCTTCAGCATGATGAAGATGTCGGTGCTTTCGATCGTGCCGGGGTCGGTGGCGACTTCCGGCGCGCCCTGCCGCGACCAGCAGCGCTGCACCTCTCCGGGGAACTCCCGGAGGATCATCTTTTCCATCTCGGTGTTGATCTTGATCGACTGCTCCAGGCTCGTTCCTGGCGGCCGGAGGATGCCGATCACGATCGAGCCCTCGTTCAGCCGCGGGACGAACTCGCCCCCCAGCCGCGTCGCGATCGACAGCGCGACGACGAGCCCGATCGCCGTCGCCCCCAGCACGAGCGTCGGCCGGGTCATCACGGTCGCCAGGAGCGGCCGGTACAGGAACGACAGCCCCTTCACCAGCAGGGGCTCGGTCTCACTCATCTGCTTCGGCAGCACCACACTGGCCAGCACAGGGATCACGGTCAGCGTCAGCAGCAGCGACCCGGCCAGGGCGAACACGACCGTCAGGGCCATCGGGCGAAAGAGCTTCCCCTCGACCCCTTCCAGGGCCACGATCGGCAGGTAGACGATCATGATGATGAGGACGCCGAACAGGCCGGGTTTGGCGACCTCACAGCAGGCGTCGCGGATCACGTCGAAACGTCCGCGGCCCGACGTGTTGTGCGACAGCCGCCGCACGACGTTCTCGATCGTCACCACCGCACCATCGACCACGAGGCCGAAGTCGAGCGCCCCCAGGCTGAGCAGGCTCCCGGCGATCCCCACCCGCGACATGCCCAGGAAGGCGAACAGCATCGACAGCGGGATGGCGCTCGCCACGATCAGGCCGGCCCTGAGGTTTCCCAGAAAGATGAACAGGATGGCGACGACGAGCAGCGCGCCCTCGGCCAGGTTCTTGCGGACCGTCGCGATCACCTTGTCGACGAGTTTCGTCCGGTCGTAGACCGTGTCGGCCGTCATCCCCTCCGGCAGCTGACCGGCGGAAACGACATTCCCGTCCTTGTCCCGCTGGTCGTGGACGTAGCGGTCGAACCGCTCGGCCAGGGTTTGGGTGACTGTGTAACTGTTCTCGCCCATCCGCATGAAGCCCAGGCCCAGGGCCACTTCCCCTTTTCCGTTGGCGGTCACCGCGCCGCGGCGAATTTCGTGGCCGATGACGACCTCACCGATGTCTTCGAGGCGGATCGGCACGCCGTCTTCGGCGGCGACCATGATCTTCTTGAGCTGCTCGACGTTCGTCGTGCGACCGACGCCGTGAACCAGCAGCATGTCGCCGCGGCGATTGATGTTGCCGCCGCCGACGTTCAGGTTGTTGGCCTCGAGGGCGGCCACGACCTTGTCGAAGTCGAGATCGTGCTTTGAAAGGCGGTCCGGATTCAGCAGCACTTGGTATTGTTTCTTCAGGCCACCCCAGCTGTTGATCTCGGCCGTGCCGGGCACCTGCCTGAGTTCCGGCTTCACCCGCCAGTCGAGCGTCGTGCGGGCGTCGGTGAGCGCCTGCTCCGAGTCGTCCTTGGGCCGGATCGTGAAGTGGAAGACCTCACCCAGGCCGGTCGACACCGGACCCATCTCCGGCCGCGGAACGCCGGGGGGCATTTCGAGCCCCGAAAGCCGCTCGGCGATCTGCTGCCTGGCAAAGTAGACGTTCGTGCCGTCCTCGAACGTCACGACCGCCTGCGACAGGCCGAACTGCGAGATCGACCGCACGCTTTGCAGACCCGGCAGGCCGCCCAGGGCGAGCTCGACCGGAAAGGTGATCAGCTTCTCAACTTCCTCGGGCACCATCGATGGCGCGACGGTGTTGATCTGGACCTGGATCGGCGTCGTGTCGGGGAAGGCGTCGACGTTCAGCGTTGCCAATGCCGACACGCCGGCGGCAACCAGCAGCAAAACGCCGCCCAGGACGGCCAGCCGGTGGTTCATGGAGGCCGTGATGATGCCGTTCAACATGACATGCCGGCGGAACGAAGACGCGGAATCACCTCGACCAGGCCGGAGACCGCTCGTCGGCGACGCCGACTGCGGCGATCCGCGCTATCGGGTCGAAGCGGTCAGTTTCCGCGTGGCCACTTCAGATTTTAGCATGTGGCTGCCGTTGACAACGACCCGGTCGCCGATTTTGAGACCCTTGATGATCTCGACGAAGTCGTCGTCCACCGTGCCCGGCACCACCAACCGCTGGCTGTAGATCGCCGCCTCCGCATCGTCGTCTCCCGCATGCTCCTCGACGAAGACGAAGTGCTTCTCGCCGTCCCATTGGACGGCCATCGCGGGCACGGCGAGGGCCGAGGGCTGGTTCCGCACCCGAATCCTCCCGACCCCATACGTATTCGCCTTCAGCAGCCGATGGCTGATCCCGTCGCCATCGGCATCGACCAGCGGATTGTCGACCTCGGCGAGGGCCTGTAGGGTGCGGGTCTTGTCGTCCAGCTCCGTGCTGATCCAGTTGACCTTGCAGCTCAGCGTGCCCGGAATTCCGTCGGCGACGTACTCGATCGGCTGACCGACGGCGACGCGGAGGGCATCCTCCTTGTTGACATTGATCCGCAGCAGCATCTTGCTGACGTCGGCGATCGCCAGTTCCGAACGCTCCGGAGAGACGACCTCTCCCCGCACGACGTCACACTTGATCACGACGCCGTCGAACGGCGCCACGACGGGAATCAGGTTCGCCGATGTCGAAGACCGATCGAGGACGTCGACCAGTTCGGGCGGCAGGCCGAGGAAGTGGATTTTCCGGCTCCGCTCGACATCGGAGAGGCCGGCGAAATCATCGTGCTGAATCGCGAAGCCGAGATTGATCAACGCCTGCTGGGCGTTGAACCGGGCGACGAGCGCCTGCCGCAGGGCCGACCTGGCCTCGGCTAACTGCTTCCCGGCCACGGCCTGGCCGGCTGACTCGAGGCGATCGACCGTCAACTGCTTCAATTCGGCGTTGACAAGCGATTCGAGGAACTCGGCCTTCGCATCGCCGACCGCGGATGCGTCGAGGATGACGAGGATCTCACCCTGTCGAACGGTGTCACCCAGCCGCTTGAGGACTCGCCACACCGTGCCGGGCGCCCGGGCAGCCAGCGCGGCGACGCCGTTGCGGACATACGTCACGGCACCCGGGGCGACGACATACTCGTCCATCGACCGCTCGATCACGGGGTGGACTTCGATGAACGAATCGCCCTTGGTTTCCGAGTCGACGTGAATGTGATCCCGGTCTGCCGTCACGGGCGGGGGGGAAACATTGGCCGCCGCAGGGGGCGTCGCGGTGTCTTCCGTCGGCTGAGCGCGTGCAGCGGCCGCTTCCACAGCCGGCCGTTCGGCATGCTCGTTTCCGTCGCCATGCCCGCCGCCGTCATCATCATGATGGGCATGATGCTGGCCCCAGCGACTCGGGAGAAACGTCCAATCGGTCTCGTGGCCGTAGAAGGCCGAGAGGGCCAGCGACCCCAGCACGAGGATGTTGGGCACGCACGAAGCCAAAAACTTCAGCAGCAGGTGCATGAAAAGACTCCTGAGATTCCCCACGGCGGGAGCAGACGAATCATGCAACCGAAGGGGAGGCGAATCACGGCACGTCAGGCGAGAAACATTGGGCGGGGAGAATCAGTTTCTGTCGACGCACTGCAGCCCGGCGAACCACACGTTCCGGCGGTCGCCGTAGACCGTGTGACCCGCCGTGCAAGGAGGCCATCGGGATCGTAGGCGGCATGGCGGAGCGGGCAAATGGCGGGGGTGCGCGTCGTGCTGTCTGATCGGCCAGAAATGAATTGCAAATCGCATGCCAACCCGTGAAAGCAGGCGTCGGCCGGGCGATTCCGCGACGTCTGGCGAGGAATGCCCCCAGGGCCGCCGGCGGATCGGTCCGCGGCAGCCTGTCAGGCCTGCATTGTTTGGCAGCATCTGCCGCGCGAATAGGCAGCCGACTGGGCGGCCCGCTCCGGCCAACGGGCCACGCGCGAATGCCGCCGGTGAAAAAATCCTTCTCTAGGAGCCATCCACCGCGGCAGCCGCCGTCGACATGACCGCTCGCGACCGTCATCTGCGGCTTTCTATGCAGGCCGCTTGGGGTGTTCACCCGGTCCACGGTCGCGGCACGGAGGCGATCCAGCCCTCGAGTGGGTCGAGATCCATCGGCAGGCCGAGCCGGGGGGCGAGCAGGGCGTGGCCCGCCTGCAGGCCGCAGATCACGGCGTCGAGCAGGTCGCCCGCGCCGTCGGCCACGATGCGCCGCCGCCACGGGGCTGGAATCTCGGCTGTGACGTCGAGGCCCGCTCCGCCCGTTTCGAGCGCCCGGAGAATCGCCCGCCGCCGGTCGCGCCGGTCGGCGGTCTGCTTGGCGGTCGTGTCGCTCTTGTAGGAGAGCCGCGTCACCTGGCGGGCGGTGAATCCCGGGTAGGCCTCGAGGGCGATCCGCTCCCTGCCGCCGAGCCGGCTGCGGCGGCGGAGGCGACGCGGGTGATCGTGGGCCGGGAACGAGAGGCCCGCGGCGAGCATGCGCCCGATGCCCGCGTGCATCATCCAGGCCACGGGCGGATTGGCCCAGCGCATCGCCGGGCTCGAGCCTGCCGGCTTGTCGGTCGCCCGCCAGGCGAACTTGTCGCCCGCGGGCCGCCCGTCGCACCAGCGTTTGAATACGCAACGCAGCCGCTCGCGAGGCTGGCGGCAGTAGAACTCCACGAGCGCAGGCCAGTCGGTCGGCCAGCCCTCGTGCACGATGAGTGTCCGGGGCTGCGAGAAGGGCAGGTCGAACCCACCGATCCACGGGCCCGGCTCGTGCAGCAGCGCGGAGAACGCGTCGAGGCTCTCGAGCTCGCGGATCGCCTCGAGCACGTAACGGCTGCCGCTGCGGCGGCTGACGACCCGGCCCACGGCCACCGTGATCGGCTTCCGGGCGGTGGGCGCCGAGGTGAAGTCCACGCCCAGGAGAACCGGGTCGGAGCGGCTCATCGCCGCTTCTTGGCCGGCTGCTTCACGGCTTTCCGGGCCGGCTTTTTCGCCCGCGGCTCACCGTCGTCGGGAGGCTCGGCCGCATCGCCCTCGACCGTCGCGATTTTCGACTTCCTGCCCGTCACCTTCTTTTCCGGTTTCGGGATGACCGCGTCCGCATCCGTCTGCCCCGGCATGACCTGCGGCACGATGATGCAGTTGTCGCCGAGCTCGAGTTCCTCCTCGTCCTGGATGGGGCGGCCACGGTCGTCGAGCTTCACGTCGGCCTCGGCCGTCCGCTTCTTGGCGACGGCGAGCAGCTGCTCATAGAGCTTCGCCCGGTCGCTGCCGTTGATCTGCGACACGGCGGTGGCGACCTCGCCGAGGTACCGGAGGAAGATGCTCCGCCGCTGCCCTTCCTGGGCCACCCGCAGCCGGCGCCGCAGGTACATGCCGAGCTTGCGGCCCACGGCCTGCAGCGCCAGGCGGATCTCCTTCTGGATCTCCGGGTAGGAAGCGATCGCCTCCTTCGACTCGCTCGTGAACGGCACCCACACGCTGGCCACGTGCACCATCGCCGTGACCGGCCCGCTCGGCAGGCCGCCCCGCGACTGCGAGAGCCCGTAGGACCGCCAGTTCGTCGAGGTGATCGTCTGTGTGACCGCGCAGGCGGCGGGCTGGAACTGGAGCGGCACGCGATTGGCGTACCGCAGCACCGTCATGCTCTGCCCCTCGTCCACGCTCACGTCCTGCATCGCGGCGTAGAGGGCGTCGAGCTGCGGCTTCTTCAGTTTCGCGGGGCTCTGCCGCGGCGCGAGCTGGGCCTCGGCGAGGATCTTGTCGGCCGCCTCGCCTCCCATGCCGGTGAAGGTCGTGGTGAGGAACTGCCGCAGGCTGCGGGCGTCGCTCTCGGAGGCGATCTCACCGAGCGCCTCGCGGGTGATCTTCTGGGCCGCCACGCCGCCACCGTAGGCCAGCGCGGCCTCGATCACGAAGGGATTGCCACGGTAGACCGATGGGGGCCGGGTCGCGGCCGTGAAAAACTCGCCCGGCACGACCTGGCGCAGGCCGGCCAGCAGCCGCTGCTCGCCGATCGGCACGATGCAGTCGGTGGCCGGCGGCGGAATTTTTGTTTCTTGAACGGCTTTGAAGAGGGCGTCGGCCTCGCCGCGGCCGAGCTTGCCCGTCGTCACGCGGGTCGAGAGCTTGGCGGTGTCGCAGATCTTCTTGGCCGTGCCGTGGGAGACGCGGGAGAACGACTGCGTGAGGAACTGCGCGAGCGTGAGCTTCGGCTGCTCCTGGAGCATCGTCACCAGCCGGCCGAGTTCCACGCCGTAGGGATGCGGCTTGATCTCCTTCGGCTCCGGCGGCAGGTCGTCGCTCGACCGCTCCAGGATCCGCTCCGGGCCATCGGGCCCCTGGAAGTGAAGCCGCGCGTGCGGGTTGGCGATCGCGGTCTGCTCGAGGTATTCCTCGACGCTTCCCCGGCCGCGCTGAAACTTGGCCTCCATTTCGATCGTCACGCGGGTGCCGTGCTCGATCGGCTCGCCCTTGTCGTTCTCGGCCACCCACTCGATCGCGTGCTTCTTCATCAGCTCGGTGCCGCCCTTGCCGGCGGGGATGTCGACGCCGTCCCCCTTGCCGTTGAGGATCTCGGGCTGATTGGTCTTGGTGTCGATCCGCAGTTCGGAGTAGTGGGCCGCGTGCTTGGCGTCGATCTTGGAGATGATCTTCACCGGCTTGCCGGTGGTGAGCACGCCGTACATGCCGGCGGCCGAGATGCCGATGCCCTGCTGGCCGCGGCTCATCCGCAGGCGGTGAAACTTCGAGCCGTAGAGCAGCTTGCCGAAGATCAGCGGGATCTGCTTGCTGACGATGCCCGGGCCGTTGTCTTGCACGCTCATCCGGTAACGGCTGCCGCTCTCGCCCACCTGCTCGATGCGGACCCAGATCTCGGGGAGGATGCCGGCCTCCTCGCAGGCATCGAGCGCGTTGTCCACCGCCTCCTTGACGCTCGTGAGCAGCGCCTTGCGGGGCGAGTCGAAGCCGAGGAGGTGCCGGTTCTTGGCGAAGAACTCGCTGACGGAGATGTCGCGTTGGCCGGCGGCCAGGGTCTGGGCCGTGGCCCGCCGCTTGGCGGCCGGCTTGGCCTGGCCATTGCTGGACGGTGCTGCCGCCGCGGGGGCCGCGGGCTCGCGCTTGGGCGTCTTGACCTTCATGTGCGAAAACCACTCCCGTGCTCTGGCGCCGGCCGGGGGCTCCCCTGCCACACCGCCGGACGTTCTCTGCGGGCCTCCGGCCCTCCGCTCACTGCATGTCCGCTGCGCTTCGGCATCCATGCCTGCGCTTGCTTCCATAGCCCGGCGATATGGCAGGGGAACCCCCGGCCCTATCGTGGCAGGCAGGAAGCAATCGGCATTTTCAATGTCTCCCGAATCCAGACTGTGATCCCGGATGGCGGGCTTGGCAAGAGGGGCTGACTTTGCGGGTTGGCCTGGAAATGCTGGCGAGGCCCCCGTTCCCGGTCGGGCCGCCCTTGTCCGCGGTTCAGGCCCGGAAGTTGTGCCTGTCGGGCAGAGGCAGCGGTGCTCGGGGCCGCGCAGTGATGCGGTCGAAACGGGCGTGCCGAATCCACCAGCACCGCGCGGCGCACCGCGGCGCGGGTTCCCGTTCACGAGGTGAGGCGATGCGACGAGCAGGCTGGCTCAAGGCCGCGGTGCTGACGGCGGTGGTGATCGGGATGGAGTGTGGCGGGGTCGCCGTGGCGATTCCGATCGATGGCGGCGTCGAGGCTCCGACGCCGGACGTGTTTTACAACTTCTACGTGCCGCCGGTGCCGGCCGGGGCCTATCCGGGCGTGGGGGCCCAACTCTACGTGTCGCCGCGGCCCGTGCCGCCGCGCGTGGGCCACACCTGGCACACCTATCCGCCCTTCATGCCGCACGAGTTTCTGTACAAGCATCGGCGTCGCTACATCCGCCCGGCGGGCGCGATGGGAATGCGGACCGACGTGCACGCCTACTGGTGGTGAGGAACGGAAATCCCATGCATCGAATCCTGGAACGGGCCGCTGCGGCATTCGCCATCGCGTTCTTCGTGGGCTGGTTCGTCGGTGGCGTCGCGGCCGCCGGCGGTCATGGCCACCACGGCTGCACCCAGGCGGGATGCGGTCCGAACGGCTGTGGCCCACAGAGATGTCCTCCGGCCGGCTGCCGTCACGGCCACTGCCACCGCTGCGGTCCCTGTGGGCATGGCTGCAAGCATGGCCTGTGCCAGCATGGCCACTGCGGGAAGTGCAGCCTGTGCGGTCATCCGGTCGGCGGGCCGTGCAGCTACGGCATGAGCGGCGGCCTGCACGAGCACTGCAAGTCCAACGCCTGGGAGAAGCGGTACTTCCTCCGCAGTCAGGGCAAGGCGTGGCACAGCGCCTGGTACGACCCGTGGGAGGGGCGGCCGATCGCGTTGGTGGTGCCGCCGACGGCCGAGTTCCAGACGCAGTATTCCTGGGGCGTGCCCAGTTCGCGGGTGGCACCGATCTATCATCAGTTTCGGCGGCCGTATCCCGGCCCGGGCGCGGTGGGCGGCGGTGGAGCGGGCGGCTTCCTGCCGACTCCGAACCAGCCCAGCGACACGGTGCAGTTCGGCGTGAACGCCGTCCGTGGGCCCTGGGGCGGGTACTGACTTCACGCCTGCCGGGCCATCCATGGCCCCGAGCGGCATGAGCTTCCCGCCGGAGCCCGACCGATGCTCGTGCCAGGTTTCACCCCGCCGGACGACGTCCCTGCCGTCCACCTGCACGAAGAACGCTCTCACGCTTTCCCGCTGGCGTCAACGAACTGGCGGGGAGTGAGAATCTTCAGGTTTACGACGGCCGCAGCGGGGAAGTGTCGCGAGTTGCCCGACACAAGGGGGCATTCGAGCGCGAGCGCACATTCCGCGAATGGTGCGTCGTCGGTATTCGGTAGGCCTCGAACGACATGGGCAGGGGTGACTACCGCGTACTCAGCCTGGGCTTGAATGCGTCTGAGCACGATCGCCACTTCGTGTCGTGGAAGGTTGAACTCCGGACGAGCCAGCACCGCCTCATATTCCGAGATGATCCTGTCATCAAGGCCTGCGCGCACCGCGCCACTTCTCAGCCACTCAACGATGTGGCCGGGCGCGCCATGTGGACTCAGAAACCCGGACACCAGGACATTCGTATCGACGACCGCAACACGCGGGCGGTCACTCATGAGGGTCGCTTTCTGTCGCGACGAGCCGCGGAAATCACGCTATCGATTTGCGGGCCCGACAATGTGTCCGCACCCGTGCGACGAGCCCGCTCCCGAATTCGGCGGAGGGCAATCTGGCTGCGAGCCTCTCTGGCTGCCTTTAACACGTCCTCTGGATCGTCTTCCTCATCGACGTACATGATCACGGCCATGGGCCGGCCGTTGCTGGTGAGAATCATCTCCTCGGCGGCAGCCAGCCTTTCCCGAACTGCCCGAGGCCGTTTCAGCTCGTTGACCGCAATGTAGTCCATAACTATCTCCTTTTGAGGTCATAATAACGATCCTTGTCCGCTCTGGCAACACGAGGATTGCGACAGAGAGCCTCGATGCCGGCCGGGCACACGTTGCTGCTGGCTGCCCCGCGAGCAATGGGCCGGCCCAAAGCACGTCACAATGATCTCCGAGCTGACGAGCAAGTCGCGAATCGGGTGTTGGGCGTGTTTCACCGGTTTTGAGCCCGAAGCAGCGGCACCCGGAACGCCTGCCTTCGCCCCTCCCTCCGACACACACGCGGACTGTTCCCCAAGTCTCTCATGAGCACCGGTGCCGGCGTCTTCCTGTCTGCCGATCCAGGGGCTTGAGCGCCTCGCGTCCAGCGCCCGTTAGAGGCTGTGGATATCGCTCAGCGGCAGCTCGTCGGCCGACGCCTGGAGTTGGGCCTTTTTTGGCGGAAACTGGCTCTGGTAGTAGGCGATCGACGCGGCCTTGGTATTGAGGTGGCCGGCAATGTCCACCACCAGCGGCCAGAGTGGCCGCGTCAAGGATTATGCCTGTCCTATTCGGTTACTCCCTGGGCGTATCCGTCGGCAGGCGTGGTGTCGGCGTGGAGCAGCCCGTCGCTGCCGGGATCGAGGACGCCGTCGCCGTCGAGGTCGCGGTAGACGTGGATCGCATCGACGCGGTCGCCGGCGGGGTCGGCCACGCGTCCGGAGATCAGGTCCGCGCTGCCGGTGACGATCTGCGTGGGGGCGGAGTACGCGGAGAACCTGCCGAAGGTCGCGGGCGGGGGCAAATCGGCTCCCGTCCCGGATTATCGCATAGCCGGTGCATGCATGAGCTCACTCTGGCTTCCGCTCGGCCTCGGCCTGCTCACGGGCCTTGCGCTTCGCGATCTCGGCGTCCATCTTTTGGCGAAACGTGGCGCCGGACCAGGAATCCCACCGCGCGATGTCCGCCTTCGCCTTCTCGTACGACTCGCCGTGGTCCTCGAGCCACTTGATCACGGCGTCACGATCGGCCCGCATCTGTGGCGTTAGAGCCTTCAAGCCGACCGTGCCAAATTCCTGGCGAACGACAAGATGAATCAGGCGTTGGCATTCATGTCGATCGTACTTCCGGAAATCCGCTCCGGCATCGAGCATGAGCAACACAAGGTCATTTTGTGTGAACCAACTCGCTGCCTCCATCGGTGCCGTGCTCCCGCCAGATAGCGCGTTCATGTCAGCCCCGGCCGCTATCAGTCGCTGCACCTTCTCTTTCCGGTTCCCACCGCCTGCCGTTATGACGTTGAATAGCGGGGTGGCATCGCGTCCGCTTGCCCCCGTCCGGCGCAGGTTCGGATCGCCGCCATGATCGAAGACGGCATCGAAGTATCCGGCGAAGTCAGTCTTGCACGCCATGTGCGTGACCGATTCCCCGGCAGAAATGTACCCCCTCGTGCCGAAGTCGCTCTCCACGATGACGTTTGGATTCGCACCATGCTCCAAGAGCCACTTGAATCTCGGCAGTTGATCGTCAGGAAACGCCCACAGCACAGGCGTCATCTTGCCCTTGCCCTGGGCGTTGACGTCCGCCCCGGCTTTGACGAGCCGGTCCATCTCCGCGAGATCTCTGGCCTCGATCGCCTTGCAGAGTGCGATCACCTTCGGATCGGTGAAGTAGTCCTCCGCTTTCCAGCCACAGCGCTGATGAAACGTCCGGCTCGGCAGCCAATCGAGCACGCCGCAGCCCAGTGCCGGGCACACGATGATGACGGCGATTGCCACCCTGCACGAGTTCATTGAGTTGCTCACAAACAGCTGCCACCGACCGAGTTGCTTCTATCGTCGCAAATCATCCAGGCTGTAACCCAGCATGTCCACAGTCGGTGACCCCTCCTTCACGAGCAGGCCGTACAACACGACGTTCATGGAGTGGCATCTCAACATGACTGTGGCAGCCACCGTGCCGAAGCTAGGCAGCCCTGCTACCCAGATGTCGACGTCATACGGACTGTCGAGTTTCGTCATAGATCCGACCGGTGCAATCAGGAGCTTGTCCAAGACAACGCCGGTTACCTGCTGAACTCGATTAAGGATGTCGTAGTCGACGAAATAGGCATCGATCGTATCGCGGGCTGTGTAGAGTCTGTCGAGGGCCCCGGGGTACAGTTCGTAGCCATACACCAATGGGTTGATCGAAATGAGGCGTAACGGCGTACCATTGTCCTTCGACGTTAGTAATGTTTCCGGACTGAGCCAACTTGCGTTGAAGGTGTCTGCGTTCGCCCCTGCGACAACCGCCGCCGCGCTCGCCAAGCCGCCGCCGAGCGAGTGGCCGGTCACGACCAAGTGGCCTTGGGGGATATTTGGGTTTTTGGCAAGATCGTTGGCGATCTTCATCGCCTCCATGAATTGCGGAGCCTGCCAGCCAATCGCCTGCCTTAAGTTGTTGTTCCAATCTCCATCCCAAATCCCACCCGAAAAAGATAGGTCATCCGTCCCGCCGAAGGTCAGCACGTATTGCCGGTCGCCCGTGATGTAATCCTGGTAGACCATCGCTTTGAACCCGGGCACGTCCGGACTCAGCGGGAACTCATCGCTATCGCCCGCGCCGAGGGCTTTTCCCGACTTCCGCTCCAAGCTGAACTTCGGCAAGTCGACGAACGTGTAGACGCCCCGCGAGGCCAGCGCATTTCGCACCTCCTGCCTCGTGTGCAGCGCGTGGTAGAAGGAGTCTTCGTTGGCGACGATGTACTTCACCTCGTCGAATGCAGAGTCGTCGCCGTTGACGACCAGCGTGCCACGGATCCGCTCGTTCACCCGCGGCGCCGCCTCGACGCCCGCAAGTGTCTTGAGAGCTGCGTTTTCCTTGATGCCTTCGGCGTAGATGACGATGCGGCCGGTTGTGGCGTCGTAGTTGAGGGCAGATAGTTTGTAGCTGCTGCCCGGGAAGATCCGGTTGCCGCCCTCGTCCGCCGGGGCCGGGTTACGCAACGCATCGATGACAGCTCGGTTCCAGAGCCGTACCGAGCCCGCGGGGCCTTCGTCATTCCAGTCGATGCGAACCCGCACATTCCCCGCGTGTGCAGGCAGGTCCGTCGGCAGTCGCAGCCAGACCGGTGTCACCGTGCGCTGGGGGTTGTCGAGCATGATCAGTTTGCCGATGGCATACTCATGATTCTCGAGAGTGTCTTCCCATTCCGAGCGATCCGGGGGTCCGAAGTCGTTGTTGTTGTCGCTGTCGACGTCCACATCGATCGTCGCAGGATACGGTTGCACGGTGAGCCGGATCGTGTCGGAGGCACGCAGGCCACCGACCGTCCAGGTGACGGTGACGAGGCTCGTGCCGGCGATCCGGCCCTCGGCATACACGGAAGCGTCAGCCGGAATGGACCCTCCGCTGACGATCCCGCCGCTGCGGTCCGGGCGCTTGTAGAGCCTGACGACCGTCTCGTCGTACGTCACGATCAGAGTGCCGACGGCCGGCCCAATTGACGGCGTCAGGGCGAGCAAAACCTCGCCGAGATCGTCCTCGCCCGCGATGCCGCCACCGTCCAGCAGGTCAGCAATGCCGTTGCGGTTGTCGTCATCGGAGTTCACGAAGATGATGCGACCGAGCGGCGCTTCTTCGATCGGATCATCGATGCCCGCCGGGCCGTTGTCGGGATCAATCCGGCCGTCGTTGTCGCTGTCGACGTCAAGATCCACGAAAAAGTCGTCATTCTCGATCGTGCCCGTGGCGGGAGGTCGGGTGGTGTCGAACGTGTATCCGCTCCCGGACGCCAGCGTCAGGATGACGGTCTCGTTGAACTCGATCTCCGTGTCGGCCTTGGGATCGATGGTGACGGTGGCCGTGGCGGAGCCGGCGGCAAAGGAGATCGTCTTGCCGGTGCCAGGCGTGGCGCCTGAGTAGTCGGCGCCGTCCGCCGTTCCCGTGATGCCGTAGTTCACCGTGAGGCCGCTTGTCGTTGGACCCGTCCGCGTGAACGTGTAGACGAGGTTCGTCGTGCCATCCTCCGTGACACTCGCGGGCGAGACTGCGAGCGTCACTGCCGGCAGATCGTCATTGAGGATCGTCCCGGTGGCGACGCTCGTGCCCGGTGCATAACCGTCGCCCTGCTGGAGCGTGATCACGAGCGTCTCGTCGGGCTCGATGAGAGTGTCGGCCGTGGGGACGATCGTGAGGGTGGCCGACGTCGAGCCGGCGGGAATCGTGATCGTCCCGGTGGTCGCTCCCGGTGGCAGCCCCGTAAAATCGCTGCCCGCCGTTGCGGAGCCGCCGATCCGGTAGTTGACGGTGATGGCTGCCGTCGGCGCGGGCGACGCAGTGAACTCGTAGGTGAGCTTCTTCGAGCCGTCCTCGGTCACGCTGGTGGGCGTGACTTTCACGCTCACGGACGGCGGCGGCAGCGGGCCCCAGATCACCTGGTCCTGCTTGGTGGGATGTTGCATGACATGGAGGGCGACGGAGCCGCCGGCGCCGGGCGCGGGCGTGCCCGTCCCGTTCAGCCACGACGCGGCACGGGCGACGGCCGGAGACGCGGAATCGCCGACTCGGAAGCTGCCGCTCTTCAGATCGCGGGCCACGCCGTCACTGATGAGCTCCCAGAGGCCGAGCTGAAAGGCGGCGGCGTCGGTGACGCTGGTAAAGCCGGTGGGCGTGGTGGGGCCGTAACTCCGCCAGAACTGCTCGACGAGGTCCGCATTGGCCAGACCGCTGGCGGAGAGGGACGTGACCGTGGGAAACGTGTGCAGGCCGGGGGAGATCGACTGCTGACCCTCGACGCAGAACGACTTGAATCCCGACCCGTTCCAGAAGAACTGGCCCACGAAACTGCCGCCTGGACTCGCGGGCTGTGAACCATGGATCACGGGAATGCGGTCAAACATCGAGATGTTGTTCTCGAGCATGGCCGTGGCGGAGAGCATGCAGCGGGATTCGAGCAACTCGGCGGTGAGGTGCGGGGCACGAGTGGCTCGCCGTCCGCTGCGGTGCTGGTGGGCTTGGCGAACGTGGCTCGCTTGGCCACGGGCTGGGCGAGAGAAGCGGCTGAATGCCGCGACGAGGCCGCGGTGCGACATGGTGCAGATCCTTGGTGCGGGAGGGATGACCAGGGGCGGGGACCGCGTCAGCAGCCGGGGGAGCCACTGGCGGGGCGAAGCGTACGTTACCGGGGGGGGGGCTCGTCAAGGGGCCGCGGGATGAGAAGTTGATGAGCTGGAGTGCGTCGGCGGCCGGCAGGGAAAAGAAGTTCGCGGCCCGTGGTTCATCGCCTGGCACACGTCTGCGGCTGTGAAGTGATCGCGATAGCCGAGCGTCAACCGCGGATTCACCGGCTGGCGAAGGCTGGGGCTCGCTCGCGCTCGCTGTCTTCGCCGCCCGCGATCGACAGTCATGCGCGGCGAGGGCTCGCGCGATCAGCCGTCGGATGGCCCGATTCGGGAAGGTCTGCACAGACGGCGAAGAAGGGCTCGTGACGGGGCGGTGCGAGGACCCGTGAGCAATGTCCACGCGGCCTTCGGTGCCGAGAAGGCGGGACTCCACCCAACCGACCGCCCATTACCGGCCGCGCGCTGGGGAAAGTGTCGTTGACCGTCCTGACTCGAGTCGTTCTGGGCCGTGAGGCGTGCCGAAGCGGCTGAGGGGCTTTCTTGCCGACCGACCCCGAGCCGTCGCCGCACTCATAAAGATCTTCCTTGATGAGATCAAACGGTTGCTGTGCGCTGCGGCAGGCCTTACGAGTGATGCCGACGCCCCCGCATCCGCCCGCCTACGACTCCCACGACTCGGTGCCATCTCCTTTTTGCACCGCTTCGGCTCGGCCCTCAACCACCACATGCACCTGCACGCCTGCGTGACCGACGGCGTTTTCGTGCCGGCTGCTGCCGAAGCAGGCGGCGACACCCCGCCGGCGTTCCTGCCGGTCCGACCGATCACGCCAGCCAATCTGGCCGTGCTCACCGCGCGGGTCCGTCGTCGGGTGATCCGCTGGTTCCGGCTCGCTCGCCTGCTCGACGCCGCGGCCGCCGCCGACATGCTCGCCTGGGAGAACAGCGGGTTTTCAGTCGATGCGAGCGTCAGGATCACGCTCATCGACCGCGACGTGCCGAGCTATTTTCAGAGTCTGGAACACCTGCTGCGATACTGCGCCCGGCCCCCCTTCGCCCTTAAGAGGCTCTCCGTGATCCGCGGCCCAGACGGCCGGATCGCCCGCATCCGTTCCGTGCTGCCCAGACACAAAGCCGCCACCTGGGTCGGCCGCGGCCGCAAAACCACAAACTGCGAAAAGCCGTCACGGCGCTGGCGATCAGGAACATTGGCAAGCCACGGGAGGCCGTGAACGGCGGATATGGGAACGAAGGTCGCGACCCGGAAGACTGCTGCGACGCGAAGCAAAAGCCCCGCTCGCACGACACGTCACGGATTGCCTGGGCGAAACTCCTGGCCCGGGTGGGGGAGGAGTTTCCACTTGCGTGCCCCACCTGTGGCGGCGACATCCGGCTCAGAGAAGACGGCCGGCAGGAGCCGGCTCACTTCGAACCGGGGGTTCGCAAGCGGGCGAAGGCCAGGATGGCTTCGCCCGCGTGAAGTCAGATTCTCAAACACCTCGGCGAACCACTCGAGCCGCCTCGCGTCTCTCCCGCTCGTGGCCCGCCCACGGACTGGGGCGAGCTTGTCCATGCTGATGACGACCGCGCAGCGGTTCAGGTGCCGCCCGACGAGCTGCCCGTGATCGACATCCACAGCCTCTGACCGGTGCCAGACGCGAGGCATCAAGGCCCCGGACGGGCGACCCGGGAGACGGTCTGCGCCGAGGCGAGAAAATCGCCATTACAGCGCAGCGTGAGTGGTGTTTCGGCGTCTCGGGAAACCGCCTCCAGACTCCCATGCCGCTCTCCCCGAGGATCATCAGTGGCTCATCAGCACGGAAACCGTTGCGGAAGTGCCATTGGCCGGACTATCCCT
>CAZJHQ010000064.1:0-17945 GCA_964545915.1 uncultured Candidatus Kuenenia sp. | reverse complement strand
CCCTCCACCATGTAGATCACGTCCTCGGCGATGTTCGTCGCCATGTCGGCGATCCGCTCGATGTGCTTCGACACCGAGTTGATCCGCAGCAGGTTCTCCACCTCCTCGGGATCGTCCTTGATGCCGCGCAACACCCGCTGCCGGATCTGCAGCCGGGCCTCGTCGACGGCGTCGTCCTCTTCGCGGATCTGCCGGGCCAGCGACGGATCGCCGTTGACCACCGCGTCGAGGCACTGCTTGACCATCTCCTGGGCCTGCATGGCCATCGTGCGAATCTCGGGGGGCAGCGTGTAGGGCTTGCCGTTGGACAGCTGAGCCACCCGCTTGGCGATGTTGCGGGCCAGGTCGCCCATCCGCTCCAGGTCGTTGTTGATCTTCAGCACCGCCACCACGAACCGCAGGTCGGCGGCCACCGGCTGGTAGAGGGCGAGGATCTTGAGGCACTCCTCCTCGACCTCCACCTCCATGCGGTCGATCTCCTCGTCGTTGGCGATCACCCGCTGGGCGAGGGGTGCGTCGCGGTTGATGAGGGCGGTGATCGACTTCGAGATCGCCTCCTCGACGAGGGTGCCGACCTTGAGGATCCGCTCCTTGAGGGCGTCGATCTGCCGTTCGATGTGCTTGGTCATGGTTTCACCCGAAGCGGCCCGTCACGTAGGCCTCCGTCTCCCGCAGGACCGGCTTCGTGAAGATGTCGGTCGTCGGGCCATACTCGATGAGCCGGCCGAGGTACATGAAGGCCGTGTAGTCGCTGGTCCGGCTGGCCTGCTGCATGTTGTGGGTCACGATGAGCACGGAGTAGCGGCCGCGCAGCTCCTGGATCAGGTCCTCGACCTTGCCGGTGGCGATCGGGTCGAGGGCCGAGCAGGGCTCGTCGAGGAGCAGCACCTCGGGCTCGGCGGCGATGGCCCGGGCGATGCACAGCCGCTGCTGCTGGCCGCCCGACAGCCCGAGGGCGCTGTCATGGAGCCGATCCTTGACCTCATCCCACAGGGCGGCCCCGCGGAGGCTCAGCTCGCACACCTCGTCGAGCACCGGCCGGGAGTTCTCGCCGTCGATCCGCAGCGAATACACCACGTTCTCGTAGATGCTCATGGGGAACGGATTGGGCTTCTGGAACACCATGCCCATCCGTTTCCGCAGGTCGATGACGTCCATCCGCGGATCGTAGATCGAGTCGCCGTTGAGCCGCATGTCGCCGGTGATCCGCACGCTCTGCACGAGGTCGTTGAGCCGGTTCACGCTCCGCAGCAGCGTCGACTTGCCGCAGCCGCTGGGGCCGACGAGGGCCGTGACCTTGTTGTTCGGGATCGGCATCGTGATCCGGTGCAGGGCCTGCTTGGCTCCGTACCACAGGTTGAAGCGATCGATCTCCAGGACGGGCACCTCCTGGAGCACGACGTCATGCACCTCGGCAGGCACGTCCTGACCGGCGGCGACGGCGAGCAGCCGGTCGGCGGGGGCGGCATGCCGGTGATCCCCCGGTCGTGCGGTGGCGGGGTCGTCGCGGTGGGGCTCGGTCTGGGCCTGCATCGGCGGGGCTCCTCCGAAAACATCCTATCCGGTACGGATCAGAACTGCTGCGCCACGAAGCGTTTCCGCAGCCGGGAGCGGATCCAGATCGCGGTCACGTTCAGCAGGGCGATGATCGCCACCAGCAGGAAGGTGATCGTGAACACCATCGGCTGGGCGGCCTGGGCGTTGGGGCTCTGGAAGCCGACGTCGTAGATCAGGTAGGCGAGGTGCATGAACTCCCGCTCCGGATGGACGAACGGGAAGCTGCCGTCGATCGGCAGGTCGAGGGCCAGCTTCTTCACGCCCACGAGCATCAGCGGCGCCACCTCCCCCGCCCCGCGGGCCATCGCCAGGATCAGCCCCGTCATGATGCCCGGCAGCGCCCGGGGGAGCACGATCCGCCGGATCGTCTGCCACTTCCCGGCGCCGCAGGCGTAGGAGCCTTCGCGCATCGAGTTGGGCACCGCGGCGAGCGCCTCTTCCGTGGCCACGATGACCACCGGAAGCGTGAGCAAGGCGAGCGTGAGCGCCGCCCAGAGCAGCCCGCCGGTGCCGAAGGTCGGCTGGCTGTCGGCGACGAGGCTGGCCTTGAAGAACAGTTCGTCGATGCCGGCGCCGACACCGTAGCAGAAGAACCCGAGACCGAAGGCGCCGTACACGATGCTCGGCACGCCGGCCAGGTTGTTGATCGCCACGCGGACGGCCGTGGTGATCGGACCGCGGCCGGCGTATTCCTTGAGATACAGCGCCGCCAGGACGCCGAACGGGGCCACGAGCAAGGCCATGATGAGCGTCATCGCGACGGTGCCCCAGATGGCGGGGAAGACGCCGCCGGCGCTGTTGGCCTCGCGGGGATCGTCGCCGAGGAACTCGCCCCACCGCGACAGGTAGACGCCGAACTTGCCGGCGAACGACAGCCGGTTCGGCTGCCAGGCGCGGACGATCTGGTCGATGGGCAGGCTGACCGTCTCGGCGGCGGCGGTGCGGAACTCGACCGCCCAGCCGGCGTTCTCGCCCCGCAGCCGCGCCGTCTCGGCGTCGATCCGCTCCGTCGCCGCCGCGACGCGGGCGGCGACCCGCTGCTCCGCCTCCCGGGCGGCATCCTGGCGGGCCGTATCCTGCGGCGCGTCGAGGCCGGCCTGCACCACCGCCAGGCGGGCGGCCCGCAGTTCGCGTTGCAGATCACCGCGGTCCACGCGGTCGAGCCGCAGGGCCCGACGGAAACGGCCCCGCACCAGCGGATGCTCGCGTTCGAAGGCCTGCCAGACGGCCGCCGGCCCCTCGGCCACGATCGTGTCACCGTGCCGCAGCCGGGTGGGGAAGCCGTGAAACCGCCCCCCTTCCAGCCGCTCCACGGCCGTCGCCCACTCGGGCCGGCTCGTGGCCGTGATCGCCGGCTCGTCGAACCACTCGAAGTGCTTGCCGGTGAGCTCGAAGTTGGCGACGCGGAGCAGCCGGCGGGCCGGCTGGTCGCCATGGGCAGGCTCCCGCTCGGCCACCTCGCCGAGCGTCTCACCGCCGGCCCGCAGCGCCACCAGCTCGAGCGGCACCGGCCAGAAGGTGCCCGCTCCCCGCCAGGCGATGTAGCCGAGCAGGCCGACGATCATCGCGATCGCCGTGGCCAGCGAGCCGGCGGTGAGCCACACCCACGGCTCCCCCTGGGCGGCGAGGCTCGAGTGGGCGGATCGCAGCCGCCGCGGCCGGGAGAGGAAGCGGTCAGAGATCATGCGCCCGCCTCCGGAACCGCTGCCGCACCAGCTCGGCCACCGTGTTGAGGACGAAGGTCAGCGCGAAGAGCGCGAGGGCTGCGAGAAACAGCACCCGATAGTGCGTGCTCCCGCGGGCCGCCTCGGGCAGCTCCGTGGCGATCGCCGCCGACAGGGTCTGAAACCCGTTGAAAACGTTACAGCCGATGAGCGGCGTGTTGCCGGCCGCCATGAGCACGATCATCGTCTCCCCCACCGCCCGGCCCAGGCCGATCATCACCGCCGAGAACAGGCCGCTCGCGGCCGCGGGCACGATCACGCGGACGGCGGTCTGCCAGGGCGTGGCCCCCGCGCCGAGCGAGGCGCTGCGGAGGTGCTCCGGCACGCTCGACAAGGCATCGTCGGCGATCGTGAAGATCAGTGGAATGATGGCGAAGCTCATGCCGATGGCCACGACGAGCGCGTTCCGCTGCACGTAGGTGCCGAACAGGCCGCCCCGGGTGTCGAGCCGCAGGGCGTCGAGGAGCACGGCCGCCGCGGCGGCGAGGGCTACCGCGCAGGCCAGGCCGGCCAGAAACACCCCCAGCGACGCCAGCGCCGCCTGCGGCTGGTTCCAGCCGATGGCAACCCGACGCAGCATCGGACTGACGAACCGGCCCCCGAGAAACGCAGTCGCAACCGCGGCCAGCGGCAGCAGGGCGACCGTCCAGCCGCCGAAGCCGCTGCCGCCGCGGCCGTCGAGCCAGGCCTGCACGTCGCCGCCGAACAACAGCCGCTCCAGGGTCGGCGCCACCGCGCGGGCCGCGACCGCGCCCGTCGGCAAGGCCACGAGCCCGACGAGCGGAAACCGCCAGGCAGCCAGGCGGCTGCGGGTGCCCACGGGCAGCAGTTGCCAGAGGTGCGCCGCGGCCAGGAGTGTGAGCGGCACGACGAACACGCCGGTGATCACCGGCATCAAGCCGCGCTCGACCACCGGCGCGAACACGATCCCCGCCACGAACCCGAGCACCACGCTCGGCAGGCTCGCCATCATCTCGATCGTGGGCTTGATGCGGGCCTTCCACCGCGGGTGCATGAACTGGCTGGCATAGATCGCCGCCAGCAGCGCGATCGGCGTCGCGAAGAGCATCGAGTAGAGGGTGGCCTTGAGCGTGCCGAAGATCAGGGGCACGAGGCCGTACTTCGACTCGAAGGCCTCGTGCCCCGTCGTCTCCCAGGCGTGCACGGGCCGCGGATAGTTTTCGTACCACACCGGCCGGAGAAGCGTGCCGACGGAAACGTCGGCGTGGCCGGCGTCGATCGCCCAGGCCGCGAGCGCCTGATCGTTGCCGGCGAGGAGGCGGTTCTCCCGGGGAGCGATGCACATCGTCCGGGTCGCGTGCGTGCCGTCCCCGCCGGCCGCGAGCCGCAGCACCTCGGCGCCCGTGGTCGCCTGGAAGAGCCGCACGCCGGCGTCACGTCCCGCCCGCGACTCCGCCACCGCGAACAGCCGCGACCGGGGCGAGGCGGCGATCGCGTCCACCCGCGTGCCATCCCCGGCGATCGTCCGCGCCGCCACGGTCGCCAGGCCGTCGGCCGCCACCGCATCGTCCCGGCGAGCCAGGAAGAACAGCCGCATCACTCCGGCGGTGTCGGCGACGGCCAGGGTCGCGCCGCCGAAGAGCCGCTCCACCGTCGCCACGTCCGCGGCGCCGGCCGCGGCGTCGAAGGTCTCCATGAGCTCCGGCTGCGTGACATCGCGAATCACGTACCGCCGCGCGGTGCCGTCGGCCGCGAACAGGAACAGCTGGTCGCCGAGGCCGTTGACCCGCACGAACCGGGGCCGGAATCCCGCGACCGGCTCGATCGTCGCCCCGGTCGTCTTCACCGTCACCTTGCCGGTGAGCATGTTGCGCTTCGACGCGGCCCGCTCGACCCGCACGCGGCCGGCGTCGTCGAGCACGGCGACGAGGGCTCCCTCGCCGAGCGGCACCACGTCCACTCCGGTGATCGGTCCGCCCAACGGCTGCGACGGGGGGCCAAGCTCCGTCACCAGCCGCACGCGGGCGAACCGGTCGTTGGCCCCGTGCACGAAGATCGCGCCGTCGACGGCGACGGCGTGCCCCACCGGCGCCGACCGCACCGCCGCCGGGGCGTCCGCGGCGGCCATGAACTCCGCCTGCAGCCCGAACCGCCCGGTGCGAAACGTCCCGTCAGCGAAGCCGACCGCGGCCACCAGCCCGCCGGGCTCCGTGCGAAACGCCGACCAGCCCTCCAGGCCGCAGTCGCGCGTCGGCACGGAGAGCAGCCGGTCGCCCGTGGCCGTCGCCAGCACGTTCACCCGCTCCGCACCGGCGACGCCGTCGCCGCCGTCGATCACCCAGGCCACGCTCCCGGACTCGTCGATGCCCATGTGCAGCGGATCCGCGTGCACGAGGTCCGTGCCCATCCGACTCGCCCGGGCGGAGCGAAACAGCGGCAGGGCCACCGTCAGCAGGTACACGCCGACGAGCAGCACGGCCACGATCGTGCCGATGCCGCCCAGTGTGATCACGGCCCGGGCAACCGCGTCGCCGGCCCGCACCCAGGGATGGGTCTTGCGCCGCCGCGACCGCCCGGTGAATGTCGCCGTCTGGGGCATGCGCAGGGCCGTTCGGCAGGGCGAGAGCGGGCGGGCGGTCAGGGCGTGGCGATGCCGAGTTGGCCGAGGGCCTCGCGGGCCAGTTGCCCGGTCACGGGCAGATAGCCGTCCTTCTTCGCGTCGGCCTGGCCGGTGGCGCTCAACACATAGCGGATGAACTCGCGGCGCAGCGGATCGAGCTGGCTGCCAGGCTTGTGGTTCACGCTCAGCAGGAGAAACCGCGCCAGCGGATACTCGCCTTCGTACGCGGCCTTGGGCTCGGGCGCGACCGGCGGTTCACCGGTCTGCGCCGCCAGCGGCAGCGCCCGCACGCCGGCCGTGCGATAGCCGATGCCGCTGTAGCCGATGGCGAACTTGTCGTTGGCGACCGCCTGCACGACGGCCGAACTCCCCGGCTGCTCCTTGACGGTGGGCTTGAAGTCGCCCTTGAAGAGAGCGTGCTCCTTGAAATAGCCGTACGTGCCGCTGGAGGCGTTGCGGCCGTAGAGGCTGATCGGCTTGTCCTTCCACTCGCCGCCGAGGCCGAGGTCGCCCCAGGTGCGGATTTCGGCATTCGCGCCGCCGTTGCGGTTCTTGGAAAAGATCGCGTCGACCTGCTGCAGCGAGAGCCCCGCCAGCGGATTGTCCTTGTGGACGAAGACGGCGAGCATGTCGATGGCCGCAGGAATCGCCGTCGGGGCGTAGCCGTGCTTCTCCTTGAAGGCGTCGATCTCCGCGGGCTTCCAGTCGCGGCTCATGGGGCCGAACGTGCAGGTTCCCTCGGTGAGCGCCGGGGGGGCCGACGCGGACCCCTTGCCCTCGATGCCCTCGCTCACGCCGGGATAGAACTTCGTGAATCCCTCGGCCCACAGGGACACGAGGTTGTTCATGGTGTCGGACCCGACGAACTTCAGCGACCCGCTGACCTCGCCGGCCACCCGCTCGTACGGCTTGAGGGCCGGGTCGATGTCCTGGCCGAACGCCCCGGAAACGCACACGGCGAGCGCCACCGCCGCCACGAAACTACCGCCGCTCATTCGCTGCATGGGCTTTTCCTGAAGAAAACCTGTTTCCCCGGACGGCGCCGATCGCTGCTCGCGGGGCCCATGGTCTAGCCGTCGATTGTGAGCGTTTCGTGAGGGTCGTACGGACCCGGGAAAACGTCAAGGGGCGGGCCGCTCCCCCGACTTTCGCTCGGGTGCGAACCCGCGGCGGACGGTGTTCTCCGTCACGGTCCGGGGCGTCACGAACTGCAGCAGGTAGTCGCTCCCCCCCGCCTTGCTGCCGATGCCCGACATCCGATAGCCGCCGAACGGCTGCCGGTGCACGAAGGCTCCGGTGATTCCCCGGTTGAGATAGACGTTGCCCGCGGCCAACTCCTGCCGCGCCCGCTCCAGCCGCGACGGGCTGCGGGAACAAATGCCGGCGGTGAGGGCGTAGGCGGTGCCGTTGGCGATCTCGATCGCGTGCTCGAAGTCGCGGGCGGGCATCACGGCGAGCACCGGCCCGAAGATCTCCTCCTGCCCGAGCGGCCCGGCAGGGTCGACGGCGCCGAACGCGTGCGGCCCCACGAACCAGCCCCGGTCGGCGAGCGGCCCCACGTCCACGGCTGCGAGCGTGCGGGCGGTCCGCCGGCCGAGATCGATGAACGACCGCACCCGCTCGAACGCCTCCCGGTCCACGAGTGGCCCGACCTGCGTGCCCGGGTCGGTGGCCGGCCCCACGGCCAGGCTGCGGATCGCGCCGGCGAGCCGGGTGGCGAAGGCCTCGTGCACGCTCGCCAGGACGATCGCGCGGGAGCAGGCGGAGCACTTCTGCCCCTGGAAGCCGAAGCCGCTGCGGACGACCGCGGCCACCGCCTCGTCGAGATCGGCGTCGTCGTCGACGATGATCGCGTTCTTGCCCCCCATCTCGGCGATCACCCGCTTCACGAGCCGCGCGCCGGGCGTGGCACTCGCCGCGGCGGCCTGGGCGTTGATCGCCAGGCCCACGGCCCGCGAGCCGGTGAAGACGATCGTGGCCACGTCGGGATGGGTCACCAGCGGTGGCCCCACCTGCTCCCCACGGCCGGGCAGAAGCGCCAGCGCGCCGGGCGGCACGCCCGCTGCGAGGAGGATTTCGTGGAGCCGCAAGGCCGTGAGCGACGACTGCTCCGCGGGCTTCATGACCACCGGGTTGCCGGTGACGAGCGCCGCCGTCGTCATCCCCGTGAGGATCGCGAGGGGAAAGTTCCAGGGTGCGATCACCGCGGTCACGCCGCGGGGCAGAAAGCTGCTCTCGTTCTCCTCGCCCGGCACGTCCACGCGGCGGGGCTGGCCGAGCCGCACCGCCTCGCGGGCGTAATACTCACAGAAGTCGATGGCCTCGGCCACGTCGGCGTCGGCCTCCCGCCACGGTTTGCCGACCTCGAAAACCTGCAACGCCGCGAGCTCGAACCGGCGCCGGCGCATCTCCGCCGCCGCCTCCCGCAGCACCGCCGCCCGCCGCTCCACGCCCGCGTCGCGCCAGCCCGGCAGCGCCGCGCGGCACGCGGCCACGGCGCGGTCGGCGTCGCCGGGCGTGGCGGCCGAGACCTGCGCGACGAGCCGCGCGTGATCGGCGGGATCGTGCCGTGGAAACCGTTCGCCCCGCTCTTCGCGCACGCCGCCGATCACCACGGGCACGACCTCGGGGCGGCCGCCGTCGAACCGGGCGCGGAGCCGGTCCACCGCCTCCTGCATGCTCCGGCGGGCCGGCTCCAACGCGAAGTCGGTGAGCGGCTCGTTGCGGAATCCGCCGGCGTCCGCCGCCGGCGGGTCCTCTGGATTCAGGTCCCGTCGCGCGGCGGCCGCCGGCGGGCCGGGGGGCGCCAGGAGCGTGGCCGGCGGCACGTGCTGCACGAACCCCGCCCGCAGGAACGAGTCGTTCGACGAGTTCTCCAGCAGCCGCCGGACGAGATAGGCCATGCCGGGCACGAGCTGCCCGTAGGGCATGTAGACCCGCAGCCGCCAGCCCTCGGCCGTGACGGCCTCCTTCTCCGGGTCGGCCATGCCGTAGAGCATCTGCATCTCCACCGCGCGGCGGTCGAGCCCGAGGTGCTCGGCGACGGCCATGCCGTGGGCCAGCGAGCGGAGGTTGTGGCTGCCGAGCGCCGGCCTGAGCACCTGGGCGTGCTCCATCACGAAGGTCGTCGCCGTCTCGTAGCAGCGGTCGGTCTCCCACTTCCGCTCCCACACCGGCACCGGCCAGCCGGCGGCCCGGGCGTGGATCGTCTCGTGATCCCAGTAGGCTCCCTTCACGAGCCGCACCCACACGGGCGTGCCGCGCCGCTCGGCCCAGGCGGCGAGGTCGGCGAGATCACGCAGCGCATCCCGCAGGTAGCACTGGATCACGATCCCGCAGTGCGGCCAGTCGCGAAACTCCTCCTCCATCGCGATCCGCTTGAAGATCGCCAGCGCCAGGTCTTTCGTGGCGTGGCTCTCCATGTCGACGTGGACCTGCCCGCCATGGTCGCGGGCCGCCCGCCACAAGGGCCGCAGCCGCGCCAGCACCCGCTCGGCGGTGCCGGCGGGATCGATGGCGTCGAAGCGGCCGTCGAGCGCTGACAATTTCAGCGAGACGTTGACCCGCGGCAGGGCCGCTCCTCCGGGCCCGTCGTCCACGAGTCGATCGCCGGGCCAGCGGGCGGCGAGCGGCGGCAGTTCCGCGAGCAGTCGGGCGTAGGCCGCCGCGTAGGCGTCGGCCTCGGCGTCGCTGATCACCGCCTCGCCGAGCAGGTCGAGCGTGAAGGCCCGGTGCTTGCGGCGCTGCGCGAGGGCCGCCGCCGCCGCCTCGTCGGGCGTGGTGCCGGCGATGAAGCGGCGGGCCTGGGCGAGCGTCGCCGCCCGCACGGCCCGAGCCGCGAACGGGGCGAGGAGCCCGGACCGGGCCGCCTGCAGCGCGGCGCGGAGCGGATTGGGCAGCCGCGCCATCACGTCGTCGTCGAGATACTCGCGGACGTGCCGATCGAGGGCGGCCGGATCGTCGAGCATCGGCATGCAATCGACGAGCCGGAAGAGCCGCACCTTCAGTTCGTCGTCATGCGTGGCCCACTCGCCCGCCTGCTGGGCCCACCAGTCGGTCGAGGCCATGCCCGGCTGCGCGGCCAGCGCCCGCTCGAGCAGCCGGCGGCCGATCTCCTGCACGCGAACTTCGATCGCCGCCAGGTCGGCCGATGTCAGCCTCGTCGGCGGAACGACCGCGGCAGATCCCGTCACGGCGGTCATCGGCGTCCTACTTCTTCGGCTGGTCCCCGGCCTTGGCCTCGTCGAGGATGATCGACGCGGAATTGATGCAGTACCGCAGGCCGGTCGGCGGCGGTCCGTCGTTGAAGACGTGGCCGAGGTGCGCGCCACAGCGGCGGCAGGTGACCTCGGTCCGCACCATGCCGTGGGACAGGTCGCGGTGCTCGGCGATCGTCTTCCCCTTCACGCCGTCGATCGGGGCGAAGAAGCTCGGCCAGCCGCAGCCGCTGTGGAACTTCTCACCCGAGCGGAACAGCGGCTCGCCGCAGCCGATGCAGCGGTAGGTGCCGGCGGTCTCGGTGTCGGTGTACTTGCCGGTGAACGCCCGCTCGGTGCCCTTGCGGCGAACGATCTCGTATTGATGGCTCGTGAGCCGCTGCCGCCATTCCTCTTCGGTCGTGGGGATCGCGTCATCGGCGAGCCGCCCCTTCACCGCAGGGTTCTTGTCGGGATCGGCGGCCTCACGGTCGAGGGGCTTGGTCATGGGTTTTGGGTCCTGGGAAGCGGGCGGGGCGGCGAACGAGCAGGCCGGCAGGCCAGCGGCCGCGGCCAGCGAAAGCATCCACATCGTCGGTCGTGGTCTGTTCATCGTGGCAGCGAGCCTCCTCTTGGACGGCGGTCTCCAAACCGTCGGCATAGCGATTGCCTCTGCCAGCATCATAGACCCCCCACGGCGTCCGCTGAAACATCGCATTCACGAACCAGGGCGGGGTTGCCCATGCCCCGGGAGCAGGCGTAGGCGGCCAGCGCAGGCATGGATGCCGGAGCGCAGACGCCTCCGAGTAAGCGTAGGACCGGAGGTCCGCAGCGAACGTCCGGCGATGGGGCATGGGCAACCCCACCCACCCCAAACGACTGCGGATCTAAAGCGTGGCCGTCACACCCCGACCAGCGCCCGCAGGTCGCGCTCGATCGCGTCGAGGCGGGCCGCGAGGCTCTGCTTCGTCGCCGGCAGCTCGTCCGCGGGGCCGGGCGGAGCCACGGCGAACAGGTAGAACTTGATCTTGGGCTCGGTGCCGCTCGGCCGGGCGGCGACCGCGTTGCCGAGCGGCGGAAAGCGGCCGTCGGCCAGCCGCGTGCCCGCCTCCGGCAGCCCGGCCAGATCGAAGATCACGAGGTCGCTCTTCACGCCGGCGTATGACTCGGCCGCCGCTCCCGGCGTCCAGGTCTTCAGGCTCGCCTGGTCGCGGGTGCGGACCACGTCGAGGCCGCCGCAGGCCTGCGGCGGCGTCGCCCGCAGCGCGGCCATGATCTCCCGCATCCGCTCCATGCCGCTGGCTCCGGGCAGCATGACGTTGATCTGCCGCTCCTGGTGGCAGCCGTGGGCGGCGTACAAGGCGTCGAGTTCCTCGTGGGGCGTGCGGCCCGCGGCCTTGAGCCGCGCGGTGAGCTCCGCCATCAACAGCGCGGCGACGGCGGCGTCCTTGTCGCGGACGTGCGTGCCTGCCAGGTAGCCGTGCGACTCCTCGGCGCCGAACACGAAGTGCTCCGGGCCGTGCTCGTCGATGGCCGAGCAGATCCACTTGAAGCCCACGAGCTGCGTGTCGTCCACGATCAGGCCGCGGGCCTCGGCCAGCCGGCGGACGAGGCCGCTGGTGACGAGCGTGGTGACGACGTAGTCGCCGGGCCGGGCCTGACCGCGGGCCGCCCGGCCGGCGATCGCCTGACCGCAGAGCAGGCCGCAGAGCTGGTTGCCGGTGAACGGCCGCCACTCCGCGCCGGCGGCACGGGTCAGCGGCGCGGCGGCGCCGAGCCGGTCGCAGTCGGGGTCGCTGGCGAGCACGAGGTCGTCGCCCTGCGCGACCGCCGCGGCGATCGGGCCGGTGAGCACCGCCGGATTCTCGGGATTGGCGACGTGGCCGGGCACGTTGGGGAAGTCGCCACTCGGCTCCTCGTGGGGCCCGTAGACCCGCAGCTGCGCAAAGCCCGCGCTCCGGAGCACGGGCACCACGGCCGAGCCCCCCACGCCGTGGAGCGGCGAATAGAGGATCGACACGTCCCGCGGGCCCGGGGCCGACTGCCGGCACACCGCCGCCACGAAGGCGGGATCGATCTCCTCCTCCACGAACCGCACGCGGCCCTCCGCGACACCCGCCTCGAAGCTCGCGCGGTGGACCGTCTCGACCCGCATCACGCGGTCGATGATTCCCTTGTCGTGCGGCGGGAGCACCTGCACGCCGCCGGCCCAGTAGACCTTCACGGCGTTGTCGCTGGGCGGGTTGTGGCTGGCGGTGACCATGATGCCGCAGGTGCTGCCGGTGTGCCGCACGGCGAACGAGAGCTCGGGGGTGCTGCGGAAGCCGCGCAGGAAGAAGACGCGGAAGCCGGCCGCGAGCAGGACCTCGGTGCACAGGCGGGCAAAGTGCTCGGAGCGGTGCCGGGTGTCGTAGGCGATCGCGCAGGTGGGCGTCTCGCCGGCGGGCACGACGCTGCGGACGTAATCGGCCAGCCCCTGGGCGCTCTCGCCGATCGTGCGATCGTTGATGGCGTTGGAGCCGACGGGATACATCGTCCCCCGGCGGCCGCCGGTGCCGAAGGGGATCACCGTCCAGAAGACGTCGTCGAGTTCGCGCCACGAGCCGGCGTCAATCCGGGCCGCCACCTCGCCGGCGAACTCCGCGTACCGCGGGGCGGTCAGCCAGTCCCGCATCATGACCGCCGAGTGCTCCGTGATCGTGCCCGCGGCGCGGGCGGCGGCGATCGCGTCGAGGCGGCGGGCGAGATCGGCGGGCGTGCTCATGAGACACTCCTGGGCTGCGGGGGGTGTGTGGTCCCGGCCGCGGCCGTTTTATACTCCACCCGCCATGAGCGTCACCGCCACCACCACCGAGCCGTTGATCGTCAGCGTGTCGGGGCTGCGCGGCGTCGTCGGGCAAACGCTCACGCCGGAGGTGGCCGTGCGGTACGCGGCGGCCTTCGTGGCGGGCCTGCCGCCGGGGCCGGTCGTGATCGGCCGTGACGGCCGGGCCAACGGTCCGCCGCTGGCGGCGGCGCTGGTGGAGTTCCTCACCGCGGCCGGCCGCGACGTGATCGACTGCGGCCCCGCGGCCACGCCCACCATCGGCGTCGTGGTCCGCGGGCGGTCGGCGGCCGGCGGCATCCAGATCTCGGCGAGCCACAACCCCGCCCGCTACAACGGCATGAAGCTCTTTTCGGCGGAAGGCCGCGTGCTCCCGGCGGCCGCGGGCCGCGACGTGCTCGCCCGCTTCGAGGCCGGCGGCCCCGTCGTCGCCGGCAGCGGCCCGCGCGGCCGCGTGCATGCCGACGACGGCATCGCTGACCACGTGCGGCTCGTCGCCGCCACCGTGGACGTGGCCGCGATCAGGCGGCACCGGCCCCGCGTCTGGCTCGACAGCTGCCATGGCGCGGGGAGCCGCGTGGCCCGACCGCTGCTCGAGCACCTCGGCTGCGAGGTCGTGATCGAAGGCGGCACGCCCGACGGCCTGTTCGCGCACGAGCCCGAGCCCACGGCCGCCAACCTGGCGGGCATGCTGCCGCGGATCCCCGCCGCCGGCGCCGCCGTCGGGTTCTTCCAGGACCCCGACGCCGACCGTCTGGCGATCGCCACGGCCGCCGGCCACTATATCGGCGAGGAGGCGACGCTGGCGTTGGCCGTCGATGCCGTGCTCGCGAAGACGCCCGGCCCGGTCGTCGTCAACTGCTCCACCAGCGGCATGACCGCGCTGATCGCGGCCCGGCACGGCGTGCCCTGCCACGTGTCGGCGGTGGGCGAGGCCAACGTCGTTGATCGGATGCTCGCCGTGGGGGCGGTGCTCGGCGGCGAGGGCAACGGCGGCGTGATCGATCCGCGGGTGGTGCTCGTCCGCGACAGCTTCGTGGCGATGGCCCTGGTGCTCGAGCGGATGTCCGCGGGGCCGGCGCTGACGAGCGTCACCGACCTGGCGGCGGCGTTGCCGCGGCTGGTGATGAAGAAGACGAAGGTCGATCTCGCGCCGGCGATCCGGGGCCCGGGGCTGGCGGCGGCGCTCGACCGGATCGCGGCGGCGTTTCCTGAGGCCCGGCCCGACCGGCTCGACGGCCTGCGGCTCGACTGGCCCGGCGGCTGGCTGCTCGTGCGGTCCAGCAACACCGAGCCGATCGTGCGGCTGGTGGCCGAGGCCGACGACGAGGCGGCGGTGGACGCGGCCCTGGGGCGGGCGGCGGCGGCTCTCGCGGGCTGACGGCCGCGGTGCGGACCGTGCGGCCATGCAACTGGACAGGAGCGGATGTCGTGGTCTAGCCTTGAGATGATCTTCACTGCTGCCGGCGGTCCTGACCGTCGGCGGCATGTTCGTTGGGCCCCGCTCTCGAGGTGTCCCGCCGAGGAGGTTGGCAGTGTCCACCGCTAAGCACCAACGAAGCGTCTCCCGGCTCAGCTGGCGGGCGTTGCTCGCGGCAGCCGGCGGCTGGGCTCTCTCGATTGCCACGGCCTCCGCGCTCGCGTTCATCGGGTGGTTCGGCCATGCCACGCACTGGACGTTCGGTTTGGGAGCCGATCATGCCCACCACGGGAAGCAGGATGCCCATGCCGCGGTCGACCACGAAGCCGGGACGGCATCCGCGGCCGCCGACGGCACCGTGCGGTTTCCGTCGCGGGAGGCCCTGGAACGGTCCGGCATCGAGGTGGTGCCGGTCGAGAGGCGGCCCGTCGTCCGCGAACTGGCCTGCAACGGCGTGGTCGCGTACGACGAGCGCCGGATCGCCCAGCTGTCGGCCCGCGTGCCCGGGAGCATCTGGCGGGTGGAGAAGCGGCTGGGCGACCATGTCCGCAAGGGGGACGTGCTGCTCATCATCGACAGCCAGGACGTGGGCCGGCTGAAGGCGGAGTTCCTCAACGCCCTGGTCGCGTACGAATCGCGGCGTGAACAGTTCGCGATCCTCGAGGAAGTCAAAAGCGCGGTCATGGGCCGCCAGCTCCGCGAGGCCAAGGCCCTGCTGCGGGAGGCCCGCAACCATCTGACCAATGCCGAGCAGGCGCTCGTGAACCTCGGCTTCGACGTCTCGATCAAGGACTACGAGCCGCTCGATGACGACACCCGCGCCGCCCGCATCCGCACCCTCGGCCTGCCGCCGGCGATGGTGGCCGGGCTGGATTCGGCCCTGGTGACGTCGAACCTGCTGCCGCTCTTTGCCCCCTTCAATGGCATCGTCGTGGGCCGCGAGGCCGTCGTCGGCGAGGTGATCGAGGCCGCCAAGCCGATCTTCGAGGTGGCCGACGTGTCGACGATGCTGCTGGTGCTCAACGTGAGCAAGGAAGACGCCGACAAGGTGGCGATCGGTCAGCCGGTGCGGTTTCGGCCCGACGGCTCCGAGACCGACTACACCAGCCGGATCACGTGGATCAGCACCGAGGTGAACGAGGAGACCCGCACGCTCCAGGTGCGGGCCGAGGTCGACAATCTCGTCGGCGCCGCGGACGGCGAAACGCGGCATGCCCTGCGGGCCCACACCTTCGGCACCGGGCGGATCGAGATCGACCGCCGCGGCACCGCCGTCGTCGTGCCGCAAGCCAGCGTCCAATGGGACGGAAGCCGCTGGGTGGTGTTCGTGCCCGCCGGGGACGTCGCATTCACGGCCCGCCCGGTGGAGCCCGGCGTCCGGATCGGCGACGTCGTCGAGATCGCCACCGACCCGGCGACCGACCCGCAGATCACCCACGTCGTGGCGTCCGGGAGCCACGTGCTGAAGAGCCAGATTCTGCTCGAGCGGATGGAAAAGGGCGCGTTATGAGGACCGCGGTCACGGCCCTTCGCGGCCGGCCTTCGCCGTGGCCGGCCCGGGGAACATGGTCGCTCCCCCTGCCGCCGGCCGCCGCATCCCGCCGCGGCGGCGTCATGATCCGCAGCATGGTTGGTTAAGGACGACGCATGCTGGAAGCCATCATCGCCTGGTCCTTGTCCCGCCGGCTTACCGTGCTGGCCGCGACCGCCGTGGTCTGTCTCGTCGGCTGGGTGGCCGTCAATCGGCTGGTGATCGACGCCTTTCCCGACACGACGCCCGTCCAGGTGCAGATCAACACGGTCGCCCCCGGCATGGTGGCCGAGGAGATCGAGCGGCAGATCACGTTCCCCATCGAATTGGCGATGGGCGGCATGCCCGGTCTCGAGGGCCTGCGCAGCGCCAGCATGTTCGGCCTGTCGGTTGTGTTCGTGACGTTCCGCGACGGCACCGACATCTACTTCGCCCGCCAGCTCATCAACGAGCGGCTCGGCACGGTGGGCGTGCCGGCGGGTGTGGAGCGGCCCGAGATGGGCCCCGTGTCCACCGGCCTCGGCGAGGTGTTTCACTACCTGCTCGTGCCCCGCGGCATGAGCCTCACCGACACCAAGACGCTCCAGGAATGGACCCTCAAGCCGGCCCTGCGCAGCGTTCCGGGCACGGCGGAGGTCAACGCCTGGGGGGGCCTGAACAAGCAGTATCAGATCCGGGTCGATCCCACCCTGCTCCGCAAGTACGACCTGTCGTTCGAACAGGTGGTCGAGTCGATTCCGCGGAACAACTTCAACGTCGGCGGCGGCTCGATCGACCGCTCGGGCGACGCGGTGCTGGTGTACGGCGTGGGCCGGACCGTCGATGTCGAGCAGATCGGCCGGATCGTGATCGCATCGAGCCAGGGGGTGCCGATCCGGATCCGCGACGTGGGCGAGGTGGTGATCGGCCACGAGATTCGCAAGGGGGCCGTGACCTATGGCGGCGAGGGGGAGGTGGTGCTCGGCCTCGGCTTCATGCTCATGGGCGAGAACAGCTATGCCGTCACCACCCGGCTCCGCGACCGGTTCGCCAAGCTGCTCGAGACGCTGCCGGAGGGGGTCGAGGCGAAGGTCGTCTACGACCGCACGCAGCTCATCGACCGGGTGATCGCCACGGTGCGGCAGAACCTCCTCGAGGGGGCGTTCCTCGTCGTCGTGATCCTGTATGTCCTGCTCGGCAACCTGCGGGCCGGGCTCGTGGCCGCCACGGCGATCCCGCTGTCGATGCTGTGCGGTTTCATCGGCATGTGGCAGGCCGGCATCGCCGCCAGCCTGCTCTCCCTGGGGGCGATCGACTTCGGGATCGTGGTCGATTCGTCGGTCGTCGTGATCGAGAGCATCCTGGAGAAGATCGGCCACCATCCGGGCGCCACCGGGGCCGCCCGGCTGAAGCTCGTGCGGGAGGCGACCAATGCGGTGAAGAAGCCGGCCTGCTTCGGGCAGCTGATCATCATGATCGTCTACATCCCGATCCTCACGCTCGAGGGGGTCGAGGGGAAGATGTTCCGGCCGATGGCGCTCACGGTGGTCTTCATCCTTCTCGGGTCGCTGGTGCTCTCGCTGACCGTCGTGCCGGTGCTGTCGAGTTTCTTCCTGCCCAAGCGGATCGATTCCCACGACGTGCTCCTCGTGAAGGTGCTGCGGTGGCTCTACCGGCCGGTGTTGCGGGGCTGCCTGGCCGCCCGTGGCCCGCTGGCCCTCGTCGCCTGCGCGATCCTCGGGATCACGCTCTTGCGGGCGGCCTCGCTCGGCACGGAGTTCGTGCCCAAGCTGTCCGAGGGGGACATCGTCCTCGGCATCATCCGCGCCCCCGGCACGAGCCTCGAGGAGTCGTGCCGGATGAACATGCGGATCGAGAAGGCGCTGCTGGCGGAGTTCCCGGACGAGATCGCCCACGTCTGGAGCCGGGTCGGCACGCCCGAGGTGGCCACCGATGCCGGCGCGATCGAGGCCACCGACATGTTCGTCGCCCTCAAGCCCCGGGCCGAGTGGAAACGGGCCCGCACCCAGGCGGGCCTGGTGGAGGTGATGAACAAGGTGGTCGAGGGCATCCCCGGCCAGATCATCTGGTTCACGCAGCCGATCGAGCAGCGGATCAACGAGATGGTGTCGG
>CAZJHQ010000063.1:1292-18281 GCA_964545915.1 uncultured Candidatus Kuenenia sp. | reverse complement strand
CCCTGGAGCGACTGGGGCGGACGGCATCCTACCGAACGAGGAAGGCGAGTGGGTCGGCGTGAGGATCGCGAGCGTGCCGGCGCTTCGCCGCAGCGAGCGAACTCATGCCGCCCGCTCGCCGGCGCCCCTCGATACGCCCGCCCCGGGGAGCGGCGGGCGCGCCTACCAGGGCTCCTCCATGAGCCCCACGATCTGCTGGGCCAGCTTCACGATCGCCTCCTGCTGCGTGCTGGCGACCGAGCGGCCGTATTCCGGCACCAGCGCCGCCGCCTGGCCCACGTCCACCGTCGCCGCCGGGAGCGGCACCTCGCCGGAGGCGATCACGGCGCCGCCGCGGTCGGCCCAGGTGATCAGGGCCTGGTAGTTCATCTCCACCATCCGCGACTGGTCGGTCGGGCTCTCGACGACCATGCGCTTCGTGTCGGCGACCACGCGGCCGGTGAGCACGCTGTCGGCCCCGGCCGAATCGCCCACCACCTTGAAGGGCGTTCGCTTCTCGATCTCCTTGCAGACCGCCTCCGTGAGCCGCTCCCCGATGTCGATGGCGGGCGTCGTGCGGAAGCTGTCGCACTGGAAGATGGGCACGTAGATCGTGCGGATGTTCGCCGCATAGAGCGTGTTGTTGCCGAAGCGGTAGCCGGCGCAGCCCGCGCAGGCGGCGCAGGCGGCGGCGAGCAGCAGCCAGCAGCGGTTCCAGCGGGCGAGCGCGGCCATCCGTGGGGCCTCGAGTGGGTGGGCGTCAGCGGATTTGCGGCGCGATGCCGGAGGGATCCTGGCGGGCGATCTGGGCGTCGGCCTCGGCCATGGCGTCGAGTTCCGCCTCCTTCAGCGCGTCGGGATTGAGGACCCGCGTGAGCATCGGGAACGGGTCGTCGGAAACGTCGGGCCGATCCTTGATGGCCTCGAACTTCTGCCGGGCCTGCTGGGCGAGCATGGTCTGCGGATAGTCGCGGGCGATGAGGGCGTAGTAGATCCGCGCCGAGGTGTAGTGCCTGCCCTTGGCGTAGAACTCGGCCCGGTTCCAATGCCGCAACGCCTGCTGGGCCGCGATCTCGGCCCGGGCTTTCTCCACCCGTTCCTGGTCATCCGGCTTGAGCTGGTCGGGAAACTGCACCAGCAGCTGGTCGGCGAGGATTTCCGCCTCGCCGAGGATGCCCCCCTCGTACCCCGGCCCCTGGTAGGCCCGGAGTTTCGCCTGCAGCCCGAGCATGTGGGCCTGGAGCAGGAAGTCGCTGTCGGGATACTCGCTGCGCAGCAGGCCGTAGAAGTAGTCGGCGTCGAGCCATTGCCGGTCGAGAAAGTGGGCGTTGGCCTGGGCCATGACGCTGTCGTCGGCGAGCGGGCCGCGCGGATCGTTGATCCGCACGTGGTCGTAGGCCTTCAAGGCCCGGCCACGGGTGTCGAAGATCGGCCGGCTGCGGTCGAACAGGTTGGGGGCGATCGTCAGGTAGTGGTGCTTCTCGTCGAGGGCGATCCAGTACTGGGCGATGACGAACTGCCGCTGGGCGATGCGGTCGAGGTAGCGGGTGTTGGCATACTTCTTCACCAGTTCGTCGTACTGATCCTCGGCCTTTGGGTACTGGTCGGTGAAGAACCAGCACTCGGCGAGCTGCCACATGGCGTCTTCCTCGATCGCCGAGTCGGGCCAGCGGTCGATCGCCTGCTTGTACTTGGGGATGGCCTCGCGGTACTTGCCTTCCCGGTACAGGGCGTCGGCCGCGGCGAGCGCCTGGCGGGCGATCGGCTCGTTCGGGCCCCGGCCGACCATCTTCTTCCAGCGGCGCTTGACGTTGTCGCCCTTGAAGTAGTCCCAGCCGGCGTCGCGAACAGATGGCGAGACTTCTGAGGAGATCACCTCGGAGTCGGCGTCGTCGCCGAGTTGGCCGTCGGCGCCGGCGGCCGATTCGGCCGGCTTGGACCACGGCCACGTGGGAGTCTTGATGGTCGCGCAGCCGGCCGTGGCCAGCCCGCAGGCGGCCAGGAGGGGCAGCCAGCGGCGGGCCGTCCGCGGGAGCGGGGCGTGGCGGGTGAGCGTCATTCGGTGCGGGCCCGGCGGGGCGCCATCCGGGGCTGAAGGAGCCGGGCGACCCGCGGGGGGCGGCCGAGCAGGTGCGACAGGTAGGTCGTCATGATCGCCCTCAATTCCCCGTCCACGGCCGCGGGCAGCGTGACGTCGCGCCACGCGTCGGGCTGGACGGCGAACAGGCGGAGGACCGCCAGGCCATCGGCGGAGATGGACACCACGGCCCGCTTGCCGGCCCGACACCGGCCGCAGAGGCAGCCGCCGTCGAGCATGCCGAAGGGCGTGCGGCCATGGCTCGTGAGCGGCACCCGACACTCGGCGCAGACGGCGAGGGCGGGGGCATGCCCGGTGAGCCGCAGGAAGGCGAGCTCCACGGAGACGAGCAGGGCGGCGATGCGGTCGGCAGGCTCATCGAGTCCCGATAGTTCCCGCAGGGTGGCGTGGGCGCGGTCGAACAGTTCCGGCTGGGGATCGGCGTCGGCCGTCAGCGCGTCGAGCAGTTCGGCGACGTGCATGCCGCCGAGAAACGCCCTGTAGCTGCCTCCGACCCGAAACCGGTTCTCCAGGAAAGCCTCGGTGAGCAGATCCAGGCCGCCCGAGGTTTTGCGGAGGACGAGTACCTGACAGGTCGAAAGCAGGTCAAGGGCGCCGTCGAAGCTGCTTTTCGGCCGCCACGCGCCCTTTGCCAAAGCCCGCACCTTGCCGAACTCCCGGCAAAACAGGCTGACCACGCTGCTGGTTTCGCCGAACGGCACCGTCCGGATGACGATCGCGCGGGACTTTTCAGCGATCATGGCGCTGCGTTTCCCCGACCCGTTCGATCCGCACCAGGTCGATGCGGCGGCGCGTGGCGGCGAGGACTTCAAGCCGCGCGTCGTGCGCTTCGATCGCCTCGCCCACCTCCGGGATGCGGCCAAACTGGTGGAATACGAAGCCGCCGATGGTGTCGAAATCCGCCTCTTCCGGCAGGTGCAGGCCGAGCCGCTCGTTGACGGTCGCGATCCGCACCGCCGCGACCACCTCGCAGGCGTCCGCAGACAGCATGCGAATGCCGTCGGCGAACGCCTCGTCGTGCTCGTCCGCGATCTCGCCGACGATCTCCTCGAGCGCGTCTTCGATCGTGACCAGGCCGCTGACGCCGCCGAACTCGTCGGTGACGACGGCGAGATGGGTCTTGCCCCGCTGGAACTCGCGGAGCAGTTTCTGCACGCTCATCGACTCCGGGACGAACCAGGGGGGCCGCAGCAGCGGGCGGATGTCGGGCGCGGCCGCGGCCGCGGCGCCGGCCGTCAGGCAGGAGAGGACGTCGCGGATGTGCAGCACGCCGACGACGTCGTCCGGGGAACGATCCCAGACGGGGAGCCGCGTGTGGCCGCTCTCCGCCGCGATGCGGATCGCCTCTTCCCAGGGCGTCGCGGCCGCGATCAACACCATCTTCGTGCGCGGCGTCATGATCGCCGCGACCCGGACGGCGTCGAGGCCGATGACGCCGCGGATCATGTCGCGGGCGGCGCCGGCCAGGCTGCCCTCCCGATGGGCCTGATCCACCACCAGCTTCAGCTCCTCGTGCGGCTGCTCGGCGGCGACGGTCGGATGCGGCTGTCCGACACCGCGGCCGAGCACGGCGGCGGCCTTGCCGAGCTGGTGCACGACGGGGCCGATCAGGCCGACGATCGGCCGCCAGAGCGTCCACGTCGCGACCACGATCCACGGTCCGCCGAATCGCGCCAGCAGCGCCGGCACGACGACCAGCAGCAGCCAGGCCAGGCCGATCCAGCCCGCCACCGCCGACGCCTCGACGGCGGGCGAGCGGCCGGCGGCCACGAGACCGCCGAAGGCGAGGAGCGTGGCTCCCACGGCCGCACAGACGACCACCGTGGCGGCGATGAAGGCGATGGCCTCGCTCGCCGCGACGATCTCCTCGTAGCGCTCCGGCCGGCCACGGCGGCGGCAAAGCTCCTGGATGAGCTGCCGGCGGGCGCCGCGCACCGCCCGGGCTTGGATGGCCGCCAGACTGGCCACCACAAGCAACACCAGCGCCGCCTCCAGGCCGAGCGTGGCGGGCATCAGCGGCGGCCCCGACGACGTGCCGGCGGGGCGGGCAGGCCGGCGGCATGCATCAGCACCCGCTCGCGGGCCCGCATGGCCCGCCGGTCGGCGGGGTCATGGTCGTCGTAGCCGGCCAGGTGCAGGATCCCATGAACGACGTAATACGCGAGCTCGTGCCGGGGCTGCCAGCCGAGCTCGCGGGCCACGCTGCGGGCCGTCTCGGCGCTGACCGCGATGTCGCCGTGCAGCACGCCGGGCCGTGTCGCGTCGGAGAGGTCGAAGGTGATCACGTCGGTCGGGCCAGGAATGCCCAGCCACCGCTCGTGGAGCTCGGCGATGCCCCGGTCGTCGACCATGAGCACGCAGATCTCGGCGACCTCGATTCCCTGCCGCTCGAGCGCCCGTCGGGCGATCGTGCCCAGCCAGCGGCTTCCGACCCGCAGCACCCGCTGCCGGTCGACGACGTCGATCGTCAGGCCCGGCGTCGACGCGCGGGGCCGAGTCGCGGCGGAGGAGCGGGGCGGCGGCATCACGCCGTCCTCTGGTCGGGATACTTGACGCGGCCGTGATAGACGGCCGTCAGGCTCTTGACGAGGCTCTGCTCGATGATGTCGAGCTCCTCCAGCGTCAGGCCGCACTCGTCGAACTGACCGTCGAGGAGCCGCTTCATCGCCAGGTCGTGCACCAGGCTGGCGATGCGGGCCGGCGTCGGCTCCGTGAGCGTGCGGCTGGCGCTTTCCACCGCGTCGGTGAGCATGAGCACGGCCGATTCCCGGGTGCTCGGCTTCGGGCCGGGATAGCGGTAGGTCTGTTCGTCCACCTCCGCGGCGTGCGGATCGGTCTGCGACCGCTCCGTCGCCCGCCGATAGAAATACTCGACGAGCGTCGTGCCGTGGTGCTCCGCGATCAGATCGATGATCGGCTGCGGGAGGCCGTACTGCCTGGCGAGCTCCACGCCCTCCTTGACGTGGGCCACGATGATCAGCGTGCTCATCGCGGGCACGAGCGACTCGTGCCGGTTCTCCTGCCCCTGGTTCTCCACGAAGTACGACGGCTTGAGCATCTTGCCCACGTCGTGAAAGTAGGCGCCGACCCGCACCAGCAGGCCGCGGGCGCCGATCGCGTCGGCGGCCGCCTCGCCCAGACTGGCGACGTTGATCGAGTGGTTGTAGGTGCCCGGCGCCCGCCGCACGAGCTCCTGGAGCAGCGGGTGGGCCACGTCGCCCACCTCCAGGAGGCTCAGGTCGGTAAGCACGCCGAACCAGCGCTCGATGAAGGGCAGCAGGCCGGTCATGAGGAAGCCCGCCAGCAACGTCCACGCTCCGGTGCGGCCGGCCTCGGAGAGGAGATGCCTGTCGAGGACGCCGCCGTCGAGCACGAGCGAGCGGCCGGCGAGGAGGTTTGCGCCCAGGCAGGTGAGGATGGCCACGCCCCCGGCCCACAGGCCCACGTAGATCAGCTTGCTGCGGCTGCGGAGCCGACCCATCCAGAACACCGTCGCGGCGGTGGACGCCGTGAGCGTGACGTAGTCGGCCAGCCCCTGGCCCAGGCCGACGATCACCACCAGCGCCACCTCCGCCGCCAGCAGCAGCGCGAGTTCCTCGTCGTAGGCGATGGCGACGGTCATCGCAAACAAGAGCAGCGGCACTACTTCGGTCTGCCAGCCCTCGCCGGCGACGAGCATGCACAGCGTCACGGCGGCCACGGCGAGGGCCAACAGGGTGGCCACGTGACCGAAGTCGGCGAGCACGTCGCGGTGGTGCAGGTGGAGGTAGAAGCCGGTGAGGGCGAACATCGCGAGAAACAGGCCCAGCGTCGCCACCGCCCGGGCCCCGGCCTGGCGGACATCCTGGATCCGCAGAAACTCGTCGTGCTCGCGGCGCAGGAGCCGCAGGCTGTCGGTCGTGAGCGGCCGGCCGGCCTCGGCCAGCAGGTCGTCGGCCGCATAGCGCACGAACTGCTGCGGCGTTTTCTCCACGGCCTCGCGCTTGGCCCGGTCGGTCGCCTCGCGGTCGATCTCGAGCGAGCCGGCGAGCCGCGGCTCGATCCAGGCGAAGAGCCGGTCGGCGAACGGACCCGCGCCGAGTTCCTCCTCGATCCGGTCCTTGAGGCGGAGCTTGGCCTCGCGGAGCTGCACGTCGAACACCTGCACGCGGGCCATGTCGGTGGGATTGCCCAGCGGATGGACGTCGATCTCGGTCTGGCTGCCCTCGTCGAGACCGTGCTGGATCTTCTCGAGCACGCCCTTCCGCTCCATCTCGGTGAAGGCATGGTCGATCGCCTTCTCGACCTCGGTCAGTTTCTCCTTCGTGTCGATGCGGGCGCGGAACTTTTGGAACGCCTGCTCGGCCTCCGCGATCAGTTTGCGGCGGGCCGTGGCCGCCGGGTCTTCCCGACGCTCGGCGGGCTCCGGAGCGGCCGCCGCCGTCTGATCGTCGGGAGGATCGGGGGCCACAGGAGCCACGGGGGGCTGCGGCGGCGCCGCGGTGGCGGGGGCCGGCAGGGCGTCGAGGGCCGCGGTGGCGTCGGGGGCGAACTCCAGCCAGGCCTTTCGCGACACGGCGGCGAGCGTGTCGGCGGCGGCGATCTCCGCCACCCGCGTCTTCAGGCCGTCGCGCACCCGCACGAGCGGTGCCTTGTCCTGCGCGTAGACGACCGGCACGAGGGCCGCGGCTCGGTCCTGCGCGGTCCGGGTGCGTTCCGGGTCGGGCTTCTCGAACGGGACCCGGGCGACGATGCCGCGGGGCGGCACCATGCCCGGCCGGAAGGGAAACGGCTCCGCCCAGCCGCGCACGACCACCAGCAGCACGAGCGCCGCGGCGAGGCAGACGCCGATGCGGACGAGCACGTCGGCCCGCGACACCCGCTCCCAGAGCAGGCCCCAGAAGCCGTGCGGGGCTTCGAGCGGTGAGGACCGCCGGCTGCGGCGTCGATGGATGGGAGCGGAGGCGGGCATGGGTTCAGCGGTCGTAGGCCTCGACGATCCGTTGCACCAGCGCGTGCCGCACGATGTCGGCGCCGCCGAGGGTCACGTGACCGCAGCCCGGCACGGCCCGAAGCCGCCGCATGGCGTCGAGGAGGCCGCTGGTCCGGTCCGCGGGCAGGTCGATCTGCGTGGTGTCGCCCGAGATCACCATCTTCGAGCCGTGCCCGAGCCTGGTGAGGAACATCTTCATCTGGGAGACGGTCGTGTTCTGGGCCTCGTCGAGGATGATGAACGCGTTGTTGAGCGTGCGGCCGCGCATGTAGGCCAGGGGAATCATCTCCACGATGTCCTGCTCGGTGAGCCGCTTGAGGAGCTCGTAGTCCATCATCTCCCGCATCGCGTCCATCAGCGGCCGCAGGTAGGGATTGATCTTGGCCTGCAGGTCACCGGGCAGGTAGCCGAGGCTCTCCCCCGCTTCGACCGCGGGCCGCACGAGGACGATCTTCCGCACCTGCTCGGCCCGCAGCGCCGCCACGGCCATCGCCACGGCGAGGAACGTCTTACCGCTGCCGGCCGGCCCGGTGCAGAGGACGACGTCGTGGTCGCGGATCGCCTGCACGTAGGCCGCCTGCCCCGCCGACTTGGGCGTGAACTGCTTGCCGGGGCGGTGGACCTCGATCGGCTCGTGGCGGACGGGCGGCTGCTCGCCGGTGGCCACGGCCAGGAGCCGTGACACATGGTCGGGCTCCACGGTCCCCTCGTCGCGGGCGATCCGATCCAGTTCCTCGAAGATCTCCGCCGCCCGGAGGACGGCCGGCTCCGCGCCCTCGATCTGGATCGCATCGTCGCGGGCCGAGACCCCGACGCCCAGGGCCGAGCGGATGCGGCGCAGATGCTGATCGCGCGGGCCGAAGATGGCGACGAGCCGCTTCGAATCGACGACCGCGATGGAGGTGCGGGACATCAAAGCCCGTCGGCCGCTGGTGCCGCCGCCGGTCTCAGGGGAACGAAACCTCTGCTCCACACTATACAACACCCGCCCCGGACCCCGGAAAATGGCGAAAACGAGCAGTTTTCAGGCCGCCGCGGCGGAAAGAGTGCCCGGTCCGGTCTCCGCTTGGGATTTTTTGTTTGCCGGATCATGCTCCTGGTCCCGTTGCCCCAGTGGGCCTGTGGTTCGCGGTGCTCCAAGAAGCCCCCGGCGGGAGCCGGGGAGGATGGTGTAGGCGAACCTGCGGCATCGTGCCGCAGTTCGCTTGGCGGGCCTCCGCCCGCGTGCAGTCAACCCGGCCCTCCGGGCCTGGCGCTGGGTCACAAAAAGCCCCCGGCGGGAGCCGGGGGACTCCGGGTGGCATGCCTTCCCAGGTGCCATGCGATGTGTGTTTGGAGCGGGAGATTACCTGCCGTCATCCGGCATGGACGGCGGGATGGTGTTCATGCCCGGAGTCCCCGGGTTTCCACCCGGGGCTTTTTGGGGAAGGCACAGGGCGATCGCGCCGATCGTTCCGCAGCAAACGTGTTCGCTGGAGCGAGTCATCGCGCCATCCGCGGCGCGGCGGTTCGCGGTTTCCACGGCCGTGAGGCCGCACCTCTACCCCGCCACCCACAGCAGCCAGGCAACGGGCGCGGCGAGGAGCAGGGCATCGACGAGGTCGAGCACGCCGCCGAGCCCGCCGAGGGATTTTCCCGAGTCCTTGGCGCCGAGATCCCGCTTCACGAGCGACTCGGCGAGGTCGCCGAGCATTCCGGCGCCGCCGACCAGGAGGCCGTAGGCGAGCCAGCCGCCCCAGGGCCGGGCCGCCGTCGGCCATGCAAGTCGCTCGAGCACGATCCAGGCGACGGCCCCCGCGGCGGTGAGCGATGCCGCGGCGCCCTCCCAGGTCTTGCCCGGGCTCACGAGCGGCGCCATCCGGTGCCGGCCGACCAACGAGCCGACCACGTAGGCGGCGACGTCCCCCGCCTTGACGACGGCCACGAGGCTCACGAGCGGGAGCAGCCCGAGAGGCTCCACGGTGCCTTCCGCTGTGCGCCGGTCGAGGAGCCGAAGACCGACGAGAAACGCCAGCGGCAGGCCGAGGCCAACGGCAGCGATCGCACCGGCCGCGGCCCGGGCGAGCACGCCGGCGCCGGGCCGGTAGCGGACGATGCCCTCGACGAAGCAGGCCGTGACCGCCGCCATGCAGGCCGCGGCGACCCAGCCGAGCGTCGCCGGCGAAGCGGCCGCTGCGCCGCTGCCGGCCGCGGCCGCCATGACGATGCCGAGCGTGCCGGCCACGACGAGCGGTTCGGAGACCGGCCGGCCTGCGGCCGCGAGCAGGGCGACGAGTTCCCGGGCCCCGATCGCCGCCAGCAGGAGGGCCACCGGCAGCAGCCACCAGGCGGGGCGGGCGCCCCACAGCGCCGTCGCATCTGCCCAGGCCAGCGCGGCGAAGGCCGCCACCACCACCACCGCGACGGCCGCGCGGGGGCCGAGTGCGCGGCGGGCCGCGTGGCGGGCCGCCGCGTGCCCATCATCGCCCCCCGGTGGCGTGGCGGGGTTCACGCGCATGGCAGACCCCCGAACCGCCGATCACGGCCGGCGAAGGCTGCGATCCCCGCGTCGAGGTCGGCCTCCGTGAACTCCGGCCAGGCGACGTCGGTGACCCACAGTTCCGCGTAGCTGATCTGCCAGAGCAGAAAGTTGCTGAGCCGCATTTCGCCGGCGGTCCGCACGAGGAGGTCCGGGTCGGGCATGCCGGCGGTGTCGAGTCGGGCGGCGAACGTCTCCTCGTCGATGGTCGCGGGGTCGAGGCGGCCGGACCGCGCCTCTTCCGCGAGCCGCCGGGCGGCATCCGCGATCTCGCCCCGGGCGCCGTAGTTGATCGCCAGGCACAGCCGCATGCCGTCGTTGGCGGCGCACATCGCCACCGTGCGGTCGAGCTCGGCGAGCGTCGCGGCGGGGAGCCCCTCCCGGCGGCCGATCATCGCCAGCCGGATCCGCTCGCGCATCAGCAGCCCGCGCTCCTCGATCATGTATTGCTCGAGGAGGTGCATCAGGAATCGCAGCTCGGCCTCGGGCCGTCGCCAGTTCTCGCTCGACAGGCAGTAGAGCGTGAGCTGCTCGATGCCGCGGCGGGCGCAATGCTCGGTGATTCGCCGCACCGTGGCCACGCCGCGGCGGTGCCCCTCGATGCGGGGCAGGCCCCGCTGCTGCGCCCAGCGGCCGTTGCCGTCCATGATGATGGCGATGTGTCGCGGCAGGCCGGCGGTGCTGGCCGGCGCGTTCACGTCGTGGCCGGCGTGCGGGGCTTGGGCATGGCGCATGGGGCGGAGCCGGTGCGGTCGATGAAGATCGTCTGATCGCGGTCGGGGCCGACGGACACGATCGACACGGGCCGGCCGAGCAATTCGCCGATCCGGTCGAGATAGCGGCGGGCGTTGGCCGGCAGCGCGTCGTAGTCGCGGACGGTCGTCAGTTCGTCAGGCCAGCCGGGCAGCGTCTCGTAGACCGGCACGGCCCGCTTCAGGTCGTCGACGTGGCTGGGGAATTGCGTCACCCGGCGGCCGTCGATCTCGTAGGCGGTGCAGATGTTGATCGCGTCGAAGCCCCCGAGGACGTCGAGGAGCATCACGGCGAGCTCGTCCACGCCCGACAGCCGGGCGGTGTAGCGGGTGGCGACGGCGTCGAACCAGCCGCAGCGCCGGGGCCGGCGGGTGACGGTGCCGTATTCGTTGCCCCGGTCCCGCAGCCGCTGGCCCGTGGCGTTGTCCTGCTCGGTGGGCAGCGGGCCGCCGCCGACGCGGGTCGAGTAGGCCTTCACGACGCCGATCACGCGGTTGACCCACCGGCCCGGAACGCCGGAGCCACTCGACACGCCGAGGCCCGAGGAGTTGCTGCTCGTGACGTAGGGGAAGGTGCCGTGGTCGATGTCGAGCATCGCACCCTGGGCGCCCTCGAAGAGCAGTTTGCTGCCGGCCTCGACGGCGTCGAGCAGGAAGGCGGTCGTGTCGGTGACGAAAGGCCGCAGCCGCTCCGCATGCGCCGCGTAGCGGGCGTGGATGTCGGCGGCGTCGAGCGGCTCGGGATCGCCGTCGACCGTCTGCCAGGCCGCGAGCATCCGGTTCTTGATGCCCACGATGTGCTCCACCTTCGACCGGAAGTCGGCGCGGTACAGGTCTCCGAGGCGGATCGCCAAGGCGCGGCCGACCTTGTCGCGGTAGCAGGGGCCGATGCCCCGGCCCGTGGTGCCGATCGCCTCGCCGCCGGCCACGCTCGCATTCAGGAGGCGGTCCTCGGCGACGTGCCAGGGGAAGACGACGTGGGCCCGGTCGCTGATCCGCAGCTTGCCGGCGACGGTGACGCCCCGCGACTCCAGGCCGTCGATCTCGCCGATCACGCTGGCCGGGTCGAGGACCACGCCGCCGGTGACGACGCAGGCCACGCCGTCGCGGAGGATGCCGCTGGGGATGAGCGACAGCTTCCAGGTCTGGCCGCCGGAGACGACCGTGTGCCCCGCGTTGGAACCGCCCGCGTAGCGGACGACGATCTCGTGGTTTTCCGTGAGGATGTCGACGAGCTTGCCCTTGGCCTCGTCGCCCCACTGCAGACCGATGACGCATGTGCCGGGCACGGGGGAGATCCTCACGGAGCCTGTGAAATCGCGGAGGCTGCGAACGTGAGACCTCCCCACAGAGTCTAAAATCGCGAAAAACCCGGTCAAGCCATGGATTTCGGCGCCCCGGGAGGCGAGCATGGAGGCCCTTCCGATGAAACGCCACGACGGCACCGTCCATCATGTCGCCGCCGCGGACCGCGGGCAGACGCTCGCGGCGTTCCTTCGCGCCCACACTCCCGGCGCGAGCTGGTCCCGGGTGCAAAAGCTCGTCCGTTCGCGGCACGTGCTCGTCCACGGCAACGTGTGCACCGACGCGGCCCGCCGGCTCAAGGAGGGGGAGGTGGTGAAGGTGCTGGAGGTGGCGGCCGCGCCGCTGCCCCGGGCCGACGACGTGAAGGTGGTGTACGTCGACGACGACGTGGTCGTGGTGGACAAGCCGACCGGGCTGACGACGACGCGGCATCACGAGGAGCTCTCCTGGCCGGCGAAGCGGCGGCAGATGCAGCCGACGCTGGAGGAACTGGTGCCCGAGGCGATCGCCCGGCACCTCGCGGCCCGCGGCGCCGGCCGGCCCCGACCGGGGGCCAAGCCCGCGCCGCGGCGCCGCGTGCCGCCGGTCCGCGCGGTGCACCGCATCGATCGCGAGACGAGCGGGCTGGTGGTCTTCGCCCGCAACGTGCCCGCCGGCCGGATTCTCGCCGAGCAGTTCCGGCTCCACACCACGCACCGCCGCTACCTCGCGCTGGTGGTCGGCCGCATGGGCCGGGGCACGATCCGCTCGCACCTGCTCCGCGACCGTGGCGACGGCCGCCGCGGCTCGGTGGAAGGGGAGGAGGGCAAGCTTGCGGTCACGCACGTGGCGCCGGTCGAGCACTTCGGCGCCGCCTACACGCTGATGGAGTGCCGTCTGGAGACGGGCCGCACGCACCAGATCCGCATTCACATGGCCGAGAGCGGCCATCCGCTATGCGGCGAGCGGGTGTATGCCGCGCCGCGGCGCGACGGCCCGCGGGACGAGTCGCGGGCCCCGCGGGTGATGCTGCACGCGGCGGAGCTCGGGTTCGTGCATCCGGTGAGCGGGGAGGAACTGCGGTTCACGAGCCCGCTGCCGGCCGACATCAAGCAGGTGCTCGCGGCCCTGCGGAAGGGCTGACGCGGCCGCGGCCTTCTGTTTTCGCACGTCGCGCACGCCTCCAGGCGTGCGCATGGAAGGCAGGGAGCCAGGAACCGAAGTCGCATGCCTGGGGGCATGTGCCACGGTGCACGCGCAGGCACGGCGGGCTACGGGAGCGACAGTGCCTCGCCGCCGGCCCGTGTGGCGGCCGCTCTCCACACGGCGGGATCGACGCCGTCCTCCACGAATCGCACGGCGCCATCGGCCAGGGCCACGTTCACGCCCCCCGGATGCCGGCTGCGGGCGGCCCGCCAGCCGTAGCCGGCGTACATCCGCGCCAGGTCGGCGCTGCTCATTTGGGCCGCCAGGCAATCGAGCGCCGGATCGTTCGGGCGGCGGGCGTGATTGTAAAGAGTGGTACGGTACTCACCGTTGGCCCAGGAGAAGCCCCGCAGGTCGGTGAAGTTGTAGTAGAAGGGGCGGCTGCAGGCGGCATCCGTGAGCGGCGTCGTGAACACGAAGCCGTAGCCCGTAGCCGCCGTGATGCCGTTCGGGGTCGTCACGGCGACGGGCCCGTCCCCCAGGAGGCTCTCCGAGAAGGCGACCGTCTTCGACAGGCCGTCGGTCATGTCCTTCGGCCTGACCCGGGAATTGATGAAGAACAGGCCGTCGGTGTCGAAGGGACTGCCGCCGCCACCACCGCTGCCGGCACAGCCGCCGTAGTTGGTCGGCCCGAAGAGGCTCGAGACGGCGGTCATCCGGTCGCTGGGGCAGAGAAACAGCGGCACCTTGATGCCGACGATCGGCTTGTTCTGTGGCGCGATGGCGTCGGGTGTGAGGCCGACGTAGAGCGGCACCGTGAGGTCGAGGCCGCGCAGGAGCCGCTCCTCCTCGTAGAAGGGCGACAGATGTGCGAGCAGCGACCAGCGGAAGAACTGGTGCGGGAAGTCGGGCCGCGCGTCCCACCGCCGGGATTCGGCGCCGATCGGGTAGCGACCGCGGGCCGTTTCGTGAGTTGCGGCCGCCAGGGAGAGCTGCCGGAGATTGTTGGTGCAGTGAGAGCGGCGGGCCGCCTCTCGGGCCGTCTGCACGGCCGGCAGCAGCACGGCAATCAGCGCGGCGACGATGGCGACGACGACGAGCAGCTCGACGAGCGTGACGCCGGGGCGACGGCCGGTCATGCCTGGACGCGTCTCCGGCGGCGGAGGCGGGCGACCATCGCGAGGCCGCCGGCGACGGCCAACGCGATCGTCGAGGGTTCGGGCACCGGTGCCACGGCGATGCCGCCGATCTGGCCGAGGCCGGAGGAATAGGTGTCGAGCAGCGTGCCGTCGGTGCCGAAGCGGTAGATGGCGCCGTTGCCCGACGGACTGCCGGCGAGCAGGCTGCCATCGGCGAGGCGGGCGAGGGCGCCGACGGCGAACGGGTTGCCCGAGTTCGCGAAGGGCTGCGTGACGTCGGTGGCGAGGTTCGTCTGCAGGATGGTCCCCGCCATGATGCTCGCGGTGTAGAGCGTCGAGCCGCTGATCACCAGCCCCGTCGGGCCGAACAGGCCGCTCGACCCGCTGGCGATCACCTCGCCGACGTAGTTCCCGGTCGCGTCGAATCGCTTCACCGGGCCGGTCGCGACACCGGAGACGAAGTTGTAGGTCTGATCGCTGACGTACAGCGAGCCATCGGCGGCCAGAGCGAGGCCGGGGCTGCTGGCGAGTGCTCCGCCCGACGTGTAGTCACTCACGGCGACGATGCCGCCGGTTGCGTTGGCGATCTTCACGATCGCTCCAGTGTTTCCAAAGAAGGGATTGCGGCCGACCAGCAGGTCGTTGCCCTTGAAGACGACGCTGCCGGGAAACACGTTAAAGGCGACGAATGTGTGCACGGTCGACAGCGTCTGCGTGGCCAGTTCGAACTTCGAGACGCGGGGCGCGTTCGCCCCGCCATCGCCATTCTCGCCGATGTAGAGGTTGCCGTCGGGGCCTAGGGCCAGGGCCGCGGGCTTGACGAGCGATCCCGAGCCGGAGAGCACCGTCTTCGTGCCGGCCGGATTGGCAGAGTCGTAACTGACGATTTCGCCGGTGGTGAAACTGGTCACGTAGACCGTTTCTGCACGAACGGGGCGGTGAGCGGCCGCACACAGGGCGGCGAGGACGCCGCAGCACGCGACGAAAGAATGCGACAGGGCGGGGCGGGTGGGCATGTGGAACTCCTGGAACGGAGCGGCGACCGTCGGGGTCGCACGCCGGTGAACGCACGGGCAAGTGAACGGTGGGGCCGCAAGACGACGGCCCATGAGGGCCGGTGCGGCGATGCAGAAGGCCGGCATCCGCGGTGGATGACGGTCAGCCGTTCACGAGCGGTTCCTGAGAGAGTTCTGAAGCCAACGCGGCGAGTATACGCCTTGCAAAAACCCGCCGCAACGGCGGGCCATCGCGGAAACTTGCCCGACTAGGATTCGAACCTAGACAAAGGGAACCAAAATCCCTTGTGCTACCGTTACACCATCGGGCAGGACGTCTGACAGCATACCGCGCGCCACGTCCTCGGTGGGCCGCCCCCGGGCCCCGCTACGCAGGGGTTTCGCCGCCGGGCTTGGCGAGCTTGTTGGTGACGGCGAACGAGAGCTGCTCCAGCTCGATCGCCAGGTCCACGCCCACCACCTCGACCTGCGGCGGCAGGACGAGCGTCACCGGCGCGAAGTTGACGATCCCCTCCACCCCGGCGGCCACGAGCCGGTCGGCCGCCTCCTGTGCCCGCGCGGCGGGCACCACGATCATCCCCAGGCGGATGCCCTTGGCCTTCACCGTCGCCGCCAGTTCCGCGACGGGCTGGATGAGGATGCCCTGGATCGTCTGCCCGACCTTCGTCGGATCGGCGTCGAAGGCGGCCGCGATGGAGAAGTTTTGGTGGCCGAAGCCCCGGTAGCCGAGGAGCGCCTGGCCGAGGTTGCCCACGCCCACCATCGCCACGCTCCAGGCATGGTTGGTGCCGAGGATGTCGCGCATCGCGCGAATCAGCTCGTCGCAGCGGTAGCCGACGCCGGGGTAGCCGAACTGGCCGAAGAAGCCGAGGTCCTTGCGCACCTGGGCGTCGCTGAACCCCAGCAGCGTGCCGAGCTGTCCGGAGGAGATCGTCTGCTGGCCCGAGGCCTCGAGCCGCTGGAGCTCCCGAAGGTAGAGGCTGATCCGGCTGACCACGACCTTTGGCACGGTCGAGTCGGATGGCAGTTCGCCCGGTTGTGTGGCCTGCGGTCGGGATTCGGTCATGGGAAAGCCTGCCGAAAAACCTGTCCCGGAGGGGTGAGACTCTACCGATCCTGCCGGCCAAGGCCAACAGGGCCGGCGGCCTCCGGCCGGTGGTGACGTTTGTAACGCGCCTGGAAGGCTGGAAAAAGCGGGCGGGTCGCGGTGAGTGGTCAACCTGGGGTGAGTTTGTGGTCGATGTTTTGGATGGTGCGGAAGTGGGCGACCACGCTCCGCGCCGGCGTGTTGTTCCCGGTTTGATCCCAGTTTTTTCCAGGAGCCCTCCTCGACAGAGGCGGCAGACATGAAGAGTCCATGGCTTTGTTGTCTGCTGGCGCTGGCCTGCATCGCGACGTCGGTCCCCACGGCCGACGCGGCGTATTGCGGGCTCGCCAGCTACAAGCACGGCGCGGCGAAGATGACCACCGTCAGCTTCGCCCGAGCCCGTGCGGGGTGCGCGAGTTGTGAATCGTCCGACGAACCGAGTTGTGCGGCGCGGCCCTCGTGCTGCGGCACACGGCTGGTCAAGGACGTCGTCTACGAGCAGAAGCAGTACACCTGCTACAAGACGATCTGCGAGAAGGTCGTCGAGCAGAAGGAGATCGACTGCGTCCGCTACGAGACGGAGAAGTCGTTCAAGGAGGTCGAGTACACCGTCTCCAAGCCGGTGTGGGAGACCCGCTCGCGGACCGTCAACTACACGGTCTGCAAGCCGGTGTGGGAGACGGTCGTCAAGGAGATCCCGTACACGGTGATGAAGCCGGTGTACGAGACCAAGACCCGCGAGATCCGCACCACGGTCTGCAAGCCGGTGTGGGAGACGGTCACCAAGGAGATCCCCTACACCGTCTGCAAGCCGGTGTACGAGACCCGCGAGCAGTGCTACACGGTGATGAAGCCCGTGTACGAGACGCGGACCCGGGAGATCCGGCACACGGTCTGCAAGCCCGTGTACGAAACGGTGACCAAGGAGATCCCCTACACGGTGTGCAAGCCGGTGTACGAGACCCGCGAGCAGTGCTACACGGTGATGAAGCCCGTGT
>CAZJHQ010000063.1:907-1192 GCA_964545915.1 uncultured Candidatus Kuenenia sp. | reverse complement strand
ACGAGACCTGCACGAAGGAGATCCCGTACACCGTCTGCAAGCCGGTGTATGAGACCCGCGAGCAGACCTACACGGTGTGCAAGCCGGTGTACGAGACGCGGACCCGCGAGATCCCCTACACGGTGTGCAAGCCCGTGTACGAGACGCGGCAGCGGACCTACACCGTCTGCAAGCCGGTGTACGAGACGATGACGAAGGAGATCCCCTACACCGTCTGCAAGCCGGTGTACGAGACCCGCGAGCAGACCTACACGGTGTGCAAGCCGGTGTACGAGACGCGGACCC
>CAZJHQ010000063.1:0-807 GCA_964545915.1 uncultured Candidatus Kuenenia sp. | reverse complement strand
GCGAGATCCCCTACACCGTGTGCAAGCCGGTGTATGAGACCCGCGAGCAGACCTACACCGTCTGCAAGCCCGTCTGGGAGACCTGCGTCAAGGAGATCCCCTACACCGTCTGCAAGCCGGTGTACGAGGAGCGGCAGGAGACCTACACGGTCTGCAAGCCCGTCAAGGAGGTGTGCACGAAGGAGATCCCGTACACCGTCTGCAAGCCGGTGTGGGAGACCCGCGAGCGTGACGTCTGCCGGACGGTCTGCAAGCCGGTGCACTACACCAAGACCGTCAAGGTCTGCAGCGGCCACTGGGAGACGGAGACCTGCGAGGTTCCGGGCCCCGTGGTGAAGCGGTGCATCCGCGAGCCGGGCTGCTGGGTCTGCGATCCCTGCACGGGCAAGAAGTGCTACGTGCCGGGCAAGGTCTGCATGATCGAGGAGCAGTGCCCGCCGCGCACCATCACGAAGAAGACGTGGGTGCCGACGGTCTGCGAGAAGCAGGTGAATTGCGTCCGCTACGAGAACGAGACCATCGTCGAAAAGCAGACCTACAAGGTCTGCAAGATGGTGGCCGAGCAGCGGGTGAAGACCTGCACCTACACGGTCTGCCGGATGGTTCCGGAGGAGCGGGTGCGGTGCTACAAGGTCTGCAAGATGGTGCCCGAGCAGCGGGTCCGGACCTGCGAGTACAAGGTCTGCAAGATGGTGCCCGAGCAGCGGGTCCGCACCTACCAGGTGTGCCGCATGGTTCCCGAGCAGCGTGTCCGCACCTGCACGTACCAGGTGTGCCGCATGGTGCCCGAGCAGCGGGTCCGCACCT
>CAZJHQ010000062.1:0-18296 GCA_964545915.1 uncultured Candidatus Kuenenia sp. | reverse complement strand
CCCGGGGCTTCTTGGCGCACAAAAAGCCCCCGGCGGGAGCCGGGGGACACCGGGTGGTCATGTCTTCCCGGGTGCCATGCGCTTCAGGTGCGAACCGGGGCAATGCGTGCGGTCGTGCGGCATGGACGGCGGGGTGGTTTGCGTGGCCGGAGTCCCCGGGTTTCCACCCGGGGCTTCTTGGCACACAAAAAGCCCCCGGCGGGAGCCGGGGAGGATGGTGTACGCGAACCTGCGGCATCGTGCCGCAGTTCGCTTGGCGGGTCTGCACCGGGGAATCACGCGCCGGCCGCCGTTCACCCCCGCCGCGGCGCCGTGGTACCCTCTTGCCGGCCCCGCCGTCGCGGGCCGTCGCGAGGGAGCCTTGCCGATGTCGAGATGCCGCTGGTTCGTCGCCCCGTCATTCTGGATCGCCGCCGCCCTGCTGGCGCACGCCGCCCGGGCCGAGGACGCGGTGATCGTGAACATCACGGGCCCGTTGGCGGGCAGGGTGGGTGACCGCGTCACCTACGACGTCGAACTGATCAACAACTCCGGCCGCAACCTGGAGAAACTCCGCGTCGTCGACTACTTCGACGCCGGCTTCCATCACGATGCCTCCAAGAGCCCGATCGAGCAGAAGGGCACGATCGACCTGCCGGCCAACACCAAGCGCTGGGTGAAGCTCGAGTTTCTGCTCGATGAGCCCGGCCGCCAGTGTCATCGCGTCGAGATCCTCGACCAGCAGCACACGTTCATGGGGGGCGCGACCGAGTGCTGCCAGGTGGCGCCGAATCCCGCCTTCGTGCCGCCGCAGCCGCCGGCCGCCACGGGGCCCGCGGCTCCGGCAGCGGTGCCGGCGCCGGTGGCCGTGCCGCCTCTGGCTGCAGCCCCGCTGGCGACCGCGACGGCGGCCGCCGCGCCGCCTCCCGCCGTGCCGCTCGTCCCCCCGGCGGCGCCCGCGATCGCCCTCGATCTCACCGGACCGGTGGACGCGGTCTCCGGGGCCGTGACGGAATACGTGGCCACGGTGCGGAACACCGGCAACGCGGCCTCGGCGCCCGCCGTGCTCGAGTTCTCGTGGGACGACGGGCTCTCGCCCCAGGAGGCTTCCGAGGGCTACAGCCTCGCCGGGTCGCGGGTGTCGTGGAACCTGCCGGCCATCGCGCCGGGGAAGATCGAAAAACGGCAGATCAATCTGCGGGCCCAGAGCCCGGCCGGCTCGTTTGCCGATTCGCCGGCGGCCCGAGCCTGCGTGCGGGCGGCGCTGACCACGGCCGGCATCGGCCCGATCGGCGACCAGGAGTGCCTGCAGATCCGCGCGACGACGCCGCGGCCACGGCTGCGGACGCCGTCGGAGGCGGGCCTGCGGCTGTCGCTCTCCGACCTCGACGACCCGGTCCGCGTGGGCGACTCGACGACGCTCGTGTGCACCGTGTTCAACGACGGCGCGGCCCCGTCCGGGCCGTTGAATCTCGTCATCGACCTGCCCCGCGGGGCCCGGATGCTGGGCGACGCGCGGGTGCGGGTGGACGACGGGCGGGTGCTGTTCGACCCGATCGATCTCGGGCCCGGCCGGCAGCAGTCCTTCGAAATCACATACAAGCTCCAGGAGCCCGGCAAGGCGACGGCCGTGGCCACCGTCTCCGGTGCCAACCTCGACGGCCGCCTCGACCGCAGCTGCCCGACCGAGTTCTTCGGCCCCTGACGCCAGCCGGCACATTCGGCAGCATCGGCATCTTCGCCTCCGCTCCGCCCGCTCGACGGCGTCCGCTGTCGATGAACAGCTGGAGGCCGTGTCATGCTCGTCGTCACCGCAAACTGGTCGCTTGCCGACGGCACGCTCGTGGCCGCGTCACGCCGCGGCCAGGCGGAGTTTCTGGAGGCGGTGCATCGCGCGGCCTTCCGGAGCGGCGTGCGGCGCGACGGTCGCTACGAACCCATCGACTCCATCGACGTCGTGCTCGCGGGTGACACCTTCGACCCGCTCACCTCGACCGCCTGGGCGGGGGGCGTGCGACCCTGGCACGCGGGGGGGCGGGCCGCCGCCGTGGCCACCACCGTGATGCTGGCGGCGGCAGCCCGCGGCCGACGACTGCTGGCGGGCCTGTCGGCCTGGGCCCGGACCGGCCTGCTGGTGCCGGCGGCTGATCGCCGGGGACGGCCCGTGTTCGACCGTGATCGACGGGTGCCCGTGCGGGTGACGATGCTGCCGGGCGATCGCGATCCGTGGATCGCCGGGGCCGGAGCCCGTCTCGCGCGGCGCGGCATCGAGGTGGCCGGAGCATGGTCCGTGCCTGGCATCTCGGTCTGCCACGGCGGTGAACTCGATCCGCTGTGGGCCGCGGTCGAGCCGGGCCAGCCGACCCTCGGCGCGAGTCTGGCGGTCGATCTGGTGGCCCGCTTCGGCGCCGTCTTGCGCGGGCGTTCGGACCTGTGGCCGGCCTGCCGGCCGCTCGTCGCCCAGCTCGCGGCGGCGCGGGCCCTGGAGATGCCGGGAGTCGTCGCCGAGTGGCTGGCCACGATGGAGCGGAGCAAGGTGTTCGTACGGGACGCCTGGCGGGCGGCTGTGGCCGCGTGGCGGAGGCAGGCGCGGATCTCGGAACCGGCCTGCGATGCCGCGTTCGACTCGATCGACGCCGTCGCCGCGTGGATGGACGCCCTGGACCTCGCGATCCCGGCCGCGGCCGGCGACATCGCCCCCCTGCTGGATCCGCGGCCACCGTTCGGGGCGGCGGCAAGCACGGTCGTGCTCGGGCATTGGAGCGGCGCGGTCGCGGGGGGGGCGATCGTGGGGCTCGGCCCGACGCCGGGGAATGTGGTCGATCCGGCGGCGGGTGTCACGCTGGCGAGCGTGGCGCCGGCCCGCCAGCGGCGGGGGCCCGCGCATGTGGTGTTTCCCGATTCCGATCGGCCCGCCGTCCACTACCGGCTGGCCGCCGAAGACCCGCCGCCGCGGCGGACGTTCGTCCCTCCGGCCTCCCAGCGCATCGTCGAGGCGGCCTAGCAGGCAGGCCGTGGAACAGTCTGCCCGAGCAGGATGCGAGGAATGCCGACCGTGGAAACCCTCGGCGCTGCCTCGGCTGCGCCTTCGGTCTGCGAATCCTGCGGGCGATCAAGTGGAAAAAGGCCATGGAGGGCTTTGTCCACGGAGAGCTAAAATCCCACACCATGGCCCCGCCGTCCGCAGCCGACACCGTCGCCGAGATCCGCACCACGTTCGCCGCCCGCGACGCGGCCGAGGCGTGCGCGAACCGCCTCGTGGCCGAGAGGCTGGCGGCGTGTGTTCAGATCGACGGACCGGTGCACAGCACCTACCGCTGGCAGGACGCGGTCGAGTCGGCCGCGGAGTGGCGGTGCACGTGCAAGACGACCCCCGCGCGGGCCGCGGCCTGCGTTGCCGCGATCGTCGCGCAGCATCCTTACACGACCCCCGAGGTGCTCGTGCGGGAGTCGATGGCGACGCCCGCCTACGCCGCCTGGGTGCGGGAGAGCGTCGCCGCATTCTGACGCCGGGGTGGGATACGGCCACGAGGAACACCATGGTCGGCATCGATCTGTTCGCCTTCGACATCACGCTGCATGCGCTGACCGCCGACGCCGGGCCCGGGGGCAGTCATGCCGATGCCTGGGGAGAGTGGCCGGTGCTGCGTGTGCCCCATGCCGCGCTGGCCGTGCCGATGGCCGTATCCTTCGACGACTTCCTGGACACGATCGGCGGCATCGAGCGGCTCTATGTCGAACCCGACGGGTCGTTCGTGTGGGCGAGCCCGCGGGCGGGGCTGACGTGGCAGGTGGACGGCAACGCCTTCGAACGCGACGGCCGGCTGCTGCTGGTGGACCTCAAGGGCAGCTGCCCCGAGCCCGCCTTCGACCGCCTGCTCGCGGCCTGCGGATGGCCCGGTCAGCCCGTGATGATGCAGCTCGTCCGGCCGGCCGTGTTTCTCGCGGAGCCGACGTTTCGCCGGCATGCCCGGGCCCGGGCGGTCGCCGGAGATGGGGAAAGACTGCGGCCCGGCTGACGGGCGGGTCGTGCCGGTTGTGCCGGCGCGGGAGTGGTGACGGCGGGCCGGCGGGGCGCCGGGTCCGATAGGATGACGTGAAACGGTCGGTCTGGGACGCGGAGGCACCGCATGAGCGTGCAGAGGGGCTGGTGGAACGGGGCGAAGGTCCGACTGGCCGGCCTGGTGGCCTGCGCCGGCACGGTGGCGGCGGCGGTGGCGGCGGCGGTGGCGGCCGCACAGCCCACGATCGAGAGCCTGCCGCTGGCGGCGGCCTATGGCGACGGCGTCCACGCCTTTTTTGCCGGCGATTTCGATCGGGCCTACGAGGATCTTTCGCAGGCGATCGAGGCGGGCACGACCGATCCGCGGGCCTACTACTTCCGCGGCCTGGCGGCCCTGCGGCAGGGACGGAGCGACGAGGCGGAGGCCGACTTCACTGAAGGCGCCACGCGGGAGTCGTCCGGGCTGGGAGCCTGGCCGGTGGCGAGGTCGCTGGAGCGGATTCAGGGCCCCGACCGGCTGCGGTTGGAGCGGCACCGCACGCGGGCGCGGGTGGCCCTCCTGCAGCGGCAGCGGGCAGCGGAACTGGAACGCTATTCGCAGATCGAGGCCGCGCAGCCGGATGTGCTGCGCAAGCGTCGGCCGGTCGGGCCGCGGGTCGAGGCCGGCGACGAGGCAAACCCATTCGAGGACGATGCCGCCCGGGATGTCCGACGCGCACCGCCACCGGCCGAGCGCATGCCGGCTCCGCGCGAGTCGGCTCCAGCGGAGGCCCCGGCTCCTCCGCCTGAGCCCGCCGTCAACGATCCCTTCGGTGATGCCGCCCCCAGTGCCTCGAAGGCCGAGCAGGTCGAGCAGCTGGCCGCGGAGCGAGAGGACGTCGCCGCCCAGCGCGACCAGCAGGCGGAGCAAGAGGCCGCGGCCGGCGACCGGTGAGCGGAGTCCCCCGGCTTCCGCCGGGGGCTTTTTGTGTGCCGAGAAGCCCCGGGTGGAAACCCGGGGACACCGGGTGTGAAAACCACCCCGCCATCCACGCCGCACGACCGGACGCGGTTCCCCGGTTCGAACCCGCATCGCATGGCCCACGGGAAGGCATGCGACCCGGAGTCCCCCGGCTTCCGCCGGGGGCTTTTTGTGTGCCGAGAAGCCCCGGGTGGAAACCCGGGGACACCGGGTGTGAAAACCACCCCGCCATCCACGCCGCACGACCGCGCATCGTCAAAAGGCACGGGCCGAGGCCGAGTCTCAATTGGTCGCGTGCCAGCCCGCGTACGCCAGCAGCATCCACCCGCCGATCAGCAGCCCGCCCCCGATCGGCACGACGGCGCCGAGGATCTTGACGCCCGAGAGCGCCAGCGCGAACAGACAGCCGCTGAAGATCGCGGTGCCGACGAGGAAGCACCAGCCGGCGGCGGCGAGGCCGGGGGCGGGGCGCAGGGCCGCGAGCGTTCCGACGGCGACTGTCGCCAGCGCGTGCATCAGGGCGTAGCGGGCCGCGGTCTCCCAGTTGGCCGCCTGGCCGTGGGCTTCGAGGAAGGTCTTCAGGCCATGCGCGCCGAAGGCGCCGGCGGCGACGGCCAGGCCGCCGAGCAGGCTGCCGGCCGTGAGGAACAAGCGGCTCATGGGCGACTCTCGCCCATCAGTTTCTCTTCTTCCTCCTCCTGGATGATGATCCGCGGGGTGACCATCAGCATCAGGCTGTCGGTGGTCCGGCCGAGGCCGACGTTCTTGAAGAGGCGGTTGATGTAGGGGACCTTCGAGAGGATCGGCACTCCGAACTCATTGCGGCCCTCGCGGAGCCGCTTGATGCCGCCGAGCAGCACCGTGCCGCCGTCGGGCACGCTGACGGTCGTGGTGACCGTCGTGAACAGGAATTCCGGCAGCTGGACCGTGGTGCCGTTCGACTTCAGCTCCAACTCGCCCGCCGAGGCGACGCCGTTGGTCAGGCCGAGCAGACCGTTGGCACCGGGAAGCCGGACGTCGGCGCCCGACTTCTCGTCGCTGCTCTTCGACTTCGTGGACCGCGAGCCCTCGAATTGGAACTCCTCGACGCGGCCGATCTGGGAGAAGAACGGCACGAGCGTGAGTCGCACGAAGCGGCGGTCGTTGGAGACCACCGCTTCCACGTTCACCGCGGTGCCCTCGTTGAGGACCGTGATCACCGGCTGCTGGGCCGCCGAGAAGTCGCCGACCACCGGGACGACGGAGGTCACGAACGGCCGCTGCCGGGTATCGGAGACGAAGGCATTCTGGCCGTTGAAGAGCGTCACCTTCGGCGCCTGGAGAACGTTGGACCGGGTGTTGCCCTGGGCGGCCTGGATGAGGAAGTAGGCCTCGATGTCGGAGAGGATCGCGAACCCGAAGTCGGCAGCCGAGGTGGCCACGTTGGGCAGGCCCGGCAGCTGGGGCACGGTGGCCGCGCCGAAGCTGTTCTGCCGAAACGGGATGGAGAAGTAGTTCGGCGTGCCCGCAATCGCATTGCCGAAGGTGGGGCCGGGCTGGTTCGGGTTGGCGGGCTGGACGACCGCGTTCGGATTGAGGGCCACGCCCGGCGTGCCGGCGTTGTCCATGCCGACGAGCTGCGAGCGGCCGCCCTGCCGGGTGGGGATGCCCAGTTGCCCTGGGTTCTGCGAGCTGTTGCCCTGGGTGGGAATGGCGGTCATGTTGAGCGGCTGGTTGACGCCCGTCTGGATGTTGAAGTCGAAGTCCACGCCGATTCGCTCGAAGAACGTGTCGTTCAAGGAGATGAATCGGACCTCGATCGTGACCTGCAGGTCCTGGAGCCGCCGCAGCTGCTCGAGCAGGTCGGCGATCTCCTCGTGCACTTCCTGCGTCTGGCTGACGACGAGCGAGAGGTTCGTGTCGAAGGGACGGATGGCCCCGTTGCCGCCGCCGTCGGCCCAGGCGCCCGGGCCACCGACGGTGTTTTGGATCAGGTCGATGAGCGACTGGAAGTCGGCCTGGCCGCCGCCGATGCTGGGCGGGCCGAACGGGACCGCGGGCATCACGCCCGTCAACGGGCCGTTGCCCCGGCCCTGCATCTGGGCGAGCGAGCCGGCCTCCATGGCGGCGCCGGAGTCGGCCCGGGCGGCGCGGTTGAGTGCGTCCCGCGGCGGCTCGACCTGGACGGAGGCCGTGTTCCGCAGGGCCTGCGAATAGCCCTTGCTGAGCGCGCCTTCGATGCCGAGCCCGTCGGAGGAAAAGTTCGGGATCGGCTTGACGAGGTCGCCCACCTGGTAGGTGACGCTGTAATAGACGCCCTTCACCAGGCCGGGGCTGGTGATCTTCAGCACCTCGTCCTGCACCACGTAGCGGAGGTGGAGCGGCTCCAGCAGCAGCTTGAGGGCGCTCTTGAGGGAGATCTGCTGGGAATCGAGCGACAGCGTGACCGGCGTGTCGCTGGCCACGGCCTCCTGTTCCAGTCCCACCATGTCGAGGTGGATCGGCACGTCGGCCTGCTTGGCGAGCGCGGCGAGCACGACGGCCAGCGGCTGGTTGCGGAAGGCCGTCTGCACCCGGGTGTCGAGCTTGCGGTGGATCGCCAGTTCCGCCGGCGTGGCCCGCGACTTGCCCTCGGCCAGCCGCTGCGAGCGGTTCTTCGTCAGGTCCTCCCAGCTCTTCGTCTCCGGAAACTCGATCGGGCCGGTGAAGGGCGTCGCCGACCGCTCGATGTCGTCGGCTACGTCGAGGAAGCCGTCCTGCTGGCCGCTCGCGATGGTCTTCTGGGTCTCCATCCGGCGGATGACGCGGCTCTGGGCGAGCAGCTGGCGGACGACCGCGTTGTCGGGGGCGAGCTGGCCGGCCTTCTTGGCCACCGCCTCCGCCTCGGCGAAGCGGCGCTGGTCGATGAGCGTGTTGTATTCGTCCACGAGCATCGCGATCCGCTGGTCGACCTCGACCTTGCGGGCCCGCTCCCGGTCGATCTGTCCCTCGATCTCGGCGTTCCGCTTGTCCAGCGCCAGCTCGGCGCGGCGCTTGCCCGACGCCTCTTCGATATCGCGGCGGGCCCGCTCGATCCGCCGCAGGAGCTGGTCCTTGCGTTCCGTGGGAATCGGCTGGGCGGATACGTTTTCCGCCGCCTGATCGAGCAGGGCGAGGGCGTCGGCCGGCGACTTTTGGCCGAGCCGCTTGGCTTCGAGCTGCCGGGCCGCGACCTCGGCGGAGATCCGGGCGAGCAGCAGGTCGGGGGCGACCTCGCCGGCGTCGGCGGTGGCCGCGGGCTGGGGCCGCGCGGGCCGCGCGGCCGCTCGGCCGAGGGCCTCGTCGATCATCCGCTTCGCGGTGGCGGCGTCGCGGTCAGCCGCACCCGGCGCGGGAAGCTCCTCCGCGCGGGTCGAAAGCCACGAGCATGCCAGGATCGCGGCCGCGGTGTTGAGCACCATGAATCGACCGCGGATCAAGCGCTGCCGCCTCGTCGCCCGGGCAAAGGTGGGAGTGCTGGCCATGGTGCTGCTTCCTATGCAGGGAACTTCCTGGGGGCGGGAGAAGTAGCGGCCCCTGCGGCGGCGGGTCAAGGGCAGGTCGGCACGGCGAGCAGCTTGCCCAGTTTGCCGCGCGGCGTCCCCGGCGGCGTGATTCAGCCCGACAGCGGGCCCGGCGCCGCGGCGGCCTTCGCAGCGGCCAGCCGCCGCACCACGGCCTTCTCGACGGTGGCCAGCAGCTGGTCGATGCGAAACGGCTTGAAGAGCACCAGATCGATGCCTGCCTGACGGGCCTTGACGATCGAATGGCCGGGGTCGTAGCCGAACCCGGTCATCAGCACCAGGGGCACCGGATCGACGATCTCCTTGAGCTTCAGCAGCAGTTGGTAGCCGCTCATGTCGGGAAGGCGAATGTCGGAAATGATCACGTCATACCCGTCGCTGCCCACGCCGCGGACCATCGAGGCGGCCTCGGCGCCGTCCCGGGCCGTCTCCACCGTGCAGCCGTACCGCTCCAGCAGGGCGTGTGCGGCGGCCCGCACCTGTTCGTCCGAGTCGACGACCAGGATCCGCCTGCCGATGAGGGGCTCGCGCCGCTCCCCATGCCGTCGCTGGGCGTGGGCCGAACTGGGGGCCATCTTCTCCCCCACCTTCTGGATCACCTGCTTGATGTCGCGGGCGTTCCGCAGGATCCGCTGCAGGCGCTCCACGACGTCCGCGTCGTGGCCGATGTACCGCTCCATGACGCCGACGGCTTCGTTGAGGATGTCGTCCACCGGCAACGCCACGGCCCCGTGGATCGCCTCGATGCTCTCGGCGGCCGTCGATGCCTTTTCCGCGACGAGCAGTTCCAGCGTGTTGAGGGCCGCGGCGACGTCGCGGGAAAAGATTTCGAGGAACTGGAGATCGGTCGCCGTGAAGCCGTTGGGCTCCGGGCTCTCGACGTTGAAGGTGCCGATCACCTGGTCGTGGAGCATGAGCGGGACGGTCAGCGAGCTCTTGGCCCCCTTGCAGCCCTCCAGGTACAGCGGATCCTTGGTTGTGTCGGCGCACCAGTAGCTGTGGCCTGTCGCGGCCACGTAGCCCGTCACGCCGTTGTGTTCCGGTCGGGCGTAGAGGATGCGGGCTTCCGCCGCCGGCTGCATGCCTTCGGCCAGCAAGGGCTCGAGCCGCCCGGTCTGCCGGTCGAGGAGCCGGATCTCCACGACGTCGAACTGCAGCAGGTCTTTCGAGTAGTGGAGGATGTTGCTCTTCAGCAACTCGATCCGCTCGGCGACGGTCATGTCGGCGAGTTCGGTGGGCGACAGGTCGGCCAGCTTCTGGCCGGCCGCATGGATGGCCGCCCGCTTTTGCTGCTCGAGGATCGTGTGCGTGACGTCGCGAACGGCGACGACCACCTGCGGGCCGGCCGCGGCCGGGAACCCGGCCGATGTCTTGATGTCGAAGTATCGGCCGTCGGCCGATCGCAGCGTGCCGCCGGCAGGGTGGCCCGCCGCGATCGCGGCGGTCAGGCGGTCCGCCCCGTCGTCGGGCGTCGTCGCCACGCCCAGGCATGTGAAGAACGGCCGGCCGACGACCGCCGAACAGCCGCACCACTGGCCGAAGAGGGCGTTCGCCCAGCGGACGGTGCCGCCGGCGTCGAGGACCGCGATCCCGTCGGGCAAGTGGACGACGATCTGCTCGTCCGGAATCGGGACCGCCGACGTCGCGGCGGATACATCCGCGGGATCCGCCACCGACCACTCTCCTTGAGGTTCGTCCGCTGCCTCGCACCGGAAGTATAAAATCGCGTCGCTTCCCGGCCAAATCGGTCGCCGGCGTTGTCGGTGCCGGCCGTGTTCCTATACTCCCCAGGGTTCGCTGCAGGCCCGACAGATTCGTCGGCCGCGGCTCTCCCGTACCGCGAGGCGTGTCGTGACCGAGTCGAGCCCGTCGTTCCTGGCCCGGCACCAATTTCTCATCTATCGACTGTTCTCGCTGTCCGGCCTGATCCCGGTCGGCGCCTTTCTGGTCGTCCACCTCCTGACCAACGCCTCGGTTTTGTCGGGAGCCGGTGCCTTCCAGTCCAGGGTCGACATGATCCATTCGCTCGGCCCCCTGCTGGTGCCGATCGAGTGGGCGTTCATCTTCCTGCCGATGCTCTTCCACGCCACCGTCGGCTTCCTGATCATCGCCAACGGGCTGCCGAATGTCGGCTCCTATCCGTATGTCGGCAATGTGCGGTACACCCTGCAGCGGGCGACGGGCATGATCGCCTTCGTGTTCATCATGGGGCACGTCATCCATCTGCACTGGATGGGCGGACCGCTGGGCGGAGGAAAGTTCGATCCGCATGCGGCCACGAGCTCGGCGGCCGTGGCCATCCATCCCGTCCTCACCTCCATTCTGTACGCGATCGGCGTGCTGTGCGCGGTGTTCCATCTGGCCAACGGCCTGTGGACACTGGGCATCACGTGGGGCATCTGGACCAGTCCGGCCGCGATGCGGCGGGCCAACGCGGTCAGCATCGTCGTCGGGGTGCTTCTGGCGGTGGCTGGGCTCGGAGCGATCGCCGGCCTGCGGGACATCGGCGGCGATCCGGGCAAGCTGGGCCAGGCCCGGCAGGTCGAGACGATCATGAACGAAGACCGCGAGTCTCGCGAGCGGATGCTGCGGGGCGAGCCACCGGCCCGTCCCCTGGCGCCGGCCGTGCGGGCGGATGAGGCCGATCCGGGCGTGCGTCCGGCGTCCTTCGGCCCCCAGACAGGAAGGTGACACATGGCACAGCCGAGAGTGTTGGTGGTCGGAGGGGGGCTCGCGGGCCTCGCCGCTTCGATGCGGCTGGCCGAGCTGGGGGTCAGTGTGGACCTCGTCAGTCTGGTGCCGGTCAAGCGGTCGCACAGCGTCTGTGCGCAGGGGGGCATCAACAGCGTGAACGCCCTGACGCGGCAGCAGGGCGACAACGAGTGGAAGCACTTCGACGACACCGTCTATGGCGGTGATTTCCTGCAGCATCAGCCCCCCGTCAAGGAAATGGCCGACTGGGGGCCGCGGATCGTCGACCTGATGGACCGGCTCGGCGTGCCGTTCAACCGCACGCCGGAGGGTTTCCGCGACCAGCGGCGGTTCGGCGGCACGCTCTACAAGCGGACGGCATTCGCCGGGGCGACGACCGGCCAGCAGCTGCTCTACGCCCTCGACGAGCAGGTCCGCCGCCGCGAGGTCGAGGGGCGGATCAAGAAATGGGAGTTCTGGGATTTTCTCGCACCCGTGCTCGATGACTCGGGGCGGTGCTGCGGCGCGATCTGCCAGGATCTCGTGACGATGCAGTTCCGGGCCTTCCCCGCCGACGCCGTGGTGCTCGCCACGGGGGGCAACGGGCTGATCTACGGCCGCTCGACGATGTCGATGGTCTGCACCGGCAGCGCCGTGAGCCGGGCGTATCAGGCCGGCGCCTGGTACGGCAACGGCGAGTTCATCCAGGTGCATCCCACCGCCATCCCCGGGGCCGACAAGCTGCGGCTGATGAGCGAGAGCGCCCGCGGCGAAGGGGGCCGAGTCTGGGTGCCGCGGAAGCCGCAGGACCCGCGGGATCCGCGCGAGATTCCCGAGGCGGAGCGGTGCTACTTCCTCGAGGAGCGGTATCCGAAGTACGGCAACCTCGTGCCCCGCGACATCGCCACCCGCGAGATCTTCGACACCTGCACGACCGACGGGCTGTCGGTCGAGAAGGACCGCCTCTGTGTCTATCTCGACCTCACGCACATCCCGCGGGAGACGCTCAACCGCAAGCTCGGCGGCATCCTGGAGATCTACGAGAAGTTCCAGGGCGTCGATCCGCGGTCGGTGCCGATGAAGATCTTTCCCGCGGTGCATTACTCGATGGGCGGCCTGTGGGTCGACTACGAGCGGAGCACCTCCGGCGGGATGGTCGAGGGATCGCCCCGTAACCAGCAGACCAGCATCCCCGGGCTGTATGCCATCGGCGAATGCGACTACCAGTACCACGGTGCCAACCGCCTGGGGGCGAACTCGCTGCTGTCGTGCATCTTCAGCGGGCTGTTCGTCGCCCCCACGCTGGCCGCCGTCGCCGCGGGGCGGGGCGGGGCCGCCGACCAGCGGCTGTTCACCGCCGGCCTGAAGCGGGAGGAGGAGCGGCACCATGCCCTGCTCGCCCGCACGGCCGGCACGGAGAATCCCTACGAACTGCACCAGGAACTCGGCAATCTCATGACCCGCGTGGCCACCGTCGTGCGGCGAAACGATCAGCTCGCCGCCGCCTATGGCGAGGTGTGCGCGATGGAGGAGCGGTGGCGGCGATGCGCCGTCTCAGACACGGCCAACTGGACGAATCAAAACGTCGTGTTCACGAAGGCCCTTGGCGACATGTTCCCGGTCGCGAAGCTGATCCTCAAGGGCGCCCTGCTGCGGGACGAATGCCGCGGCGCCCACTTCAAGCCCGACTTCGCCATGCCGGGCCTCGCGGCCACCGATCCGGTCGCCAAGCGGCGCGAGGCGGAGGAGTGGTGTGACCGGTTCGCGGAGAACACGCAGAAGTGGCTGAAGTCGACGATCGCGAAGTGCGGGGCTGACGGCAGTCCGCAGATCTCCTATCAGGACGTCGACACCTCGCTCATCCGCCCGCGGCCGCGGCTCTATGGGCTCGTCGGCGCGGAGGCGATCGAGGAGGTGTGGAAGGCCAGGGAGGCGGCGGAGACCGCGACGCCGGTCGGCGCCGGGGCATGAGGATCTGGAACAGGCTCGGGAGGCAACACCGATGATCAGGGCGGTCGAGAGCGACGGGCATGCAGCGGACGCCGGCCACGGCGCGGCCGGCAGGCGGGTGCGGGTGCGGGTGCTGCGCCAGGACGTGGCGGGCGGCGAGAGCTACTGGGAGCGGTTCGAGGTTCCCTACGAGCCGAACATGAACGTGATCAGCGTTCTCCAGAAGATCGCCAGCCTCGCCCGGGCACAGGATGGCAGGAAGGTCGCGCCCGTGGCCTGGGATTGCTCGTGCCTGGAGGAGGTGTGCGGTTCGTGCACCATGCTCATCAACGGCCGGACACGGATGGCCTGCTCGGCGCTCGTCGATCGGCTGCTCGCGGAGGACGCCGAGATCGAGCTCCGGCCGATGACGAAGTTTCCCGTGGTTCGCGACCTCGTGGTCGATCGGGGCCGGCTGTTCCGCGCCCTCGAGCGGGTCAAGGCCTGGGTGCCGGTGGACGATTCCTACGACCACGGCCCCGGCCCGCGGATCGCGCCGGAGGAGCAGGAGGACGCCTATCCCCTCTCGGAGTGCATCAGCTGCGGCTGCTGCACCGAGGCCTGTCCGCAGTTCACTAAAATCGAGGCCGTGCGCCGCGACGACGAGTCGGCCGAAGACTTCGAGAAGCGGCGGCGTTCCATGTTCGACCGCGGCTTCGTGGGGCCGCACGCGATCAGTCAGGCGATGCTTTTCAATTCCCACCCGACGGGCAGGATGATCGCCGACGAGCGGCTGGAAGCGCTGACCGCGGAAGGGGGCATCCAGATGTGCGGCAACGCGCAGAATTGCGTTGCGGTGTGTCCGAAGAAGATTCCGCTCACGCGGTCGATCGCCCGGGCCGGTCGCGCCGCCACGGTGTGGGCGATCAAGAAGCTGTTCGACCGCTGACGACAGCCTTGGCAGGTCGGAGGCACATCCGAGGTGTGCTTCGACCTGCGAAGGAAAGTCGCCCTCCACGCCTGCGGAGCGATCTGCGTTGCCCCGTTTCGCGCCTTGTGGTGGTGCGCCGAGTGGCTCGACAGCGCGCCGCTGCCGGAAGCATCCAGCTGCGAACCGTGTCCTGGCGATCCGTTGAACTGGGAATTGGTCTCATCACCGGTCCAAAAAGCCCCGGGCGGAAGCCCGGGGACACCGGGTACAAAAACCACCCCGCCGTCCATGCCGCACGACTGCCGGATTTGCCGGGTGAGGGGCGGCGTGGTAGGGTCTTAGGGTCGTAGGGGTGGCCGTCTTCAGCGCCGCCCACATGGGGTTCGCCGCGCGGGCAACAGGATGCCCGCAGGCTCGAGCGAGCCCGGACGCGTGAAGAAGGATTGAGGATACCGAGTGTTTGTCGAAAAAAGGGCACGCCGCCCGGCGGAGTCGGGCAGGGCGGCCGTGGAGAATGAGCGAACCGCCGCGGGCGTTCGAACGGTAAACGAAGACGGCGGGATCCAGACGCGGCAGGCTCCTGCCCGCCACGAGCCTGCGGCGCGGCCGGTGGCCGCCGGTCAGTCGCGACAGGCCGAGACGCGGGGCTCCGCGCCCCAGGCGGCCAACGCCGAGGCCGTCGGCGGAGAGCCGGGGGGCAGCTTTCGCACGCTCGGCCTCTCCGCGGAAACGCTCGCCGCCGTCGAGCGGGCTGGATACACGGTGCCCACGCCCGTCCAGGCGGGGCTGATCCCCCGGGCCCTGGCGGGCGTCGACGTGCTCGGCCAGGCCCGCACTGGCACGGGCAAGACGGCCTCGTTCGTACTGCCGATTCTGGAGCGGATGCGGCAGCCGGGCCGCAGCGGCGGGCCGCGGGCGCTGGCGCTGGTCCCGACCCGTGAGCTCGCGGTGCAGGTCAAGGACGAGTTCGAGAAGCTCGCCCATGGGTCGGGCATCCATTGCGTCGCCGTCTACGGCGGCAAGCCCATCAAGGGTCAGATCGACAAGCTCGCCAAGCATCCGGCCGTGGTGGTCGGCACGCCGGGGCGGATCCTCGACCACATGAGCCGGGGCACGATCTCGCTCTCCGCGCTCGACATCGTTACGCTCGACGAGGCGGATCGGATGCTCGACATCGGGTTTCGGCCCGACATCGAGAAGATCCTGCGCCGCTGCCCCGAGAGTCGGCAGACGCTGCTCCTCTCGGCCACCGTGCCGCCGCCGGTGCAGAAGCTGGCCACGCGGTACATGCGCGATCCGGAGATCATGGACTTCTCCACCAACGAGCTGGCGGTGGAGACGATCGAACAGCGGTACTTCACCGTCGATCCGACGCGGAAGTTCGACCTCCTGGAGAAGCTGCTGGACCGGGAGCAGCCGCGGCAGGCGATCGTCTTCTGCCGCACGAAGCGGGGCACCGACAAGGTCCACGACAAGCTCGCCCGGCGCAAGTCGCGGCGGCCGGAGGAGGTGGCCTGCATCCATGGCGACCTCGCCCAGAACGTCCGCGACCGGGTGATGCGGGCGTTCCGCGACGGGACGGTGAAGATCCTCGTGGCCACCGACGTGGTGGGCCGCGGCATCGACGTGTCGAGCGTGTCGCACATCGTCAACTACGACATCCCCGAGTTCTGCGACGACTACGTCCATCGCGTCGGCCGCACGGGCCGCATGGGGCGGGAGGGCGTGGCCTTCACGTTCGTCGCCCCCGAGGAGGGGGCCCAGCTGACGCGGATCGAGATGCGGATCGAGCGGCTGCTGCAGCGGGACGAGATCGCGGGCTTCGAGGCGTTCGATCAGCGGCCCCGGCCGGCGCCGGTCGAGATGGTGCCCACGGGCGGCTTCGGCCGCACGCCGCCACCCGCCGAACAGGAGGCCGCCGAGCCGGCGAAGAAGCCCGCCGCCTCGATTCTCGGCAAGGGACGCGGACCCAAGCGCCATCGACGGGCGCTGTAGCCGCCGGCAGCCATGGATGGACGCACGGCCCGAGCCGTCAAGCAGCGGTTGGAGAGCCTCGCCGACGCCGGGGTGATCGCGCTGCCCAGGGCGGGCCGCACGTTCGCGGCCGCGCCCGCCACGCCGCCGCCTCCGGCCGCCGAGCGAGCGGGCCCGGGTGACGCCGCCCGGTCGCTCGCCATCCTCCGGCAGGAGGTCGCCGACTGCACGCGGTGCGTGGAACTCGCCGGCACGCGGACGCAGACGGTGTTCGGGGCGGGGCCGGCCGATGCCCGACTGTGCTTCTTCGGCGAGGCGCCGGGGGCCGACGAGGATGCCTCGGGGGAGCCGTTCGTGGGCCGCGCCGGGCAGTTGCTCACGAAGATCATCGAGGCCTGCACGCTGAAGCGCGAAGACGTCTACATCCTCAACGTGCTCAAGTGTCGGCCGCCGGGCAACCGCGTTCCCCTGCCCGACGAGGTGGCCAGCTGCCGCGGCTTCTTCGAGCGGCAGTTCGCCGCGATCGCCCCCGAGTTCATCTGCTGCCTGGGGACGACGGCCGCCCAGGCCCTGCTGCAGACGACGGAGCCGATCGGCGCGTTGCGCCGCCGCTGGTTCACGTTCGGGGCGGCCCGCGTGATCTGCACGTACCACCCCTCCTACCTCCTGCGAACTCCTGCGGCCAAGCGGGATGTCTGGGAGGACATGCAGATGCTGATGCGGGAAATGGGGTTGGGGGGGTGAGGGCGGCTTTCCGTCCAGTGGCCCAACCCGGCTCAGGGACGGCATGAGTTGCGTCGCTGGCGAAGGTCCGCCACGCTCCGCATCCTCACGCCGATCCCCGAGCCTCGCGGATTCGGGATGCAGCCCTGCGGAAATGCCGCCTCCGCCGGCTCTTGGGGCATGGGCAGTCCTGGCCAACGGCAAAGTCGGCTGTGCATGCCGATCCCCGAGACTCGCGGATATTTGATGCAGCCCCGCGGGTGGCCGCGGGGGACGGTTCAGGGGCGGGGGCCGGTTTTGCTGAAGATGACGGTCGTGACGGGCCGATGACACTGGCGGGGTTTGGTGGGGGGAACAGCCGCTGCGGGAGTTTTCCGCCCGGGCGGTGACGGCACGGCCGTCGCCGCCCCGGGCTGTTTCCTGGGGATGGGCAGGCGAACGATGCTGCAGGCATGGCTGGGATTCCCGCGTTCGCTCGCTGCCGGCGTGGCCGGTGCCGCCCTGCTCACGGTCGGCTGCACGATGTGCCCGGATCCCTACGATTACTCGGGACCCGTGCCCAACGGTTCCACGCCGCAAAACGACTTCCGGGCCCGCAGCAACGGCATCCTGCCGATCGGCGCGGCCCCGCAGCCGTATCCCACGGTCGTGAAGGCGACGCCGCAGCCGGTTCCCGAAGCCGCCCCGATCGTCAAGCAGCCGGTCGTCGAGCAACCGGTCGTGGCCGAGGCCGAGGACGACGTGCTGCGGCTCACGGCGGAGGTGCCCGTCATTCCGGAGGTCGATGCGGACGAAGCGGCCGCTCCTGAAACGGTGGCCACGGTCGAGAACGTGGCCATGCCGGATACCGGGGCGGAGGCGGTCCAGGAGAACTCCGCACAGGCCGAGGCTCCCGCCGTCGCGACCGTTCCCGAAGCGGTGCCGCAGCCCGAGCCCGTCGCGTCCGAGCCGCCGTTGCGGGAGACGCCCGGCTGGCGGACACGTCGCTGATCGAGCCGGCGGGGAATGCCTGCGATCGTCGGTGTGCCGGTCACCCGGGCTTCACCACGCCCGGCTCGGGAATCCAGCCATCGGGCACGACCGCGTCCTTGGGCACCACCGCGACGCCGTCACGGACGGTGAACCGGTCGCTGTCGGCCGTCGTCTCCCAGCCGTGCTCGTTGACGATCCGCGTGCGGCGGCCGATGCGGACGTTCTTGTCGACGATCGCCCCCTCGATGATCGTGCCGTCGCCGATCCCCAGCGGCGGCAGGCCGCGGGAGGCGTCGGCGGCGAGGTCGTCGGCCGACTCGTAGAAGTCGTTGCCGAGGATCACCGAGTTGCGGATCACCACGTTCCTGCCGATCCGGCACCGCAGGCCGACGACGCTGTTCTCGATCACGGCCCCTTCCCCGATCAGGCAGCCGTCGGAGACGAGGCTGTGGCGGACGCTCGCGCCGTCGAGCCGCGAGGGGGGCAGGAACCGGGCCCGCGAGTAGATCGGGGCCTCGGCCGAGGCGAGTTCGAACGGCGGGGCGGCGCCGGCCAGCTCGAGGTTGCACTGGTAGTAGGAGCGGATCGTGCCGATGTCCTCCCAGTAGCCGT
>CAZJHQ010000061.1:0-19021 GCA_964545915.1 uncultured Candidatus Kuenenia sp. | reverse complement strand
AACCCGGCCCTCCGGGCCTGACGCTCACACAAAAAGCCCCCGGCGGAAGCCGGGGAGGATGGTGTACGCGAACCTGCGGCATCGTGCCGCAGTTCGCTTGGCGGGCCTCCGCCCGCACGCAGTCAACCCGGCCCTCCGGGCCTGACGCTCACACAAAAAGCCCCCGGCGGAAGCCGGGGGACTCCGGGTCGCATTCCTTCCCGGGTGCCATGCGCTGCGGGTTTGCAAGGGAACAGTGCTTGCCGTCGTGGCTTCAGCGGCCTCCTCGCGAAACCGCCGCTCTCGCCCGTTTTTCTCGCGGCGCGGCGGGTGTCCATGCGGGCGTAAGTCGAGCCACGAGCGCGGACATGGGGCATTGGGGCAGGTTGCGCAATCTGCATAGGCAGCACAGTTTTACAGTTTTGCCCCCTCTCGCTAGCCTGCAAGCCGACTTTTGACGCTCGGACGCTCGCGGCGGGGCTCGTTTCCGCCCGATGACACCTGTCGGGGTTTCAAGGAGGGAAAATGACGACGACTCTGCCGTGCCGGTCGCTTTCGATTGATTTTTTCCGGGCTTCCCGTCTCCTGGCAGGGGCGATCGCCCTCGTCTGCTGGGCGGCCGTGGGCCGGGCCGCCGACGGCTGGCTCACCAGCTACAACGACGCCCTGGCCGCCGCGGAACGGACCGGCCGGCCGATCCTGACGGTCTTCACGGGCAGCGACTGGTGCCTCCACTGTCGCAAACTCGAGGAAAAGGTGCTGCACACCGACACGTTCGCCCGTTGGGCGGAGGACCGGGTCGTTCTGCTGATGATCGACCTGCCGCAGCAGGGCATTTCGCAGGAGGAACGCCAGGCCCGGTCGCGGGTGTGCATCAAATACGGCGTCCGGTCGTTTCCCAGCACGCTCCTGATCGGTCCGGATGGTGGTCGGATCACCGGCCAGTCGGGCTACACAGGGCAGTCGGCCGAGGCCTGGGTGGCGGCCATGGATGGGCACCTGCCCCCGATTGCCGGGAAGGCCACTGCTCCGGCCGGTGGGGCGGACGAGGTGCTTTCGTCCCTCGACGAGGCCGTGGAAACGGCCCGGGACGCCAAGCGGCCGATCCTGCTGATGGTCTCGCGGCGGGGGGACGCCGAGGCCACGACCCGCGTGGCGTCGCTGTTCAACGACCCGGAGTTCGAGTCGCTGGCCCGGGACCACTTCGTGGTCGCGAACGTGCCGCATGCCGCCGATGCGTCGCCGAACGCGGGGAAACTGGACGACCTGGTGGGCAGCGCCGAACTCGCCGCCGACGGCGTCGAACTGATCGTCACCGACGACGGCAAGACCCCGCTTTACACGCAGTCCGGAGCCCAGCCCCCCCACCGGATCGTCTCCGGCCTGCGCCGCTTCCTCGCCGCCCGCCAGACCGTGCGGCGGTGATGCCGTGCCGATGGACGGTCGGCCCTCCGCGAGCCAATGATCGATGCTTGCCACGGGCGAGCGTCGCGGTCGCCAGCCTTTCCCGAACGTCCTTGGCTGGCATGGAGTCGCCGCCGTATCCTCTTGAATCGGCATATTTGGAACCGCCGTGGTGTTTGTTTCACGGGGGCGGCGATGATGTTTAGGTACGGCCTGCAGGCCGCGTTCCTCCAAGAGGTTCATGTCCATGGGACATCAAGCTAGGCAATCAGGCCGTCGATGCTGGCGGGCCGTGGGCGCACTGCTGGTGGCTGCCGCGACCCTGTGGATCGTGCCGGCAGCCCTGGCTCAAATCGGCGGTGGCATGGGCGGCGGCGGCATGGGCGGCGGCATGGGCGGTGGCATGGGCGGTGGCATGGGCGGTGGCATGGGCGGCGGCGGCATGGGCGGCGGCATGGGCGGCGGCATGGGCGGCGGCCTCGGCGGCGGCGGCGTCGTAGTCGATGCCCGTGGCGTGCTGCGGATGCAGACCGCCCCCGATGCCCGCCTGTCAGCCCAGCACCTCAAGGCGGCCGTGGCGGCCCTGCCCGGCGATTTGAAAAAGGCATCTCCGCTGCGGAAGGTGGCGCTCTCACGGCTGGAAGCCGAAGTGGCGAAGGCCGTGGCGGCCGGCCGGGGGATTCCGGAGGAGCTTGCGAAGCTCGCGGGCCTGACCCGCATCCAGTACGTCTTCGTCTACCCAGCCATCGAGGGAGCAGCCGGTGAGATCGTGCTCGCCGGCCCCGCTGAGCCGTGGATCACGGATGCCACGGGGCGGGTGCTGGGCGTGGAGAGCGGCCGCCCCACCGTGCTGCTCGAGGATCTGGCGGCGGCGATCCGCTGCTTTCCCCCGGGCCATCCGCAGGATGCGATCCTGGGCTGCTCGATCGACCCGCGACCCGAGGGCTTGGCCGCGATGCAGCAGTTCCTCGCCAAGACCGGCCGAGTGAACCCGCAGGCGGGGGTCGATGCGATCGTGCAAGGGCTCAAGGAGTCGCTCGGGCCGCAGACCGTGAGCGTGCAGGGTGTGTCGCCGGCCACGCACTTCGCCCAGGTGCTGGTCGAGGCCGACTACCGCATGAAACTGATCGGCATCGGGCTGGAGAGGCCGCCGGTGGCGATGAAGTCGTGGATCGAACTGGCGTCCGCGGGGAGTGTGGCGGCCAACGCCTTGCAGCGGTGGTTCTTCGTGCCCGACTACCAGTGCATCCGGATCAGCGCGGACGACCTCGCCATCGAACTGGTGGGCCAGGGCGTGAAGCTGTGCTGTGCCGACGAAGTGGTGCTGCCGGGAGGGCGGCGGATGCAGGCCGAAAAGGCCTCCGGTGCGGCCAAGCAGTACGCCGATACGTTCACGCGGAAATACCCGGAGATCGCGGCCCGGAGCCCGGTGTACGCCCAGCTGCGGACCCTCATCGATCTCGCGGTGGCCGCGGCCTATCTCCAGGAGTTCGACGCCTACGGCCGGGCCGGGTGGGGCGCGGAGACCCTGCGCCGCGAGCAGGCGTTTCCCATCGAGCGGTTCAATCGGCCGACGGAGGTGGAGCCGGTGATCAATGCGATGTGGCGCGGCAACCGGCTGCTCACGCCCATCGGTGGCGGCGTGACGGTGCAGCCGCGGATGGCGCTCGACGCCCCGAACCTGCTCATGGACGAGAAGCAGAACGTGGCGTCCGCCCACGCGGCAGCGCGGGCCCTGCCCGCTGGCCGCTGGTGGTGGGACTGACGGCCGACCGGATCAGGTCCGGAAGCGGGCGGCCTCGGCGTTCAGCTCGCCGATGGACCGCCGCAGCTCGTCGAGCGACGCGGTGAAGGCCGCCAGCGAGGCCGCCGACTCGCCCGCGTCGGCCCGCAGCGTCTCCATGGCGGTGCGGATCTGGCGGGCTCCCTGTGACTGCGTCTCCATGCCGTGGTGGACCTGCTCCAGCGAGCGGGTCACGGACTGGACGGGCTCGATGATCCGGCCGAGCTTCTCGCTCACGTCGGCCACCTCGCCGATCCGCACGCTGACCTCGTTGCGGAAGCGGTCCATTTCCATCGTGCCGCTGGAGACCGCGGCCTGCATGTCGCGGACCATCCGCTCGATGTCCTTGGTGGCCAGGGCCGTCTGATCGGCCAGGCGGCGGATTTCCTGGGCCACGATCCGGAAGCCGCGGCCCGACTCGCCCGCCTTCTCGGCCTCGATCGTGGCGTTCACCGAGAGCAGGTTCGTCTGGTCGGCCACCTTGGCGATCGTGGTCACGACCGACGTGATGCCGCTGGCCCGCTGGCTGATGGTGGAGAGCTTCCGGGTAAAGGCGTTCATCGCCTCATCGAGCTGCTGCATGGAGGCCGTCATGCTGTCGAGCCCGCCGCGGCCCTGGTCGGCGACGCTGGCGGCCTCGCGGGCGATGCCCGTGACGCTGCCGGTCGCTGCGAGGAGCTGCTCGCTGGTCGCGGAGATCTGGGCCACGGCGGCCGAGATCTCCTGGGTGGAGGCGTTCAGGCCGCGCACGGCCTTGTCCTGTCGGCCGAGGGCCATGGCGGCGTCCGCCTCCACGCTCGACAGCCGCTCCCCCGCCGCCTGGATGCGGCCGATCAGGCCGCCGAGCGACCGCGTCATGCCGCCGAAGGCGGCCAGCAGCCGGCCCATCTCGTGCCGGCCCCCTTCGGCCACGCGGACGGTGAGGTCGCCCGCCGCGATCGATTCGGCGACCCTGAGCGCCTGCCATACCGGATCGGCGATCGACCGGACCAGCCACAGGGCCGCCAGCACGCCGGGCAGCCCGACGACGAGGCCCGCCGCCGTGGCGGCCGCCGCCTGCCGCCACAGCACGTCGCGGCTGGATCGCGTCGAGATCGCGACGAGCACGGCGCCGGCGGGCCGGCCGTCGGCACGGCGGACCGGGGCCGCGACCCGGTATTCGTCGGCCGCGAACCGGCCGGCCGGCCGGCCGGAGGCGATGCAGTCGCGGGCCAGGGCGACGTCGGCCTGTGGCAAGGCCGCCAGCGCGTCGGACGACGTGCCGGTTTCGTCGAGGCGGCGGGTCATCACCGCGGTGAGCTGGGGGTCGAGGATGCGGACTTCCCGCACGTCGCCGCCGACGAGTTCACCCACGAGCCGCCGCAGCCCCAGATTCCGGTCCGGCTGATCGCGCATCGGCGTCGCGGCGGCGGTCGCGCCGGAGGGGGCCGACTCCGCGTCGGACAGATCTTCCACGGCGAAAGCGACGGCCCGCGCGAGGACTCCGGCCGCGGCGTCGCCTCCCGCGCGGGCCTGGTTGAGCACCGCGTGCCGGGCGGCCATCGTCTGCAGGAGGGTGTTCACCAGGATCGCCGCCAGCACCAGGAGCGTGGCGGTCAGACCGATGCGTGAACGAAGCGACATGAGGATTCCTCCGCGGGGGGCGCACGAGCCTGCGGAGCAACCCTAGTTCGCCATGGATCGCCACGCCACCGTCCGGTTCGGCGGCACGACCGTTGCGACCGTCGCGACCGGTGTCGAGGCGGGCTCGCCGGCGGCGGCGATGGCCGCCCGCGGCCGCCGCAGTGTCGCCGCTGCGCCGCAGCCGCCGATCGGCAGCAGCAAAAATGCCGGCGCCAGCACCCAGGGCAGCCACACGGGCAGCCCCCGGCCGGCGGGCGGAGCGGGAACGGCGGTCGGCACCGGCGACATCATGCGGCCGAATTACCCGCGCGGCCCCGCCCGGGGCAAGGCCGATCCCGCCCGGTGCACTCCGATGACGGGGGTGGCTTTGCGCATCCCGCGTGTTTCCCCAAGAAGCCCCGGGTGGAAACCCGGGGACTCCGGGCACGCAGGCCACCCCGCCATCCATGCCGCACGACGGCGCACGCTGCCCATCCAGGGCTTTTCCATGGGCAACCAATGGCCGAGGCGGGGATCGAACCCGCACACCCCTTACGGGATACGGGATTTTAAGTCCCGTGCGTCTGCCAGTTTCGCCACTCGGCCCGAAACGGGCAGCATACCGTGACCGGACCGCGATCGGGGTTTTCCCCATGCCGCAGGCCGGTCGGCTTCCTTTTCCGCGGCCGCGTCCGACAATCGCGACCGCGAATACTCCCTCCCGCCAGGAACCACGAGCCTTGCCCGACGCCGCTCCTGCAATGGTCTTCCCAGGAATCGACGGCTTCCTCGGCACCCGGGCGTCGCTGGGCATGGACGTGGTGCTCGTCGGGCTCGTGGCGTTGCTGCCCGTCCTGGCCTGGAGCATCGCGGCTGTCCGCGGCGGCCGCTATCGCCTCCACAAAGGCCTGCAGTTGTTCATCGCAACGGCCCTCGCCGCGGCGATCGTGGTCTTCGAGATCGACGTCCGCCTGGTGAGCGACTGGAAGACGCGGGCGGCCTCGAGTCCGTGGTGGCCGGGCGGCGTGCTCGCGGCACTTGCGATCCATCTGGTGTTCGCCGTGACCACCTTCGTGCTCCTGGTGTGGGTGCTGTGGGAGGCCCTGGCCCGCTTTCCGTCGCCCCCCGTGCCGGGCACGCACGGCCCGCGGCATCGCCGCATGGCCCGGCTGGCCGCCGCCGACCTCGCGCTCACGGCCGTGACCGGCACGGTCTTCTACTGGCTGGCCTTCGTGGCCAGCTGACGCCGCGCCGGGGCGTCGGCGGCGCCGAACCAGCGGCACAGCCCGATGCCGCCGAAGTAGAGCAGGCACAGCGGCGCCGCCAGAAACAGCATGCTGTACGGGTCGGCGGGCGTGAGCACGGCCGACGCGATCACGATCACGAGCACCGCGATCCGCCACTGCGACGCATACGTTTCGGCCTCGACGACGCCGATCCGCTCCAGGAACAGCATCACCAGCGGCAGTTGGAAGCCGATGCCGAAACCGATCGGCAGGATGAGCACGAACGACAGCCACTCGCTGATCCGCGGATCGGGATCGAGGCCGAGCCACTCGTTGAATTGCAGCAGATAGTCGAGCACGAAGTCGAAGACGAAGAAGAAGGCGAGGAACACGCCGGCCAGGAACAGGCCGATGCTGATCGGCAGGAACGTCCAGACCCAGCGCTTCTCGTGCGGGTAGAGACCCGCAGCCACGAACGTCCACAGCTGGTAGAAGATCCAGGGGCTCGCCAGCACGACGCCGACGAGCAGCGCCGCCTTCACGTAGATCCCGAAGGCCTCCTGGGCGGAGAGCGTGGTGATGCTGACCCGCGGGTCGCGCTCCATCGGCTGCCAGAGGAGGACCGGCACCAGGGAGTCGGTGGCGAAGGCGGCGGCGGTGCCCGACCGCGTCGTCGGGCCGGTGCCGAGCACCTGCGCCAGCCGGTCGGCATGCACCTCGCGGAGTTCGAAGGAGAGCCCGCGGTTCACGACCGCGTCCCGGACCTCGTCCCGCGAGTAGGGCAGGGCGGGGCCGCCGCTGGCCCGCGGTCGCCACTCGTCGAAGGTCTCGAGGGCCCGTCGCGAGTAGTAGGTTCCCAGGGCCCGGCGCAGGGGTTCCTCGATGAGGTGCACGACCGGCCGGGCGACGAAGAAGCCGAGGAGCACGGCCACGGCGAGGCCGGCGGCGGCGCGGATCAGGCAGGTCCGCAGCTCCTCCAGGTGCTCGCCGAACGTCATCGTCGAGCTTTGGAACAGGTCGTCGTCGGTGGGGCGAGGCATGCTTCGACTGTACTTCAAAATCGGGCGGCGTGCGGTCGCGGCTCCGAGTCCCCCGGCTTCCGCCGGGGGACTTGTTTGGGGTGGCACGCGTGTGCCCAAGAAGCCCCGGGTGGAAACCCGGGGACACCGGGCATAATCACCACCCCGCCATCCATGCCATGCAGGATGACGGCACACGCTGCCCCGGTTCGACCCCGCATCACATGGCACCCAGGAAGGCATGCCATCCGGAGTCCCCCGGCTTCCGCCGGGGGCTTCTTGGGGAGGCGAGTACGTCCAAAAAGCCCGGGAGCACCACTCAGGCCCCGTACTTGCCGAACCGCTGGGCGTGGGCCATGGCCAGGAGCATGAGGTGCTTGGCGGGGAAGATCCCGAAGCCGCCGCGGAGGCAGTCCCGCTCGGAGAACTTCGTGAGGCCGTCGGGGCGGCAGGTATCGGCGACGAGGAGCGTCGGCACCGGGTGCCAGGAGTGGCTCTTGAGCTTGCTGGGCGTCGAGTGGTCGCCGGTCACGATCAGCACGTCGGGCTTCAGGGCCTCGATCTGTGGGATCGCGGCGTCGAGCTCCTCGATCCGCTTCACCTTCTGCTCGAATGCACCGTCCTCGCCGGTCGAGTCGGTGTACTTGAAGTGCAGGAAGAAGAAGTCGTAGTCGTTCCAGGCCTTCTTCAGTTCGGCGATCTGCTCGGCGAGCGACTGGGCCTTGCCGACGAGCGTCATGCCCACGAGCCGGGCCAGGCCCTTGTACATCGGGTAGACGGCGATGGCCGCCGCCTTCAGGCCGTACAGCTCCTCGTAGGAGGGCAGGGCAGGCTTGGAGGCGAAGCCGCGGAGTACCATGCCGTTGGCCTTCTGTTCGTCTTTGAGAATCGCGCGGGCCTGCTGCACGAACTCCTTGGCCACCGCGGCCGTCTTGGCGGCGGCGGCATGGGCCGGCTGCGGGTCGAGCGGGGCGACGCCCACGGCCTGCGGGTCGGTGTCGGCGACGCGGCCGTCGAGGCCCGGGCCGCGGAACACGACGACGAACCGGTGCTCCTTCACCGGCTTCACGAACGTCTCCACGCCGGGGATCTTCACGCCCTGCAGCTTCTCGACGACGGCGAAGCTCTCCTCGGACGGGATCCGGCCGGCGCGGCGGTCGGAGATCTTTCCGGCGGCGTCGAGGGTGCAGAAGTTACCCCGGGCGGCGACGTCGTCGGGCCCGAGTTCGAAGCCGATGCCGGTGGCCTCGAGGGCGCCGCGGCCGATCTTGAAGGCGAGCGGGTCGTAGCCGAAGAGGCCGAGATGGCCGGGGCCGGAGCCCGGTGTGATCCCGGGGAGCACGGGGATGCTGGAGCCGGAGGTGCCCCGCGCCGCGAGCCGGTCGAGGTTGGGCGTGTGCGCCGTCTCCAGTTCCGTGCTTCCGCCGGCCGTGAGCGGCAGGCCGCCGAGGCCGTCGGCCACCAGCATGACGATCTTGGAGGCGTTCTTCTCGGCGAGTTCGCGGATCAGTTCGTGTTCGGTCACGGGGGGTGGGCTCCTGGCTGGTGGCTCCGGCGGCTCGTTGCCCGGTCGGCAACGGCTCGGCTACAGTTTGGCCGGTTCCGGCCGCAGGCCAAGGCCAGGCGGTGCGCCGCGAGAAAAAACCGCGATCCCGAGACCGGCCGTCCTCCCGGAGAAAGTGTGCCGCATGAGTGTCATCCGCCCCAAGCCGCCCGAGGATCCGATCCAGTATGACGCCGCCGCGACGATCGCCGCGGGCACCGTGTCGCGTGCCGGCCTCGAGGCCCTGACGCCGCGGCTCGACGCCGCCCGTGCGGAGAGCCTCGCCGACCTCGATCGCTGGCGGGGCGGCGGCACGCGGCCGGGCGAGGTGCTCGATCCCGCGTTCATCGACCTGCCCGACCGGCTGCTCGCCGACTACGCCCGCGAGCGGACGACGAGCGAACTGTTCGCGATCCTGCAGACGGCGCGGCGGATTCGCGAGGCGGTGGACCGCGTGATCGTGCTCGGCATCGGCGGCTCCTACATGGGCACGCGGGCCCTGTTCGAGGCCTGCTGCCACCCGTTCCACAACGAGCTGCCCCGGGGGGAGCGCGGCGGCCGGCCGCGGCTCTCGTTCGAGGGCTTCAACATGGACAACGACTCGGCGCAGGGCCTGCTCGACCTCGTGGCTCCCGCCGGCAAGCCGCGGAGCGACGACCTGCTCGACCGCTGGGCGGTGCTCGTCGTCAGCAAGAGCGGTGGCACGCTGGAGACGGCCGTGGCCACGCGGCTGTGCCTGCAGAAGCTCGCCGATGCAGTCGGGCATGACCGGACGCGGCTGGCCGAGCTCGTGGTGCCGGTGACCGGCAAGTCGGGCCGGCTGGCGGATCTCGCCCGGGCGATCGGCTGCCCCGAAGTGTTCGACATTCCCGACGGCGTCGGCGGTCGGTTCTCCGTGTTCACGGCGGTCGGCCTGCTGCCGGCGGCGATCGTCGGCATCGACGTGGTGCGGCTGCTGGAGGGGGCCGCGGCGATGAACCGCCGGTTTCGCGAGGCGCCGGTGGCGACGAACCCCGTGCTCCAATTCGTGGGCGTCGGCCACCTCGCCGAAGAGCAAGGGGCCACGATCCGCGTGCTCTCCTCGTGGAGCAACCGGCTGGAGGCCGTCGGGCTGTGGTACGACCAGCTGCTCTCCGAGAGCCTCGGCAAGGCCGAGAAGGGGGCCACGCCGCTCACGGCCGTGACGACCCGCGACCTCCACTCCCGCGGCCAGCAGCATCAAGAGGGCCGCCGCGACAAGCTGATCACGAACCTCGTCGTCGGCGAGCCGCGCCGCGACCGGCTGACGCTGCCGAACCTCGGCCCCTACGGCGCGAATCAGGACAAGCTCGACGACCTCGTCGGCACGACCTGGCCCGCGATGCTCGCGGCGGCGGTGGGCGGCACGAACGAGGCCTACGCGCAGGCCAAGCGGCCCACGGCCGACCTCGTGCTGCCGCGGGTGGACGAGCACGCGGTCGGCCAGCTCTTGCAGATGCTCATGATGGCGACCGTCGTCGAGGGGCGCCTCGTGGGCACGAACCCCTACGGGCAGCCGGGCGTCGAGGCCTACAAGCAAAACATGATGCGTCGGCTGCGGCCCTGACGGTCCGGGGGAAGTCCAAGCGACCCTGCGGCGTTTTGCGGCATGGACGGCGGGGTGGTTTTCGTGCCCGGAGTCCCCGGGTTGCCACCCGGGGCTTCTTGTCACGCCGTCCCCAAAAAGCCCCCGGCGGAAGCCGGGGAGGATGGTTCACGCGAACCTGCGGCATCGTGCCGCAGTTCGCTTGGCGGGCCTCCGCCCGCACGCAGTCAACCCGGCCCTCCGGGCCTGGCGCTCACACAAAAAGCCCCCGGCGGAAGCCGGGGGACTCCGGGTGGCATGCCTTCCCGGGTGCCATGAGCTGTGGGTTCGAACCGGGGATTCATGCGGCCGGCAGCCGGTATAGTTCCCAGTGCCCGACACCACGCGGAGACCCACCGATGTCCGTCACGCTCACCTGGACCGGCCACGCCACCTGGCTCATCGACACCGGCCACGGCACGCTGCTCGTCGATCCCTTCTTCGACGAATGCCCGGGTTGCAGCACGCAGGCACGACACGTGGTCTGCGACGCGATCCTCGTCACCCACGGCCACTTCGACCACGTCGCCGACCTCGTGGCCATCGCCCGGCGGACCGGCGCGAAGGTGTTTTGCAACTGGGAGATCGGCCAGTGGCTCGGCAGGCAGGGCGTGGAGAACGTTCAGCCGATGAATCACGGTGGCCGCGTCGCCGTGCCTGGTGGGACGGCGAAGATGGAGATCGCCTGGCACTCGTCGAGCCTCCCCGACGGCACCTACGGCGGCAACCCGTGCGGCTGGCTGCTCGACGTGGGGGGCGTGCGGATCTACGTCGCCGGCGACACGGCGCTGTTCTCCGACATGGAGCGGATCGGCCGGCCCGACGCGGCGGGCCGCGGCCTCGACGTCGCCATCCTGCCGATCGGCGACCTGTTCACGATGGGGCCCGACGATGCGCTGGAGGCGGTCCGGCTCCTGCAGCCGAAACTCGCCCTGCCGAGCCACTACGGAACCTGGCCGCCGATCGAGCAGGATGCAGCGGCGTGGGCGCGGCGGGTCGAGACCGCGAAACTCGCCACGGCGACCGCGCCGGCCGTCGGTCAGCCGGTCAGGGTCGGGTAGCTGTGGCCGGGATGTCGACGGGCCGCGGCGGCGGCACGCAGACCTCGACCATGTCGCCGACGACCCGCACGTCGAAGACCTCGACCTTCAGTTTCTCGTTGTCGCACCAGGCGCCGTCGCTGGCCCGAAATCGCCAGGCGTGCCACGGGCAGGTGACGACACCGTCCACGAAGGGACCCGAGCCGAGCGACGCGCCCATGTGAGGGCACAGGTCGTCCATGGCGTGGTACGCGGAGCCGTCGAAGAACACGGCCACGAGCCGGCCGGCGACCTCGAACGTGCGGCCTTCGCCGGCGGGGATGGCGCCGGTGCGGGTGACGGGCGTGAAGGGGACGTCGGCGGGCGTGGGCGTGGCGGACATGGGGTGCGGTCTCCGCCGCTATCATAGCGGCCATGAACGCGGTCGCACCGCCGTCCCGCATCCGGCTCCTCGCCCTCGACGTGGACGGCACCCTCACCGACAGCCGGCACGAGCTGCCGGCCACCGCCCGCGCTGCGATCCGGCGGGTCCGGTCCGCCGGCATCCGCGTGATGCTCGCGACCGGCCGCCGCTACCGCGACACGCTGCCCGTGGCGGAGGCCCTCGGCATCGACGCCCCGATCGTGACCGCGTCGGGGGCGCTGGTGAAGCAGCCGCCCACCCATGCGACGCTCCAGCGGGCAGCCTTCGCGCCGGGAGTGCTCGCCGACGTCGTGACGCGGATCGTGGCGGCCGGCCATGAGCCGATCCTGTACACCGACAGCTTCGCCCACGGCTACGACTTCCACTGCCGCAGCCTGGAGGGGGCCGACGCCGCCGCCAGCGGGGAGGGGCGGGGCGTGCGGGAATACCTCGGCCGCAACCGGCACCTGGCCGACGTCCGCGCCGACCTCCACGTGGCGCCGCCGGCCGACGCCTTCGCCGGCTTCGCGATGGGCACGCACGAGGAGATGCTGACGCTCGAGGCGGACCTCCTCGCGGCCCATCCGCAGCGGGTGTCGGTGCACGTCATCCGCAGCCCGCGGTATCGCGACTGGATGTGCGAGATCGCGCCGGCGGGAGTCACCAAATGGTCGGGCGTGACGTCGGTGGCGGCCGGCTGGGGCATCACGGCGGCGGAGATCTGCGCCGTCGGCGACGACGTGAACGACCTGCCGATGGTGCGGGAAGCCGGTCTGGGGATCGCGATGGGCAACGCCGTGGCCGCGGTGCGGGCAGCCGCCGACCGCGTGGTGGCCAGCCACGACGAAGGTGGAATCGCCGAGGTGGCCGAGCTGCTGCTTGCCGGTCTCGCCTAGATTGCCCTGTCGTCGTCGCCGTCGCCGACGCGGCTTGTGGCGGTCGGCCGGCATGCGTATACGTCCGGCGGCGCCATCGCGTTCCGCCCCCAGGTTGCCGGCCCATGGACCTCAAACTGCATCGCCCGCGCGGAGCGTGCGCCGTCAGCGGTCGCCCGTTCGTGGCCGGCGAGCCGTTCTTTTCGGCGCTCGTCCGCGGCGGCGGCGGTCTCGACCGCCTCGACGTCGCCGCCGAGGCGTGGGCCGGTCCCCCTGACGGCACGCTCGCCTGGTGGCGATCGGCCTATCCGCCGGCCGACGCGACCGGTCCCGAACTGGCGCCGGTGGACGTGCTGCTCGACGTGCTGGAGGAGCTCGAAGGCCGGGAGGACGACGCGCCGCTCCGCTACCTGCTCGCGCTGCAGCTGGTCCGGCGCCGCGCCCTGCGGATCGTCGATGCCGCCGCCGAGCCGGCGAACGCCGGCGAACTGCGCGTCGCCTGCCGCAAGCGGGACCGCGAGTATCGCGTGCGGATCGTACCGCCGGCGGAGGCGACGGCCGCCGGCGTCGAGCAGCGGCTGATGACGCTGCTCTGGTCGGGAGGTGCGGCATGAGCCGTTGCATCGCGCTGGCGCTCGTCGTCGCCTGCGTCGCGTCGAGCGGCGCGTCGTGCCCGGGCGTGATTCGCGGCTACCAGATCGGCACCATGCCCCTGCCGCGAACGCTGCCGGCCAATCCGTCGCTCGAGCAGATCATCGCCACCGTCCATGACAACACCCAGCGGGTGCGGAGCTACGTGGCGCCGCAGGCGGTGCTCGTCGTGCCGGGCGTGCCCCGGCTCTCGGCCCGCGTGGCCTGCGAGCCGCCGCGGCGGTTTCGGCTGCAGGCGCGGACCGCCGTGACCGGCGACGAGCTCGACATCGGCAGCAACGACGACCTGTTCTGGCTGTGGATCCGCCGCCACGAGCCCCCCGTGATGCTCTTCTGTCGGCACGACCGATACGCCGATTCGTCGGCCCGGCGGCTTCTGCCGATTCGCGCGGAGCAGATGCCGGAACTGCTCGGGCTGGTGACGTTCAGCCCGGCCGACCGCCACGAGGGCCCGTATCCGCTGCCCGACGGCCGGATTGAAATTCGCAGCCACGTCGGCGGGGCTGCGCCGGAGCCGCCGGCCGGGGAGCGGCTCGTGAAGTCGACGATCCTCGACGGCCTCACCGGGCTGGTGCAGGAGCAGCACCTGTTCACGGAGGCAGGCCGGCGGATCGCCAGCGCCCGCACGACCGGCCATCGCGTCGATGCCGCCTCCGGCGCCGCGCTGCCGCGGACGATCGAGGTGCATTGGCCGGAGCCGGGGATTGAGTTCAAGCTCGAGATCGCGGCGGTGACGACCAACGCGCCCACGGGTGATCCGGGGCAGCTTTGGCAGATGCCCGCCTATCCTGGGTACGCGCCGGTGGACCTCGCCGATCCGGCGGTCGCGATCACGCCCCCCGCCGCGCCGTGAGCCGCGTCATCCGGCGGGGGCCTTCATCTTCTCCCGGGCGCGGGACAGGGCCGGGCCGATCGAGCCCAAGGGCATCCCGGTGATGCGGCTGATCTCGCCGTAGCTGCGGGCCTCCAGGTGGTGAAGCCTCACGAGACGCGCCTCGTCCTCTTCGAGACGGGCGAGCAGCGCCTCGACCTCCTCGCGGTTCACGGCGTGTGTGTGGTCGTCGTGGCGCACCGGCGGCATCCCGGCGGCCGGCACGTGACTCGCCTCGAGCGTCCGCAGCAGCCCGCGGACGGCGACCCGCCGCGCGACGACGGCCAGGTAGGTAGGCAGGCTGGAGCGGCCCGCGAACGACCGCAGCACGGCTGCATCGTTCCGCAGGCATTCGAGCAGGATCTCGGCGACGAGATCGTCGCGGTCGGCGGCGGAGAGGGGCAGCTGCCGCTGCGCGGCCGTCCGGTCCACGACCCAGCGGAACAGGCCCGTGAACCGGTCGACGAAGGCGTCCCACGCCCCCGGCTCGCGGGCGCGGCAAGCCTCGACCAGGCGGGCGTCTGCGACCGCCAGCGCGGTCGGCGCTGTGGGGACTGGCTCGGACGCGGTCACGTCGCCCCTCGGCAAGGGTGGGTTCGTTCCCGTCGACGGCCCGAATTCGCCCGGCCTGCCGGGCGATCGAAGCGTCGCACTGAATGATAGGCCCGACCAGCCGGCTGCTCCAACGCCAGTCGCCGCCGGACGGGCAAAACAGGCTCACGAAAACGGCCCGTTCGGTCGATTCCTGTTTCGTTGACAGGGTCCCGCGATCCACCTAGGATTCGCGGCGTCGGCGGTCCCGTGGGGCCCCGGCAGACCGTTAACCGGACCATTCCCAGGAGTCTTCAGACATGACCCACGTCGTCGCCGAGCCGTGTTTCGCCTGCAAGTACACCGACTGCGTGGTCGTCTGCCCCGTCGAGTGCTTCTACGAGGGGGACAAGATGGTGTACATCCACCCCGACGAGTGCATCGACTGTGAGGCCTGCGTGCCGGAGTGCCCGGTCGAGGCGATCTTCCACGAGGACAACCTGCCGGCCGAGTGGAAGGACTTCAAGGCCCTCAACGCCGAGATGTCCCCGCAGCTTCCGGTGATCACCGAGAAGAAAGAGCCGCTGTGCTGAATTCCCGTGGGCAAAGCCATCCATGGCCTTTGCCAACTTGATCGACCGCGGGAAACGCCGAGGGTTTCCCGGGTCGATGCCGCCGCATCCTGCGGCGGCGGTGACGCCACATCCAAAGGTCGGTCTCGCGCGCGGCCTCGGCTTGCTCGAGGCCGGCTATCTGAGGTCGACGGTCCAGTAGGCACTGTCGACGAAACTCTTCCAGCTGGCGTACTTCGGGTTGCCGAGCTTGATCGAGAGCAGCGGGCTGCGCTTCGGCTTCACGGGCTGGCGAATGAGGTTCATCCGGGCCTCGTGAGGCGTGCGGCCCCCCTTGCGGACGTTGCAGGCGACGCAGGCGCAGACGATGTTTTCCCAGCTCGTCATGCCGCCGCGGCTGCGGGGCACGACATGGTCGAGCGAAAGCTCGCTGGTCGGGAAGTGGCGGCCGCAGTACTGGCAGAGATTGCCGTCGCGGGCGAAGACATTTCGCCGGTTGAATCGCAGACCCTGCCGCGGGCCGCGGTCACAGGCCACGAGCCGGATCACGCGGGGCGCCTGGAGTTCATAGCCCACGGCCCGCACCCAATCCTGGTCGGGGCTGCGGAACGCCGCCTGCATGGCGGAGAGTTCACGCCACGATTCCAGCGTGTGGGCCGCGTAATGCCCCGCCTCGATGTGCACGACCTCCGCCAGGTCGCGAAACAACAGGGTGAGCGCCCGGCGGACGTTGGTGACGTGCACCGCCACGAAGGAACGGTTCAGCACCAGCACGCTCAAGCCGAGCGCGCTCGACGAACCTCCGAAGGAGCCGCAGCCCTGCGGAACAGGAATGGCGATTTCCGACATGCCTGGAACTCGGGGAGACCATGCGTCGACCATCGAGCCCACAGTGTAGCCCGCCGCCGAAATCCCCGCCAAACATTCCGCCCCTGCCGGGCCCTCCAATCGCTTGCCTTGTCGGGCGATTGCGGTCACACTCATTTTTCGGGTCGACGGTTGGCTGCCCGTTCGGGCGCCGTCCAGGCGGACCCGGGCTTCCGCATGCCTCATTTTGGAGTTCGTATGCTGCATTACTCCTGCGATATCTGCCAACGCCCGATCGACTCCAAGGCGGGCGGGCGGCACGTGGTGAAGATCGAGGTCTTTCCGGCGATCGAAGACGGCCAGGCCTGCGGCTGTGAGGGCGACGGGAGCGACGCGGATCACCTCGAGGAGATGCATGACCTGCTCGAGCGGCTCGACTGCGAAGAGGCGGTGCTCGACGATGCGACCCAGTCGATGCGGTTCGATCTGTGCGACGTTTGTCGGCAGCGGTTCGTGAAGAATCCGCTCGGCGTCAAGAGCGGCAAGCAGCTCGACTTCAGTCAGAACTGACTTCACGCCTGCGGGGCCATCCATGGCCCCCGCAGGCTTGGCAGGTCGGAGACACAGCCAAGGTGTGTCTCGACCTGCGATGGCTCGCCCTCCAGGCGAGCCTCGCGTAAGCCGAAGCAGGCCCGAAGGGATGCGCCGGCGAGAAAGACAGCCCCCCGCAGGCTTGGCCCGGCGTGGTCGCAGCCAAGGTGCGACCAGCCGGGCGATGGCTCGCCCTCCAGGCGAGCCTCGCGTAAGCCGAAGCAGGCCCGCAGGGATGCGCCGGCGCGAAAGATAGCGCCATCCATGGCCCCCGCAGGCTTGGCCGGGCGTGGTCGCACCTCCGGGCGACCGTGGCCGCAGCGGGGCTGCGGCACGCGGCGGGTCGACGAGGCGTCGCCCCGAACCGCGTGGGGGGATGCACGCGGCGCGGCCTTTGGCCGCTGCGTGCGGGGCGCCCAGACAAATCGTGCCTGCCGCTGCTGGAAAGCCCGAACCGTATGGTGAGGGAATACGCGCCGCTTCTTCGGACCCGAGCCGCATTCCGTTCGGCTCACGCCTCACGCGTGAAGGGCACCGAGTCCGATTCACATCCAGCACGTAACGCCGCCTTCGGCCGCTGCGTGCGGATGTGGCGAGTGGCTGCCCGCCTGAATGGGTTTTCCACTTTTTCTTTCGGATTGACACGCGCGAACAATCCAAAAAGCCCCCGGCGGAAGCCGGGGGACTCCGGGTCGCATGCCTTCCCGCGTGCCATGCGCCGCGGGTGCGAAGCGGGGAAGCGAGTGCGGTCGTGCGGCATCGACGGCGCGGCGGTTTTCACGCCCGGAGTCCCCGGGTTTCCACCCGGGGCTTCTTGGAACTGTGACCAGACCGATTCACTGCTCAACGGGTCGCCAGACCTACGGTTCGGAGGCGGCTTTTCGCGGCAGCGAGGCTCTGTCGCGCCACTCGGCGCACCAGCAAAAAGCCAACCCGGAGATCGGGCGTGAAAGCCGGCCGTTCCCATCGGTGCCAAGGTGCGATAGATTCCGGCTCCCTCGAAAATCACCCATGGAGCCCCGCGCACGCATGGCCGCCAAGACGCTGAAGATCGCCGCGATTCCCGGAGACGGCACCGGGCCCGAAGTCACCGCCGAGGCCATGAAGGTGCTGGCGGCCGTCGCCACGATCGAAGGCTTCACCTACGACGTCGAAAATCTCGACTGGGGTGGTGACCGCTACCTGAAGACCGGCGAGATCATTCCCGACGGCGGCCTCGACTTCCTGCGCACGAAGGACGCCATCTTCCTCGGCGCCATCGGCCATCCGCAGGTCGCGCCCGGCATCCTGGAAAAGGGGCTGCTGCTCGACCTCCGGTTCAAGCTCGACCAGTACATCAACCTGCGGCCCGTGAAGCTCCTGCCCGGCGTCGAGACGCCGCTGGCCGGTCGCGGTCCGCAGGACATCGACTTCGTCGTCGTTCGTGAAAATACGGAAGATCTCTACTGCGGTGTCGGCGGCTATCTCAAGAAGGGCACGCCCGACGAGGTGGCGGTGCAGCAGGCGGTGTACACGCGAAAGGGCTGCGAGCGGTGCATTCGCTGGGCGTTCGACTACACGCGGAAGCGGAACAGCCCGAAGAAGACGCTCACGCTCGTCGCCAAGACGAACGTGCTCACCTTCGGCCATGACCTGTGGTGGCGGACGTTCCAAGAGGTGGCGAAGGACTATCCCGACGTGAAGACGGACTACAATCACGTCGATGCCTGCTGCATGTGGATGGTGAAGAACCCAGACGCCTACGACGTGATCGTCACGACGAACATGTTTGGCGACATCATCACGGACCTCGGTGGCATCCTCCAGGGGGGCATGGGGGTGGCCGCGGGGGCGAACCTGAACCCTGACGCGGGTGGCGTGAGCATGTTCGAGCCGATGGGAGGCAGCGCGCCGAAGTACACCGGCCAGAACGTGATCAACCCGATCGCGGCGATCAACGCGATGGCGATGCTCCTCGAGCACTCGGGTCATCCGGCGGCCGGCAAGCGGATCGACAAGGCCGTGGCCCACGTCACTGGCACGAAGATGAAGTCGCAGGCAGCCGGCAAGATGGGGCATGGAACGCGCGAGGTTGGCGACCTGGTCGTGGCGGCGCTGGGTTGAGTTGAGCCCGTAGGCAAACGTTCGGCTTGATGTGGCTCGTTGAGTCGTCGGCCAACGCACCCAATCCCGCTCGGGGTTGCCCCTCCCATCTCGCCGGACGTTCGCTGCGCCCATCCTGGGCTGCGCTCACTCGGATCTGCCTGCGCTCCGCCATCCATGGCTCCGCTGGTCAGATACGCCGTCTCAATGGGAGGGCCAACCCCTCGCTTCCCTGATCGTAGGGAGGGCAGGCGGCCTGGTCGCACCTTGGCTGTGACCACGCCGGGCCAAGCCCGCCGGGGCCAGGGATGGCGCTGTCTTTCTCGCCGGCGCATCCCTTCGGGCCTGCTTCGGCTTACGCGAGGCTCGCCTGGAGGGCGAGCCATCGCAGGTCGAGACACACCTTGGCTGTGTCTCCGACCTGCCAAGCCTGCGGGGG
>CAZJHQ010000060.1:0-19166 GCA_964545915.1 uncultured Candidatus Kuenenia sp. | reverse complement strand
CGCAGCGGTGGTCGCGGCGGTATGGATCCGAAGATGGCCAAGCAGCTTCAGGAGCCCCAGAAGGAGAACTCGAGGCTGCAGAAGCTTGTGGCGGACCAAGCCCTGGACATGTTGATCCTCAAGGAGGCAGCCCGCCCAAGCTGACTTGCCCGCCACGGGAGCGATCGCCCCCGTGGGCGTGCCCGTGGCGTCGACCGGCAGGTAGCGGTCGGCGGAGACCGCCAGTTCGTGATCGGCGATGGAGCCCGACGCATGGCCGGCCAGGTTCCAATAGGAATGGTGGGCGAGGTTGACGATCGTCGGGGAGCTTTCCGAAGGTCTGCAAGGCGGGTACGGAAGGCACGGCGACTTCCTGGGACCGGGCCGCAACACCCGTCCCGAGGGCGAAGGTAGCGGTGGCGAGGAAGAAAGAGCGCTGGAGCATCGTTTCTCCGCTGCTGCAATCGTCAGGAGCATCGCCCCGCCAAGGAAACTTCCGCAACGCATCGCCCGGCCGCCGGGCGAACCTCGCCCGCAAGGAATGGATCACCCGGCTCGAGCGGCGGCGGCGCCGACAGCGGGGCGGCGGCGCTTCGGGAACCAGTCGGCGTCGAGCACGAGCATCGCCACCCGGTTCTCGAGGTTGGGGCGGAACACCACGAGCAGCAGCACGGGCAGGTACCAGGCCATGTACAGGCCGCCGTTGTGGGCCTTCCAGAACTGGCTGCCGAGCAGGACGGCGGCCGAGCAGCTCATCAACGTGCCGAGGTTCTTCGGGGCCGGCCAGATCGCCAGCGTGGCGATCAGGGCGACGAAGGCCGCCAGCACCGGCAGGCGGAAAACGGCGTCATAACCGGGCAGGGCCCAGAAGCCCTCCAGCGAAACCTTGTTGGGCAGAATCCAGCCGAACATCTGCCGCAACTGCCCCACGAACACGGCCGCGTCGGGTGAGGTGAACCACAGGCCGACCACCAGGGCGGCCAATGCCGCCGCGACGCCCAGCGCGAAGCGACGCACGCCCCGTTCCCAGTAGAAGCTGCACCACAGCGGCAGCAGGAAGACGGGATAATAGATCGCCCCGATCGCCAGGCCGATCAGGGCGCCGGCCATGAATGGCCGCCGATAGGCCGCGACGGCCCACACGAGCAGCGCGCCGGGCAACGCATGATCGACGCGGCCGGTCATCGTGGCGGTGTAGGGGAGGAGCAGGTAGAGCACCGCGGCCGCGATGCCCATCCGCACGCTCTCGAAGTGCCGCCAGCCGATCAGCACCATGCCCGCGACGATCGCCAGCTGCGAGACGATCGCCATCACGCGGGCGGTCGTTTCGTGCACCTGGCGGCGGCCCGTGCCCCCCGATTCGTCGACGGCTGTCGGATCGGGTGTAAACAGCCGCTGGGTGGAGATCTGTGGCAGCAGGAAGAGGAGCGGGTAGCCGGGGCCCTGACGGGCGAGTTGGTCGACGTCGATGCCCCCCTCCCGGGCCTGGAGTTTCTCCGCGGCGGCCGCGACGGCCACGTCGTCGGCCTGCGGCCGCTTCGTGATCACGTTGGCCAGGAGGAACACCAACAGCGCGACGCCGAGGAACACCAGCCCGCCGGTCGTGAGGTTCGGCTCCAGGAGCGGCCGGCGGACCATCATCGAGTCGCAGAGCATCCGCGCCAGGAACAGCCCGGTCACGGCGAACAGCCAGATGAAACCGATCTCCTGGGAGTCGGCGTTGCCGCGCCGCAGACCGTGTTCCACGGCCAGCAGGCCGGGTGCCAGGAGGATGAGGGCCACGAGGTCGAGGTTCCGCACGCTCAACACGCGGTTGAACTTGAAGAACAGCGCGAGCGACAGCAACGACGCCAGATAGAACCACGACGTGGGATTGACGCCGTAGTAATGGAAGAGGATGTCGCTCATGGGCGGGCAGGCAGGGGGACGGTGGCGAACACCCGTTCACACAGGGTACGCCCCGGCCGTGGCGTTGCAAACTCGCTCACCGAAAGGGCCAGAGAAGCGGTGCCAGGGCGACGGTGAGGGCCATGACGAGCAGGTTGAGCGGCCCGCCGAACCGCACGTAGTCGCTGAACTTGTAGCCGCCCGGGCCGTAGATCATGAGGTTCGTCTGGTAGCCCATCGGCGTGGCGAAGCCGCAGCTGGCGGCCACGGTGATGGCCATCACGAAGGGCAGCGGGCTGACGTCGAGATCGGCCGCGGTCTGCCAGGCGATGGGGAAGGTGAGCACCGCCGCGGCGTTGTTGCTCATCAGTTCCGTGAACAGCATCGCGACCAGGTAGAGCGCGGCCAGGACGAGGTGCGGGTGGTCGCCGGCGGCGGCGATCGTCGACTCGGCGACGGCGGCGGCGAGGCCCGTCTTCTCCATCGCCCGGGCGAGCCCGAAGCTGGCGGCGATCAGCAGCAGCGACTCCCACTCGATGCTCCGCCGGGCCTCCGTGGAAGAGATGCAGCCCGTGGCGACCACGCCGCAGGCCGCCACCAGGGCGGCGGCCACCATCGGCACGAGATCGAGCGCGGCGGCCAGCACCATGGCGGCCAGGATCGTGCAGGCGATCCAGGCCCGGTCGTGCCGCGGGGCGACGGCATCGCTGATCTCGCTGACGAGGTAGAAGTGCCTGCTCGACCGCTGCCGATCGAGGAAGGCCGGCCCGGCCTCCAGCAGGAGCGTGTCGCCCGGCTCGAGGGCGATGTCGCCGATCTTCATCTGCAGCCGCTCGCCGTTGCGGGCCACGGCGATGACGACGGCGCCGTAGGTCGAGCGGAACCGGCCCGCGCGGATCGTGCGGCCCACCAGCGGGCAGGTGTTCGACACGACCGCCTCCACGAGCCGCCGCTCGCTGCGGGGGTCGTCGAGCTTGAAGACCTGGTCGGTGGCGGGCCGCAGGCCGCGGATCTTTTGCAGCTCGACGACGGAGTCGATCACGCCCACGAACACCAGCCGGTCGCCGGCCTCGAGCCGCTCCGTCGGCTCGACGGCCGCCATCACGTGGCCGCCGCGGTCGATCTCCATCAGGAACAGGTTGTCGAGATGCCGCAGGCCGGCCTCCTCGATGGACCGGCCCACCAGCGGGCTGCCGGGCTCGACGAGCATCTCCAGGGAGTACTGCCGCGGGTCGTCGCTCTGGCTCATGGGCGGCCGGCGGTCCTTGAGCAGCCAGCGGCTGGCCACGAGCAGGTAGGCAAAGCCGGCTCCGAGCAGGGCCACGCCCAGCGGCGTGATGTCGAACATCCCGAGCGGCACGCCGCGCTTGTCCTCGACGAGGCCGCTGACCACGACGTTGGTGCTGGTGCCGATGAGCGTGCACAGGCCGCCGAGCACGACTGCGGCGTTCATCGGCATGAGCAGTTTCGAGACCGAGAGCCGGTGCTTTTTCGCCCAGTCACGGATCGCGGGCACCATCAGGGCCACGACGGGCGTGTTGTTCACGAAGGCCGACAGCAGGCTCGGGCCGATCATCGTCCGCACCTGGGCGGCGGCCAGCGACCGCGGCCGGCCCAGGGCCCGGTCCACCAGCACGGCCAGGGCGCCGGTCCGCTCCACGGCCGCCGCCACCACGAACAGCGCGGCGACGGTGATCATGCCCTCGTTGCTCATCCCCTTGAGGGCCTCGTCGGGCGCGATCACGCCGGCGGCCAGCAGGAGCACGACGCCGCCGATCATCACCATGTCGGGGGCCCGTTGCACGAACAACAGCAGGCCGAGCGTCACGAGCACGACGAGCCCGGTGAGGGCCGCCTGCCAGTTGCCGCGAAGGGCGTCGATGAGCGAAGCAAGATCCATGCGCGGCTCGGGGGCGCGTCCGTGGCGGCGGCCACGGTCGGGAAAACCGGGAATTTCACAGCCCGACGGCGGGGCCGCAAGGGCAAAACCGCCGCCGCGTGCCGCGGTGGCGAATACCGCGACGCGGCGGCGTATAACAAGAGCATGCCTGCGAACGATCCTCCACCCGTGCCGGCCGAGCAGCGGTTCTCGGCCTACTACGCCGATCGGCCACCGTGGGACATCGGCCGCCCACAGCCGGCCTTCGTGTCGGCCGCCGACGCGATCCGCGGCCGCGTGCTCGACCTCGGCTGCGGCACCGGCGATCTGGCGATCTGGCTGGCGGAGCAGGGGCGGATCGTGACCGGCGTCGACTTTCTCGCCGCACCGCTGGAGCAGGCGCGGGCCAAAGCCGCCGCCCGGGGCGTGGCGGTGAACTTCCTGGAGATGAACGCCCTGGCGGTGGGAGCGATTCCGGAGCGGTTCGACGCCGCCACCGACTGCGGACTCTTCCACACCTTCGACGACTCGGGGCGGGCGGCCTACGTGGCGGCTCTGGCGCAGCTGCTGGAGCCGGGATCGCGACTGTTCATCCTCTGCATGTCGGACAGCGAGCCGGGCACGCAGGGGCCGCGGCGGGTCTCGGCCGCGGAGATCCAGGCGGCGTTTCGCGAGGGCTGGACGGTGGAGTCGATCGCGCCGGCCGTGTTCGAGGTGGTGCCGGGGATCCCGGGAGCCGAGTTCAGCCCCGGCGGCGCCCGGGCGTGGTTCGCGACGATTCGGCGGACGGCGTGAGCGGGCGGCGCGGCTGCCGGATCGTTGAAGGCCCGTTTTCCGGCCGGGTAAACTTTCCGCCGGGGCAAGCGGCAAAACGTTCAAGAAGAGGTTCTCTTATGCCGTGCACGCATCGGACGCGAGCGTTTCGTCCGCTCCGGGTTGTCACGATCGCGGCCTGCGGGTGCGTCGGCCTGGCCGTGTGCCTCGCGACGCCCGGGATCGCACCGGCGGTGATCATCGACACGGTCACCGGCACCGGCAACACGACCGCTCCCACTGACGATCCAGGATGGGCGAATGTCGGCGCGCTCGGCATCGGTACAGGCGTCTATCTCGGCAACGGCTGGGTGCTGACGGCCGCGCACGTCGGCGGCGGGAGCATCGTGCTCAATGGTGGCACGTACGCCATGCTGGCCGGCTCCGGCACCCGGCTGACCAACGGTGGCGCGTCGGGGAAAAGCACGTTGACGGACCTCTATCTGTTTCGTCTGGCCACGACGCCCGCCGGGCTCGCCGGCGTGCCGATTGCCGTTGCGGCAACCGGATCGGCCGCGGCGGTGACGATGATCGGCGCTGGCCGGGACCGCGGCGCGTTTACGCAATGGAGCGTCAACACAAGCACCGGCACGAACCCTTGGGTCTGGACCGAGGTGCCATCGGGCGGAAACGCGGCCGGTTACAAGACGCTGTCGACCCGCACCATGCGCTGGGGCACGAACAACGTGAGCGGCACCGGGATCTGGATCAACGCTGGCTTTGGGGATGCCAGGACAATGATTACCGACTTCGACGACTTTTTTCCGTCCTCCACCGAGGCGCAGGCGGCGTCTGGCGATTCCGGTGGCGCGGTTTTCCACAAGAACGGTTCGACCTGGGAACTCTCGGGATTGATGCTCGCGGTGGGTGGCTATTCCGGACAGCCGGATCCGGCGACCCACGCCGTGTTCGGCAACGTGACGTATGCCGCCGATCTTTCCTTCTACCGGCCGCAGATCATGGCGATCGTGCCGGAGCCGGCGGCGATCGTACTCGTCGTGACCGCGGCGGGCGGGCTGCTCGTCGCGCGATCGCTGCGCCGGCGTCGTGCGGCGAAGTCGGCCGCCCAACCGTGACGGCCACTGGCTCACGATGCGTCTCTTCCCTTCCGACCGTTATCCGCTGCCGCTGCCGGAGGGGCATCGCTTCCCGGCGGCGAAGTATCGCCTCCTGCGGAAGCGGCTCGAGGCCCACGCGGCCGCCGGGGCGGCGCTCGAGTTCGTGGAGCCGCACGCGGCCACCGACGACGAGCTGCTCCGCGTGCACGACCGCGGCTACGTGGGCCGCGTGCTCTCCGGAACCCTCGCGCCCGCGGAAGTCCGCCGCATCGGCTTTCCCTGGAGCCCACAGCTCGTGGAGCGGTCGCTGCGGAGCACGGGGGCGGCGGTCGATGCGGCCGCGGCGGCGCTCGCGGAGGGCGTCGCGGCCAGCCTCGCCGGCGGCACGCACCATGCCGGCATCGCCTTCGGCGAGGGTTACTGCGTGTTCAACGACACGGCCGTGGCCGCGCGGGAGATGCAGGCCCGGGGGGCGGTGCGGCGGGTGTTGATCCTCGACTGCGACGTGCACCAGGGCAATGGCACCGCGGAGATCTTCGCCGCCGATCCGACCGTGTTCACGATGTCGATCCACGGGGAGCGGAACTTCCCCCTGCGAAAGCATCCGGGCTCCCTCGACGTGCCGCTGGCCGACGGCACCGGCGACGAGGAGTATCTGCGGGCGCTCGCTCCCGCGGTCGCCGCGTCGTTCGCCCGTGCCCGGCCGGACCTCGTGCTCTACATCGCCGGCGCCGATCCGTACGTCGATGACCGGCTCGGCCGGTTAGCGGTGACGAAGGCGGGACTCGCGGAACGGGATCGCCTCGTGATCAACGCGGCGCGGGGGGCCGGCGTGCCGCTGGCGATCGTGTGCGGCGGCGGCTACTGCGCGGACCTGGACGCGATCGTCGATATCCACGCCACGACGATGCTCCTGGCGGCGGGCGCACTGGACTGACATCGACGTCGAGCGAGGTCTGCGCCATGTGGCGACCATTGCAGGAGGGACGGACGTCCCAGCCCTTGCAGGAGAGAGGAGCCCGCCCGCCAGCGGTGCCAGGCTCCCCGGCGGACCGCCGCTGCATCCCTTCCGCAGATACCAAACCCGGCCTGCCACATGGTAAAGTCCGTCACCCTTTCGGAGATCATTCCCATGCCGCGAACGCTGCGACGATATGCCCGGTTCTGCTGTCTGCTGCTCGCACTGACGACCGCCCGTGCGGCCGAGACCATGCCCAAGGCGGAGATTCCCGCTCCCGGGGCCGATGGCTGGATCAGCCTGTTCAACGGCAAGGATCTGACCGGCTGGGAGGGGCTGCCCGGCTACTGGACCGTGACCGATGGGGCCATCCAGTGCGCGGAGACCAAGGAAAACTCCCGGCAGACGAACCTCATCCTCCTCTGCTCCAAAGACAACCCGGAGAAGTTCGCCAACTTCGAGATCCGCTACCGCTACCGGTGGATCACCCCGGGAGGGAACTCGGGCCTGCAGATCCGCGGCCGGATCGACAAGCCGCAGATGTTCCATGTCGGGGGCTACCAGGCCGACAACGACGCCGGCAACAAGCACACGGGCATCATCTACGACGAGTCGGGCGTGGCCGGCGGGCGGGGGATCATGAGCAAGGTGGGCTTTCGGACCACCTGGAGCGCCGATAACCAACGAAGCGAAGAACCACTCGCCAAGACGGCCGCCGAGATCAAGGCCGCGATTCGCCCGGTGGGCGAATGGAACGACGCCGTGGTGGTGGCCGACGGCAGGCGGATCTCCTACAGCATCAACGGCCAAGTCACGACGGAGATGATCGACGACAGCCCGAAGGCCTGCCACGACGGCGTCATCGGCCTGCAGATGCACGGCGGGCATACGATGACCCTGCAGTTCAAGGACATCGCGATCCGGCTCCTCGACCAGCCCTGACACCCGCGGGCCGCCGTGCCGGCGGCCGCTACAGCGACTGCAGGTAGCCGACGAGGTCCGCGAACTCCCGCGGGCTCAGCTGGCGATGCTGCCCCTCGGGCATCAGCGATTTCTTCTGCACGACCCGCTCGTCCACGTCCGCCTTCTTGACCCGCGTCTCGGCGTCCGGCATGACGATGCGGAGCGTGTCCTTCTCGTCCTTCACCAGGCCGCTGAAGACCCTGCCGTCCTGCATCGTGATCGTCTCGATCTCGAAACCGGTCTTGATGATCTTCGAGGGCTCGAGCACCGCCTCGATCAGGTAGTCGATCTTCTGCGACTTGCCGATTCCGGCCAGCGGCGGCGCCCGCTCCGTGCCCTGCGAGCCGGCGGCATGGCACTTCACGCAGCCGGTCCGCTCGAAGACCCGGCGGCCGAGGGCGTCGCCCGCCGGGGTCCGGGGGGCGGCCAAGGCGGCCGCGGCGAAGGCCGCGTCATCAGCCGTCACGGCCGCCGGATCGACCTGCGGCGCGATCGGTTTGTCGATCTTCAAGGCTGCGGCCACCGCCGCCAGCTCGGCCTGCAACTCCGGCAGCCGCTTGACCAGCCCTGCCGCCGCGTCCTGGAGGACTTTGGTCATCGTGGCGTTGCCGGCGAACTGCCGCCATGACCGCACGGCATCGGACACGAGCACCGGATCGCCTTCAGCCAGCAGCCGCGCCCAGTTGTCGGCTTTCGGCTCCGCCTCGACCGCCATGAGCGTGGTCAGGTCCATGAGCCGATCGGCGGGGGGACGTTTGTCCTGCGGATCGGCGACCCGCTTCCAGAGCGAGTCGGACAGCGACGCGGCCTTCGTGCCATGCAGCCTGGCGAGGCGGTGCGCCGCGTTGCGGACGCCGCCGTCTCTTTCGCCGAGCATTCGCCCGATGGTCTGCGAGGCGAACGGCGATGGCCCGTCGGTCTCCAGCAGTTCGAGCAGGGTTATCGCGTCCCGCGGCGACTTGATGACAATCTCACCAGCCTCGACGGCTTTGAGAAAACGCCGCACCGCCTCGCCATCGAGCGGCTCGCCGACACCGGCCGTCTTGGCGGCCCGAAGCATGAGCAGCGCCCGGCCGGTGACCCCCGCGGGCAGGTCGCTCCGCCGCACGAGGCTGCGCAGCCCCTCCAGAACCTCCCGCGATCCGTGCAGCTGCGCCAGGTCCAGCAGCAACTCCGGATCGGTGGGGCCCGGATCCGCGACCGCCCGGCCCAGCGCGCCGTGGGCGGGCGGCCCTCCCAGGTCGATCGCGATCAGCCCCGCGAGCTGCAGGTTCGGATCGCTGTCGCGAATGAGGCTCGTCAACGTGGCTTCATCGATCACCGGCGCCAGGATCGACGCCGCCTCGTACCGCAGGTGGACGTCGCTCGCCGCACCAGACTTGAGCGCGGCGACCGCGGCAGCGGCCCGTTCCTCTGGACGCACGCGGGCCCGGGCCGCGGCCACCCGCACGGCCGGATCGGCGTCGCCGGCGAGCTGGCTGGCCACCGCATCGGCCTTCTCGACGCCATACCGCCGCAGGAGGTTGATCGCCAGCCGCCGCACCCGCCAATCGCCATGCTTAACCCCGCTGTCGATGGCGGCCAACGACTCGGGCGTGGCGATCTGCAGCAGCGCCCACAGGGCGTTCGCCGCGCCAAGCGAATCCGCCGCGCCGGCCGCATGGGCTGCCAGGGCGGGAATGGCGTCGTTCGCCTGCGCCACGAGCGTCCGCGTCGCCTGCTGCCGGACCAGATGATCGGGTGAGCCGAGGGCCGACACGGCATAGGCCCGGCCCTTCACGGCATCCTTCCATTCCGGGGCGTCGAGTCGATGCTGCACGACCGGCTTGTCGTCCCCCGTATACCGCACCCGCCAGATCCGGCCGGTGAGGTCGCTTTCGTCGTCCCTCCCGTACCAGTCGGCCACCAGCAGGCTGCCGTCGCGGTCGCAGAGCACGTGGCTGCAGCGGAAGTGCGGGTCGCGGCAGACGATGAACTCCTCCTGCGCCGCGATGTCGTTGCGGGCGTCGGGCACGAAGCGGAAGATCGTCCGATTGGCCCCGTTGAACCCGTGGCCGCCCCAGTTGTCCACCAGCAGGCTGCCCTGATACGCCGGCGGGAAGTTCGCCCCGTAGTACCGCATCAGCTGCGTGCACGCACCGCGGGGCATTTCGAAACACGGGGCGGCGAGCGGGTGCCGGCCGGCGAGCCACTCGGCGCCGACGCTGCGGTTCTTGAGATAGTAGTCGACTCCCTCGATGACGCGGATGAACCGGTTCGGGTTGCCCTCGCCGTTGGACAGTTGCCAGTGCTGGCCGAACGGGTCGTATTCGAACCCGTAGGGCACCCGCAGCCCGCTCACGAGCCGCTCCATCTTCGAGCCATCCGGCCGCATCCGCATGACGATGCCGTCATCACGGAGCCCGGACATCCGGTCTTTTTCGTCGGCCGTCCGCCGGATGTCGATCCGGTGATCGCCCACGCTCATGTACAGATCCCCCTCCGGCCCCCACTCCAGCACGAACATGCCGAACGGGTTCCAGGCCTTGTTCTTGTCGACGGCGATGGTCTGCCGGTTGACGCCGATGGGCTTGTTGGCCGGGGCGCGGAGGAAAGCGGCCACGTCCTTCGCGGCGGCCTCGTCCGCAGCCGCCGCCGGTGGAGCGGTCGCCGCCGGCGTGGCCGCCAACCCGGAATCGTCGATGTCGAAACGATAGAGAAAATTGTTCGCCGTGGCCCACAGCTGATTGCCGCGGATCGCCATCCCCATCACCGGGTCTTCGAAGCCATCGGCCACGAGGACGCGGCGGAAGCCCTTGCCGTCCGGCAGCGGATCCAGCCGCACGATCGGGTTCGGTGCCGCCCCCGCCAGCGGCGTGCCCTTGTCGCCGAAGCGATAGGTATGGCTTTCGGAGACGTACAGCCGGCCCTGCTCGTCGAGCGCGATGCAGACCGGATTGATGATCGTGGGCTCGCTGGCGACGAGTTCGACCGTGAATCCCTCGGGCACGGCGAAGTGCCCGATCTGCTCGTGCGCGGGAATGTAGCGATCGATCTTCTTCGGGGGTGCCGCCGGCGCGGCGGCGGGCTTATCGGCCCGAGCCGGCTGCGGTCCGCAGCAGACGCCGCACACCGCCACAAGGGCCAACAGCCGGACGCGATCACCACGCATGGCAAACTCCTCTTGGAGACAAAGGACGGCGCACTGCCGAGGCTTCACCTGAGATTACCCCGGCCGGTCGACCGCTGCCACCGCGGCCTGGCGTGCCGCGCGCGTGAAACCAGCGGACGGTCCGGGGCCGCCACCGCGGGCGGCTCGACGCCGAGCTCATCCGCGACGTGTCCCTGATCGTGACGCGGTTGGGTATCGTGTTAGCGGCGTCGGATCGAATCGGTTTTTTCTCCGGGAGTCGTGGCGTGCGGTATGCAGCGGGGTGTGTGACGTGGCTCGCCATGCTGATGGCGGGTATCGGTGTGTCGGCGGCGGTCGAGCCGGCCGATGCGATCTATGGCGGCGGCACGATTCTCACGATGGCGGGCCCCGAGCCCGCGCAGGTGGAGTGCCTGGCCGTGAAGGACGGCCGGATCGTGTTCGTGGGGCGGGCGGCCGAGGCCGCCGCGTTCGCCGGGCCGGACACGCGGCGTGTCGACCTCGCGGGCAAGACCCTGTTGCCCGGCTTCATCGACACTCATGGCCACTTCGTCTATTTCGGCAAGAACCTCGTCGACGCCAATCTCTTCGGCGCCGCGACCGTCGCCGAGGTGCTCGAGCGGATGCGGCGGCAGGCGGAGCGGACGCCGGCTGACGGCTGGATCGTCGGGTTCGGCTATCAGGCGCGGCAGCTGGCGGAGGCCCGCCCGCCCACGGCCGAGGAGCTCGACCGCGTGTCGGCCGATCGGCCGGTGCTGATCGTCGATTCGTCCGGCCACCTCGGGTCGGCCAACGCCGCCGCCTTCCGCGCCGCGGGGATCTCCACCGCCACGCCCGATCCCACCGGCGGGAAGTTCACCCGTGGGAATGACGGCAAGTCGCTCGCCGGGCCGATGGAGGAGACCGCCCTCAACGCCGTGCGGGCCAAGCGGCCGCCGTTTTCAGGCGAACTCGCCAACCGCGTGATCACCGGCGCCGCCGAGGTCTGGGCCAGCCACGGGCAGACGACCGCCATGGAAGCCGGCCTCGGTCTCGGCAACGACGACGTGGCGGTGGTGCTCAACGCCATCGACAAGCGGCTCCTCCCCATCGACCTCTACGTGGCCGCGAAGGACTCGGCCATGGACGAGACGCTCGCGGCCGCCTATGGGGTGGCCTCGGCCTACAATCCGCAGGCGGCTGGCACCCTGGCCAAACTGCGGGCCGCGCGGCCCGATCTCGACTCCCGGTACGTGAACCGCGTCCGCCTCGGCGGCATCAAGTTCTGGCTCGACGGCAGCCTCGACACCGCCTGGTTCACCGAGCCCTACACCGTCAACCCGCCGGGCAAGACGGGGGCCTTCGCCGGCTATCGCCAGATTCCCGACGAGGTGCTCGACGCGGCCTTCGACCGGTTCTGGGCCACCGGGCTGCAGATCCACATGCACATGAACGGCGATGCCGCGGCCGACCAGGCGCTGGCCGCGATTGCCAAGGCGGTGAAGAAGCACGGTATGCACGACCATAGGCCGGTGTTCGTCCACGCCTCGTGGGTGCGTCCCGACCAGGTCGAGAAGATCAAGGCCTGCGGCGCGATCCCGAGCTTCCTGCCGTCGGGCATCGTGCCCGGGGGCGATGCGGTGGTCCGGCTCTGGGGGCCGGTGCGGTCGGCGGGCGCGATGGCCTCGCGGAGTTTCCTGCGGGCGGGGCTGCCCTTTACCTTCTCGCACGACGCCCCCGTGTCGCCGGTGCCCTCGATTCTCGCGCTCGTCGATGCGGGCGTGAACCGGATGTCGGGCAGCGGGCAGGTGATCGGGCCCGATGAGCGGATCACGCCTTACCAGGCGCTGCGGGCCGTGACTGCCACGGCCGCCTATCAGCTCAAGGAGGAGAAGACGAAGGGCACGCTCGAGGTCGGCAAGCTCGCCGACCTGGTGATCCTCGAGAAGAACCCGCTCACGGTCGAGCCGGCCACGATCAAGGACATCGCCGTGATCGAGACGATCAAGGAAGGGAAGACGGTCTGGCGGCGATGAGCGCCGTAGCGATCGACGAATGGTCGATGCTCGCGATCGTGATCACGATCTGCGTGGCGTTGGCCGGGCTCCTGTGGTGGTCCGGCTCGGACGACGGCGCGGCGTGAGTCGGGCCTCCTGTTCCACGAGAAAGTGCTGAGCGAGGCCAAGCCGCCATGCCAGAAGTGCCGTGCCGCCCGCGGATCTCGGTGGTCATTTCCACGTACAATTCGGCCGCGCTCCTGCATGCGTGTCTGCAGCAGATGCTGCGGCAGACAGCGCTTGCGGAATGCGAGATCATCGTCATCGACAGCGGCTCGCAGCAGGACGAGGCTGCCGTGTGTGCCGCGCTGCGACCGGCGTTTCCCCGGCTGGTGTACGAGCGCACGCCGCGAGAGACGATCTACAAGGCATGGAATCGTGCCCTCGCCCTTGCCCAGGGCGAGTATTTCGTCAACGCGAACACGGACGACGCGCTCCATCCGAACGCGCTGGCGGTCTTGAGTCGCGGTCTCGACGAGCACGCTGAAGCGGCGATCGCCTACGGTGATTGGGTCTGGTCCGACGTGCCCAACGCACCCTTTCCGTGGCATGCGTCCTACCGCCGCATCAAGCACACCCCATATCATCCGTCCCTGGCACTCATGTACTGCTACACCGGTTGCACGCAGTTCTGGCGAACGGCGAAGCTCCGTGAAATCGGGGGCTTCAATGCCGGACGGTGGGCGGCCGGAGATTACGAGGCCCTCGCAGCACTCGTGCGCCGGAGATGGGCGGCCGTGTACGTCCCTCTGGAGGTGTCGGCGTTTTACCAAAATCCGGCGGGGCTTTCGCTGTCGTCGAATCGCTCGACCCAGGAGTTTCATGAAATCCGGAACGCGCTCCGCCAGACGCTGGAAATCTCGGCGATTTTCGACGTCGATGAAGCCGATCACAGGAGCTGCGCAGCGGGGTGGATGGGGCTGGCGCACCGCGCGCTTCGGGTTTGCGCTCCGTGGGAATCACGTCCGGAACCAGACGATGACTACGCACGATGGGCGGCACTGAAAGCCCTGGCGCTCGACCCTTTCAATCCTTACGCGCAGCGGTTTGTGGACGCGCTGCGCCCGCGTGGGGGCAGTTTCGAGGAGCGAATCCTGCGCAGCCTCCGGGGCACCCGCCCCGCGCGGGCATTGCCAGAGGCAGAGGTGCCGGAACCGGCCGCGAGAGTGCCTCCGCTGACCGCGCGACCCGAATGAGCCGCAGCGTTCCCCGAGCCGGCGCTCTTGCATGCCACGACCGTTGAATCCGGTCAGGATGCCCAGGGAGGCACGAGCGATCAGAGCCGTCCCAGCAGCCTGAGCAGGAATCGGCGGCCGGCGGCAAACCATGTCCGCGCGGTGGCGAGTTCCAGCATGGCTGGAGTGAGGCGAGCCATCGGCAGCGGAGTGACGCTCGCGGTGGCGCGTGCGGCGGTTGCGGACCTTCCCGAGAGCAGGTCCTCGAAGAGTGCCAGATAGTGCTGCGCCTGGAACGTTTCGGCGAACCGGTCTTGTGCCCGCCGCCGGGCCGCCAGAGCATACGGTTGCAGTTGCCCGGGCTTGTTGACGAGATCGACGAGGATGTCGGCTGCCGCATTCGAGTCATCGCGATCCACGAGCCACCCCTCGTGGCCGTGATCGATCATTTCCGGCACGCCCCCGACACGCGTGGCAAGCACGGGCACCCCGCAAGCGATCGCCTCCATGACCGTCAGGGGCAGGTTGTCCTCGCGGGTCATCGTCAGGAAGACGTCCGCGGCATTCAGGATCGAGATCACGCCTGCTTCATTCTGCGGGCCAAGATGGTGGCAGGGGATTCCTGAGACGGGCGGTGCCCCCTTTCCGAATGTGATGACGAAGGGCTGCGGCCCGGGGTGTCCGGCGTTTCGCAGCCGTGCGGCGAGCGATTCCAGGGCAACTCGCGCGGGGGCGAAGCCCTTGCGGCTCTCATCGAGCGAGACACTGCCAAACACGATGCCGAGGCCATCAGCCGGGAGCGAGAACCGAGCCCGAAGGTCTGCCTTGTGGTGCCGTGGAGCGAAGTGAACGACATCGATACCGTACGGAATCACATGGTGCTGATGGGACGATGCATGAAACAAACTGCTGCGACGGAGTTCCTCGCCCAGCCAGCGACTGGGCGTCACGAACGTCAGTCGCGCCTCGTGGAGTTGCTCGCGGGCTTCCTGCAAGAGCTGTGAGGCAATGTGGCGAACCGGCTTCGTGAGTTGGGGACAGCCTGCGCAGTCGGCGGCAAACGCGTCGCAGCCGGCGGTGTAGTGGCAGCCGCCGGTGAAAGCCCTCTGGTCGTGGAGTGTCCACACGACGGGTTTTCCCGTGTCGACGAGCCGCCGGATCATGGCCGGGTTGAGGAACCCCGTGACCCAATGAAGGTTGATGACGTCGGCAGCGACCACAGCCGGATGAGAGGCCACGTCCCACGCCGGCCAGTCGAACGTGAAGATCGTGTTGGTCAGCGACGTGCGCGACTCGCGCAGGCTGCGGTGTATGCGCCGGTGGAGCCGCTTCCCCGCCTGGTCAGTTGGCGGCGGTTCGCTGAAATCGGTGTTTCGGGCGTCGGCCCGCTGGAGCGAGAGGGTGTCCGCCGTCGCGCCGGCGGATCGGAGGCCATCGGCCAGGCGACGCATGGCCACCCCTGCGCCGCCGGTTTCGCTCGTGGCAATGCAGAGGATGTTCATCGGGCTGCCGTGGCCGCCACCGCTTCCATGAAGAGGGAGTCAGGTTTGTGGACGGCCCCCTCGACATCGGCGTCCAGCTCATAGGCTGGAAAATCGGCGATGCGGGACTCGACGGCCGTCACGCGGCGAGGCTCGCAAAAGCCGCTGGCCGTCAGGAGTGCACCGAGCGAAATGCGGTCATACATCCACTTGTGTCGTTCACCGCTGTTGGAAAAACGAAGCGCCTTCCGGTCACTCGTGGGAGGGGCATGGAGAATCTCCGTCGGTCGGAGCGGCGGTTTTCCGGTCGCTGCCTGCTGTGAACGGATGGCCTCGATCGCCGCCGTAGCCTGCACGCCGAGACGCCTGCGAATGAAGGCGTCTGCGGGCACGGGGTTGCAGGACCACCACCGTGCCATGGCCCCGCCGGGACTGGTCCGCACGAGCTGGTCGAGGAGTTCGATGGTCATCCAGCGATGCCGCCAGCAGGCCTCGTCGTCGCCGCCGTCCAGGGCATCCACGGCAGCGAGGTAGTCGCGCACGATGCCTTCCAGATCCGGCACGACCACTCGTGCGATTCCGCCCGGCCGCAGCACGCGCCGCACCTCGCCCAGCAGGTGTGCCGCCTCCCGGGGGGTGAGGTGCTCCAACACATGCGAAGCGTAGACCGCGTCGAACTCCCGGTCCGGAAACGGGAGCGGCTTGCGGAGATCGACGTGCAGCACATCGTCTCCCGCGGGCGCCAGATCGGCGTTCGTCCAGGCGGGGTGCCGGCGGGCTCCGCAGCCGAGATTCAGGAGTTTGAGGCCGGCGGCGTTCGGCTTCGTCGCCTGGATCCTCCGCCGGCCCGGGAGCGCAAAAGTGAGCATTGGCGGCTGGGGCCTGCGTTCAGGAGGCAGGCTTCACGACAAGGCGACAGGTGTAATCCACGCGGTTGAGGAAGACGGCGGGGCTCCGGCCGGCGAAGTATTCATCGACTGCCTTTCGGGCTCCCTGCCAGTGGCCGTAGTCGTCGATGATCAGAATTCCGCCGACGCTGAGCCGCGGATAGAGGTGTTCGAGTTCGTGTCGCGTGGACTCGTACCAATCCGTGTCGAGGCGGAGGATCGCGATCTCGTCGGGAGCGGCCTGGGGCAGGGTCTCCTCGACACGACCGATCACGAAGTGAACCAGTTCGGGCGGATAGCCTGTGGACCGCATGTTCGACTGCACCTCGCCGAGCGGGCCGTACGCCCAGATGGGACTCGTCGCCTTGTCTTCACGCGCCATGGCCGCGGCGGCGGGCACTCCAGCCATGTCGCGATCCCCGTCGGCCGGCGGCGGCATCCCGTCGAAGGTATCGCACAGGTAGAGCGGACGCCGTTCGCCGCACTCCATCAATGTTTTGGCGGCCGCCATCATGCTGCCTCCCTTCCAGACGCCGCACTCGACGATTGCCCCGGGAATCCTGTTGCGGCAGACATGGAGCACTGCCTGCCGAAGCGCAAAGATTCGTTCGGGACCCGTCATCGTGTATGGCTGCACGGCATCGCACAGCGCCGTCACCTCCGGAGCAAAGTCTGCCGGATACGAGGATCGCTCCGTCGGCTGCCGCCAAAGGCCTCCCAGTCGTACTGAAAGCATGTGCGAGGCCTCTGTCCCAAGAAAACGCTCAAGCGGCGTTGGCGCAGAGTTCGTAGCCGAGCAACCGCAACGCCGCAGCTGACCGGCAGGTGAAGCGGGCTATCTGTGCGGGGCTGAGCTCGGCCGTGTACGCCCCGCTGCGGCCCTGGCGAACGAACGGCTTGTCCTTGGGCCAGGCCTTGTTGTCCCATCCTTGGGCGGCCTCGCGGGTTTTCATGCAGTCGAACCGCGATCCCTTCGCGATGGCGGCAAGTTCTGCCGGACTGCGGTGAACTCCGAGAAAGTCGCTGATGCGGGCCAATTCGCCGACGCAGTCGTCGAGCAGGTCCTCGTAGCGGACGAGGATCGTGTCGGCACGAAATGGGTTTCGTTCCCAGGCGAGCACATGGTCTTGCCACTCGCCGAACGGGAGTGGCGTGGCACCGTCAACGAGGCTGTCGAGGGGACCGACTGCCTGGCTTGATTCGTTGAAGTGATGGTACGAGCAGATGACGTCGCGGCCGTCTCGTACCAGACGAATGACGCGTCGATATTCCGGCTGTGGCAGGGAGTGGGTCTTGAAGCACATGGCCTGCAGAAATCGCTTGAAGCAATTCTTGTAATGCACGTCCGGCACCAATTCCTGAACCAGCGTGTCGGGCGCGCTTCTCGGGTCGAGCCCGTATAAGAGCGAAGCCATCATGAGCTGCAGCCACGTGTTTCCGGACTTCGGATAGCCTGCGATGAAGACGTCGCGATCGACGAACGTCCCCATCGGGACAAACCCGGACGGAAGAGCCGGCGGTGTCCGGTGACCGAGCCAGCGGCGGTATCGTGACAGCGACGACATCCTCACAATCCCTTGACAGTGCCGCGGATCACAATCGAACCCTTCGGGCTGCGCTCGGCCGGACACGCGGGAGTATGAGCAATCGGCCGGGCGGCCGCAGCGCCGGTTTGGCGGCTATTTCCCCGGGTGCTTCACAGGAGAATCGGCGGGACTGTCGGGCCTGATCCGCTCACCTGGGTTCGCCGTGGAATGCCCCCCACTCCCTCGGAAAACCATCAGCGTGTTCGCGACTCGTGCGAGTCAAAGGAGACGCGATAGGGCTCGGACGACGGCGCGGCGTGATCATGCCGCCCGGGAACGGCGGCCGTCGGGCGGCGCCGTGACGGGGAGCCGCAGGCTCGCCGGCGTGTCGGGCAGGGCGGCCCGCTCGCGGGCGTAGAACTCCCGCAGCCGCATGGTGTCGATGCCGAGCGCTCTCCGCACCGCGCCGAGCGGCTGGTCGATCAGGGCGGGGCCCACGGCGCGGTGGATATTGCGCACGGCCATCGTGCGGCCGGCCTCGAGGCCGAGGTCGTAGGCCGTGAGGATCCGCCACGGGATGCGGTACGGCTCGGGGTAGACGTGGGCCACGACGGTCTTGAAAAACCAGCGTTCCACGGGCGAGACGGCCTTCGTGCTCCCCATGGTGAATCCGATCACGAACGCCTCGTCCTGGCCGAGCAGGCCGCGGCCGAGGAGCACGTGGATCATGTCGTGGCTGGCGAGATCGACGGCGCCATGGAGCCGCAGCCAGCCCCGTGGGTTTTCGAAGAGCCGCACGATCCAGGGGATGGCCTGCGGCGGCGCGGCCGGCAGCGTGGCGAGCACCTCGCGGAGCGTGAGGTGGTCGTTGTCGAGCCCCGGAAACCACTTCCGCCAACTGCGGGCGGAAGGATCGCCGCCGGTCGTCTGCTGGTGATGGATTTCATGCTGGATCATGGCTGCACCTTCAGCCGGTTGTGGTCGCTCCGCTAGCCCATCGAAAGGATATGGCGGTCAATCGCCATTTTCGCGGGCCTGCGATTCCGCGGACCATGGTTGTCCGCGGCTCATGGGACACTCTCCGCAGACGGTTCCGGAGAACCGACACCCAGGAGGCACCGATGAAAGATCCGCATCACAACCGGCTGCACGGCTACGAGGCGGGCTGGCTCACGCTGCTGCTGCACATGGGCGTGGCGAGCGAGGCCGAACTGCGGGAGGCCCAGGGCCGCGTGGCCCGCGCGGCCATCGAGCGGATGGAGGCTCAGAAGGCCCGCCGCCGCGAGGAGCGGCGCCGCAAGCGCCGCGAGTAGCGGCCAGCAACGCGACGGCTCGCAAATACTCCCGACAGGGATCGAACCTGTAACCTTCAGCTCCGGAGGCTGACGCTCTAT
>CAZJHQ010000059.1:0-19269 GCA_964545915.1 uncultured Candidatus Kuenenia sp. | reverse complement strand
ACGACCGCGCATGCTATGCCGGTTCAAACCCACATCGCATGGCACCCGGGAAGGCATGCAACCCGGTGTCCCCCGGCTTCCGCCGGGGGCTTTTTGGGGACGGCGTGACAAACCGAGCGCAACGCTGGAGAACGTGCACCATCAAGACGTGCGCCTGCGGCCCGGCCCCGCCATCATCTCTCCACGCGCCCCGAGGTCAGCGTCGCGAAAACCCGCCCGCGACCGCCGCGCGGCCCAGCACGGCTTGCCCGAGGGCCAGGCCGCCATCGTTGCAAGGGACGCGTTCGTGCATGAGCACGTCGCAGTCGATGGTCCGCAGCGCGTCGGCCGTGAGGCTCGCAAGCGCCGCGTTCTGAAAGACGCCGCCGGTGAGCCCCACGCCCCGCCCGGCGCCGCGCTCCCGCAGACGACCGCACACCGCGGCGATCATCGTGGCGACGCCGCGGTGAAACCGCCCCGCAATCACCGCCGCCGGCACCCCGGCGCAGGCGTCGGCGGCGATGCCCGCCACCACCCCGGCCCACTCGACCCGCAGCGGATCGCCGTCCCCGATCGTAAACGCATACATGCCGTCGCTGCCGTCGGAATCGGCCGCCGCTTCCAGCGCCAGCGCCGCCTCCGCCTCGTACGTCACCGACTGCCGCAGGCCCACCAGCGCCGCCACGCCGTCGAACAGCCGCCCCATGCTCGTCGTCGGCACGCAGCCGATGCCCGTCACGAACTGTCGCGCGAGCACGCGGCGGCCGACTGCTCCCGCCGCCTGCACCGGTGCGAGCCGCTCGTCCCAGGGCACGCCGGCGGCATGGAGCAGCGCCAACGCCACCCGCCAGGGATGGCGGATCGCCGCATCGCCGCCGGGCAGCGGAAACGCCTCCAGGTGCGCCACCCGGCGCATGCCGTCGCGACCGGCGATGATGAACTCGCCCCCCTGGATCGTGCCGTCGCGGCCGTATCCGGTGCCGTCGCAGCAGACGCCGATCAGGTCGGCCGCTGCGGCCGCGCGATCTGCGAGCAGGGCCGCGAGGTGCGCCTCGTGGTGCTGCACCCGCACGAGCGGAATCCCGCGGGCCTCCGCGAACCGCGCGGCCCAGGCCGACGCCGCCGAGCCCGGGTGGAGGTCCGCGACCACCGCATCCGGCTCGATCCGCAACAGCCCGAGCAGATGCCCGCTCGCGCGGGCGAGCGCCGCGAGCGTCGCGAGGCTGCCGGTGTCGCCCACGTGCTGCCCCATGAACGCCGTGTCGCCGCGGGTGACGCACGGCGCCGCCTTGAGATCGCCCCCCACGGCGAGCACGTTCGGCCCGTCCCCACCGAGGCCGATCGGCAGCGGCGCCCGTCCCCGGGCGAGCCGCACGGGCACCGGTCGCCCCGCCACGCAGCGCACCACCGAGTCGTCGCACACCACGCGGATGCCCCGATCGTGCAGCAGGAAGCCGGCGGCGATCGCCCCGAGCCGTTTCACGGCCACCGCGTTGTCGGTCACGATCGGCTCATCGGCCAGGTTGCCCGAAGTCATCACCAGTGGCGGCATGTCCGTGCACAGCATGTGCTGCAGGGGCATGCAGGGCAGCATGATGCCCACGAGATCGGTTCCCGGCGCCACCCCGGCGGCCAGGGACGTGCTGCCGACGGCGGTTCTTCGCACGAGCACGATCGGTCGGTCGCGGGCCGCGACCGCCTCGGCCGCGACCGCGTCGAACGCACCGATTCGCCGCGCGGCGGCGATGTCGGCCACGAGGACGGCGAAGGGTTTTCCCGGCCGCTGCTTGCCCGCGCGGAGCCGCGCCACCGCGGCATCGCTGGTGGCGTCGCAGCACACGTGAAATCCGCCGAGCCCCTTCACGGCGACGATCCCTCCCGCCCGCAGCATTGCCCGGGCCGCGGCGATCGCGGCGGCGTCATCAGGCGGACCGGCGGGCCGCTCCGCCAGGCCGGCTGCCATCTCCCGGGGGGCGAACCACAGCCGCGGCCCGCAGGTCGGGCAGGCGATCGGCTGGGCGTGGAAGCGACGGTCGGCCGGGTCCGCATACTCCGCGGCACACTGCGGGCACATCGCGAAGGACCGCATCGTCGTCACCGCGCGATCGTAGGGCAGGCCCTCGATGATCGTGTAGCGTGGTCCGCAATCGGTGCAGTTGGTGAACGCGTAGCCGGACCGCCGGCCCGTGTGAGCGGCGACCTCCGCGAGACAGGCGGCACAACTCGCCACGTCGGCCGGTGGCCACGTGCCCACACCGGGCCGCGTGTCGCTGGCGACGATCATGAAGCCGTCACCCGCTGCGCGGTGGTCGTCGGCCTGCGGCGCGACGCTGACCCGCACTTCTTTCACGGCCGCCAACGGCGGCGCGGCCGCGGCGAGCCCGTCGAGAAATGCGGCCACCGCGGCGGCCGGGCCGCGGACATCGATCACGGCGCCGCCCGCGTCGTTCGCCACCCAGCCGGCGAGGCCGAGCCGCGTGGCCCGCCGCCACACGTAAGGCCGGAAGCCCACGCCCTGCACGACGCCCGTCACCACCACCCGTCGCCGGACCGCCGCCGCCACGCTCACACCTCCTTAGGGGAGGGGATCGTACGCAGGCAGCCGGGACGAAGCACACCGCGCCCGGGAGGTTGGGCCCCGAATGCCGCCCCGCTGCCGGCAGACAAGGCCGCTGCCGGCGCTCGCGACCGACACCCGAAGGTCCCCCGCCGACGGCGTCCGCCCGGTTTCCGGAAACCGTGTCGTGGCGGCTAGACTACGAACCTTCGGTATCGACTTTGGGAGTTCACGCCGCCCGCGTCGCGGCTCTCAGGCCCGCCATGTTCGCCAGCATCCCGGGCCGCATCGCCCTTGCCCCCCTGATCTTCGCCCTCGCGGCTGGTATCGGCCGTGCCGCCGAGCCAGACTCGAGCGATGCCGCGAAGACGGCCTACGCATCGGCCGCCGCGCTGCAGAATCGCGAGGCCTGGGACCTGGCCGCCGAGGAGTGGCAGGCCTTGGTCGCGGCCCATCCCCAGGATCCGCTCGCCCTCAAGGGCCGGTACTACCTCGCCATCTGCCAGCTCAAAGCCGGCGACTGGCCGGCCGCCGCCAAGACACTCGACGCGGTCGTGGCCAGCAAGGCCGACGCCGCCACGGTGGCGCTCGCTCGCTGGGAGCTTGGCCGCGGTGCGTTCGAGGCGGCGCAGCGGGCGCCATCCCCCGCCGCCTACGCCGCCGCCGCGGCGAACCTCCGCGGATTTCTCGACAACAGCCCCGGGCAGCCGCAGGCCGCCGACGCCACCCACTTCCTCGGCGAGTCGCTCTGGCAGGCGGGCAAGCGCGACGAGGCGATCGCCACCTGGCAGCGGTTCCTGAAGGAATACGCCGCGTCGCCCCGAACCCCCGAGGTCCTCTACGCACTGGGCGTTGGCCAGGCCGAGACCGGCAAACGGGCCGAGGCGACAGCCACCCTCGAGCGGTTCGCAAAGGAGTTTCCGCAGCACGCGCTCGCGGCCGACGTCGCCCTGTGGCGGGCGGACGTGGCGGCGGCAGCCGGGCGGCACGCCGATGCGGAGCAGATCCTCGCCCCCTTGCTCGCCGCCAAGGGTACGCGCACGCCCGACGCGCTCGACCGGCTGGGCAATGCCCGCTGGAACCAAAAGAACTGGGCCGGCGCCGCCGAGGCCTTCGGCAGGCTCGCGACCGAACATTCCGCATCGCCACTGGCTGCGAAGGCCCGGGTCGCCGCCGGTCGGGCCCTCGTGGAGGCGGGCCGGCCGAACGATGCCCGGCCCCTCTTCGAGCAGGCGGCGGCCGGCCCCGGTCCGGAGGCGATCGACGCCGCGCATCGCCTGGCGCTGCTGGAGCTCGAAGCCAAGCAGCCGGCCAAGGCGCTCGACGTGGCCACCAAGGCGCTCGCGGCCGTCGCCGGCAGACAGGGCGTCGATCCGACGCTCATCCCGAAACTGGAACTCGACCGCGCCGACGCGTTGTGGGAGATTCCGCATCGCCGCGCCGAGGCCGCCCAGGCCTACGCTGCCCTGGCCGACAAGCATCCCCAGTCGCCGGCCGCCGCCGCGGCGTCGTCGATGACGGCTCTCGCCCTGCTCGAGGCGAAACAGCCGGCCGCGGCCCTGAAGCAAGCCGACGCCTATCTCGCCAAGTACGCCCCGCAGGCCGACGCCGACGCCGTGCTCGACGTCCGCGCCGTTCGCGCCGAGTGTCTGCTCGCGCTCGGCCGCCATGCCGATGCCGCGCAGGCCTTCGCCGAGCTCGTGGCGGCCAATCCCCGGGCGGAGCGGCGTGGGGCCTGGCAGGTGCGCGAGGCCGCCGCGCTCGCCGCCGATCGACAGTGGCAGCAGGCCCATGAAACGCTCATGAAATCCACCCCGCAGCTCGCAGGCGACCTGCGGGCCGAGGCCCTCCTGCTCGATGCCTCGGCCCTCGTGGAGCTGAAGCAGCCGGCCGCGGCAGCCAAGCTGCTCGCGGAGATCGACGCGAGTTTCCCGAAGTGGAGCCGCCGCGACGAGGCACTGCTGCTCCAGGTGCGGGCCCTCCGCGAGGCTGGCGACAAAGCCGCCGCCCTCGCGGTCGCCGAGCGGCTCGTCAAGGAGTTTCCGGCCGGCACGACCGCCGACGTCGCCTGGTATCGGCTCGGCCAACTACGGCAAGACGCGGGCCAGCACGACGAGGCGATCGCCGCCTTCGGCCAGGCGGTGAAGCTCGCCCCCGCGGGCAGCCGCGCACCGTGGGCGCTCCTGGCGAGCGGCTGGTGCCACGAGGCCAAGGGGCGGCTGCCCGATGCGATCCGCGTCTGGAGCGAGCTGATCGACAAGCATCCGCAGTCCCCCGCGGCGCCGTCCGGACTGCTCGCCCGCAGCGACGTCCGGCAGCGGACGGGCGACACGGCCGGCGGCCTGGCCGATGCCCAACGGCTCCTGCAGCAGGCCCGCGACGGCCAGGGCAAGTTCGACGCCGCGGTCCTCGGCGAGGCGCGGCTGCTCGAAGGCCTGTGCCTGGCCGGCGAAAAGAAGTTTGGCCAGTCCGCGGCTGCCCTGCAGAGGCTTCTCCAGGAGCAGCCGCAGTTCTCCGCCGCTGACCGTGTCCTCTTCGAGCTCGGCGTCGTGCAGTCGCGCGACGGCAAGGGGGCCGACGCGGCGGTCACGTTCCAGTCGCTCGCGGAGAAGTTTCCCAACAGCCCCTACGCCGCCGAGGCCTGGCTCGAAGTCGGTGAACACCGCTGGGGGCGGGAGCAATACGCGGAGGCGGCCCAGGCCTATGCGGCAGCCGTCGCGGCCAGCGGCACCGGCCAGGGGCGGATGGCGTTGGTGGCCGAGCAGGCGCGGCACAAGCTCGGCTGGTCCCACGCGATGCGCAAGGACCACGCCGCCGCGGCCCGGGCCTTCGCGGAGCAGCTCGCCGCCGCGCCGCAGGGCGGCCTCGCCAAAGACGCGCACGCCATGCTGGGCGAGTCGCTGCTCGCCCAGGGCAAGGCCGCCGAGGCGGCGCGGGCCTTCGCCCAGGCGCTCGCCGAGCCGATCGGCCTGTCGTCGGCGGCCCTCCGCGACGCCACCTTCCTCCGCGCCGCCGAGGCGGCGGCGCGGCAGGAGAAGTGGGCCGAAAGCCTGGCGCTCGCCGAGCGGTTCCTGGCCGCCGCACCGCAGTCGCCCCAGGCCCCCGATGGCCGCTATGCCGCCGCCTGGGCGCGGCAGAACCTCGGCAACCTCGACGAGGCGCTCGCCGGCTATCGGGCCGTGGCCGACGGGCCGCGGACGGAGGTCGCCTGCCGCGCGCGGCTCATGGAGGGGGAGGTGCTGTTCGAGCAGGAACAGCACAAGGAAGCCATCAAGGCGTTCTTCAAGGCCGCCTACGGGTTCGGCGAGCAGCAGGCGCCGCCGGCCTTCCACCCCTGGCAGGCCCAGGCCACCTACGAGGCGGCGCGGTGCTTCGAGGTGCTGAAGCAGCCCGATCAGGCCCGCAAGCTGTATGCCGAGCTGGTGGCCCGATACCCCGATTCCCAGCAGATTCCCGCGGCCCGCAAGCGGCTCGAGGCACTCGGCCCCGGCGGAGGCAAGGCACCATGAGCGAACGCGTCCAGACCCTGTGGCAACTGTTCCTTGCGGGCGGCCTCCTGATGTGGCCGATCGTGATCATGTCGCTGGTCGTCGTGACCTTCGGCATCGAGCGGCTCGTCGCCCTGCGGGGCGGCCGGTTCCTGCCCTCCGGCCTGCGCGACGGCATCGGCAAGCTCGTCACCGGCGGCTTCGATCCGCGGAAGGCCTACCGGCTGTGCCAAAAGTTTCCCTCCGCGGCCGCCGACGTGCTCGCGGCGATGCTCGAAAAGGTCGGCCGTCCGGTGCCGGAGATCGAGCGGGCGGCCGAGGTCGCCAAGGACCGCGAGGCTTCGCGACTGTATGCCAACATCCGCCCCATCAGCCTGGCCGTCACGGTCACGCCGCTGCTCGGACTGCTGGGCACCGTGCAGGGCATGATCATGGCCTTCTACACCACGGCCAACCTGGAAGCCGGCGCGAACCGTGCCGCCGAGCTCGCCAGCGGCATTTACGTGGCCCTGATCACCACCTTCGCCGGCCTGTGCGTCGCCATTCCCGCCGCCATGATCGCGCACTATCTCGAGGGGCGGATCCTGCGCGGCTTTCGCGGCGTGGACGACCTCGTGGCCGAGGTGCTGCCCCAGCTGGAGCGCTACGAGAACAAGGGCCGGCTCACCGCGGCCCAGCTGGCAGCGCTGCCGCCCGAGGTGCCCAAGCGATGAGCGTCCGCATCGACAAGGGCCGGCTGGCCGGCGGCCTGGAGCTGACGCCGATGATCGACGTCGTGTTCCTGCTCATGATCTTCTTTCTCGTGGCCAGCAAGCTCGACGAGGCCGACCGGTCGATCGACGTCGTCCTCCCCCAGGCGAGCGCCGCCAAGCCGCTGACGAGCAAGCCCCGCGAGTTCGTCATCAACATCGACCGCGAGGGCAACTACTTCGCGGGCGCCCGTCCGGTGCGGCTCGAGGATCTGCGGCAGCTGCTGCGACAGTCGGCGGCCGACAACCCGCAGCGGCAGACGGTGATCGTCCGGGCCGACGAGAACACGGCTCACAAGTTCGTGGTCGGCGCGATGGACGCATGCGTCCAGGCAGGCATCGAGGACTACCAGGTGCAGTCGGCGGGCGAACAGTAGCCTGGAACGCGGAGGCGGAATCCGGTGAACAGCGATGCGGCCACGACGCGGCGTAGCGTGTACCGCAGGCGGCTGGCCCTCGCGGCGGTCGCCAGCGTGGTCATCCATCTGCTGCTCGCGAAGGGCCTGACGATCACGCCTCTGGGCGTGGACGTCCCCCTCGATGCACCGGCGGCCGGCAAGCCGCTCACACCGAGGCGCCAGGCCGATTTCCCGCTGGCCGTGCCGCGATCGCCATCCAGCGAACCGCCCGTCCACGAGCGGCCGCTCGAGGTCCGTATCCCCACACCCGAGCGTCGGCAGCAGCCGCCCGTTCCCCGGCAGCCCGACCGGAACGTCGCCGAGCGGCAGGCGGAGGAACGTGCGGAATGGATGCCGGCCGCCCAGGTCCAGGCAAAGCGGGAGCCGCCCCGCGACGTCGCGCTCGATGCGCAGGCCACCGCGCCCGCCCGCGAACAGGCCGTATCGTCGGCGGCGGCTGCCGCTGCCGCGGACCTGGCGGCCATCGACCCCGCGGCGACGGCCCAAGCGACGCCCGCCCCGACACCGGCGGTCGCCACGCCCGTGCCCCGGACCGAGCCCGCCCCGATCGCCTCCCGCTGGCGGCCGCGCGAGGTGGCGCTCCTGCAACGGCTCACGGCGCCGAGCGCCGCCCCCGCGGCCCGGTCTGCCCGTGATCGTGAGGCTGGCGCTGCGGCCGTTGCGTCCACCACGTCACGGGCGGCGGCGGTCGCCGCCGACACCGTCGCGACCGACGCGACCGCCGACGAAGTCGCGATATCGACGGCGGCCACAGCCGCGGTCGCGGCGCTGACTCCGGCCAGCGGACAGCGGCCGGCGGCGGCGGCACGCCCGACAGTGGGAGCGGCGTCGCCGTCATCGGCCCCGGCCGACGACGGTGCCTCGACACCGGCGCCGGCCACGACCGCCGTGGCTGTCGCCGGCGGACGGGTCGCGCGGCCTACCGCCGGCGACTCCGCGCCGAGCACCACCGGCGGCTCCCCCGGCCGCCGGCAGACCGAGGCCGCGGCGATGGCCGGCAGCGGCGTCGCAGCGATCGATCTGCCGGCGGCGACCGCTGCCAAACCTGCCTCCGGCGGCGGGGCCAAGCCCGCCGCGAGTGGTCGGCCTGGGGCCTCTGCTCCGTCATCGGCGGTCACCGGTGCTGCGCGTCGGCCAACCGGCGACGCCGACGGCGTGCCGGCGGCGAGCGGCGGCGCCGCCGCCATCGCGGGTGGCGGTGTCTCACGGGCCGCGACCGCCGGCCGAACAGGCGACATTGAGGCTCCGCGTGCCGGCGGGGCGACCCCGGAACGCAGCCCGTCGATCACCGCCGCCGCGGCACCGGATGGCCCGGGGGTCGTGGGGGTCACGGCGGCGACCGCCGCGCCGAGCGGCGGTCAGGGGGGCGGCAGACCGATACCGGCGGCGATCGGACGCTTCGCCGATGCCGGTGCCGCGGCGGCCGTCGGCGGCGCGGTGGCGCGGCCGCGGAACGATGCCGCGAGTGGCGTGGACGACGACGAGGGGCTCTCGGTGTCGCCCGGTGAAGCCGACCTGCCCGGCGGCGGGATCGCCGCCCGCCGAGCGGCATCCGGCGACGGCCCGGGGGCCGCGGAAAACTTGCCACCGGCCCGCGTCGCCGCGGCCGCGCTGCCGGCCGAGGGCCGGGTGCGCGACGTCGCCGCCGCCTTCGCCCGCCGCGGGCCGGGACGCCGCGGCATCGATCGGGAGGCCACGCCCATCGACGCGCGGGCGCGGGCGCTGGTGGACCGCGGTCTCGAGTTCCTGGCCCGGTCGCAGCACAAGGACGGTCGCTGGTCCCTGGGGACGTTCGCGGGCGGCACGCCGGCCGACGTCCCCAAGCTCCGCTCCGACACCGCGGCCACCGGGCTCGCGCTGTTGAGTTTTCTCGGCGCCGGCCACGACCACTTCGACGGCCCGCATCGCGACACCGTGCGCCGCGGCCTCGAGTTCCTGCTCGCGGCGCAGAAGCCCGACGGCGATCTCTACCTGCCGGCCGACGATCTGTCGAACAGCTGCGCCTGGCTCTACAGCCACGGCATCGCGTCGATCGCGCTCTGCGAGGCGGTGGGCATGACCGGCGACCCGCTCGTGAAGCCCGCCGCCGAGAAGGCCTGCGGGTTCATCGCCGCCAGCCAGCATCCGACCCGCGGCGGCTGGCGGTACACGCCGCGCAGCGACGCCGACCTCTCGGTGAGCGGGTGGATGCTCGTGGCCCTGCGCTCGGGCGAGCTCGGCGGCGTGAAGACTGATCCGCGGACGCTCGACGGCGTGCGCGGGCTTGTCGAAGCCGCGTCCTCGAAGACCGATTCGGCCCGCTACGCCTACAACCCGCTCAAGCCGGAGCAGCGCATGTCGCCGCTGTCTTCCGCCTGCATGACGGCCGTCGGCGGCCTGATGCGGCTGCACACGGGGGCGGCGGCCGACGATCCGCGGGTCGTGCAGGCCGCCCGGCTGCTCGCCGCCCTGCCCCCCGAGTACGGCACGGCCGGCAGCAAGACCCGCGACTCCTATCTCTGGTACTACGCCTCGCAGGTCCTCGTCCACACGGGCGGTCCGGAGTGGCAGGCCTGGTACGGGCGGCTCGTGGACACGCTCGCCGCCACGCAGGAATCGGCCGGCCCGAAGGCGGGCAGCTGGGATCCCTTGGGGGCGGCCCCCGACCGCTGGGGCGTGTATGGCGGACGGATCTACGTCACCGCACTGCATCTGCTCGCGCTCGAGGTGCCCGACCGGCGGCTCCCGACCTACTCGGTCGGGGGCCGTTGATCACCCCGCGGCGGGCTTGCGCAGGGCCCGTGGCTCCGGTGCGGGCTTGAGCTTCCACTGCCGGTAGGGGAGCGAATCCGCCTCCGCCTCGATGGCGGTGCCGATGAGCAGCCGATCGATGCGTTGCGTGTCGATCTCCGCCGAACCGATGGCCGGGCTGCGGCCCCGGATCTTCTCACCCGCCACGCCCTCGGCCATCACCGTCACGCGGCGGCCGTCGAGGGCCACTCCCTGGACGAGCAGGCCGGCGTCCTTGGCCACAGGCGGCGGGGCGGCTGCGGCGAGCTCCTCGGGGTGCAGCCAGATCACGCGTGCCACCGTGTCCCGCGGCAGATCCTTCGCGGCGTCGCCCATGGCGAAGGTCACCGTCTGGGCGTCGAGGGCGACGACCCGGCCGCGCAGATAGTCGCCGTCGGCGAGTCGCAGCAGGTGCGTGGGCGGGTTGCCCCGCTGCATCCGTGGCAGCGTGAGCAGACGCTCCAGGCGGGCCCTGTCGATGCCGCGGCTCGCGGCCGAGGGCGTCAGTTCGACGGCCTGCACCAGCGCGGCCGGCACGGCCACGACCTCGCGTTTCGCCGCGTCGGCGAGCGGCGTGCGGATGCGGATCCCGTCGGCGTCGATCGCCTCCACGGCGCAGGGCAGCACGTCCCCGCTGCGCAGGAACGCGAGCGCCGGAAAATCGCCGCCCTGCTCCTCCACGGACGACTCGCCGGGGGCCAGGCGGGCGTGCGCCGCCAGGGCCGCCTCGAGCACTTCGGCGTTCACGACATGGATCGTGCGGCGGACGAGCTCGATCTCCCGGGGGTCGGTGCCGTCGTTGGCGGCCACCTTGAGCCGCACCGGCGTGCCGATCCGGCCGCGAAGGAGGTTCATCACCATCTCCAGTTCGAGCCCCTTGGTCTCCACGTACCGCGATCCCTTCTCCGGCGCCACCGCCATGATCCGGTCGCCCGGCTGAATCCGGCCGTCGATTGCGGCCGCGCCGTCGTCGCGCATCATCACGATCACGAAGAAGCCGTCGCCGTTCTCGTTCACCTGGGCGCCGAGCCCCCCCACCTCGTCCGCGCCGACCTTCTCCGCATCGCCCTGCCGCTCCACGTATTCCAAGACGCCGCCGCATCCCGGTCCGGGTGTCAGACCGCTGGCCGTGACGCTGCCCAGCGGCTGCCAGCCGACGCCGTCGGCCACGGGGACGACGGCCCCGCGGGCGTCGAGCCCTGCGACTCGCAGCCGCCCCACGCGGCCGGGCACCGGCCTTGGCTCCGCCCGCCGCAGTCGGCTCTCGAGGGCTGTGATGTCGCCCACCGGCACGCCGACCGGCTCGTCGATCCCGTCGCGTCGCAGCCACACGGCGTCGTCGTCGATCCTCACCAGATCCCCGCCGAGCCGGTCGGCGGCCCCGCATGTCGCCCGTACCACCGGCGGCCGGGCCGCCGCGGCCGCACCCGCGTCCGGAAACAGAATCTCGCGCACGTCGGCCATCGGCACCGGCACGTCACCGCTTGCGCCGCGCACGCTCACCGCGCTCGCTCCGGCCGCCGGCGATTCGAGGGCACCCGCGATCCGCGTGCCGTCGCGGCGGACAACGACCGCTTGCGCCCGGCGATCGAGCGCGGGCTGGTCACCGATCCACTCGGTCACCTGCAGGCTCTCCAATGCGATGTCGCCGCCGGACGCGAGCCGGAAGCGGGCCGACGGCCTGCGACCGGGGGGAGGGGGAATCGTGACGTCGGCGGCCGGCTCGGGTGACCGCTCCGGAAGCACGACCGCGAGGCGGCCCTTCTCCTGGTCGACGAACATGACGACCCGCAGGCGGCGCGGCGCATCCGCGGCCGGCTCCGCCTCGGGCACCGGTTCGCTTTTCGCCCGGTCGCTTTCCTCCCGCACCACGAGCAGATCCGGGGCCGCATCCTCCGCGATGGAAAACATCTCCAGCTGATAGGGGTCGGACTCACCTGCCGCGCCCGCCGCCACGGCCACGCGGCACGCGGGCTGCCGCCGCCACGCGAGCACCATGTCATAGACCGCCCGCGTCGGTCCGGCGACATCCCGCGCCACCTGCGCCCCGCGAACGCCACTGCGGAGGCCGCCGGCCGTCTCGGTCCATGCGTCCGCCGGACGCTGCTCCCAGCCGGCCAGCCCGCCGGGCCCGATGAATCCCGCCGCCGCCCCGCGCTCGACGCGGACCATGCGGTCGATGGCCGTCGCAGCGATCCGCAGCCGCTGTGGACGGCGACCGCCGCCGAACGCCACCGTCACGCGTTCGCCGTCGATCGCCTCCAGGTCGGCGGTGAGCACGTCGCCACCGTGCAGCATGATCCGCCAGGCTCCCTCCGCCCCGCGACCGTTCGGCCGCGGAAAGCGGATACCGGCGATCTCGTCGAGATGAAACTCGAAGGCCGCGGTGAAGGCAGGCGACCGCCACAGCAGCGTGGTCCGGCCGCCGGCATCGTGCGGCGGGGCGGGCACGAGACGGCCGTGCATGGAGCCGCCCCCGGGGAGTTCGAGCGTGCCGGCGCGTTCGCCGTGCTCCGCGGCGACCGCGAGGCACCGCGCTGCGACGATCGCCAGGGCGAGAACCGCAAACATCAAAACGCGGCGGGCGACGGCGAAGCGCTGCATGCCCGAAGTTTATCGCCCAGTCGCCACTTCCGAAAACCTCGCGCCGCCGTTCCCGCGTGGGAGGCACCGCCCCCACGCGGGAACCGTGCGGATCACGACAGCGGATTGGCTACCGCTTGGTGGCCACGGTCTTCACCGCCGGCCGCGTCGTCTCGGCGACCGGCTTCTCAATCGGCCGGACGGCGGACGCCACGACGACGGCTTCGCAGCACGACGGCGCAACGCTGATGACGCTCTCGTTCACGACCTGCCAGCTGCACGTCCGGGTGCAGCAGTTGGTGCACGGATCGCGGTAGGTGACACACACCCGCTCGTACGCGGGCGCACACACGGTCGGGCAGGCGGCCGCGCAGCTGGTCGTGCACACCGGCGTGTAACAGGGATCGCAGCACGAGGTCTCGTAGCAGCAGGCCCGCCGGTGATGCCAACGCGCCGCTTCGGCATCCCAGCCGGCCGCGACCGCGGCAACACAGGTGACCGCCCCGACGAGGCGAACGAAGAGTTTGTGGCCGATCATCGTGGAAACCCTCTGTGAATCCCTCGGGCAGAAGCGGGGCACGGCCCACCATGGGCGGCCCCACCCGAAGGCCGCGAACACTAGGCGCCGACCGGCGCGGCGGGCAAGCCGCTCGCCGCCGGCCGCAGGCCCGAAGCGCGCTGCGCAACCCGCTGGCCAACCGCCTGTTGCGCGACACCGCCGCCATCGGGCAGCGGGCCGGCGGCCGCGGCCCGGACAGTTCGTCGCGGGTCAGCCGTCGGCGGGGATGACACCACGGTCGTCCTCGGGATCATCCGCATCGCCGGCGACGCCGTCCGCGTTTGCCGCCGCGCGTCGACCGCGACCAACTGTCCGCCGGTGCCGCCCGTGGGGCAGCGGCCCCGCGGCCGCCGCCCGGGGCCCGGCCTACAATCCGCCCGCTGCATGAACCGCTCGCACACCGGCAGGCACGCCCGCCTTCGGGAGCCCGCCATGCACGCCCCGCCACTGAACCGCATCGCCTGGATCGGCAACTACGTGCCGCGCCGCTGCGGCATCGCCACCTACACCCGCGATCTCCGCTGTGCCGTCGCGGAGCACCTCCGCGGCACTGCCTGCCCCGTCGTCGCCATGAACGACGGCGGGCTGCGTCACGCCTATCCCGCCGAGGTGGGCTTCGCGTGTGCCGACCACGATCCGGCCGCCTACGATCGGGCCGCGGAGTTCGTCAATCTCCTCGAAGCCGACGTCGTCTCCCTGCAGCACGAGTACGGCATCTTCGGCGGTCCGGCGGGCAGTCACGTGCTCGACCTGCTCCGGCAGCTGCGGGCCCCGGTCCACACCACCCTGCACACCGTCCTCGCGACCCCGACCGCGGAGCAGCGCGAGGTGCTGGCCGGCATCATCCGGCTTTCCACGCGGCTGGCCGTGATGACCGACCGCGGCCGGGGACTGCTCCGCGACCTGTACGACGTGCCGGAGGACCGCGTCGACGTCATCCCGCACGGCATTCCGGAGATGGAGTTCGTCGATCCGAACTTCCACAAGGATCGCTTCGGCGTCGAGGGCCGCCAGGTGCTGCTCACCTTCGGCCTGCTCGCGCCGAGCAAGGGCATCGAGCAGGCGATCGCCGCCCTGCCGGAGATCGTGGCCCACCACCCCGACGTCGTGTACGTCGTGCTGGGCGCGACCCACCCGCACCTCGTCCGCAGCGAGGGGGAGCGGTACCGCACGGCGCTCCAACGGCTCGCGGCCGAGCTCGGCGTGCAACGGCACGTCGTGTTTCACGACCGCTACGTCGACATGCCCGAGCTGCTCGCCTTCCTGGGCGCCACCGACGTCTACATCACTCCCTACCTCAACGAGGACCAGATCACCTCCGGCACGCTGGCCTACGCCTTCGGCTGCGGCAAGGCGGTGCTCTCCACCCCCTACTGGCACGCCCGGGAACTGCTCGCCGACGACCGCGGGGTGCTCGTGCCGTTTCGTGATCCCGCCGCCATCGCGGCCGGCGTCACCGGCCTGCTCGCCGACCACGCCCGCCGGCACGCGATGCGGAAGCGGGCCTATTTGCTGGGCCGCGACATGGTGTGGCCCCGCGTCGCCGCCCGCTATGCCGAGGCGTTTCGCCAGACACGGGCCGGCGTGACCCTCAAGCCACGGGGGGCTGCCGCCGCCCGTCCCGCTCCGCCGCCGCGTCGCACCCTGCCGCCGCTGGCCCTCGGGCACCTGTGGCGGATGACCGACTCGACCGGGCTCTACCAGCACGCCGTCTATGACATCCCGGATGCCGACCACGGCTATTGCACCGACGACAACGCGCGGGCTCTGGCGCTGATGGTGGCCATCGAAGATCTCGGGTGCGAGACGGCCGACACGGTCCGGGCGACCGCCGTGTATGCCACGATCCTCGGCCACGCCTTCGACCCGGCCACCGGCCGCTTCCGCAACCTGCTCGGTTTCGATCGTCGCTGGCGCGACGACGCCGGCACCGACGACTGCCTGGGCCGCACCGTGCTCGCGCTGGGCGCCTGCCTGGGCCGCTCGCGGCGGCCGGCGCTCCAGCGGTGGGCGATGCGATTCTTCCCGCCGGCGGTCGCGGCCGTCGAGACCTGCACGAGCCCCCGGGCGTGGGCGACCGCGCTGATCGGCATCCACGACTACCTCGGCCGCCTCGCCGGCGACCGGCCGATCACGGCGGCGGCCCGCCGGCTCACGGCCCGCCTGTTGCGGCTGCGGCGGGCCACGGCCGCCGCCGACTGGCCGTGGCTGGAGGACGCCCTCGCCTACGACAACGCCCGCATCTGCCAAGCCCTGATCGGCAGCGGCCGCGTCCTGGGTGCGGCCGCGGCCGGCGCCGCCGGCCTGCGGATGCTCGCCTGGCTCGCGCGGCGGCAGATCACCGCCACGGGCCGGTTCGCCCCGATCGGCTGCCGCGGCTTCCTGCGCCGCGGCGGGACCGCGGCGGCCTTCGACCAGCAGCCGCTGGAGGCCCACGGCATGGTGGCGGCCTGCGTGGAGGCGTCGCGGGCGACCGGTGATGCGTCGTGGATCGACGTCGCCTGGTCGGCCTTCGACTGGTTCCAGGGCCACAACGTCCTCGGCCTGGCGCTGTGTGATCCGCGGACCGGCGGCTGCCGCGACGGGCTCCTCGAGGATCGCACCAACGACAACCAGGGGGCGGAGTCCACGCTCGCCTACCTGGCGGCCCTGGTGGAGATGAAGGCGGTCGCGACCGCCCCGACGACCGGCGCCGGCAGCCGCCTCCCGAGCCGCCGCCGCGGCCGCCCCGAGGGAGTCTGATGCACGTTCGCCGCACCGGCATCCTGCTGCGGCCCAACAACGCCCGGGTGCTGTACCGCCCGTTCCACCCGCCCCATCCGCAGCGGGCGCCGCGGATCATCGGCCGGATCATGGAGCTCTCCGAGGGGGTGATCGAGGAATTGCTCGCCGGTGTGCTGGCGGAGTTTCACGGCCGCCACCAGCGGCTCCTCGGCTTCTTCCTCGAGCGCTTCGAGGCCGTCCGCCACCACCTGCTCACCGACCGGCCGCTCTCCGAGCCCCGCCGGCTGGTGATCGGCTCCTACTTCACGCAGGAGTACGCCCTGGAGAGCGCCGCCCTCTTCAATCCCTCGATCGTCTGGCATCCCGACCAGTCGGGGCTCCCGGCGGGCACGCGACGATTCCTCATCAGCCTGCGGGCGATCGGCGAGGGGCACATCTCCAGCGTCGGCTTCCGGGCCGGCACGGTCGACGCGGCGGGCACGATCGCGCTCGCCGACCCGACCGGGTTCGTGACCGCCCCGCGGGTCGTGGCCAATGCCACCTACGACAAGCCGCTGTTTCTCCGCAAGCTCGCCGAACTCGGGATCGTGGATGGCCTGGTGGAGCTCGTCTTCGACACGCTCGACGACCAGTTCACGCTCGGCGCGCTCGAAGCGGCCCTCGCCCAGGCCACCCGCCAGCAGCGGGCCCGTCGCAAGGAGTGGGAGCCGCTCGCCGCCGCGATCCTCGCCCTGGCCCGCGCCAACTACGAGATCGAGTGCGACCCGGCCTCCGACGTCTCGGAGCGGGTGATCTTCCCCTACTCGCCGGCCGAGACGAACGGCATCGAGGACGCCCGCTTCGTGCGGTTCGTCGACGACGACGGCTCCGTCCGCCACTTCGCCACCTACACGGCCTTCGACGGCAGCGTCACGCTGCCGCAGATCGTTGAGACCGACGACTTCATCCGCTTCCGCGTGAGCACGCTCAACGGCCCGGAGATCGCCAACAAGGGGATGGCCTTGTTTCCGCGGCGGATCGGCGGCTGCTACGCGATGCTCTCCCGCCAGGACGGCGAGAACATCTACCTCATGCAGTCGGACATGCTCCACTTCTGGCATGCCAAGCGGCTCATCCTCCGGCCCACGCATGCCTGGGAGTTCGTGCAGATCGGCAACTGCGGTCCGCCCATCGAGACGCCCCGGGGCTGGCTCGTGCTCACCCACGGGGTCGGCCCGATGCGCAAGTACGCGATCGGCGCGGTCCTCCTCGACCGTGATGATCCCGCCCGCGTGCTCGCCCGGCTGCCCGAGCCCCTGCTCGCCCCCAACGCCAACGAGCGGGCCGGCTACGTGCCCAACGTCGTCTACACCTGCGGCGCCCTGCTGCACGACGGCCTGCTCGTCATTCCCTATTCGATGAGCGACTACGCGACGACGTTCGCCACGGTGCCGCTCGCGGAGGTCCTCGCCGCGATGACGGCCACGTGAGGCTGCCGCGTGCGCCGCCCGGTTCGAGCCGGATGGACCTTCCAACTGCCGGTCCTGCTCGACACGCGGCAGGCGGGAGGCGGCCCGCCGGGCCGGACGGTCCGTGCCCGTCAGGCGGACCGTGATTGCGGTGGCGTCAGGGCCCGCGCCAGCGGGCAGGCCGGGGAGGCGGGGTCACCGCGGCGATAGGCCGCGAGCAGTTCCTTCGACCGCTGGGCGAGCATCCGCCGCACTTCCCGCCGCCGGCCCTTCACGCGGGCGATCTTCATGGCGTCGTAGCCGGTCGTCTGATGCCGCATCCAGGCGATGACGGCGGCCTCGGCACGCCGCTCGATCGGGATTCGCTGCGTCCGGGCCACGGTGCCGCTGCCGACGGGCGTGGCATGCGCCGCGACGGCCCCGGCGAGCCTGCGGGCCAGTTCCGCGTGCCGCTCATGAAAGGCCAGGAACGCCAGCACCGCCGCCTCGAAGTCCTCCACATACTCCGCCTGCCGGGCCTCGCGCCGCCTGGCATCGGCCGCGCGACGCCGCGTGTGGGCGGGGGTGGATCGTTCGGCGGCCAACTCCTTCTCGATCCGCGTGATGGTCTCGCGCGGCGCCCACACACCGCGGGAAAACACCCGTCGGCCGACCCTCTCCTCGACGAGCCAATGCTCCCCGGCGGCCTTCACGCGCCGCGTGAGGGCGGCGTCGCCGGGAGGCAGCAGCATCCAGTCGGCCGGCACGGGGAGCGTCTGGCCCGCGGCGGTGCGGACCGTGTCAGGCGCGGGACCGGGAAGAAACGTCTGTGCGGGCATGGCGAAGGAGGGTATCGGCCGCGGGCATGGCGGCGGCCGAGCGGCGACGGCACCATCCCTACGACCGGTTTTTGGGCACCGCGACGCGGGCATCGCTGGCTTCGCACGGTCCAAACTCGCATACTGCCGGCCGCCATGAAACCCACCCGGCTCCTCGACCGTGCCGCCACGCCCGACGGCACGCCGATCACGCTCCACGAGCACGACGGCGCGATCTCGATCCGGGTGGGGGGCGTGGAACTGATGTCCACGCGGCAGCATCACTCCGAGGAGCGGCTCGCCGAAGTGGCCTGCGCCGGCCTGCGTGACCGCCGCCGCGCGGCCGTGCTCATCGGCGGGCTTGGCCTCGGCTTCACGCTCCGCGAGACGCTGCGGCACGTGGCGGCCGATGCGACGGTCGTCGTGGCCGAGTTGGTCCCGGCCGTGATCGCCTGGAACCGCAACCCCGCCTACCGGCTGGCGGCCGACGTGCTCGACGACCCGCGCGTGGAGATCGTGGCCGACGACGTCGCCGCGGTGCTCGCTGCGAGCCGCGGCCGGTTCGACGCGATCATGCTCGACGTCGACAACGGCGCCCGCGGCCTGACGGCGGCCGCCAACGACGAGCTCTACGTGGCGACGGGGCTGGGCGCGGCCCGGGCGGCGCTCAAGCCGCGTGGCCGGCTGGCCGTCTGGTCGGCGGGGGGCGACCCGCGGTTCGTGGCCCGCATGGAGGAAGCGGGCTTCGCCGTGGAAGTGGTCAAGGCCCGCACGCATCCGACCGGCGGCAGTTGGAACTCGATTTTCGTCGGCACACGTTAGCCGGCATCGTCCGTTGGCAAAACATCGCATCGTGTGATTTTTGCTGTTGCGCGTTCTCCTGTCTTGCTCTCGGCTCACCACGCGAGAACCTCACAAAAAGCCCCCGGCGGAAGCCGGGGGACTCCGGGTCGCATGACTTCCCGCGTGCCATGCGATGTGGGGTTGAACCGGGAAATCGCCGGTCGTCGTCCGGCATGGACGGCGAAGTGGTTTTCGTACCCGGTGTCCCCGGGCTCCCGCCCGGGGCGTGAGCCGAGGGAATCATCGCTGCTCGATGGTTTCCTTGCCCGTGCCCTTGAAGCCCGAGGCGTGAGCCGAGGGGAGAGCATCATCGTTGCTCGATGGTTTCCTTGCCCGTGCCCTTGAAGCCCGAGG
>CAZJHQ010000058.1:0-19271 GCA_964545915.1 uncultured Candidatus Kuenenia sp. | reverse complement strand
TGCGGGTTGGAAGCGGGCAATTGCGTGCCGTCGTGCGGCGTGGACGGCGGGGTGGTTTTCATGCCCGGAGTCCCCGGGTTTCCACCCGGGGCTTCTTGTTTCAGCACGCCGCTTCCACAAAAAGCCCCCGGCGGGAGCCGGGCGGGCCATGCCCGCAGCGGCTACCCGCCCAGGCGGCCGGTGACGACGCGGGCCATCTGATCGATGGCGAGCACCTCGCAGGCGGCGCCGGCGTCGATGGCCGCCTTGGGCATGCTCCACACGACGCTCGTCGCCTCGTCCTGGGCGATCGTGTGCCAGCCACGGCCGCGGAGCGTGGCCAGCCCCTTGGCGCCGTCCTTGCCCATGCCCGTCAGCAGGATGGCGACGCCGATCTGCGGCCAGTACTCGGCCACGCTGCCGAAGAACACGTCCACGCTGGGGCGGAAGAACACCTCGCGGGGGTCGGCGCGGTATTCCAGGGTGCGGGTCTTCGACAGGGCGAGGTGGTCGTTCGTGCCGGCGAGCAGCACGTCGCCGGCCTGCGGGAGCTGGCCATGCTCCGCCACACGCACGGATCGCCCCGTGCGGTCGCCCAGCCACTTGGCGAGCCCCTGGGCGAAGGCCACATCGACGTGCTGGACGATGACGGTGGCCACGTTCCAGTCCTGTGGCAGGGGCAGGATCAGGTCGGCGAGCGCCTTCGGTCCGCCGGTCGAGGCGCCGACGACGAGCAGCCGCGGCGGTGCGCCGCCGGCCCGCGGCTGCGTCCGCCTGCGGCTCTCCCCGGCGGGGCCGACGAGCTTGGCGATGACGCCGATCTTCTCGACGAGCGCCCCGGCACCGCTCACCTCGCCCGCCGGACCGAGCATCGGCGTGTCGACCGCGTCGAGGGCGCCGTAGCCCATGGCGTCGTAGACGAGCGAGATGTTGCCGCTCACCGTGGCGGTGACCACGAGGATCGCGCATGGCGCGGCGGCCATGATCTGCCGGGTCGCCTGGGCGCCGTCCATGTGCGGCATCAGCAGGTCCATGAGGATCAGGTCGGGCCGGTCGCGCTTGGCCAGCGCCACCGCCTCGACGCCGTCGCTGGCCGTCCAGGCGACCTCGTGATCGGGGAGGCTGTCCACCACGCGGCGCAGCGCCTCGCAGGCCGCCCGCATGTCGTTGACGATGCCGATTCTCATGTCTCAGCCTTCCTCGATGGTTCAATCACGGCCCCGAGGCGGCATGCGTCGCGTCGCTGGCGAAGGTCCGCGTCGTGGCCTTGCGTTCCTCGGCCCAGACAGTCCGCAGCCTCATGCCGATCCGTTCGCCTCCGACCGTTGAATGGTCAACCGGCGGGCGTGCCGATCAGATCGATGATCGTATCGACGAACGTCTCGTCGTGGAAACTGCTCTTCGTGAGATAGCGGTTGGCGCCGGCATCGAGACCACGGATCCGGTCCTCCTCCCGGTCCTTGTAGGACACGATCACGATCGGGATGTCGCGGCGGGCCGGATCCCCCTTGATCAGGCCGACGAGGCCGATGCCGTCCATGCGCGGCATGTCCACGTCCGTGACCACGAGGTCGTAGTGGGCGTTGCGGACGGCGTTCCAGCCGTCCATGCCGTCCACGGCCACGTCCACGGCGAAGCCGCGGGCCTGGAGCAGCTGCCGTTCCAGCTCCCGGACGGTGATCGAGTCGTCGACCACCAGGATCCGCTTTCGCTGCCGCGCCTGCTCGGCCAGCCGCTCGAACTCCACCCGCGACAGCCGCCGGCCCATGAGCACGTTGTCGATCGACCGCACGAGGTCCTCGACGTCCACGATCAGCACCGGAGCGCCGTTTTCGAGGAGCGACGCGCTGTTGACGTCCTGCACCTTGCCGAGCCGCGGATCGAGCGGCCGCACCTCGAGGTCGCGCTCGCCGAGAAAGGCGTCGACGATCATGCCGAACTGCTGCCCGCGGTCGCTGATCACGACCACCGGCATCGGGTCGGCCGGCGTGCCGCCGCCGGTCTCCAGGATCTGCGTCGCCAGGACGAGGCCGATCGAGACGCCGTCGCGGTCGAAGTATTGCCTGCCCTCGACGGTGCGGATGTCGGCATGGGGGCAGAACAGGATGCGGTCGATGCGGGTCAGCGGGAAGGCGTAGGGCTCGCCCCCCACGTCCACCAGCAGGGCACGGATCACCGACATGGTGATCGGCAGCTGGAGCGTGAACACCGTCTGCCGGCCGGGCTGGGTGGCGATGCGGACGCTGCCCCCCACCGCCTTGACCATGCTCTGCACGACGTCGAGGCCGACGCCGCGGCCCGAGATCTCCGTCACCTGGTCCTTGGTGGAAAAGCCGGGCAGGAAGAGGAACTCGAGCAGCTCGAGCTCGGTGAGCTGGTCGGCCACGGCCTTGGCGACCAGCCCGCGGGCGATGGCCCGGGCCCGGAGCCGCTCGACGTCGATCCCGCGGCCGTCGTCGGTGAGCGTGATGTGGAGCATGCCGGCCCGATGGCGGGCCTCGAGCCGAATCTCCCCCGTCTCCGCCTTGCCGGCCGCGGCCCGTTCCGCCGGTGTTTCCAGGCCGTGATCGATGGCGTTGCGGACGAGGTGCGAGAGCGGGGCCTCGAGCTTGTCGAGGATGTCGCGATCGACGCCCGTCTGCTCGCCCCGGACCTCGAACCGCACCTGCTTGCCCAGCGTCCGGGCCAGGTCGCGAACGAGCCGGGGGAAGCCGCGGATGCCGTCGGCCAGTGGCCGCATGCGGCTGACGATCACCTCCTGGTGGAGCCGGTTGGACAGGTCCTCGTTCCGCCGCGCGAAGCTCTCGAAGTCCTCGACGTGGCCGGTGAGGCTCGTCAGGCAGGCGTCGGCCCGCTCGCGGATCGTGGCCAACAGGGCGACCAGGGCGGGGGGCAGGGGCAGCTCGGCGGCCTTGAGTTTCTCGTCGAAGCCGGCGACGGCGTCGGCCAGATCGACCTGGGCGGAGCGCAACTGCAGCAGGGCATCGACGAATGGTCGCAGTTGCCGCGTCTCCACCAGCGACTCGCCCGCGAGGCCCACCAGCCGGGTCAGGCTGTCGGCGGAAACGCGGACGACCCGATCGACGGTGTCGATGGGCCGCGCGATCGGCCGGGCAGGTTCGGCATCCGGCTCCGCCGGCGGCAGGGGAGCGGTCGGGGCCGCGGTGGCTGCCTCGCCCTCGGCCCGGGCCGCGGGGACCGGCAGGGACGGTGCCGCCGGGATGCCGGCCGCCGGGGCATGCCGCCCCGCGAGCATGTCATCGAGCGCCGCGACGAGGCCGGCGGCGCGGCCGGGCCAGGGGCCGTCGGCGGCCAGGGCGTCGTCGGCCTTGGCGATCGACCCGAGGAAGTCGATCGCAGCCAGCAGCAGGTCGGCGTGCTCCGGACGGACGTGGAACTGGCCCTTGCCGGCGGCCACGAAGACGTCTTCCAAGGCGTGCGCCACGCGGACGGCCGCGTCGAGGCCGACGATCCGCGCCGCGCCCTTCAGCGAGTGGGCGGCCCGCATCATCGATTCGACGGTGGCGGGCGATCGCTCCAGCTCCTCGATGGCGAGAACGCCGGCGGAGAGCACGGAGGTCTGGCTCTCCGCCTCCAGCCGGAACAGCTCCAGCATCGAGAATCCGCTCAGATCTTCGGCCACGGTTCGCTCCTCGGCGCGGTCAGCCCGCGATCCTATCCCGCAGGCCGTCGAACACCCGGGCCTCGTCGAGCAGGGCGACGGTGCGGTCCTGCCAGGCGAAGAGCGCCGACGAGAGGCGGCCGCCGGCATGACCGACCGTGGAGGGCACGGCGCGGAGCATGCCCTTGGTGACCCGGTGGACGCCGGCCACTTCGTCCACGCCGAACACCCACCGGTCGGCGGTCTCCGCGGCCGGCCGCTCCACGACGAGGAGGCGGCCCGTGGCATGGTCGAGGGGGGCGGCGCCGCCGGCCGGTGGTCCGCCGGCGATGCCGATGAGCTCGTGCAGCGATGCGCACAGCTGCAGCTGGCCGCGGATGTTCACGATCCCGGCGAGAACGCCGCCTGACCTGTGTGGCAGCCGGTGGAGCGTGCGCAGCGGCGTCACTTCCACCAGCACCGCCGTGGGCAGGGCCAGCCATTCGCCGCCGATCCGGAAGACCAGGACGCTCGTCGTGTCGGTGGCCGGAGCGGCCGCGGGCTCCTCGAGGATCGCCCGCCAGTCGTCGAGATAGCCGGCCGGTGCGGCGCGGTCGAAGAACGTGCGGGCCGCCGCGGCCAGCACCGGGCAGTTGCGGCAGTGGATGAAGGCCTCGAGCTCTGGGCAGCTGCGGTCGCCGGCAACGCCGATCCGGCGCCAGCATTCGGGCATCGGGGCCGCGACGGCCGTCGATTCGTGCCGCTGGTCGATCACGGCGCCTCCTTGCGAGCCAGCACGCGGGCGGCGGACTGGCGGTAGGTTTCGGCCATCCGGGCGTCACCGCGGCGGGTGGCCAAGAGCGCCAATGCCAGGAGCGCCTCGTCGTGTGTGGCGTCGAGGTACAGCGTCTTGTGAAAGCAGCCCTCGGCCCGGTCGAGGTCGCCGGCCGCCTGATGGAGCATGCCCATGAGGAAGAACAGTTCCGGTGCCGGCGGCAGCCGCTGTCGGGATCGCTCGCAGATCTCGAGCGCCGCGGCGAGCCGCTGCTGGTTCGCGAGGGCTCCGGCCTCGGCCAGCACATCGGCGAGCGTCGGAGGGGGCGGGGCTTCCGCAGCCGCCGCTGGCACGGCGGCGGGCGGCGGCGGCCGCCGCCCGTGAACGGAACGCCGGGGCGCGGGAGGGACCGGCAACGCGACGGGCCGCACGCCCCGTCGCATGGCGAACACGGCCGCGGTGCCGGCGGGCAGCCAGTCGCCCTTGAGGATCGGCGGCTCGGCCGCGCCCAGGACGAGCACCCCGTCACGGGTCAGGAGCCGATCGATCGCGGTCTCGACGCGGCGCCGTCCCTCGGGGGTCAGATAGATGAGCAGGTTCCGGCAGAAGATCACGTCGTACGGGCCGCGGCCGGCCGGGAACGACTCGTCGACCACGTTGGCCTGGGCAAAGGTCACGCAGCTGCGCACCGCGGGCGACAGGATTGACCGGCTGCCGTCCGCGGTGAACCAGCGGTCGCGGAAGGAACAGTCGGCGTTGCGAAACGCGTTGGCGGAGTAGCGGCCGCGGGCCGCCCGCGCCAAGGCCGCGCGGCTCACGTCCACGGCGTCGATCGTGAACTGCGCGGGCTGGAGGCCGGCGTCCAAGAGCGCCATCGCGACGGAGTAGGGTTCCTCGCCGCCGGCGCAGGGGGCGCAGAGGATGCGGACCGGCCCGCGGCCGGGGAGGCCGGCCCGGGTCGCCACCACATCCGCCACGAACTCGAACACCTGAAGGTCGCGGAAAAACCAGCTCTCACCGACGACCACCTCCTCGACGAGGAGGTCACGTTCGGCGGGGTCGCTGTCCACGCGGGACGCATACGCGGCGACGTCGGCCCCGCCCGTCGCCGCCATGCGGGCACGGATGGCCCGCTCGACCGCAGGCGTGCCGATCGTCGTGGCGTCGAGCCCGATCCAGTCGCGGAGCAGCGCCTCGACGGCGGCGACTCCGCCAGCGTGATCCACGGCGTGCCCGCTGGTCCGCTTCACGACGCCGCCTCCGCGGAGGCGGCGGGAAACAGGCCCGCCGCCAGGTCGTCCGGCAGCAGGCGATCCACGTCCACGACCTGGACGGTGCGGCCGTCGATGCGGAGGATGCGGCCGAGGAAGGGGGCGGCGGCAAGTTCCAACGCCGGCAGCGACGTCTCGGCCCGCTCGGCGGCCACGATCGAAATCACGTTCTCGGCGACCAGCCCCAGGCGGGCGGGCCGGCGGAGGCCGGGGGGCAGATACTCGACCACGATCACGCGGGTGCTGAGCCGCTCCTCCAGGGCGACGTCGCCCAGCCGCTTGCCCAGATCGACCAGGGGCACGAGGCTGCCGCGGTAGGTGAATACGCCGCGGACGTAGCCCGGTGTCAGCGGAATCGGCCGGGCCGGCACGAGGGGCAGCACTTCGACCACCCGCCGCGACTCGATCGCGTAGGACTCGCCCGCGACGGTGAAGGTGAGCAGCTGCATGGCCGGCGGCCCTCCGGGGTTCAGATCGTGAACCGGGAGACTTCCTCCTTGAGATCGCCGACCGCCTCGCGGAGGTGGATCGTGGCCTTGTTGAAATCGTCGAGTGAAGAGGCCGTGCGGGAGGCGCCCTCCGCCAGGCGGATCATCGCCTCGCGGATCTGGTCGGCGCCCTGCGACTGGGCCCGCATGCCCTCCGTGACCTGGCCGAACCGACCGGAGATGCCCTGCACCGCCGCGATGATCTCGCCGAGCTTGGTGCCGACGTCGCCGATCTCGCGAACCCCGGCCCGCACCTGCTCGGCGAACTTGTCCATCTCCATGACCCCCGCCGAGACGCTGTATTGCATCTCCTTGACCATCCGTTCGATGTCGAGCGAGGCCACGGCCGTCTGATCGGCGAGGCGGCGAATCTCGCGGGCCACGACGAGGAATCCGAGCCCGTATTCACCCGCCTTCTCGGCCTCGATGGCGGCGTTGATGGAGAGCAGGTTGGTCTGGTCGGCCACCTTGGTGATCGTGGTCACGGCGAGGTTGATGTTGGCCGCCCGCTCGCTGATCACCGCGAGCTTCGAGCCGAAGGAGGACGTGCTCTCGGCGAGCTGCCGCATCGTGCCGTCCATCGCGCCCAGGCTCACGCGGCCATCGGCCGCCATGCGGCCCGTGTGGCCCGCCATGTCGTTGACCTCCGTCATCGTCCGCAGCAGTTCCTGGCTGGTGACGGAGATTTGCTTGACCGCAGCCACCGCCTGGCTCGTCGAGGCGCCGTAGTCGGCGATCACCTGCTGCTGCTCGCTGGCGGTGGCCTGGATCGCCGTCGCGGTGGAGATCAGCGCGACGCTCGACCGCTGGATCCGGCCGATGAGCCCGCGGAGGTCGTTGGTCATCGTCTGGATCGCCGTCAGCAGGGCGCCCGTCTCGTCGTCGGTGGTGGCGGCGACATCGGCCCGCAGGTCGCCACCGGCCACCTGCTTGGCCACGGCGACGGCGGTCCGGATGGGGTTGGAGATCGTGCGGGCCACCACGAGGGCCGCGAGCGTGACGCCCACGATCGTGGCCAGCGACAGGCCGATGATGGCGGCCCGCTGGAAGCGAACCAGCCCGAAGGCCTCGCGGGCGTCCTGCTTCACGGCGAGACCCCAGCGGAAGCTGGGCGCGTAGCACCAGGCCGCGGCCACCTCCTGCCCACGGTAGTCCCGCACCGTGCCATAGCCCCGGTCGCCGCTCGCGGCCGCCTGTGTCGCCTTCGCCTGGTCGGACCCGAGGGGAATCTGCATGCGGAAGGCGGCGTCGGCGGCATGCCGCAGCGGCGTCGTCACGAGCACGGAATTGCCCACGAGCTGGCCGGCGACGATCTCCCCGGTGTCGCCGAGGCCGGTGAGGTCGGAGAGCACCCGCCAGATTCGCTCGGGGCCGAGACCGAGCGCGACCGCGCCGATCACGCGGCCGCCGGAGAACACCGGGCAGGTCACGAAGGCCAGCGGCTGGGCCGCCTTGCCGTAGGACTGGAAGCCGGACAGGTCGGCTTGCAAGAGCGTCCGCGCCCGGTCGAATCCACCGGCGAGTTCGGAATTGGCGAGACCGCCGCCGACGATCTGCGTGTCCGGCGGGATCGAGTCGGCGAGGGAATACACGACGCGGCCGCCGGCATCGATGAGGAGCAGCTGCTCGTAGCCGAAGGCGGTGGCGACGTAGCCGAAGTATTCATCGAACTCGGCCCCCAGGGCGGCCAGCTTCTCCCGGCGTTGGGCCGGGGCCGCGGCCCCGGCTGCGGTGGCGAGTTCCTGCATGGCCCGCACGACCGTCGGCCCGCGGGCCAGGGCCGACGCGTCCCGGACCCGCTCGCCGGCATAGGCTTCGAGTTCGCCCGCCTTCGCAGCCGCGATCTGCACCAGGTTGTCGCGCACGGAGGCCTCGAGCGCGGTGGCCGCAATCCGCGCCGTGATCGCGGTGAGGATGGCGCACGGAATGAGGGCGATCACCAGGAACCAGAAGAGCAGCCGGCCGGCGATCGACCGCTGCATGGAGGCATTGTCGGACGGCGTGGTCGCATTCATCGTCGCCCTCCGCTCACGTCCGGCGCCGCACCGATGGGGTTGGACCAGCGGCCGCCCCAGGACCGGTAGCGGTCGGCCACGAACGCCTCCCATTCCGACCGCGACCGGGAGATCGGAAACGGCACGGGCCGGACCGCCGTGCGACTGGTCCACACGACGTCGAACTGCCCGTCGGCGCGGATCTTGCCGATGAACACGGGTCGCCAGGTGTGCTGCGTCTCGGGATCGACGGCGATGATGCCTTCGGGGGCATTGCGGCTCTGATGGCGGAGGGCCGTCCGCACCTGGCGGACATCGGCCGTGCCGGCCTCACGAACGGCCTGGGCCCAGAGGTGCACGCTGTTGTACGCGGTGGCCATGACGTCGGAGGTCGTGCGGTCGGCGCCGTAGCGGGCCTTGAAGGCCCGCACAAAGGCCTGGTTTTCGGGTCTGTCGAGGCTTTGGAAGTAGCTCCAGGAGGCGTAGTTGCCGACCATGTCCCCGGCCGGCAGGTCGCGGACCTCGTCTTCCGCCATCGCGAAGGTGACCACGGGAATCTTCTCGGGGCGGACGCCCGCCTCGCGGAGGCCGCGGGCGAACGCGACGCCGGAGTCGCCGACCACGGAACACAGGATCACGTCGGGGGCCGCGGCCACGATGCGGCGGACGAGGTCGGCGACTTCGCGGCTGCCGAACGGCACGTAGGCCTCGCCGACCACTTCCGCTCCGAAGCCCTTGATCTGGTCGGCGGCGATCGCGTTGACGCAGTGCGGCCAGATGTAGTCGGAGCCGACGAGGAAAAAGCGGCGGGCGCCGAGCGTATCGTGGCACCACTGCACCGCCGGGGTGATCTGCTGGTTGGGCGCCGCCCCCGTGTAGACGATGTTCGGCGACTGCTCGAGTCCCTCGTAGGCCATCGGGTAGATCAGCAGGTGGTCGTGCCCCTCGACCACGGGCAGCACGCTCTTGCGGCTGGCGCTGGTCCAGCAGCCGACGATGACGGCGGGCCGCTGCTCGACGAGCCGTTCCGCCTCGCGGGCGAACGTGGGGGGGTCGGAAGCGCCGTCGGCGATCACCCAGCGGATGGGCCGCCCGAGGAGGCCGCCGCCGGCGTTGATTTCCTCGAGGGCCAGCACCTCCGCATCGATCATCGAGCGTTCGCTGACCGCCATCGGCCCGGTGCGCGAGTGAAGCAGCGCGACCACGATCGGCCGCCGATTGACCAGCAGGCGGTCGAGGCCGAACCAGGCGGCCGCTGCGGCGCCGAGCAAGGCCGACAGGGCGAGCCAGCGGTTCCAACGCCGCCAGAAGGCGGGCCGCTTCCCGGGCGGTCTGTGAGCGGGCGCGGGGGACAACACGAGATCGCTCATGCAATGGAGACGGCAGGCCGCCCGTTCGTGGAGCAAGGCACCGTCTCAATCTTTGCCCATCTTTCCCGACCGGGCGAATGAACGGGGGCGGAAAAATCGGCAGCCTCGACACGCCCCCTGTCTGGGTGGTCTCGGGTCGATGCCCGCCAGGGGGGCCGATTGCTGGCCCGAACGACCGCCATGGTGTATATGTAGAGGTCGATTTGACGGGGATGGCGTCGCATCAGGGGGCGGGTTGTTGGCCCGCTGGGCGGCCGTGGCTGGCCAGCGGTGCAGGAGGACGAGCGTTCCGGCATGGCATCGATCGCGGGCAATATGGGTGCCGAAACGGCGATCCAGCGGATCGTCGGTGTGTCCGCGTGGTCCGACCAGGTGCGGCGATCGATCGAGTTGGTGGCAGCCCACCACTCCAGCGTGCTCATCATGGGCCCGAGCGGCACGGGCAAGGAATTGATCGCCCGCGCGATCCACGCCTGCAGCCCCCGGGGGCAGCGGCCGTTCATTCCGGTCGACTGCGCCGTCACCACCGGTACGTTGTTCGCAAGCCACATGTTCGGGCACGTCAAGGGCTCGTTCACCGGTGCCACGTCTTCGACGCTGGGCTGTTTTCGGGCCGCCGACGGAGGCACCATCTTTCTCGACGAAATCGGGGAGATGGAGCTGGAGCTGCAGGCCAAACTGCTGCGGGTGCTCCAGCAACGCACCGTCGTGCCGGTGGGCAGCCACCAGGAGGTTTCGGTCGACGTGCGCGTGCTCGCGGCGACGAATCGAGAACTCTCGCGGGAAGTGGCCGAGGGGCGGTTTCGCGAGGATCTCTTCTACCGGCTCAACGTCGTCGCGATTCAGACGCTGCCGCTTCGCGAGCGGCCCGAGGACGTGCCCGTGCTCGCGGCCCGGTACCTGGCCGAACTGGCCGCCCGCCACGGGATGCCGATGTGCAGCCTGTCGCCGGCGGCGATCGACGTGCTCCAGGCATACGCCTGGCCGGGCAACGTCCGCGAATTGGAGAATGTGCTGGAACGGGCGGTGATGTTCTCGTCCGGCGACGAGATCGACCCCGACTCCCTCAGCGGCCTGATGGGAACGCGGCCGGTCGGCGAGCCCGCGTCGGGCGCCACGCAGCTCGCGGTCGCCGCGAGCCGCGGCATCGTTTCCGCCACGCCCCTCCCGGGCGTCTATCGGGTCGAGCCGCGGATCCAGCCGGCGGCGCAGCCCCAGGCGACGGCCCCGGCACCGGCCGGCGAATCCGACGGCTCGTCAGCCTGGCCGACGCTCGCCGACGTCGAGCGGATGCACCTCGAGCGGACGCTCGCAGCGACGCTGCAGAACAAATCGCTGGCCGCGAAAATGCTCGGCATCGACCGGTCCGTGCTCCGCCGCAAACTCCAGCGGTACGGCCTCGACGAGTCGGGCAGTCGGCCGGCTGAAGGCCTCGATCCCTGATGCCGGTCAGCCGGCGCGGGCGCGGAAGGCCGCGACGCTCGCGTCCTCGTCGGGCACCCGGAGCCGCAGGGTGGCCGAAGGGGGCGCTCGCCGCTCCTGGGAGAAGCCACGGCTGCCACCGGCGAGAAACTCCCGCAGGTGGGTGACGGGAGCCGCGTCGAACTCGGCCCGCAGGGCGTCGAGCACGTCCTTCCAGGGCAGGCCACGGCGGTAGATGGTGCGATAGGCCGACTTCAGCGTGGCGATATCCTCCGCCGAATGCCCGCTGCGGCGCAGCCCGACGACGTTGAGGCCGACGATGCAGCCGCTCTGGCCGTCGAGGAGCATGTAGGGGGGCACGTCCTGCACGACGCGGGCGTGCCCGCCGACCATCGCCAGCCGGCCGATGCGGCAAAACTGGTGCACCGCCACCGCGCCCGACACGAACGCCCGATCCTCGACGGTGACGTGGCCGCCGAGCAGGGCGGCGTTGGCAAAGATGCAGTTGTTGCCGACGACGCAGTCGTGGCCGAAGTGGGCGCCGGCCATGACGTAGTTGTGGTTGCCCACGACCGTCAGGGTGCCGGGCTTCAACGCCCGATGGACGGTGGCATATTCGCGAAACACATTGTGGTCGCCGATCGACACGCCGCCGATGTTCTCAGGCCGCGCCACATGCTGCGGGGCGCCGCCGATCACCGCGTGCTCGCCAAACTCGTTGTGGCAGCCCGCGCGGACGCCCGTCTTGACGATGGCCCCGCTGGCGACAGAGCAAAAATCACCGAGCTCGACGTCCGCCTCGATCGTCGCGAACGGCGCCACACGCACGCCCACCCCGAGGCGGGCATCCGGACTCACGACCGCCAACGGATGGATGCTCACGCCGTGCCTTTCAGGGGTCCCTCGAGCCGGGGGGCGGCGGAGAACCGCCGCTCTACCGTCGGTACGACGGGAGCCGGGGAGGTTTATCGGCTCGACCGGACGTCGGATTCAATGCCAGTTTTGCGGGGGCGCGAGACCTTGCCCGGTCTTCCTGGGCTGGGTAGAGCCCGCCATCTCCCATGGCCTTTCTCACGCCAGCCGCTACACTGCCACGCCATTGCGAAGGTTCGTTGGTTCGTGGGAGGTGCATTCGAATGACGACGCGGGAAGAAAGGTACGAAGCGGCGGAAGCATTGAAAAATGCCGGTGATCTGCCGGCCGCCGTTGCGGCGCTGGAGGCCGTGGTGGCCGTGGATGCCGACTACGCCTTGGCCCATTCCGCGCTGGCTGCCTGGTGCACGCGGCTCGAGCGGCACGAGGAGGCGATTCGCCATGCCCGGCGTGTCTGCGAGCTCGAGCCGGCTGACCCGTTCAGCTTCACCGCCTTGAGTGTCGCCTGCATGCGGGGCGGACGCATCGCGGAAGCCGAGGAGGCCCTGGCCCGCTCGCGAATGCTCCAGGCGGGGCACTGACGCCCCACCACCCCCCTGGCGTCCACGCCCGCGAGCCGCCGTACCCTGTCGCGGCTCAGGCCGCGGGCTTCTGCAGTGCCGTCTCGAGGGCGGCCAGCCGCTCGCGGTCCGCGGCCGAGAGCCGCGCCGGGCGGAGCTGCTTCTTGCGGGCCGCTTCGAGCGACCGCGTCGCGGCCTCGGCATCGCCAGCCTGGAACTGGGCGTAGGCGAGGTGCAGCAGTTTCGTCGGCGTGGGCTGAAGCACTGCTTCACGGAGATCCGCCACCGCCCGCCGCGGATCTCCCGCGGCCAAGGAGACCAGGCCCCGCGTGTCGAGCAGGTCGGGATGCGGACCGAGTTCTTCGATGGCCTGGTCGATCAGGGTGCGGGCTTCGGCCGCTGTGTCCGGCTGGGCGAGGTGAAACGCGAGATTGTTGGCGATGATCGCCGCTTGCATCGGCTCCAGCCGCCTCCGGGCCAGAAGATCCCGGTAGATCTTCTCGGCTTCGTCCCGCCGCCCCTGGAAGTCGCGGAACTCGGCGAGCAGCAGCGGCAGTGATACCGACTCGGGGTCCTGTCGCATCGCCTTGGAGAACCAGGGCTCGAGCCGCGCGGCCGCCGTCGGATCCTCGCCGTCGCGCAGGGCCTCGACGGCGACCTGCATGAGCCGCTCCAGGGGCATCTTGTCCCACAACGTCTCCAGCATGTCGAGGGCCTCGGCGGTCCGCTTCTGCCGGCCCAGGAAGGCCGCCCGCGCCGCCATGCCATCCGCCGACAGGCTGGCGAGCTGTCCCAGCACCTTTTCGGCCGCCTTCGCGAAGCCGAGTTCCTCGAACAATGCGGCGATCGACGCCAGCTGCTCCGCCTGCGCAATCTTCGTTTCAGCCTCCGGCATCAGTTTGCGGGCCGCCGCCACCGCCGTTTCGCGGTCTCCAATGGCGATGGCGAGCTTGGCCTCGACGGCGAGCGTCAGCGGCGCATCCGGGGCTGCGGCCTGCAGGCGCCGCAGCCAGGTTCGCGCGGTAGTGGTCTCACCGTGGTCGATCATCTTTTCCACGAGCATCGCCAGGATGGACGGCGGCGTCTGCGGCGCGGAGGCGATCGAGATCAGTTCAGTGCGGCAGTCCTCCCAGTTCCCGGTCCGCTCCTGGAGTTGCGCGAACTGGAGCCGCTGCCCGACCAAGAGCGGCTGCATGGCGGCCAGCGCCTGGAGCGCGTCGATGCCTTCCCGCCAGTTCGCCGGCTCAGGGCGGGCGGCGAGAAGTCGCGCCTTGAGGGCCAGGTCGTCCGCTGCGAGCCGCCCCTGGGAGTCGGCGTTCTGTTGCAAGGTCTGCAGAGCCGCCCGAAACGCCCGGAACGTGCCGCGCTCGCCCACCAGTTCCGCGACAGCGCGCCGCGCCCAGGCCTGGGTCGTCTTCGCGGCCGAAGACGCGGCGGGGGCCGCCAGGATTGCATCGAGGGTCTCGCGGGCCGGGGCGAGCCGGCCGGACCGAAGCAGGAACTCCGCCAGGCGGCGGGCGACGGCGAGATCCTCCGGGGCGGCTGCCACCGCCTCGCGATACGATCGCTCCGCGTCGTCGAGCCGCCCGAGCATTTCGCTGCCCTGGGCCAACGCCAGGCCGCGTTGCACGCCGGTGAGCTTGTCGGCCGCCCGGTCGAGCGTCTGTTCCGCCGCCTTCGTCTTGCCCTGCGCGAGCTGCAGCGAGCAGAGCGTGAGCCACGTTTCGGGCCGCTCCGGCGCGGCCGCCACGGCCCGCTCGACGATCTCCGCCGCCTGCCCGCGTTTGCCCGACCGCTCCAGGAGTTGTCCGAGCCAGAGCAGTTCGTCGGCATTGGTCGAGTCCGCCGCGACCGTGCGCTCCGCGAGCGCGACGGCGTCGTCGAGCTTTCCGGCGCGCATCTCCACCTCCGCGGAGAGCCGTTCCAGCCCCGCGGTTTCCGACCCGAGGGAGGCCAGCGCCATCCGCGCCTCCTCGATCCGGTTGGTCGCGTACAGCAGCGACACCAGTTGCCGCACCACCGCGGGATTCGTCGGGCCGAGGCTGATGGACCGCTGCAGCCGCTCGATGGCCGAGTTCACATCTCCCTTCAGCCCTTCGATCTCGGCGAACGTGCTCTGGATGCGATTCCAGCCCGGCCGCTCGTTTTCAGCCTCGATGAGCAGGTTGCGGGAGGCGTCGAGCCGCGCCCGTTCCTGCGGCGACAACTCGGGCATCGGGCCCCCGGCCTCATGTCGCGGAGCCAGGGACTTGCGGACCGCGAGGATGCCGATGGCCGCCCGGGCGACGCGGGCCTGCGGGCTCTTCTCGCCGGCGACCCGGGCCAGCGCCTCCGCCGCGGCCTCGGCCTTCGCAAGGTCGCCGGAGTCCGCCGCCAGGTCGAAAAGCGCGCTGCGGGCCTGCAGGTCGTCTGGCTGCGCCGCGGCCGCTGCGTTCCACAGCCGTTCCGCTTCCTCCCGATCACCAAGCGCCAGAGACAGAGAGGCCAGTTGACCGTATAGACGGCCGGCCGTTTCGGCGGGCAGTTCCTTGGCCCGCGCCTCGATCCGCGCGAAGTTCGCCCGCGCGGCGTCCTTTCCCTCGCCGGCCGCCACCTGGGCGTCGATGGTCAGGACGGCCGGATGCCCTGCGACCTCGGCCGGCAAAGCGGCCAGCAGTTCGCGTCCCGCCGCTGGGCCCTGGCGGCGCAGGGCGAGCGTCACCCGCGCGGCCGCGATCTGCGGGTTGGTCGCGTCGCCTGCGGCCGCCTTCTCGAGCACGCTCGCGGCGGCGTCGATCTCGCCCTTGCGCAGCAGGACGTCGGCCCGCAGCAGCGCCATCTGCGACGTCGAAACCTCGGGCGCCTGCTGGAGCGACGCCATGAGGGCGTCGATCTTCGACCAGTCACGGCTCTCGGCTGGCAGCCGGGTCTGGGCCCCGATTCGCAGCTGCAGCAGTGGGAGCCAGACCTGGGGAATGCCCGGGAGGTTGTCTGCGGGGATGCCCGCCGCGATGGTCTCGAACTCCTTCAGCGCTTCGTCGGTCTTCCCGGCCGCCATCAGCGCGGAGGCCGATCCGACGCGGGCCGGGAGCGAGTTCGGGCTGTCACTCAAGACGCGTTGGTTGGCCTCCAGTTGCTCGTCGAACTCGCCGAGTCGTTCCGCGCATTGCCCGAGGTACAGATCGACCTGGCGAGTCATATCATCCGAGCCCGCGACGAGCGGCCGCAGGGCCTGGAGCATCTGCTTGGCGGGAAGCCATTTCTGCTCCGCCAGCAGAATGCGGGCCTCGAACAGGCCGACGCCGGGGTTTGTCTGCCCGAGGATCTCCTTGGCCTGGGCGATCGTCTGCTTGGCTTCGACGAGCTCGTTCCGTTGGAGCAGCATGTCGGCCAGCATGAGCAGCAGGGACGCCCGGCCCGGCAACGCAGCCACGCCTTCCCGCAGCACCTGTTCCGCCTCCGCCGGTCGCTCCTTCTGCAAGGACACGGTGGCCAGGCCGCGATATCCGCGATCGTCCTCGGGGAACGCGGCGCGGAACTTCTTCGCCAACTCCTCGGCCCGCGTCAGGTCGCCGCTGGCGAGGGCGAGTTCGATCGCCAGTAACATAGAGTCCGCGTCGTCCGGAGCGATCTGCAGGGCCCGCTCCACGTCCTTGACCGCCGCGGCGACGTTGCCGCGTTGCCGGTGCCAGCGGCACATCGCCAGCCACGCCTGGAGATCGTCGCCCTTGACCTTGATGAGCTGCTCGAGCACGCCGTTGGCCGCCGCCTCGTCCTTGAGCTTCTCGTGGAGCAGTGCGGCCAGCAGGATGGAGGCGTCGGTCGGCGCCTCCGGTTTGGCCTCGTCGGAGAATGATCGAGTTTCCAAGTCGTAGCCGACCAGTTCGCCGACCATGGCGGCCGCCCGCTCGAACTCGCCCAAGCCCATGAAGGACCGAGCCAACATCAGCGCGACGGTGCTCGGTTTGACGAGATCGGCATGCGGATGTTTGGCGTCTTCAGGCTCGGGGGGCGACGGGCCCGCTTCCGCGGGGGCACGGCTGTGGAGCAACTCGAGATGCTCGCGGGCGTCAGCGAACCGGCCGATGCGGAGCTGGAACTGTGCAAGTCGCGCCCGCAGGCGGGGGTTCTGCGGATTGCGGCGCACGGCTTCCTCGAGGACGAGGTACGCCCGCGAGAGGGCTTCGCGGGTTGGTGGCGAACCCTCGGTCTGCTGCAGCAGCAGTTCGGCGTACTCCGCAAAGGCAGCGGAGTCTTCCGGGCGGAGGCCGACGTACCGCTGCAAAAGCTGCAGGGCCTCGGCCGGCTTTCCGTCCGTCACCTTCTGCCGCGCCTGGGTCATGAGGCCGCCGGCGTTCCGCGCGAGCTGGAACCGGCGGAGGAAATAGACGCCGATGACGGTCACGGCGAGGGCGGCGACCAGGATCAGCAGAAGCTTGACGTTGACGCGTTTCACGGGCCTTTTCCTCCCGGCGGCGTCGCCGGCCCAGCTGGGGCCGCACTGCCGGACTGCCCAGTCTACCAACTGGCTGCCATCACCGCGGTGATGGGGGCAGCCGAAAACCCCCAGCCTCGCGCCGGGGCGTCCCGCGCCGAGACCGTGCGCCGGGTGCGGGCCATTCGGTCGCAAGATTCCGGGGGGATCGGTCGATACTCCCGATGGTCCGCTGGTGACGATTGGGTGGACTTTGCGGGCCGGCCACTGAAGTGAGGGACAAGGTGATGATCGGACAGCACGGCAGGCGACAGGGGCTCGGCGTCGGACGGGGTGGAGCGGCGATCCTCTGCGGCTGCGCCGCGTTCGGGGTGTGGTCCCTGGGCGCAGGCGCCGCCGAACCGGCTTCCCGCCCGCCGCGGGCCCGTCCGGCCGTGGTGGACCACGCCGTGGTGCCTGCCGGCGGGGTGTGTCGTGGCTGCCGTGAGCCCCACTGTCGCGGCTGCCGGAGCGGCGGCCATCATGGTCACCACGCCGGCTGCCGCGGCGGCAAGTGCCATCCGTATTGTCCGGTTCGTCCGCAGGAGTTCGGCTTCTACGACACGCAGTGGCGGCGCTGGCCGGGACAGGGCGTGGTGCCCGCGGCGCACGCCCAGGAGGCGACGCCCGTGCGGCCGCCGAAGTCGGCCGTGCCGCGGGCTGACGAAGAGTCGCGTGAACCGCGGGCCGGCGAATTGCCGGCTCCAGATCCCGCCGCGGAGGGGGCGGTGCCGAACGGGCCCGCCGCAGAACCCGCGCCGCCGGCGGCCGAACGGATCCGTGAGCCGGCCGCGGAGCCCGCACCTCTTCCGGCCGCGGATCCTTCGGTCCCAGGCAGGTCGGCCGCTCCCGAGCCGGCCGCGCCGCCGCCGGCCGAACCACCTGCCAAGCAGCCGGCGGCCGACGCCGACCTGTTCGACGAGTCAGCGACCGGCCCGGTGCCACGCCGCTTCTTCGCCAGTCGGGGGGCGGTTCCGGCCGCCCGGCCCGCCAACGCGAAAGTCCGGCCGGCGACACTGACATATCCGGTTTCGGTCGAAGCGCTGCCGAAGTCGGTCGACGGTGATCCGCTGCGGGTGCCGCGGGTGCCGTTCGACCCGGCCGCCGAGGCGGGGCGGCTGGGCCGCTGACCGGCGGCTGGGGCCGGACCGTGCCGCGGATTACACTCGAGTTTGCTCCACGGCGGTCGCGAGAGTGGCGAAACTGGCAGACGCGCTGGATTTAGGTTCCAGTGCCGCAAGGCGTGCGGGTTCGACTCCCGCCTCTCGCACGCCGTCGCGACCCGTCACCGCGGCGAACGGCTGACGCGGTCCGCCTCCAGGAACCGGTCGAGGCTGCCGGTGCCATCGGAGTCGCGGTCGGGCCACGTGCCGACGAGTATCTCCTGCAGCGGGCCGTCGGGTGCGGCGAGGTTGCGGTGGGCGAAGCGGATCTCGAGCGATACGACCTGCTGGTCCGCGTCGTGCCGTGCGTTCCAGTCGCGGACTAGGGCTGCGGCCACGCTGGGGGCGAACGGCCGCATTTTGGGCCGCGGCAGGATCCACAGCAGTTTGTGCCAGCGGTGGTGCGGCAGGCTGGTGAAGCCGCCGGTCGGTCGGTCGGCCTCGATCGGTCGGCCCTCACGCAGCACGTCGACAACCCGGCCATCGGCGAGTTCCGCGCGGCCATAGACCCACTGCTCGAGCGGCGGCACCGTCCCGAACATGCCCCAGTCTTGCGTCAGGCTCGCCGCATGAATCGCCTGCTGGACCGGTCCCGGCAGCGGCCGGGCCCGCCACGGCGTGCGGTCGCGCACGAAGCTCACCGCCGCCAGCGCCGTCGCGGCAATGCAGGCCCAGCGGGCCGCGGCCGACCGGCAATCCGGGCCGACGGCGTCGGCCAGTCCTCGGCCGGCGCGGCCCCAGACGCTGCCCGGCAGCAGCGGCAGCCAGGCCACCATGCCGATCGGTGCGAATAGCCCGACCGACATCGTCAGCCAGATCGTGACGTGGAACAGGAGGAACGCCGCGGCGATCACCGGGCGGGCCGCCGGCCAGGCGATGAATGCCAGGGGCCCGATGATCTCGGCGCCAAGCACGCCCCAGGTCAGCGGCCGCACCAGCCAATCCGCATGCGCCAGCCACATTCCCAGGGACGTGCCGTGGTCGTGGACGGATAGCGCGTAGCGCACCGCCTCCCCGCCGAGCCAGGAGGGGTTCCATTTGGCCAGTCCGGCACCGACATAGACGGCCAGCACCTGCAGCATGAGCGCCATGGTCGCCGGGCCGAAGACCCGCATCGTCCGGGGTCGGCCGTCGCCGGCAGCGCGGCGAGCGTCGCATGACCAGACCGCCCCGAGCGGCAGGAACCACGACCAGAACAGCAGGCACGAGAGCAGCACGTCACCGGCGTTGGCGGCGGGGATGGTGCGGCGGAACACGCTCACTTGCGCGAGCCACGCCAGCGCGGTGGCCGTCGTGGTCCGCCAGCCGGCCGCCAGGCAGGC